>DASUHF010000058.1:0-15500 GCA_036273655.1 Solirubrobacteraceae bacterium | reverse complement strand
CATGTAGTACACGGCCTTCGGGTCGGCCGCGACCTTGCGCGCGTTCGCGGCGGTCTGGCCCGGATCCCACTCGCCCGCGGCCGCGGTCGAGTCGTCAAGCGACTGGTACTTGACGGTGAACTTGCCCGCCTTGCCGTGCGCTTGCGAGAGCGCCAGCTTCATGCCGTTGACCATCGGGTCCGTCTGCGCCGTCGAGGCGCCCTGCAGCGGCAAGCTCGAATAGAAGTCGACGGTGCCGCCACCACCGCCACTAGTGGCGCCGGTGCCCGTGCCACCGCCCGAGCTACCGCCGCTCGTCTTCGAGCTGCCACTACTCCCGCCGCAGGCGGCTACGGCCAGCATCACACATACGACCAGACAGATGCTGGCCGTCTTCCCGAACTTCATAGGACTCCTCCCTCCGGCGTCGGGTCACCAATCCGCGGCACCCTAACCACTGGTGCGGATGGTATCAAGCGACTACCGATGTCGGTTGCGGTTGCGCCCGTCGATTAATGCGTTTTCCGGGGTAAACGACGAACACCGGAAACCGGGTTACCAGTCAGCTGCCTAGAGCTCGACCTCGAGGCCCGCCCACGCGGGCAGCTCCAGCGACAGCCGTTCGAGCTCCTGCAGGTGCAGCGCCGACAGCGCCTCGAGCCGCCGGTTGCCGTCCTCGGTCAGATGCAGGCGAACGACGCGGTGGTCATCGTGGTCGCGCTCGCGTGCGACGAGGCCGGCGCAGTCGGCGCGATCGACGAGCCCGACGGCTGAGTGATGGCGCAGCAACAGGTAGTCGGCGACCTCGCCGATCGTCGGACCGCGCGGGTCGGGATGGCCGCGGATCGCGAGCAGCAGCTGGTGCTGCGCCGGGGTCAGACCCTGGTTGGCCGCCTGGTGCTCTGACCAGTGCATGAACCGGCGCAAACCGGTGCGGAGCGCAAGCAGCCTGGTGTAGGCGTCATCGGGCAGATTCGGTCCCGACACGATATGATCGTACCACGATGCATTCCTCCTCCCCAGACGGGGGCGCTTCACGCGAGCGCCTCGCCGCCGAACGGGTGCCGTCGGAGGAGGATCGGGAGCAGCTCGCCGAAGACGAGGCGACGTTCCCGGGGGTGAAACGGCTTGGCCGCGCTCGCGGCGAGCGCAGCCTTGGTGACTTCACGGCAACGCCCGACCTGCTGGCGCTGGTGCCGGTCGCGGTGGCGGTGGGCGCGTTCGCGGCCGGAATCTCGCTGGCGCTGCTGGACATGATCGGCTTGATCACCAACCTCTTGTACTTCCAGCGGCTCAGCCTCCACCTGGTGTCGCCCTACGGCAACACGCTGGGACCGATCGCCATCGCGATTCCGGTCGGCGGCGGGCTGATCGTCGGCTTGATGGCGCGTTTCGGCTCCGAGCAGATCCGCGGGCACGGAATCCCCGAGGCGATGGAGCGGATCCTGATCAACGGCAGCCACGTGCAGCCGCGGCTGGCGGTACTCAAGCCGATCTCGAGCGCGATCAGCATCGGCACCGGCGGCCCGTTCGGCGCCGAGGGACCGATCATCCTCACCGGTGGCGCGGTCGGCTCGATCGTCGGCCAGCTGTTCCGGCTGACCGCCGCACAGCGCCGCAGCCTGCTCGTCGCCGGCGCGGCCGCGGGGATGAGCGCCGTGTTCGGGACGCCGATCGCCGCGACTCTGTTCGGCGTCGAGCTGCTGGCGTTCGAGTTCAGGCCGCGCTCGATGACGTTGATCGGGATCGCGGCGGCGACCGCCGACGGGCTGCGCTTCGTGATGGCGAACGCCGGGCTGGTGCACCCGCAGCCGTTGTTCCCGGTCCCCGCGCATGTCCCGCTGGTCGGGATCTCGTTGCTGATCGCGGCCGGGATCGGCCTCGTCGTCGGCCTCGCGGCGTGGGTGATGACGCAGGCGGTGTACGGCGCCGAGGACCTGTTCAAGCGGCTCGACGGTCATCTGCACTGGATGTGGTGGCCGATGATCGGCGGCCTCATCATCGGCCTCGGCGGCCTCGTCGACGCGCGTGCGCTCGGGGTCGGCTACGACACGATCCACGCCGAGCTGCTCGGGCAGATCGGGGTCGGCGCGCTGGCGGCGCTGCTGTGCGTCAAGCTCGTGATCTGGTCGTGCGGGCTGGGCGGCGGCACCAGCGGCGGCATCCTCGCCCCGATCCTGATGATGGGCGCCGCCCTCGGCGGAATGCTCGGCCATCTCGTGCCGGAGGCGTCCCCGGGCGTGTGGGCGCTGATCGGCCTGGCGGCGGCACTCGGCGGCGTGACCCGCTCGCCGTTCACGGCGATCGTGTTCGCGTTCGAGCTCACCCACGACCAGAACAGCCTGCTGGCGCTGCTCGTCGCGGCGACCGTCGCGCACCTGGTCAGCGTGCTCGTGCTGAAGCGGTCGATCCTCACCGAGAAGGTCGCCCGCCGCGGCTTCCACGTGATGCGCGAGTACGCCGTCGACCCGCTCGAGGCGACGTTCGTCCGCGAGGTGATGGACACCGACGTCTACACGATCGAGCCCGACCGCGACCTCGACGAGCTCTACCAGGCGCTGCCCGAGGGCTCGCCCGAGCGCCGTCAGCGCCTGTACCCCGTGCTCGACGCGGACGGCCGCCTGGTCGGAGTGCTGCCGTGGTCCTCGGTGCTCGCCGCCAAGGATCAGGTCCGCATCGCCCGCGACGAGATGATCACGGCGCCGCGCGTCGCCTATCCGGACGAGATCCTGCGCCGCGTCGCCGACCGCATGGCGGGTGAGCAGATGAGCGTGCTGCCGGTCGTCGATCGCGCCGACCCAACCCGGCTCGACGGCCTGATCACGCAGTTCGACCTGCTCCTCGCCCGACAGAAGCTGCTGGTCGAGGAGCGCCACGCCGAGCGGCTGCTGACGCCGCGGCGCGTCGGCGCCGGTCCGCCCGGCCGCGATCCGCGTGCGGCGCCGCCACGCGAGCGCGCAACGGTCGGGCAGCGCTGAGCGGCTGCGGCGAGAAGCGCCGCGCCGCCCGGCCCGGCCACCACTGGGCGGGGCGTCAGTGCAGCGAGCGACGCGTCATGGCGCTGGAATCGCGAGCGGCTGGATGTTCCCGATCGTGACGATGCTTGAGCGGTAGCCGGGGTCCACGCCGTTGTAAACCTGGAACTGGCACGAGATCGCCTGCAGCGGGAAGTGGTTCTTGATCCGCGTGCAGATGTGGGTGTTGAGGACCTCGACGTACTGCGTGCGCTTGGGCGCCATGTATCGGAGCAGCATCCGCCGGATGTTCAGAAAGTTCGGATACCGAGCGCTCGGCAGCCCGGCCCGGTAGCGATAGCGCAGGTAGAAGTTGAACGTGTCGCCGCCCTGGTCGGCGGTGTGGACATGCGTGACCTGGAACATGAAGTCCTCTTTCGGCGAGCCAACCGACGACGGTGACGGCCGCGACGAAGAGGCGCCGGCCACGCTCGGCCCGAGTACGACCGCCAGCGCCAGCGCGGCGCCGACGAGCACCCCGAGCAACCCATCCCTCACTCTCACGATTCCACCTCACAACCTCGACCGTGCTAGCGGTCGATCGCTCGTTGACGTCGATCCCGCGCTCTTATCGGCCGCGGTTCGCACCGGTTGAGCCGCTGCGAGTTTGATGGACGAAAGGGCCGCCGGTGGCAGCGCCCCCGGCGCATCGCAGCAAGAGTGACTGGCGGGATCTCGACGGTGATCCCGGCCGTCGCTTCGATCATGAGCACGCCGTCGCCCGTCGCCGTATTGTCCTCGAGAGTGAGCGAGCTCGAGTTCCTCAACGCCCTGCACGTCGAGCTGCTGCGTCACGACGGAATCGACGGCGCGAGGTCGCCGCACGAGCTGTTTCAGACCTCCACGATCCAGGCGCTGCTCGGTGGGGCGTTTGACGGTGACGTCACCTTGAGTGAGCTTCTTGAGCACGGCAACCTTGGCCTCGGGACGCTCAATGGTCTCGACGGAGAACTGATCGTGATCGACGGACAGGCGTTCAAGGCCGAACTGGACTGCACACTCAGCCGTCCGGGCCTTCAGTCCCGGACTCCGTACGCGGTCGTGGTGCCCTTCACCCCGGGACCTGAGCAGCGCCTTCGCGGTCCCGTCGACACGACCTCCCTGGAGCGCCGGCTGTGGCACCAGGGCGGCCGGCCATCCGCTCCCACCGCCGTCCGGATCGACGGCCACTTTGACACGGTCCGCGTCCGGTCGGTCCAAAAACAGGCACCGCCCTACTCATCGCTTGCTGACGCGATTGCCCATGAGCACAGGCTCGATCTGCACGACACATACGGAACGATGGTTGGATTCTGCTTCCCGGACGACCTCGATGGGATCGAGCTGGTCGGCTTTCATCTGCACTTCGTCACCGACTCGCGCGCGTATGGGGGTCACGTGCTGGACTTCGCGCTTCGGCAGGGCACGCTGCGAATCGACGAAGCCACCGAACTGCACGTCGAACTCCCCGCCGCGGTAGATCCACCCGATCACCGCGACCCCGTCGACCAGGCGATCCTGCGACGGCTCGAACGCAGCACCTAGCGTCGGGCTCGGCGGTCGCTGGCACCTCGGCCTGCGTGGTGCTCTGATCGGCGTCCCGGCGCGCGGGGTGATGTGCGATCAGTCGGCGGTGTCGGAGCCGACCGCGACGGTCGGGCTCGCGAGCGCTTCCTCGGCCCGATGGCAGGCGACCCGTCGCCCGGCCACCTCCCGCAACGGCGGCCGCTCGGAACGGCAGCGATCGACCGCCAGCGGACAGCGAGGATGAAACGGGCAACCACCGGGGTGGTCCCGGTGCAGCCTGGCGGCCCCGTCGTCGTCCGGCGCGTGATCACCACCGGCATCGACCGGTTGTGGTCGCGGGGCCGGCGTCGGCAGTCCCGTCTCCAGGTCGGGGACGGCGGCCCGCAGCGCCTGCGTGTACGGATGCGCCGGGGTGCCCAGTAGCAGCGCCGTCTCCCCCTCCTCGACCACCTGCCCGAGGTACAGCACCGCGGTCCGCTCGCACAGCTGCTCGACGACCGCCAAGTTGTGGCTGATCAGCAGATATGACAGCGACCGCTGTTCCCGGAGCTCCCCGATCAATGCCAGCACCCGCGCCTGCACCGTGACGTCGAGCGCGCTGGTCGGCTCGTCGAGCACGATCAGCGCCGGTTGCACCGCCAGCGCACGGGCGATCGCGACCCGCTGGCGCTGCCCGCCCGAGAGCTGGTGCGGCAGCCGCTGCGCGAACTCCGGCTCGAGCCCGACCTCCTGCAACAGCGACGCGACGCGCGCGCGCACCTGGTCGCGGGCAACGATCCGGTGGGCGTTCAGGCCCTCGGCGACCGCTGCGCCGACCCGCATACGCGGGTCGAGCGTCGAGTCCGGGTCCTGGAACACGATCTGGACCGCGCGACGGTAGCGCCGCAGCGCCTCGCCGCGAGCGCGGAGCACGTCCTGCCCGTCGTAGGCAACGGTCCCGGCCGCGGCCGGAACAAGTCGCACCAGCGCCCGCCCGAGCGTCGTCTTGCCGGAACCCGACTCGCCCACGAGACCGAACCCGAAGGGCCCGTCGGGGACCGTCAGCGAGACGCCGTCGACGGCGGTCACAGGCCCGTAGCGGACGATCAGGTCGGCAACCTCAAGCATGCGCATCCCCCAGCCGTGGGACCGCAGCGATCAGCTCGCGACCGTACTCGGTGGCCGGCGCCCGCAGCGTCGCGGCGGTCGCGCCGCTCTCCACGATCTGACCGGCGCGCATGATCGCGACCCGGTCGCACAGGCCCGCGACGACGGCGAGGTCGTGGCTGACGAACAGCACCGAGATCCCCTCCTCGAGGCGCATCCGGCCGATCAGCGACAGGATCTCGGCCTGCACGGTCACGTCCAGCGCACTCGTCGGCTCGTCGGCAAGCAGTACCCGCGCGCGGAGCGCCACCGCCATCGCGATCGCGACCCGCTGGGCCTGACCGCCCGACAGTTGGTGCGGGTAGCGCGCCAGCAGCTGCGGCGACAGCACGACCTCCTCCATCGCCCGCCGCGCGCGGTCGCGGGCCTGCGCCCGGCTGGCGCCGTGCAGCCGCAGCGCGCGGACGAACACGTCGCCGACTCGCATCACCGGATTCAGCGACGAGATCGGCGCCTGGAAGATCATCGCGATCCGGTCGCCGCGCAGCTCGCGCCACTCGCGTTCGCCGAGCGTCGTCAGTTCACGGCCGTCCAGCTTGATCGAGCCGCTGACAGTCGCGCCGAGCGAGCGCGCCAGGCCGATGATCGACAACGACGTGATCGACTTGCCCGAGCCCGACTCGCCGACGAGCCCGAGGATCTCGCCGTCGCCGAGGTCGAGCGCGTCGATCGCCACCACGGTCCGCTGCCCGAAGCTGACCCGCAGGTTCCGCACCTCGAGCGTCATCGGCTCAACACCCGCTTCGGGTCCAGCCGTTCGCGCAAGCCGTCGCCGATCAGGTTGAACGCCATCGCGGTGATCAGGATCGCGATGCCGGGGAACGTCGCGTACCACCACTGGGTCGAGAAGTAGCTTGCGCCCTGGCTCACCATCAGTCCCCACTCCGGCGTCGGATCCTGAGCGCCGAGGCCGAGGAACGAGATCGCGGCCGACACCAGCAGCACGCCGCCGGCGTCCATCGAAATTTGCACGAGGACCGGCGTCGCAGCGTTCGGCAGCACGTGACGCGCGACGATCCGCGCATGCGAGACACCCAACGTGCGGCTGCTCTCGACGTACGGGCGTCGCACCACCGAGGCGGCCTCGCCGCGGACCAGACGGGTGTACCACGGCCACCACGTGACCGCGATCGCGAGGATCATGTGACCGACGCTCGGTGTGAACACCGACGCGATCGCCAGCGACAAGAGCAGCGCCGGAAACGCCAAGAAGATGTCGGTGACGCGCATGATCACCTGGTCGACGGCACCGCCGAAGTAGCCGGCGATCAGGCCCAGCGGGATTCCGATGGCGGCCGCGATCGCGAGCACCTCGACGACGATCTGCAGCGACGTGCGGCCGCCGTACATGACGCGCGTCAGCAGGTCTCGGCCGAGCTCGTCGGTCCCGAACGGGTGCGCGCTCGACGGTGCCTGCAGCACCGACAGCGGATGCGTCGCGTTGCCGGCATCGGTCGGGTCGGGTGCCAGCAGCGGCGCGAAGATCGCGACCACGACGACGATCGCGAGGACGACAGCGCCGACGGTCAGCGTCGGGTTGCGGGCAAGCTCGTGCCCGAGTCGTCGCAGCACGCCGCGCGCGCGGCCGGCACCGATGCCGACGGCAGTCATTGGATGCGGATCCTCGGATCGATCAGGGCCTGGACGATGTCGACGATCAGATTCAGGACCACGTACGTGACCGCGACCACAAGCGTCACGCCCATCACCGCCGGCGTGTCGAGCGCCTGCAGCGAGTTGGCGGCATAGCTACCCAGGCCGGCCCAGTCGAACACCGCCTCCACCAGGAACGTGTTCGCCAGCGAGTATGCGAACACGAGCGCGACGACCTGCACGACCGGGTTGAGTGCGGGTCGCAACGCAAACCGCGTGAACAGCGCGCGCTCGCCGAACCCGAGCGACCGCACCATGCGCACGTGGCTTTCCGCGAGCGTGTCGAGCAGCGAGGCGCGGACCATCCGCGCGATCAGCCCGGCGGGATACGCGGCGACCACCAGTGCCGGCAGCACCAGGTGCGACAGCGCGCTGCCGAGCACCGCCCAGTTGCCGGTGAGCAGCGCGTCGAGCACCGGGATGTTCGTGTAGCTCGTCAGCGGGTGCGTGTAGTACAGGTTCGCGTTGTACTGGCCTGCCGCCGGCAGCCAGTGCAGCGACCCGGAGAACACGCGCTGCATGATCAGCGCCAACCAGAACACCGGCATCGACACGCCGACGACCGCGACCACGCGCACGCCGAGGTCCGGCGCCCGGCTCGCGAACCGCGCTGACAGAACCCCCAGCGGCAGCCCGATCAGCACCGCGATCAGCATCCCGGCGACGACCAGCTCGATCGACGCCGGCAGCGCCGTGCCGATGTTTGACAGCACCGGCTGTTTGGTGCGATACGAGGTCCCCCAGTTGCCCTCGACCACGCCCTTGATGTAGTCCAGCAGCTGCACGATCACCGGCTTGTCGAGGTGCAGCACCTGTCGCGCGTGCGCGATCGCCGCGGGCGTGGCGTGCGGCCCGGCGTAGGTGACGGCCGGATCGCCCGGGATCACCCGGGCGATCAGGAACGTCAGCACGACCACGCCGAGCACGACGAGCACGCCGAGCCCCAGCCGCTTGAGCACGAACCGCGTCATGCCGGTCTCAGCTCACAGACCTCCGCTACCGCGGCGTCAGGTTGTAGACGAACACCACGTTGGGGTACGCCGGGTTGTCGACGTAGCCACCGACCGACGACCGGTAGGCCCGCTGGTACACCTGCGTGCCGAGGAACAGGGCCGGCACGTCGGCGATCAGCTGCCGCTCGATCTGCTGATACATCGCGGCGGCCTGTGTCTGGCTCGTCGCCGACACCTCCTCTACCTTGCCGATCTCGCTGTTCACCGTCGAGTTGTCGTAGTACGCGAGGTTGTAGACCGGCGGGTTTTGCGCCTCGAACAGGTTCGTGAACCACGAGTACGGGTCGGCGTAGTCGGGCCACCAATAGAACAGCAGGATGTCCTGGCGGCTCGCGGCGTTCGTCGACTTGGCCTTCGCCCACTGCGTCGGCCACTGCAGCGCCTGCACGGTGAGATTGATGTTCAGCGGCGCGTACTCGGACTTCATCAGCGCCGCAACCGTCTGCTCGGCCGAGTCTCCCTCGGTGTAGGTGAGCGTCAGGTTGATCGCCTTCTTGCCGGGGCCGTAACCAGCCGACGCAAGCAGCTGCTTGGCCTTGGCGGCGTTCGTCCGCGAGCTGTCAAGGCTTGCGTCGTAGCCCCACAGGCCGGACGGGATGATCCCATGCGAGGCCACGAATGAGCCCTGCAGCGCCGCCATCATGCCGTGATAGTCGGTCGCGTAGGAGAGCGCCTGACGGACCTTGACGTTGGCGAGCGGGCCCGACTGCGTGTTGAGCATCGCGAACAGGTTCTGATACGACGGCGCGCTCGTGGTCGTGATGCCTGGCTTGCCCTGCATCGACTTGTACAGCTGCGGCGTCAGCTGCTCGACCCAGCTGACCTGGCCGGAGGTCAACAGCTGCGCGGCGGTCGACGCGGTCGGCACCACCTGGTAGACGACGCGCGTGTAATGCGTGCCGTTCCAGCCGCCCCAGTAGCCCGTGAACTGCTTGAGCCGCAGCTCGGTCTCGGCCCCTTTGGACCACTGCTGCACGGTGTAGGGCCCGGTGCCGGCGTCGTGTCCGGCGTTGAACCACGCCGTGAGCTTCGACTCCGGTCCGGCCGCCTTGGTGTCGAAGACGTAAGCAGCGTATCCGGCGGAGCTGATCAACCCCAGCGGTGCCGGATACTTGAGGTGAAACACGACCGTATAGGAGCTCGGCGTGTCGATCGACTTGACCGCGCCCCAGATGTAGGCCGCGCCCTGGTTCAGCTTGATCGTGCGCATGATCGATGCCTTGACGTCGGCCGAGGTCATCGTTCGCCCGGTGTGAAACTTCACGCCCTTGCGCAGCTGGAACGTCCACGTCTTGCCGTCGGCGCTATGTGACCACTTGGTCGCGAGCACCGGCTCCAGCCGTTTGGTCTGCGAGTTGTAGTACGTCAGGGTCTGGTACATGTTGTGCATCGCGATGATCTCGTTGGAGTACGAGGTCGACGGATCCCAACCGACCATCACCTGCGTGTAGGTGTCGTACGTGAACGTGCTGTTGGCGCCCGTGGCACCACCACCTCCCGCCGGCGCGGTCGCTCCCGGTGGTTTCTGCTTGGAGCCGCAGCCGGCGAGCACGGCGACCGCCGCCAGCAGGGCGGCGAACGCCAACAAACGGGATTTGGTGAACATCGTCGTTCCTTCCTAGAAGACAGACATGGCTACACGGAGCTGAGCGGACCGGCGGCTTTGACCCGCATCCGCACCGCCGGCACGTTGAGGTAGGCCAGAGGCAGCTCCTCGACCTCCACGATCTCGACCTCGTCGGCGCGCGCCCCCGCCCTGACGGCCTGCTCGCGCGCCAGCCTGGTCGCCTCGTCGACCGCCGCCGCGCGGCCCCCCGCGCCGAACTGGAACACGCGATCGACCTGCGCCGACACCGACGCGATCGCGGCGCCGACCGCGTTGGCGACGTCGTGGTGCTCGGGGCGGATCAGCTCCGAGACCCCAGGCACGCGCTCGGGCACGAGCACCCCGCCACCGCCGACCACGATCAGCGGCCGATCGCCGCGCGCGGTCTTGATCATGTCAACCGCCTCGGCGAAGCTCTGCTCGGCTCGGCGCAGGCCGGCCGCGAGCAGCGACCGCAGCCCGTCCGGCGGTGCCCGTGTGCCGATCGCGGCGCGTCCGTCGGCGACGGCCGCGTCGGTGAGGGTCGGCACGTCGCCGCCGAATACGAGCGCGCGCTCGGTCAGCCCGTGCGCGACGCTGCGCGGGCCGACCGTCACAGCGCCGTCGGAGCCGGTCAGCACGCTGCCGCCTCCGACGGCGATCGCGACCAGGTCGGGCATCCGGAAGTTGGTGCGGATACCGCCGATCTCGACCGCGGCGCTGGACTCCCGCGGGAAGCCGTTGACGAGCACGCCGACGTCGGTCGAGGTGCCGCCGACGTCCGCAACCAGCGCCTCCTGGGCGCCGCTCAGGAATGCGGCGCCGCGAATCGAGTTCGCCGGCCCGGAGCCGATCGTCAGCACCGGGTAGCGCAACGCGTAGTCGATCGCCATCAGCGTGCCGTCGTTCTGCGCGAAGAACGTGGCGGCGTCGAGCCCCTGCGACCGCAGCGCGGAATCGAGCGCGCTCGACACCTCCGCGGCGACGGCGACGAGCGCCGAGTTGAGCACGGTGGCGTTCTCGCGCTCGAGGATCCCAAGGCTGCCGATCTCGTGGCTGAGCGACACGTGCACGTCCTCGCCGAGCTCTTCGTGGACGATCTGCTCGGCCTCGAGCTCGTGGCGCTCGGACACCGACGCGAACACGCTCGTCAGCGCGACGCCGTCGATCGTGCCCGCCAACGGCGCCAAGAAGCGCCGCAGCCCATCGACGTCCAGCGGGACGATCTCGCGACCGTCGAACTCGATGCCGCCGCCGATGATCGTCTCCCCCGCCGACACCGCGCGACGGAGATCGTCGGGCCACGTGAACAGCGGCCGGATCGCGGTCGTCGACGGCGCGCCGATGCGCACGACCGCGACGCGGTTGAGGTTGCGCCGCTCGATCACCGCGTTTGTCGCGTGCGTGGTGCCGAGCATCACGTGCGTGATCCGCGCCCGATCGATCCCGGGCGCCTGCAGTACCGCCTGCAGCGCAGCGTCGATGCCGCCCGTCACGTCGGCGGTCGTCAACTGCTTGGTCTTGGCCAGCAGCCGGTCGTCGGCGTCCATGATCACCGCGTCCACATTGGTGCCGCCGACGTCGATGCCGAGCCGCAGGTCGCTCACTGAAGCTCCTCGATCGGGATGTAGTCGAACTCGTAGCCGAACGCGCGCGGGCCGGCGAGCTCGATCCCGCGCGGGGTGCGCCAGATCGGATCGCACGGAAATGCGACGCACGTCACCCGCTGGCCATAGCGCAGACGCTCGGTGTGCACCGGGGCACCCGTGTGCGTGTCGAGCACCGCAATGATGTCGGGGACCATCGCGCGCACGACGCCGTCTTCGAGCGCGACCAGATTCTCGTTCTGGATCTCTAGCCGCATCAGCCGGCCGGCGTCGTGGCGCAGTCCTTCGACGACGGCGGCGCCGCGCACGAAGCCGCCGGTCACGCGCCGCTCGACGTCGACGACCTTGCCCTCGATCAGCCGCCGCAGCGCCAGCTCAGCCGCGAGCGCCTCGATCGGCTCGTCGGCCTCGAGCATCGCCTTCCCGATCCGGGTCGCCAGCGTGACGGTCCCGCGAGCGGTCGCCTCGCGCGCCTGGGCGACCGTCATCACGTACTCGGTCGAGGCGGCGCGGCCGCCGAACTCGACCGACAGCGTGCGCGCGATCCGCTCCATCCAGCGGCCGTCGCGGGCCTCGATCGTCAGATGGTTGCCGCGTTCGTCGGTCAGCACGCTCGGCGCCGGATCGACGCCGGCGATCTCCATCGTCACCTGGGGCACCTCGGGAAACGCGCGGCCCATCCCGTCGGCGTCGGTGACCGGCAGCCGCAGCGAGGCGGCCCAGCCGATCGGTTGCAGTCCGTTGGAGCCGCCGATCTCCGCGGGCATCAACGCGACCACCTGGCCATCGAGACGCCGTTCGAGTCCCGCCTTGAGCCACTTTCCCTCCATCGCCGAACCGAGCTTCTCGATCGAGACGGTGGGCGCGCCGATGTACCCGCAGGGCATCACCAGGCCGTCGTCGGGCAGTTCGTCGAGGTCGACGGCCGCCACCGGTCCGTGCGTCTGTATCGCCTGTGTGGCCGCAAGCAGCCCGGTGTACACATCGCCGCCGCCGCCGGCGCCGAGCACCGAGCAGCCGCGCGCGAGCGCGGGAAGCACGTCAGCGTCGATTTGCATCGTCGATTGCATGGGGGTAGTGGTCGCGAGCGTGCGCGTCGGTGATGTACCCGGCGCGGAGGTCTCGGGCGACGGCGTCGGGATCGCGCTCGGCGGCGTCGCCGAAGCCGCCACCGCCGCCCGTGTGCAGGTGCACGACGGCCCCCTCCGGCAGCGCCAAGCGCGTCTTCTTCGAATAGCTGCGGCGGCTGCCGTCCGGCAGTTGCACCACCAGGGAGTTCGAGCGAGCCTCGCCACCGCCCTGAAGGCCCCACGGCCGGTTCCTGGTGCGCTCCAGGGTCGAGGTCAGCCAGCAGTCCTCGAGCATCTCGAACGACATGTCGAGCCCAAGACCGCCGCGGTGGCGTCCCGGCCCGCACGAGTCGGCGGCGAGCTCGGCGCGCCTGATCAACCACGGGTTCTTCGCCTCCCACACCTCGCTGGAGGTCAACCGGGTGGCGGCCTCGGAGACGTGCATCAGGCTGTTGGCGCCATCGCCGCGGGCCGATGCCCCCTGCCCGACAGGGTGCGGGGCACCGTCGGTCCACGGTTCGCCATCGCGCCGGCGCGCGCCCCACCACACGAGCGCGCAGATGTCGCCGCCGCTGGCGGCCGGCACGGCGTCGGAAGCGGCAGCGGCGATCGCCCGGTAGATCACCTCGATCGCCTGGTCACCCGCCCACCCGTACAGAAAGCACGGCGCAGGGTGCACCGGGTGAAACAGCGTCCCCGGTCGTGTGACGACCTCGATCGGCCGGAAATGACCCTCGCACGGGGCGATTGCGCCGCCTGCGAGCATCGAGATCGCGATCCGGCTCGCCGACACAGTCGACGGCAGCGGGCAGTTGATCGGCCCGTGCTGCTGCGGGGGCGCGTCGCTGAAGTCCAACCGCACCCCGTCGGCGCCGATGTCGACGGTGATGTCGAACGGAACCGGCTGATCGGAGATCCCGTCGGAGTCCATCTCACCGTGGGCGACGTAGCGACCCTGTGGCAGCCGCGCGAACCATTCGCGCACGACCGCCTCGCCGTGGTCGTACATGTGCGCAACCGAGCGGCGGAACTGGTCAAGCCCGTAGCGCTGCACGACTCGCACGAGCCCGGCAGCGCCGGTCCGCACGCCGACCAGCGTCGCGTTGATGTCGCCCGCGACCATTTTCGGGACCCGTGAGTTGGCCGTTGCCAGGCGGAAGATGTCTGTCACCACGCGCCCGCGGGAGACGAGCTTGACGCCGGGGAAGATCGTGCCTTCCTGGAATACGTCGACGGTGTCCGTCGAATACGGCTCCTTGCCGCCGATGTCGAGCCAGTGCGCCTTGATCGCCGCGTAGCCGACGAGCTCTGCCTCGGGCAGAAACACCGGCATCACCATCGCCGCGTCCTGTGGATGCGAGCCGGTCCCGTACGGGTCGTTGAACAGGATCACGTCGCCGGGCTCCAGCGCCGCCTCGCCGCCGACGGCCTCGACGGCGGCCCGCACGCAGAAGCTCATCGTGCCCATGAACACGGGAAGGCTGGGCGCCTGGGCGAGCAGGCAGACGTCACGGTCGTACAGCGCCGCGGCGAAGTCGAGCACCTCATAGATCACGGGTGAGAACGACGTGCGTACAAGCGCCCGCTTCATCTGGTCGGCGGCCGCGTTGAGCCCGTGGCGCACGATCTCGGTCGTGACCGGGTCGACGTCGGCGCCGCCGGCAGCAAGACCGGCGCCTCCCCGCGAGACCACCGTCGTCATGGGCGGTCCGTCCTGGTCACGATCAGCGAGCCCGTCGGATGTACCTCGAGCGCGTGGCCGGCGTCGAGGTACGTCGTGGTCGTCGCCTCGGTGATGATTGCCGGGCCGTGCAGCCGCTGGCCGACGGCGAGCGCGGACCGCTCCGTGCGCGCGAACTCGAGCATCCGGTCTGCGGCAAACGACCACGCCATGACGGTGTCGTCGGCGGCGCCGGGCGTCGAGGGGAAGACCGGAGCGGCCACCCCGTGCGCGTGCTCGTCGACCGTGAGGACCGCGCGTACGCAGACGATCTCGAGCGCCTCGTCGATCGTCGAGCCGAACGTTCGCTCGTACTCGTCCAGGAATCGCTCGGCGACGACGACATCGTCCGCCAGCAGCACGTGGGGATCGCCGCTGGCGTCGACCGTGAGCGTGTGCTCCTGGCCAACGAAGCGCATGTCGAGCTGCACGCGCCGCGTCGCGCCGGCGCCGTTGCGACCGTAACCCTCCTGATCGAGCTGCGCAAACAGCGTCCGCGCGAGCTCGCGCGCCGCGTCGATGCCGCGCTCGTTTAGACGCGTCAGGTACGTGCGCGACGCGGTCTGCGCCAGCTCCGCGCGCAGCAACCCCCACGCGGAGAAGTTGCCCGCGTATGCGGGCACTACCACGCACGTCGATCCCAGCTCACCGGCCAACAGCGTTCCGAACAGCGGCCCGGCACCGCCGAACGCGACCAGCGCGGCCTCGCGCGGATCGCGCCCGCGCTCGACGGTCACGCCGCGGATCGCGTCGCCCATCTGCGCGGCGACGATCTGGATGACGCCGCGGGCCGCGACCGTCGCGGACTCGAACTCGAGCTGCTCCGCGAGCCGTTCGAGCGCCTGCTCGGCGAGCTCGCGGTGGAGGTGAACGCCGCCGGAGATCCGCTCGGACGGCAGCATCCCGAGCACGATGGCGGCGTCGGTGACGGTTGGTTCGGTGCCGCCGCGGCCGTAGCAGGCCGGCCCGGGATCGGCGCCGGCGCTGCGGGGGCCGACCCGCAGCAGCCCGCCGGCGTCAACGTACGCGATCGAGCCGCCGCCGGCGCCGATCGAGCGGACGTCGATCCACGGCGTCTGGATCGGAAGCCCGACGACGCTGCCCTCGTACAGGACCGGCGCGCGGCCATGATCGATCAGACACGTGTCGAAGCTCGTGCCGCCGACATCGGCGGCGACGGCATGCTCGAGCTCGAGCTCGGCCGCGA
>DASUHF010000057.1:0-87263 GCA_036273655.1 Solirubrobacteraceae bacterium | reverse complement strand
TGCGCGGTCTTACGCCGCCGCGACCACGCCTCAAGACGTCCGCGTTCTTCGTCGGTCAGCTCGATTGCAACAGCAGAAGGAGTAGGCATGACCCCCACCTACCCTAACCGCCAACGAATTAAACCAACGAGACACTAGCGTCGCGCCGGCGCACACGGCTCGTAGACGCCGGCGCGCAGCGCGACCCCGAACAGGGCGCCGGTGATCCCGGAACGGACGTCGGCTGCGCAGAACCGCGAACGGGACTCCCCATCCTGGACATACTCGGCGTCGAGCACGGGCTTGCCGGCGCGCAGGTACGGGGTTGCGTCACCGTGGCGTCCGGCGCACGGGTCGCGGTAGTGGTTGCACTCCTCGACGATCATCCCGTCGAGGCGCCGCGCGTTGCGCGCGGCGTTGGCGGCGTCGTTCTTTTGGAAGATCGCGAGGCCGTCCGCGTGTGCGCGGTATGCCAGCCAGCGCTCGAAGCCGGTGGCGTCGGCGCGCGTCAGATGCCAGCCACCGCCGCGCACGCCGGTCATGCCGCGGTTCGTGTAGCCATCGGTGTCGTCGGGCTCGAGCGCGTCCTGTCCCTCGAGCGCGCACCAATGGATGCGCCTGGCGAGCGCGGAAGCGATGTTGATCGCGGCGCCGTGCAGGGTGGAGTGACGGCCCGGCGCGTAGTGGCGGAAGCCCGCGATGTCCAGCCACCACTCTCCCGGCCAGCCGCGCATCGCGTACCGGCGCGCACCGCCGCCGTATTCGGCGGGCGCGAAGTCTCGCTGGTCGGGCCGGCCGGCCTCGAAGGCGCCGGCGTCGATGTAGCAGATGCTGTAGGTGCCGGCCGCGTGCAACGCGCGGACGACGGGCGAGCGGCCGGTCGGGATCTCACCGCCGCCGACGTTTGAGTCCTCGAACAGGTCGGTGTCCCAGATGTTCGCCGAGCCGGGCTTCGGATACGGAGCCGACATCGGCGGCAGCCCCGCCAGTCCGGCCCGCGGCGGCGACAGCTCCCAGTACCACTGGTCGTGACCGCGAGGCGGCGCGCGGTACACCGCCGCCGACGCGATCACGGTGCAGGACACGATCGCGACCGCCACGGACAGCGCCACGAGCGCGACGCGGCGCGGCACCAACCCCCGCAATCAGCCCCGCCCGACGAACGCGTTGCCGGTCGCGTCGACCGCGACGCACTCCTTCGACGATGGGCAGTCGACCGCGTTAAGCGCGGCCGCGCCCTTGAGCGGCGTCGCCTTCCACGCCGAGGGCCTGGCGCCGCCCGCGAGGACGCGGCCGGCATCGTCGACGGCGACGCAGCGATGCACCGTCGGGCATGAGACGCTCGATAGGCCGTGATTCGGATCGATCATCGTCGGCTTCACCGAACGCCCGGACCGCGGGTCGAACGCGACCGCGGCTCCGCGCGTGTCGACCGCGACGCACAGCTTCCTACCGGGACACGAGACGGCGTCGAGTTCGTTGTCGGAATCGCCCGACGGCGCATCGAGCCCGACCGACGCATCGATCTTGGCGTGTGCGATCCGCTTGCCCGTCAGCGGCTGGAACGTCAGCGCCTGGCCGTCGTTGTCGATCGCGGTGCACTGCGTGCGAGCCGAGCACGCCGCCCCGGTCAGCGCCTCGCCGCGCTCGACGCCGATCCTGCGCCTGATGAACCGCTGGCGCCGCGGGTCGTAGGTGATGCCATAGCCGTCGGTGTCGGTCGCGACGCACTCGCTCGCGGACGGGCACTGCAGGCCGACGATCGCGGCGTCGCCGAAGGCCGCCAGCTGGCGCAGCTTCGGGCCCCTGAAACGCCGCGGGGCAAACGTCGCCTGGTGGCCGGTGACGATCGCCAGGCACCGGGTCGCGGACGCGCAATCGATGCCGCTGGCCTGGAAGAAGCGGTCGGTCACGACCGTGCCGTGCTTCGTGGTCCGCTTCTTGTCACGCGGGTCGAACGTGATCTCCGCGTACGGTCCCATCGCCGAACACTGGCGCGTGCTCGGGCAGCTGACACCGTACAGCGGCGTGCCGCCGTCGATCCGTGTCGTCCTCGGCGAGCCGGGCGAGCTCGGTGCGAATCGGATGGCGCGGCCGACCGCGTCGACGGCCACGCACGAGCTCGTCGATGTGCAGCTGACCGACTGCAGCCCCTCGGTCTGCCCGGGGCCGCCGCCGATCTCTGGCCTGTCGATCCTCGCGCCGGTGATCGTCGGCGTCGCCGCGGCGGGGTCGAACGTCGCCTCGCGGCCGTTCTGGGCCACGGTCGTGCACTGCGCCGCCGAGACGCACGTGATCGCCCGCACGGTGTTGTTGGCGACGAGGAGCCGGTCGGGCTGGCTCATCGGCGGCGTCTGCGGGTTGAACGTCACCTCGCCACCGCCGGCGTCGAGCGCCGTGCACTGCGTCGCGGTCGGACAGGAGAGATCGATGATGTGCTCGGTGGTCGGCTCGAGCTTGATGCGCGTCGCGCCGGCCGGCGAAGCCGGGTTGAACGTCGCTTCCTCGTTCTGGCCGGCGGTCGTGCACTGGGTCGTGCTCGGGCACGCGATCGCACTCCACTGGCCGCTGCCGAGCGAGGTCGCGACCGCTGGCGCGCTCGAGCCCGGCGCGAACCTGATCGCGTTCCCGTCGGTGTCGGCGGCGACGCACACAGACATCGACGGGCACGCGACGCTCCGCACCATCGCTTCGTCGGCGTTGGGCGCCGACGGAGGCGCAAGCGTCTGCGGCTCCGACTGCCGCGGATGCTGCGGGTCGTAGGTGTACGCGCGGCCAGCGGGCGTGACCAGGGTGCACTGCGTCGCCGCCGGGCACGAGACGCCGGTCGCCGGCTGCCCCTGCGCGACCTGGACCGGCGCGCCCGCCTTGCCGGTGCTCGGTTGCAGGGCGATCGTGCGACCGTTGGCGTCGAGCGTCGTGCACTCGGTCGCAGACGGGCACCGCACCTGGACGAGCGACTGCCCGATCGTCGAATCGAGAGCGGGGGTCGACGACCAGTGCAGCGGCGCCGCCGAGGCGACCGCCGCGGTCGCCAGCAGCGCCAGTACCGCACACGCAGCGCGCGCGAACATCCTCCGACCTGCGACCTCAGGCCTGTGCGACGAACATCGTCACGCCGCCCGACGCGAAGTTCGCGACGTCGCCGCCGGCGGCCGCGCCCTCGTCGCTGGAGAGCGCCGCCTGCAGCGTCTGCGCATCGTCGAAGCAGAGCTCGGCGACGTAGTAGTACGGCGCCTCACCGCCGTCGGCCGCGCCGAGCGCCTTGCCGTGTTCGAAGCGCTTCAGATTCGGGACCTTCTCCACGAGGGGGACGTGCGTATTCGTGTAGTGGGTGTCGAACGCGGCCTCGTCGTCGGGCTTGCCGTACAGGACCATGAGCTTGACCATCGCCTCTCCCTTCGCCGTTTGTGTGCGCCGAGGGCAATCTCCCACAGATCCGGATCCAGACCAAACCCCAACGGAAATTTGAGGAGCGTGCAGATGACCGACCAGCAACCGTTCAGCGGGCGCATCGCGCTCGTCACCGGCGCCAGCGGCGGCATCGGACGTGCGATCGCGCTGGCACTCGCCGATGCCGGCGCGACCGTCGCGGTCCACTACGGCTCGGGCGCGGACGCGGCGCACGCGCTCGCCGACACGATCGCGTCCCGGGGCGGCCGGGCGACGCCGTTCGGGGCCGACCTGCGCGAGCCCGACGCGCCGGTGGCGCTCGTCGACCGCGTCGCCGCCCAGCTCGGACCGATCGCCGTGCTCGTCAACAACGCGGGCATCGGACGGCGGCGCAGCTGGGAGCAGACGACGCGCGAGGACTTCGACGAGTCCTACGCGGTCAACCTGCGGGCACCGTTTCTGTCGACCCGCCGCGCGCTGCCGGCGATGGTCGACGCCGGCTTCGGACGCGTGCTGTTCGTCTCCTCGGTCGCGGCGCTGACCGGAGGGATCGTCGGCCCGCACTACGCGGCGGCGAAGTCGGGGCTGCACGGGCTCACCCACTCGCTCGCCGGCCGGCTCGCCGGCTCGGGCGTCACCGTCAACGCGCTTGCACCGGCGCTGATCGCCGACACCGCGATGCTGCCCGGCGACCCCGGTCAGCTGCGATCGCGGATTCCGGTCGGACGCCTCGGCGAGCCCGCCGAAGTGGCCGACCTCGCGCTGTCGGTGATGCGCAACGGCTATCTCACCAACCAGGTGATCTCGATCGACGGCGGGATGTTCCCCAGCTAGGCGGTCAGGACCTGCTGGCCGAGGCCGTCCAGCGCGCGACCGCCGCGGACGGCTCGATCCCCTCGCCCAGCCGCGGGTCGGCGACTGGCTCGCGCGCGACCGTCTCGAGCGGGACGACGCCCGCCCACACCGGCAACTGATAATCCTCGTCGTCGTCGACCGGGGGTCCGCTGCGCACCTTCGCCGAGCACTCGTCGAGCGCCATCGCGAGCACGCGGGTGCCCTTCAGCTCCTTGGCGGTCGGCGGGCGCACCTCGTCCCACCGTCCCGGGACCAGGCGCTCGGTGAACGCCTGAAGCGCCGCTTCGCGTTGCGCGGGCCCCTCGACCGGCATGCACGTTCCGAGCACGACCACCGAGCGGTAGTTGATCGAGTGGTGGAAGGCCGAGCGAGCGAGCACGAGCCCGTCGACGAGCGTCACCGTCAGGCACGCCTGGATGCCGGCACCGAGCGAGCGGATCGCGCGGCTGGCCGACGAACCGTGGATGTAGACCGTGTCCCCGATCCGCGCCTGCAGCGTCGGGATCACGTACGGCTGACCGTCCTCGACAAACCCGAGATGGGCGACCAGCGCCTCGTCGAGGATCGCGTCGATCGTTGCGCGCTCGTAGACGGCGCGTGCGGGGGCGCGCCTGACCTTGGTACGAGGGCTCATCGCCGGCATGGCCACACGGTAGATCGTGGTTGGCCTTGGTTCAAGGACCAAAGTGCGGTCATAATCGAGGGCCAAGTGGATCTCCACGTCGACCTCGAGTCAGCCGCCGGGACCAGCAAGCGGGCGCGCCTGGAGGCGGCACTGCGCGACGCCATCCGCGACCGGCGGCTTGCCCCGGGCACCCGGCTGCCGCCGAGCCGCGCGTTGTGCCGGCAGCTCCAGGTCTCGCGTGGCGTCGTCGTCGACGCCTACGCGCAGCTCGCGGCGGAGGGTTACCTGCGCACACGGCGCGGGGGCGGCACCACCATCGCCGAGCTGGAGGAGGCCGGACGCGGAGTGCCCGCGCCGCGGCCGACGGGCGCACCGGTGCGCTTCGACCTCAACCCGTTCACGCCCGCGCTCGCCGAGTTCCCGCGCGCGACGTGGGCGGCGGCGCTGACGCGGGCGCTGCGGCGGATGTCCGATCTCCATCTCGGCCAGCCCGATCCAACGGGCACGCTCGAATTGCGCGAGGCGCTGGCGGCGTACCTCGGGCGGGTCCGCGGGCTGCGCGCGGACGCCGGCCGCGTCGTCGTGACCTGCGGCGCGCGCCACGGGATCGGTCTGCTGTGGGCGGCGCTCGCGACGCGCGGCGCTCGCACGGTGGCGATCGAGCAGCCGGGCTGGCACGGCGTACGTGAGACGGTCGTCGCGGCGGGCCTGGAGCCGCGGCCGGTGGCGGTCGACGAGCACGGCCTCGACGTGTCGGTGTTGCTCGGCGCCGACGGCATCGACGCCGCGGCGGTCGCGCCGGCTCACCAGTACCCCACCGGCGCGGTGCTATCGCCGCCGCGCCGCCAGGCGTTGGCAGCCTGGGCTCGAGACGGCGACCGGCTCGTGATCGAGGACGACTACGACGCGGAGTACCGCTACGACCGCCAGCCGATCGGCTGCCTGCAGGGGCTCGCGCCCGAGCATGTCGCCTACGTCGGCTCGGCCTCGAAGACGCTGTCGCCGGCGCTGCGGCTCGGGTGGCTCGCGCTCCCCGGCACGCTCGCCGACGACGTCGCCGTGCGGGCGCGGCTCGGCGGCGCGGCGCCGTCGGTGGCGATCCAGCTGACGCTCGCGGAGTTGCTGACGCGCGGCGAGATCGACCGGCATCTCCGTCGCCAGCGCCGCCGCTACGCGCGCCGGCGCGAGGCGCTGCTCGACGCGCTCGCCGTCAGGCTGCCGGCACTGGCCGTCAGTGGCGCCTCGGCCGGGCTGTTCGCCGTGCTCGAGCTACCGCAGGGCGCCGACGAACGCTCGGTCGCCGTCGCGGCGCGGCGGCGCGGGATCTCGCTCGAGCATCGGCGCCACGGGGCGGCGGCGCTCGTACTGGGCTACGCGAACCTGGCCCCGTCCGCGGCGGCCGGCGCGGTCGCGGAGCTCGCGGCGGCGATCGAGTCAGTTGACAGGTGATCGCCACGTGCGACGCGAACCTTGCAGCTCTCGTTCGACCCCTCCGAACGAAGTCTGCGAAGTTCGTCCCCGCGCCGGCGACCGACCCGTCAGCGGCGCAGCCGCCGCACCAGCGACTCGATCCCCGACAGCACCGTGAAGTAATGAGTGGGCAGCGCCCGCCCGAGCAGGTCGAACAGATACGCGTCCGGACCGATGAGGATCCGGCTGCGCCCGCGGCGGACGCCGTCGTGGATCACCGTCGCGGCACGGTCGGGGGTCGTGATCGTGATCCGGTCGAACTCCTCGATCATCTCCTCGCGTGAGACGTCGGGTCGGATCGGGTGCGCGTGGTAGCGCGCGTTGCGGACGATGTTGGTCTTGATGCCGCCCGGGTGGACGCATACGGCACGCACGCCGGTCCCCCGCAGTTCCTGACGCAACGCGTCGGTGAACCCGCGGACGGCGAACTTCGAGGCGCAGTACGCGCTCTGCGCGGGGATCCCGACGAGCCCGAAGACGCTCGAGGTGTTGACGATCACGCCGGCGTCCTGGCGCAGCAGGATCGGCAGGAACGCGTGAGTGCCGTTGACGACGCCGCCGAAGTTGACCTCCAGCACCCACTCGTCGTCCTCGATCGCGGCCTCGGCGACGGTCTGCACGGTCGCGACGCCGGCGTTGTTGAACACCATCCCGACCGGCGCCGGCGCCCACTGGGCGACGTCGGCGGCGAACGCCAGCTGCGCATGGCGGTCGCGCACGTCGAGCGTGCGCGCCAGGACCGGGCCGGCGATCAGCGCCGCAGTCTGCTCCAGTCCCTGCTCGTCGGCGTCGACGATCGCGACCGGGCACCCGTGTGCGGCCAGGCGCACGGCAACCGCCCGGCCGATCCCCGACGCGGCTCCCGACACGAATGCGGTCCTGCCGTCGACCTGTACGCGCGCGCGGGCGATCGCGCTCACCCCCGCCGCTCGCTCATCGCCGCTGCGCTCATCTGCGCTACGCGACGACGGCAGGTTCGATCGCCGGCTCGGGCGCCGGGCGAAGCGGCTCGAACGTCCAGTCGTTGACATCGAACGTGGCCAGGCGCCGACGGTAGGCGCGGACGCTGCCGGGCCACAGTGCCGAGTTGCGCCCGGTCGCGTCCAGGTACCAGCTGACACAGCCGCCGGCGGTCCAGACGCTGCCGCGGGTGCCGCGGTCGACCTCGTCGACAAAGCGCCGTTGCGCCGAGGCGGTCGGCTCGAACGTCGCCAATCCGTGCTCCCCGCGGTGCACGAGCAGTCGGCGCAGGTACCCGAGCTGGGCTTCGATCATCAACAGCACCGAGTTGTGGCCGAGGGCGGTGTTGGGGCCGAGCAGCATCGCGAAGTTCGGGAGCCCGTGCACGCCGATCCCGAGATGTGCCTTCATCGAGCCGCGGCAGCGGTCGGCGAGCGACACGCCAGCGCGGCCGCGCACGCGGCCTGCGATCGGCGGATCGGTGGCGTGAAAGCCGGTGGCGAAGATGATCGTGTCGACTTCGTGGTGGACGCCGGCGGCGTCGACGATTCCGGTCTCGGTCACGCGCGCGATCCCGTCGGTGACGACGTCGACGTTCGGGCGGCACAGCGCCGGATACCAGGTGGTGGAGCCGAGCACACGCTTGCAGCCGAGCTCGTAATCGGGCGTCAGCTTCGCTCGCAGCGCCGGGTCGGCGACCTGCCGTTCGAGGTTCGCAAGCGCCCGCCGACGGGCAAGCCGCGACAGGGCCGGGTGCTGGAAGATCAGGTGGAAGGATTCGAACAGCTCGAACAGCGCCGCCCGCGCGAGCCGCTGTAGCCGCGGCCGTCGCCGGAACGCGCGACGGAGGCCGGGCGGGATCGGCGGGTTGCCGCGGGGCATCACCCACGGCGGCGTGCGCTGCAGCAGCGTCAGACGCTCGACCCCCTCGACGATCTCCGGCACCAGCTGGATCGCCGACGCGCCGGTGCCGATCACCGCGGCCCTGCGCCCGGCTAGATCGTGGTCGTGGTTCCAGCGGGCGGAGTGAAAGGCGGTGCCGGCGAACGTCTCAAGGCCCGGGAGCGCCGGGATCGAGGGATCGGAGAGGCCCCCGACCGCGGAGATCAGCACCCGGGTCGTGAACGAGCCGCCGGTCGTCTGCACCTCCCACCGCTGCCGACGCTCGTCGTAGTCGGCCGACAGCAGCTCATGGCGGTAGCGGATGCGGCGTTCGAGGTCGTGGCGCCGCGCGAACGCGCGGAGGTACTCGAGGATCTCGTCCCGCGGAGCGAACGCGCGGGTCCAGTCGGGGTTCTGCTCGGACTCGTAGCAGTAGAGGACGCTGGGGATGTCGCAGGCGCAGCCGGGATAGCCGTTGTCGCGCCAGGTGCCGCCGAGCGTGTCGGCGCGCTCGACGATCACGTGGTCGGAGAGTCCCTCCTCCTGGAGCATCCGCGACGCTCCGAGCCCGGAGAAGCCGGCGCCGACGATCAGGACCTCGGTCTCGGTGTGCCCCTCCGGCATCCTGGTACGTGAGTGTACCGGCTGGACGGGCGGTCGGGCCTCACGCGCGCCTTTGCCCAGCCCCGCGGCCCGCCGCCCCAGCTAGAGCACGGTCCCGCGCAGGATCGCCTTCGCGGTCGCGCCGACGGTCTCGCGCAGCTCCTGCAGGTCGCGCCCGGACTGGACCGAGAACACGAGCAGCTCCCGCAGGCCGCCGACGATGATGATCGCGGTATCCATCGTCAGCGGCCGGCGCACGATCCCGGGCTGCGCCTCGGAGGCGGCGTCGACAAGCGCGATCAGCGTCCGTGCGAAGCGCTCGAGCGCGGCGGCCGACCGCTGGCCGCCGGCCGCGCCCAGCGCCGGCAGCTCGCGCACGAAGCTCCGAAACAGGGCCGGATGCTCGGTGACGCTCGCGATGTAGGCTGCGACCGCCGCGTCGACCTGTTCGTCCAGCGTCGCCTCGACGTCGACGCTCTCGGCAACGCGCCGCATCATCGCGTCGTTGGTCGCGTCGAACAGCGCCAAAAAGCACGCGTCGCGATCTTCGAACTGCTCGTAGAAGCTGCGCCGGCTCGTCCGTGCCAGCCGGACCACGTCGGCGACCGTCGTCTCGCGGTACTCCTTGGCCTCGATCGCGGTCGCCATCGCCGCGATCAGCCGCTGGCGGTGGCCGGGCGGCCCGCCGGCGTCCGCCGGCGCCGGCTGCTCGCCCCGCTCGGGCGCGGACGCGGATCCGGTGGTCATGCCGGCCACGTTATAGCCGACCGGACCGGCTATCGCCGCCCGTTGACGGTCACCCGGCAGCCGCGGCCGGGGATCATCGTCACGTTGCGCATCCGCGGCGACTCGGGCCGCGAATCGCCGGCGGCGAGGTCGGTGCGCCGCGCGATCGCCTCGAGCACGAGCCGCTGCTCGGCCATCGCCAGGCTTGCGCCCAGGCACCGTCGAATCCCGCCGCCGAACGGGATCCACGTGTAGGTCCCCGGTTTGCGCCCCAGGAACCGCTCGGGCTCGAACACCTGCGGCTCGGGGTACAGGTCGTCGCGGTGGTGCAGGCCCAGGATCGAGATCGCGACCGGGGTGTCGGCGGCGACCACGTACTCCCCCAGCCGCCACGGGCGCTTGACCATACGCACGATCATCGGGATCACGGGTCGGTCGCGCATCGTCTCGTGGATCGTCGCCTCGACGTAGGCGTCGCTGCGGGCGCGGTCGCCCGAGCGGACCTCCTGGCGCAGCCGGTCGTACGCGGCGGGCGTCCGCAGCAGCCGTTCGAACGCCCATGCGAGCGAGTTCGCGGTGGTCTCGTGCCCGGCCAGCAGCAGCGCCATCAACTCGTCGCGCAGCTCGTCGTCGGTCAGCAGGCGGCCCTCGTCGTCGCGGGCCCCGAGCAGCAGCGACAGCACGTCGTCGCGGTCGTGGTCTGATCCCGCCCGTCCCGCGCGCCTGGCGGCGATCACCTCGTCCATCCAGCGGTGGACGTCTGCCAGCAACACCCGCACCGGCAGCGGCGGCCGCGCATGTCCGGCGTTGGGGATCTCGAGCAGGCTGTAGAGCCAGGTCGTCGAGAACGCCAGCATCCGCCGGACCGCGGCGCGCAGCCGGTCCTCCGGCGTGCCGCTGCCGGCGCTCGCCTCGATCCCGAAGACGCCGCGCATGATCACGGCGAGCGTCACCGCCTGCATCCGCGGCGCCAGCGCGAACGGGCGCCCCACCGGCCAGCGGTCGATCTCGGCCTCAGCCGTGTCGGCGATCGTCTGCACGTAGCGCTGCACCGCCTCGCCGTGGAAGGCGGGCAGCAGCAGCTTGCGTTGGCGCATGTGCCGCGCCCCGTTGGAGGTCAGCACCGAGTTGGGTCCGACGAACTCGCGCAGCGGCGAGTCACCGGTGACCGACGGCGCGTCGTCGGGATTGGCCTTCAGCAGCGAAGCGAGATGGTCGGGATGGCAGCTGACGACGAACGCCCCGGTGTGAACCGGGATTCGCATCGTCCACACGTCGCCGAACCGCCGGTGGCCGCCGATCGCGTAGCTCATCGGCCGCCCCAGGAAGCGCAGCCCCTGCCGCCTCGTGCTCAGCGCCAGGCTCGGCGGCGGCGCGGTCAGCGGCTCGCCGTCGGCAGGGCCGGCCGGCGACGGCGCATATTCGCCGGAGTAGTCCGGCTCCCGCCCAGTCGGTGGCGAGGACGCCAGCGCGGTCATGGTACGTGAGTGTACCGCGCAGAGCGGGCGGTGCCGACGCGCCTGTGGCGCCCGGAAGCGGGGTCGTGGCGCTCGGCCTGGTCCCGCGGGGCGGCGTCGACGCACAGCGCGCGGGGGCGCGAAGCCCCGGGAGACCGCGGTCCGCCGTCGCTGCGGCGTGCCGCCGGTCATGTCCGGCCGTTTTACGGTGCTGGGATTGACGGGCACCCCGGCGGCGCCCGTTACGGCCACCGGACATTTTCCCGCTTCTGCGGGCGATCGCGACGTCGACGTGAAAAGGTTCGGCGGGACCGGACATTCTTCCGTCGCTGTCCGCGGCGCGGTCGATTTCGTGGAAACGTTCGGTCCCGCCGGTCCAGTCCGCTGCGGTCCGGGGCGCATGCGCGCCGCGCCCCGGGCGCCACGCGGGCGCGACACCACCGACCGAGCGGGCCGATCAGCCATTCATTCCCAACCCAGCCCGACGAGACCTGAATTGGTGAAAATGCACGGAAGCCAACGGCCGTTCGGGCAACCGGAGACGGCCGCGCCGGCGACCCCGATCCTCCCCCCTTTGCCGCAGCCGCAACCGTCGGGGGCTGTCCAGCCCCCCGGGCGAGCACGTGACCACATTCACCGCCGAGGGCGCGGCCGCCGCGAACCCCTATCGCGCCCGCCGGTCCAGCCGCAGATACAGCCCGGGCCAGGCGGCGGCCTCGCGCCGCACGATCGCCAGGAGATTGCCGAGTTCGATGTTGGCGTCGAGCAGGTGCAGCCCCCACGACGGGGCGGGGCTCGGCGCCGGCGCCGTGGCACCGCCGAGCGGCGAGACCTGCAGCACGTGCGCACCGCCGGCCGAGGAGCAGCGAGCCGAGTAGGCGCCGGGCAGGCTCGACCACACGGTCGACGGGTGCGGCTGCGCCACGTGCATCAGCGAGATCGCGACGGCGAGCAATGTGCCGGGCGCGAACGGCGCCGACGGCAGCACTGTGTCGACCCTCGTGCCACGGCGCTGCAGCGCGACCGGGTTCACGCACAGGACGTGCTCGCCCTTGACGCTCGTGCGCCCGAACGCGCTGTCGGCCGGGACCGGCTGATCGAATGTCGAGAACGCGATCACGCATGCGACCTGGCTCGCGCGGCGGCACGCCGGGATGTTCTGGAACGTGCCGCCGACGGCCGAGCCGTCCTTGACGAGGACGTCGCCCCCGAGCAGGATCGCCGACAGCAGCCGGGCGCGCAGCTGCGGGTTGAAGTCGACGTATTTCGCGACCAGCTGCTCGAGCGCGAGCGCTCCCTGTGAGTGGCCGATCAACACAAACGGCCGACCATCGTTGTACCGGCGCAGGTAGGTCTGGAACGCGGCGACGACGTCGTGCTGGCCGAGGTGACGGGTCCCGGACTTGCCGGCCAGCAGCGCCGGCACGGTCACCTGTCGGTACATCGGCGCAAACACGCGGCAGTACTGGGAGAAGCGGGCCGTCTGGTACAGCGCGATCGACCGCTCCTCGGGCTCGACTCGGCGGTTCGACAGCGTCGTCGGCTGGTCCGACACGGTCGGGTATACGTAGAAGCAGTCAAAGCGCCTGCGAGCGGGCGCGCGGGGCTGCACCACGCGCAACGGCGCAAGCGTTGGCGAGTACGCGGTCGTCGACAGCCCCGGCGTGCACGGGTCGCGCGCGAGCCCCGGCCGGCACAGCCACACGGTCTTTGCCGACGCGCCCGGCGCGAGCAACGCCGGCAGGACGACTGTGGCCGCGGCTCCGAGCACTGCCGCGGCCAGGCGCCTACGGCGAAGCGATGCAATTGCATGCAGCCGATCTCTCATGCGATCGGCGGGCGGTGCTGAGCCCACGGCCGGGCCCGCTCGAGCTGGCCCGCCAGCGCATACAGCACGTCCTCGGCGCCGAGCCTGCCGACGAGCTGCACCGCGAGCGGCAGCCCGTCGTCGTCGAAGCCGGCCGGCACCGAGATCGCGGCCTGGCCGGTCAGGTTGAAGATCGCCGTGAAAGGCGTCATCCGCGCGGCGAGGTCGATCGCGATCGGCGCCGAACGCTCGAGCGCGCCCTCGGCGGCGACCGGCGCGCGCGCCAGCCCGGGCGTGATCAGCACGTCGAAGCGGTCCCACAGCGCCATGATCCGCGCGCTCGTGCGCGGACGGACCCGGAGCAGGCGCCGCTTGACCGGCGGTGCGATCAGGTAGCGCCCGGCCGCGGCCATCTGCCGGGTCGGGCGCTCCAGCTCGTTGCGGCGGCCGGTGCTCGCCGCCTCCTCGTACACGCCCCGGAACCACGCCTGCACGAACTCCAGCTGGGCGAGACCGTAGTCGGGATCGCAGGGCTCGACGCTGTGGCCGAGCTGCTCGAACAACCCCGCGGTGCTGTCGACGGCGTCGCGCTGCGAACGGCCCACGCGTGCGACCACGCCGAAGGGCACCTTGCACGAGATCGCGATCCGCAGCGGCGGCGGGTCGGTGGCGGCGGCCCGCTTGTAGGAGCCCTCGTGGCGGGGGAGCGTGCCGGGATCGCCGCCCGGCGCCGGCCCGTGGATCACGTCGAGCAGCAGCGCACTGTCGGCGACCGTCCGCGCGAGCGCCCCGGGTCCGGCCAACCCGAGCCAGCCGGAGCTGGGATCCGACGAACCCGGTCCCGACGGCACCCGCCCGCGCGTCGGCTTCATTCCGACCAGTCCGCAGCATGCGGCCGGGATCCTGATCGAGCCGCCACCATCGGACGCGGTCGCGGCGGGCGCCATCCCGGACGCGATCGCCGCGGCCGAGCCGCCCGAGGAGCCGCCCGGCGTCCGGGATGGATCCCATGGGTTGCGGGTGATCCCGTTGGCGGTGGTCGCGGTCCACGGGAACACCGTCAGCTCCGGCACGTTCGTGATCCCGATCGGGATCGCACCGGCCACGCGCAACCGCCGGATCGGCTCGGCGTCGACCGGCGCCCGCGCGCCGTACTCGGCGAGGACGCGTGTTCCCTTGGTCGCGATCTGCCCCGCCAGCGGGATGTCGTCCTTGATCGCGATCGGCACACCTGCCAGCGGGCCCGCGGCGCGAGCGGCGTCGAGCTCGTCGGCCTCCGCCAGCGCCTGCTCGGCGAGCGTCACACGGAACGCGTTGAGCCGCGGATCGAGCGCATCGATCCGCGCCAGAAACAGCTCCACGAGCTCTCGCGGGCTGACCTGGCGCTCGCCCACGAGCCGCGCCAGCGCGCCGGGACCCGCGAACGCGGTCTCGACGTCGTCGGCAACACCAGCGGTCATGCCAGCGCCCGCACGAGCTCGCGGATCGACCGCGGATAGCGCCAGCCGATGCCGCCGTGGCGGCCGTCGAACAGCTCCACGGTGTGCGTGACCGAGAGCGTGTCGAGCACGTCGGAGAACGCCTGCGCGCCCAGGTCCAAGAACCACTCGTCGCCGGTGCCGGCATCGAGGTAGATGCGGCGCATCGAGCGCAGCGCGTCGGCGTGCGCGTCCGCCATCCGCACCGGGTCAAACGTCAGCCAGCGGTCCCAGAGCTCGTCGATCAGGCGCCCCGAGCCCAGCTCGAACGGGATCAACCCCTCCCCCGGCCGCGCCGGATCGGGCGTGTAGCAGCACGCGTAGCCGTAGATCTCGAACGCCGCCCCGAACCGAGAGAACTCAAACGCCGGCGCCTGCGCCAGCCGCTCGCGAAACGCCGCCCAGGAGCCGTCGAACTGGTCGCGCATCGCGCGCGCGACGCGCGGGAACTCGGGCAGCAGCGAGCATTCAAACAGCGCGTCGCCCGCGTGCGAGGCGAGCGCGCCGAACAGCTCGGGGCGCATCATCGGCACGACCATCGCGCCATAGCCCCCCGAGGACTTGCCGGCCAGCCCGCGGTGCTCGCTGGCCGCGAGCGTCGGGTAGCGATCGTCGACGAACGGGACGATCTCGTCACACAGGTAGTCCTGATAGCGGCCGGTCGAGCTCGAGTTCAGATACTGCGAGCCGCCGCGCGACGTCCACGCATCGACCATCACGACGATCGCCGGTGGGCAGTCGCCGGCCGCGAACATCTCGTCCAGGCGCTCGACGAACGTCGGCTCCATCCCCGAGCGCGCGGTCAGCATGTCGACCTGGCCCATGAACCCCTGCAGCCAGTAGACCGAGGGCACGCCGTCGCCGCCGAGGCCGCCGTCGGCGGCGACGCCGGGAGCGCGGTATACGTACAGCGGCCGGGTGTCGGGGTCGCCGAGCGGGTTGTCTGAGAGCAGCTCGGATCGCACCACGAGACGGTCGAGCGAGCCGGCCAGCGGACGCGTCCACGGAGGGCCCGGATCGACGTCGCGCTCGCTCAGCGTCATCCGCGGCACGCTACGCCAAATGTCGACGCCGCACCGGTTGGGCGACCGCGGCGCGAGGATATGATCGCGGTGAGGCTCTGAGATGACCGACACCGTCAAGACCAGGTCCACCGGCAACGGCTCGACACCGACCGACGGCAATGGCTCGCAGCCGGCCGCGCCCGACGGCCTCGCCGAGCCTGACGTAGATGCGGTAGAGACCGCCGAGTGGCTCGAGGCGCTGGACGCGGTCGTCAACCACGACGGCCCCAACCGCGCCCGCGATCTGCTCACGCGCGTGATCGAGCGCGCGCAGTACTCGGGCACCGGTCCGATCGCGTCGCTGAACACCCCGTACGTCAACACGATCCCGGCCGACCAGGAGCCGCCGTTCCCGGCCGACAAGGAGATCGAGTGGCGACTGCGCTCGGTGATCCGCTGGAACGCGATGGCGATGGTCGTGCGTGCCAACAAGACGTCGTCGGAGCTCGGCGGCCACATCGCCTCCTACCAGTCGCTGGCGACGCTGTACGAGGTCGGCTTCAACCACTTCTGGCACGGGCCGTCCGCCGACCACGGCGGCGATCTCGTCTACTTCCAGGGCCACTCCTCGCCGGGCAACTACGCGCGCGCGTTCCTCGAAGGGCGGCTGACCGCCGAACAGCTGGACAACTTCCGCCAGGAGGTCGACGGCGACGGCCTCTCCTCGTACCCGCACCCGTGGCTGATGCCCGACTTCTGGCAGTTCCCGACGGTCTCGCTCGGGATCGGGCCGATCACGTCGATCTACCAGGCGCGATTCATGAAGTATCTGCACGCCCGCGGCATCGCCGACACCGAGGGTCGCAAGGTGTGGGCGTTCCTCGGCGACGGCGAGATGGACGAGCCCGAGTCGATGGGCGCGACCGCGATGGCCGGACGCGAGCGCCTCGACAACCTGATCTGGGTCGTCAACTGCAACCTGCAGCGGCTCGACGGCCCCGTGCGCGGCAACGGCAAGATCATCCAGGAGCTCGAGTCCGACTTCCGCGGCTCCGGCTGGAACGTGATCAAGGTGATCTGGGGCCATCGCTGGGACCCGCTGCTGGCGGCCGATCGCGACGGCGCGCTCGTGCGGGTGATGGAGGAGTGCGTCGACGGCGATTACCAGACGTTCAAGTCTCGCGACGGCGCCTACGTCCGCGAGCACTTCTTCGGCCGCGACCCGCGGCTGCTCGAGCGCGTCAAGGACATGTCCGACGATGAGATCTGGCGCCTCAACCGCGGCGGGCACGACCAGGAGAAGGTGTATGCCGCCTATCACGCGGCGGTCCGGCACGCCGGCCAGCCGACCGTGATCCTCGCCAAGACGATCAAGGGCTACGGGATGGGCGTCTCGGGCGAGGGGCAGATGATCACCCATCAGGCCAAGAAGATGACCGAGGCGGCGCTGCTGGCGTTCCGCGATCGCTTCGACCTGCCGCTGACCGATGATCAGGTGCGCTCGGCCGAGTACTACAAGCCCGCCGACGATGATCCGGTGATGCAGTTCCTGCGCGAGCGGCGCGCGGCGCTGGGCGGCTCGCTTCCGGTCCGCCGGCAGCGCGCCCAGGGCCCGAAGGCCCCGGCGCTCGAGCTGTTCAAGTCCCAGCTCGACGGCACCGGCGACCGCGAGGTCTCGACGACGATGGCGTTCGTCCGCATCCTCTCGGCGCTGCTGCGCGACAAGGCGATCGGGGCGCGGATCGTGCCGATCGTCCCCGACGAGTCACGCACGTTCGGGATGGAGGGGCTGTTCCGTCAGGTCGGGATCTACTCGCCCGTCGGCCAGCTGTATCAGCCCCAGGACTCCGAACAGCTGATGTTCTACAAGGAGGACCAGAACGGGCAGATCCTCGAGGAGGGGATCACCGAGGCGGGCTCCACGTCATCGTTCATCGCCGCCGGCACCTCGTACTCGACGCACGACGCTCCGATGGTGCCGTTCTACATCTACTACTCGATGTTCGGCTACCAGCGCGTCGGGGATCTGATCTGGGCCGCCGGCGACAGCCGCACGCGGGGCTTCATGCTCGGCGGCACCGCCGGGCGCACGACGCTCAACGGCGAGGGGCTGCAGCACGAGGACGGCCACAGCCACCTGCTGTTCTCGGTCGTGCCCAACTGCCGCGCGTATGACCCGGCGTTCGGCTACGAGCTGGCGGTGATCGTCCAAGACGGCCTGCGTCACATGCTCGACGAGCAGCGCGACGTCTTCTACTACATCACGCTGATGAATGAGAACTACCGGCACCCGCCGATGCCCGAGGGCGTCGAGGAGGGGATCCTGCGCGGCATGTATCCGCTGCGCGAGGCGGGCAAGCGCAGCCGTAAGCCGGTCGTGCAGCTGATGGGGTCGGGCACCATTTTGAACGAGGTGATCGCCGCCGCGGACCTGCTCGAGTCCGACTGGGGCGTGCTCTCGGACGTGTGGTCGGTGACGTCGTTCGCGGAGCTGCGCCGCGACGGGATCGAGGTCGAACGTCACAACATGCTGCATCCGGACGCCGCGCCGCGAACGGCGTACGTCACCGAGCAGCTGTCGGACCGGCGCGGTCCGGTGGTCGCTTCGACCGACTACCTGCGCGCGGTGCCCGACCAGATCCGCCAGTGGGTGGTCGAGTCCGGCCGGACCTACCGTGTGCTCGGCACCGACGGATACGGCCGCAGCGACTACCGCAAGGCGCTGCGTCGCTTCTTCGAGGTCGACCGCTTCTACGTGACGGTCGCCGCGCTCAAGGAGCTCGCCGACGCCGGCACGATCAAGCCGGCGGTCGTGTCCGAGGCGATCGCGAAGTACGAGATCGACGTCGACGCCCCGCTGCCGACGACCGTATGAGCGCCACGTCAAGCCGGGTCACGGTCCCGGACATCGGCGACTTCACCGACGTGCCGGTGATCGAGATCCTCGTCTCGGTCGGCGACACGGTCGCGGCCGAGGACCCGCTCGTCACGCTCGAATCGGACAAGGCGACGATGGACGTGCCGGCGCCGTTCGGCGGCACCGTCAGAGAGATTCTGGTGTCGATCGACGACACGGTTTCGGAGGGCTCGGAGCTGATGGTGATCGAGCCGTCGGACGCGGGGGCATCCGAGGACGGTTCCTCCGAGGCCGCGTCCGAGCCCCCGGAGACGACCGCGGCGCCCGCTCCCGCCGAGACGGGCGTGTCGGAGTCGGCCGCGCCGGCCGCGCCGGTCGAGCAGCCGGCCGTCGAGGACTCGAGCTCCTCGTCCGCGGCCGCCGAGGACACGACGACGGCGCCCCCCGCTCCCCCGTCCTCCGGCAATGGCGGCGGGCCGATTTACGCCTCACCGTCCGCGCGCAGGCTCGCGCGCGAGCGAAGGATCGACATCTCGGCGCTGCACGGCTCCGGGCGTGGCGGACGGATCACCCGCGACGACGTCCGCCATGCCGCCGAGGCGCCCGCGCCCGCCGCCGCGCCGGCTCCTCCGAGCGGCGGTGCCGGACTCGAGCTGCTCCCCTGGCCGACGATCGACTTCGAGAAGTTCGGTGCCGTCGAGCGCGTGCAGCGGTCGCGGATCCAGCGGATCTCGGCGCCGAACCTGGCCCGCAACTGGGTGATGATCCCGCACGTCACCCACGACGACGAGGCCGACATCACCGAGCTGGAGGCGTGGCGCAAGGAGCTCAACAAACAACACGAGCGCGAGGGCGTGAAGTTCACGATGGTCTCGTTCCTGGTCAAGGCCTCGGTCGTCGCGCTCAGGCAGTTCGAGATCTTCAACTCGTCGCTGGATGGCGACGAGCTCGTGCTCAAGCGCTACTACAACATCGGCTTCGCGGCCGACACCCCCAACGGGCTGGTCGTGCCGGTGATCAAGGACGCCGACCGCAAGGGCCTGAAGGAGATCGCCCAGGACCTCACCGAGCTGTCGGGCGCGGCACGCGAGGGCAAGCTCAAGCCGGCTGACATGAGCGGCGCGACGTTCACGATCTCGTCGCTGGGCGGGATCGGCGGCACCGGCTTCACGCCGATCATCAACGCGCCCGAGGTGGCGATCCTGGGCGTAACCCGGTCTGCGACGAAGCCGATCTGGGACCCGGCGTCCGGCACGTTCGTGCCCCGGCTGATGGTGCCGCTGTCGCTGTCCTACGACCACCGCGTGATCGACGGCGCCGCCGCCGCACGGTTCATGGTGTTTCTCGTCGGCGTGCTGTCGGACCTGCGGCGGGCGCTGCTGTGACCGACGTCAAGGTCCCGGACATCGGCGACTTCACCGACGTGCCGGTGATCGAGATCCTCGTCTCGGTCGGCGACGAGGTCGCGGCCGAGGACCCGCTCGTCACGCTCGAGTCCGACAAGGCGACGATGGACGTGCCCGCGCCCGTCGACGGAGTCGTCAAGCAGATCGCGGTGCAGGTCGGCGACCGCGTTTCCCAGGGCAGCCTGCTGATGACGTTCGATTCCGACGGCGCCGCGCCGTCCGCCGAGCAGTCCCAGCCGGAGAGGGGCGGCGAGACCAAGGTCGCCGACGAGCCCGCGCCTCCCCCGCCCGCCGCGGACGACGGCGGTGACCGCGATTTCGACGTGGTCGTGCTCGGCTCGGGACCGGGGGGCTACAGCGCCGCGTTCCGCGCCGCCGACCTCGGACTGCGCACGGCGCTGATCGAGCGCTACGACCGGCTCGGCGGCGTCTGCCTGAACGTTGGCTGTATCCCCTCCAAGGCGCTGCTGCACGCCGCCCGCGTGATCGCCGAGACCGAGGAGATGGGCACACACGGGGTCACGTTCGGCAAGCCGAAGATCGACCTCGCCAAGCTGATCGACTGGAAGCAGGGTGTCGTCGACCGGCTCACGGGCGGGCTGGCGGGCCTTGCCAAGCAGCGCAAGGTCGAGGTGATCCACGGCAGTGGCGAGTTCGCCGGACCGTCGGCGCTGCAGGTCGGCGATCGCTCGGTCAGCTTCCGCAACTGCATCATCGCGGCCGGCTCGGAGGCCGCGCGGCTCCCGGGGCTGCCCGACGATCCCCGCGTGATCACCTCCACCGGCGCGCTCGCGCCCGACACGATCCCGGAGCGGATGCTGGTGGTCGGCGGCGGGATCATCGGGCTGGAGATGGCGTGCGTGTACGACGCGTTCGGCGCCAAGGTCACGGTCGTCGAGATGCTCGACCATCTGCTGCCGGGCGCCGACCCCGACCTCGTGCGGCCGCTGGCCAAGCGGATCGGTTCGCGCTACACCGACGTGCTGCTGTCGAGCCGGGTCGAGGAGGTCAGGGCGCAGCGCAACGGGCTCAAGGTCGAGATCGGCGGCGTTGGCTCGCGGATCTTCGACCGGGTACTGGTCGCGGTCGGCCGGGTGCCGAACGGCAACGCGATCGGCGCTTCCGAGGCGGGCGTGCGCGTCGACGAGCGCGGCTTCATCCCCGTCGACGATCAGCTGAAGACGAACGTCGGCGGGATCTACGCGATCGGCGACATCGTCGGGCCGCCGATGCTCGCCCACAAGGCCGTACACGAGGGCAAGGTCGCCGCCGAGGTGATCGCCGGCCACGACGTCACGTTCGACGCCAAGACGATTCCGGCGGTTGCCTACACCGACCCGGAGGTCGCGTGGATGGGACTGACCGAGACCGAGGCCAAGGAATCCGGCATCGAGTACGAGAAGGCGATCTTCCCGTGGACCGCGTCGGGCCGGGCGCTGGGCCTTGGCCGCGACGACGGCCTCACGAAGCTGCTGGTGGAGCCGGACTCCCAACGGGTCCTCGGCGCCGGGATCGTCGGCGTCAACGCCGGCGACCTGATCTCCGAGACCGTGCTGGCGCTCGAGATGGGCGCCAACGCGACCGACATCGCGCTGACCGTCCATCCGCATCCGACGCTGTCGGAAACCGTCGCGTTCTCAGCGGAGCTGATCGACGGGTCGATCACCGACCTGATGCCCCCGCGCAGGCGCTCGCGCGCCTGATCCGGCGACGCTGAGCGGTGCCGCTACCGCCGGCGGCGCCGCCAAGCCAGCGCGACGAGCGCCCCGAAGACCATGACCGCGGCGGCCCGGGCACCACCACCCGCGCGCGGCCCGCGCATCGCGACCGCCGTCCACTGCCCGCCGGGGACCCGCGCGCGATCGCGGCCCGCCGGGACCGCGAACTCCTCGGCCGCAAGCACGTCGTGGGGCTCGTCGATCCCGGTCGGATCCCCTGGCACCTGCAGCGGCCGGCGATGCAGCGCCGGATCGGCGGAGCCGACCTCGAACTCGTCTGCCGCAAGCACGTCGTGCGGCGGCTGCGACGTCTCGTGCAGCACCGGATCGGGAGCCGGCACCCCGAACTCCTCGGCGGCGAGCACGTCGTGCGCGCCGTCGTCGTCGCGTTGGCCGGTCGCGTGGGTCATCACCCTCATCTTCCCAAAACGAGCGCGGCTCCGGCAGACCACAAGTGCACGCACTGATAATCTCAGTCGCACGCACTTAGATCCACCTTCCGGTGGTATCCTCTGCTTATCGATGGTAAGTACCTACCGAAAGTGAAGATTTGATGAGTCGCCTTCTTCTGGTCCCGCTCGACGACGTCGTCGTCTTCCCGGGCATGTCGCTGACACTGGCGATCGACGCCGGCGACGAGGACCGCGTACTCCTCGTGCCCCGTCACGAGCAGGATTTCGCGAACGTCGGGACCGTCGCCGAGGTCACCGACAAGGTGCGCCTTCCCGGCGGCGCACGCGCCTACAACCTCCAGGGCCTGCACCGCGGCGTCGCCGGCGCAGCCCAGACGCTTCCCGACGGGCGGCTGTTCGTCGAGGTCGACGAGCATCCCGACGAGGTGCCGGTCGACGGCAGGACCCGCACACTGGACCGCGAGTACCGCGCGGTCGTCGAGGAGATCCTCGAGCTGCGCGGCGACGACGGCCGCGTCTCTGGCTTCCTGCGCTCGATCTCCGAGCCGGGCACGCTCGCGGACACGAGCGGCTACAGCCCCGACCTCAGCTACGAGCAGAAGGTCAAGCTGCTGCAGACGCTCGACGTCACCGAGCGCCTCGAGCTGGCACTCGGCTACCAGCGCGAGCGCCTGGCCGAGCTGCAGGTCCGAAAGCGGATCCGCGAGGACGTCGAGTCCGGCGCCGAGAAGCAGCAGCGCGACTACTTCCTGCGCAAGCAGATGGACTCGATCCGCAAGGAGCTCGGCGAGGACGACGGCTCCGTCGTCGAGGAGTACCGGACCAAGATCGAAGAGGCCGGGATGCCCGAGGCCGCCGAGGAGCAGGCGCTCAAGGAGCTCGGCCGGCTGGAGAAGATGGGCGAGCAGTCCGCCGAGTCCAGCGTGATCCGGACCTACCTCGACACGCTGATCTCGGTCCCGTGGTCCAAGCACTCCGAGGAGCGGCTCGATCCCGACCACGCGCGTGAGGTGCTCGACGCCGATCACGCCGGCCTCGACGACGTCAAGGACCGGATCGTCGAGTACATCGCGGTCAAGAAGCTGCGTGTCGAGCGCGGCATCAAGGAGGACAAGCGCTCCGGCGCAATCCTCACCCTGATCGGGCCTCCCGGCACCGGCAAGACGAGCATCGGCGAGTCGATCGCGCGTGCGACCGGCCGGGAGTTCGTGCGGATGTCGCTGGGCGGCGTCAGGGACGAGGCCGAGATCCGCGGGCACCGGCGCACGTACATCGGCGCGCTGCCGGGGCGGCTGGTCCGCGCGCTGCGCGACGCCGGCACGATGAACCCGGTGATCATGCTCGACGAGGTCGACAAGGTCGGCGCCGACTGGCGCGGCGACCCGTCGGCGGCGCTGCTGGAGGTGCTTGACCCGGCGCAGAACCACTCGTTCCGCGACCACTACCTGGACGTCGAGCTCGACCTCAGCCAGGTGATGTTCATCGCCACCGCCAACCTCGCCGACACGATCCCGGGCCCGCTGCTGGACCGCATGGAGGTGATCCGCTTCGACGGGTACACGACCGCGGAGAAGACCGCGATCGCCCGCGGCTACCTGTGGCCGCGCCAGCTGGAGCGCAACGGGCTGCGGCCCGAGGAGGTCGAGGTCTCAGACGAGATCCTGCAGACCGTCGCCACCGAGTACACGCGCGAGGCCGGCGTGCGCCAGCTCGAGCGCGACCTCGGAACGGTGCTGCGCAAGACCGCGACGAAGATCGCCTCGCACGCGGCGACGGCTCCGGTCCAGATCGACATCGAGGCCGTCCGCGACGCGCTTGGTCGCCAGCGGTTCTTCCAGGAGTCCGCCGTCCGCACCGCGGTGCCGGGCGTCGCGACCGGCCTGGCCGTGACCGGCACCGGCGGCGACGTGCTGTTCGTCGAGGCGACCGGGATGGACGGCAAGCCCGGGCTGACGCTCACCGGCCAGCTCGGCGACGTGATGAAGGAGTCTGCGCAGATCGCGCTCTCCTACGTCCACGGCCACGCATCAGAGCTTGGCATCGATCCGGCCCAATTCGAGGACCGCTCGTTCCACGTCCACGTTCCCGCCGGGGCGATCCCCAAGGACGGCCCGTCGGCTGGCGTGACGATGGTCACGGCGCTGGCCTCGCTGCTGTCCGGGCGGCCTGTCAAGCACACGGTCGGGATGACCGGCGAGGTCACCCTCCAGGGCCGCGTGCTGCCGATCGGCGGGCTCAAGCAGAAGGTGCTGGCGGCGCACGCCGCCGGCCTGACCGATGTGGTCATGCCCGAGCGCAACCGCGGCGATCTCGACGACGTGCCCGACGAGGTCCGGCAGTCGATGACGTTCCACCCGGCGATGACGATCGACGAGGTGCTGGGCGTCGCGCTCGAGGGCGCGCCCGTCGCGCCCGCCGCTCACTGAAGTGACCCGGGGGGTGGCTGCCGTAGGTGGCCGCCCCTCCGCCGTGTCCACGCCGAGCCGCGCCGCCTGTGCGAGCCGATCGGCGACCGCTTAGTAGCGTCCAGCCCATGAGCACGATCACCGCCTCCCAAGAACAGCAGGTCGTAGAGCACGTTCGCAAGCAGCTGTACATCGCCGGCGAGTGGCGCGATGGCGCCAAGGGCAGGTTCGAGGTCGAGGACCCCTCGACCGGCACTGCGCTGTGCGAGGTCGCCGACGCCTCCGTCGACGACTCCAAGGCGGCGCTCGACGCCGCCGTCGACGCATTCCCGTCGTTCGCGGCGACGGCGCCTCGCGACCGTGGCGAGATCCTGCGCCGCGCGTTTGAGCTGATCACCGAGCGCACCGACGACCTGGCGCTGCTGATGACCTTGGAGATGGGCAAGTCGCTCGCCGAGTCCCGCGCCGAGATCGCCTACGCGGCCGAGTTCTTCCGCTGGTTCTCCGAGGAGGCGGTGCGCGTGCACGGCCGCTACGCGGTCGCGGCCAATGGCGCCGGGCGAGTCCTGACGATGCGCCAACCGGTCGGTCCGTGCCTGTTCATCACCCCGTGGAACTTCCCGCTGGCGATGGGCACCCGCAAGATCGGCCCCGCGGTCGCCGCCGGCTGCACGATGGTCGTCAAGCCCGCCGGTCAGACGCCGCTGTCGATGCTGGCGCTCGCGCAAATCCTCGAGGAGGCGGGACTGCCCGGCGGCGTGCTGAACGTGTTCACCGCGTCGAGCTCGAGCGAGACGACGGCGCCGCTGATCGCCGACCAGCGCCTGCGCAAGCTGTCGTTCACCGGCTCCACCGAGGTCGGGCGCACGCTGATGGCGCAGTCCGCGGACACGCTGCTGCGACTGTCGATGGAGCTCGGCGGCAACGCCCCGTTCCTGGTGTTCGACGACGCCGACGTTGACGCGGCCGTGCAGGGCGCGATGCTCGCCAAGATGCGCAACGTCGGCGAGGCGTGCACGTCGGCCAACCGCTTCCACGTGTCGGGCAAGATCGCCGACGAGTTCGCCTCTAAGCTGGCCGATCGAATGCGCGGCCTGAAGCTCGGGCGCGGCGTCGAAGAGGGCGTCGAGGTCGGGCCGCTGATCGACGACACGCAGCGCACGAAGGTCTCGGATCTCGTCGCCGACGCGATCGGCAAGGGCGCCCAGGCCGTCGTCGGCGGCACGATCCGCGAGGGCGCCGGCTACTTCTACAACCCGACCGTGCTGACGGGCGTCCCCGAGAGCGCCGAGCTTCGTCAGGAGGAGATCTTCGGGCCGGTCGCCCCGGTGTTCGGCTTCGACGACGAGGACGCCGCGATCGCCGCCGCCAACGACACCGAGTACGGCCTCGTCGCGTACGTGTTCACGTCGGACCTCAAGCGCGCGCTGCGCGTCTGCGAGCGGCTGCAGACCGGCATGGTCGGGCTCAACCAGGGCATGGTCTCAAACGCTCAGGCGCCGTTTGGCGGCGTCAAACAGTCGGGCTTCGGGCGCGAGGGCGGCTCCGAGGGCATCGAGGAGTACCTCGACACCAAGTACGTCGCGATCAACCTGTAGGACGCGCCGACGACGTGCGCCGCAGCGCCCGACGGGCGGGTGGGGGTCGTCCGTGACACCCACGCGCCGTCGTCGGTTGGCGTGGATAGCCGTCAGCTGGTGGTGCGGGCGCCTGTCGTCAGCTCGTGGTGCAGGCGCCCCTGTAGATCTTCTTCGGAATCAGGTGCTTGCGGCACGGCTTGGCGCGGTTGACGGTCACCCACACGCCGTTCTTGGCCTTGAACACGGCGACTGCCTCGAACCCGTTCTTCCCGTCGCCGACGGCGATGACCGAGTACGCCCAGCCGCGTGCGCAGCCGAACTTCCCGATGATCCTTGACTGCCTCGGCTCTGCCGACCCGCGCTCCAGGCCGGCGCTGAGCGCCTTCTTGGTGCACGGCGGGCTCTTCGCCTTGTAGCCCGATGCCCCCGCCGACGCGCTGAACGCGGCCGCCGCGAGCAGCGCGGCCGCCGCGAGCAGCGCGGCCGCCAGCATGACGAGGCTCCCCCGGATGGTGTTCATGTCGCCACGCTAGCGGCCGTGTCAGATCCGCGTCAACTGCCGCGGCGGGCCGCTGGACGATCGGTCGACGGCGCGCCGCCGCGCAACGGCGCGCCTCACCGAACTCAGCTGTATTCGAGGTGCCAGTCGCCCCGGCGGTCGCGCTTGCTGCACTTGAAGCCGTGGTGGCGGTACTGGCGCATCGCCGGCTGGTAGTGCCTGCAGTATTCACCGACCATCAGGCACTTGCGCTGCCCCATGATCCTCGCGTAGGTGCAGTGGTTTGCCGGCCGAGCCACCGGGTCGCCGGCTCGGTGCACGCCCGACGGCGCAGCGGCGACAGCGACGGGCGCACCCGCCATACAGGAAACGGCGACGGCGATCGCCGCAATCCGACTCTTCATTGGTTTGTCCCCCAGAATTGATGCCCCGCGGAGCGGCCCCAGCCCCGCCTAACGCGCGGGAACTGTACCGAATGGCCGGCTGTCCGTCACGCGTAGTCGTCCGGCAGATACCGCGGCTCTGAGCACACCCGTCTGACCATCGGCTCAAACGTCTCCAGCGGCTCTGACTCGTAGGCCGGGTCGAAGCAGTTCTGGTCGTAGCGCTCGCAGAACTCGACGCAAGCGTCGTAGTGCTCGTGCCCGGCCCAGCGGTCACGGACGTTGCGGTCCATCCCGTAGTGGTGACCGTAGTAGTAGAGCTGGAAGGCGCCGTGGTGGGCGCAGATCCAGACGAGCTCAGGTGAGACGAACGGGCGCAGGATCGCGCCGGTCATCTCGGAGTGGGTGTGCGGCGCCAGCGAGTCGCCGATGTCGTGCAGCAGCGCCATCACGACGTACTCCTCGTCGCGGCCGTCACGCAGGGCGCGGGTCGCGGACTGCAGCGAGTGCTCGTAGCGGGAGATCTGGTAGCCGGAGAAGCTGTCCTGCAGCTGGCGCACGGCGTCTAGCAGCCGGTCGGGAAGCGTCTCGCAGAAGCGCGCCTCCGCGCGATCGAGAATCTCGTAGTCCTGCTTGGTGCCGTCCGCCATGCGGACGAAGGAGACGGTCTCGGTCATAGCGGGCAACATAGAGCCCGATGCCCCGGATCGCGACGATCGGCGTCTACCGGTTCAACGGCGAGAGCTTCGTCGCCGCGCTCGACAACGCCGGCGTCACGATGCTGGTTGACGTCCGCCAGCGCCGCGGCGTGCGCGGCAGCGAGTACGCATGGGCCAACGCGCAACGGCTGCAGCGGCGCCTGACCGATGCTCGCATCCGCTATGTCCACCATCCCGAGCTCGCGCCGACGACCGAGCTGCGCGAGCTGCAGTACGCGCAGGATGCCCGCGAGCGCGTTGGCAAGCGCGACCGCGAGCAGCTCTCGGACGCCTACGCGCAGCGCTACGTCGCCGAGATCCTCGATCCGACGCCGCTGCAGCCGCTGCTCGACGACCTGCCCGTGCACGGACGCGGCGCACTGATGTGCGTGGAGACCGATGCCGCCGCCTGCCACCGATCGCTGATCGCGCAGCGACTGGCCGAGCGCCACGGGTTCGAGGTCGAGCACCTCATGCCGTAGGCTGACGCCGTTCGTACCCGAGGCAGCGCGTGACCGGGAGCCGCGGGTAGCGCGCAAACCGGTCGGGCTCATCGCGCGAGCGGCGGCACAGCGAGAACACCGAACCGCGCGTGTTGCGCACGACCTGCTGGTGGCGGCAGCTGTCGCACAGCCCGACCTCCGGCGGCGGCGCCTGATCGCCCCCGCGGCTCATCGCGACCAACACGCCGCGGAGGGGCTCACAGCGCCCTGGCGACTTCTGCGGCGACGCGTTCGCCAGAGCTGACGGCGCCGTCCATGTAGCCGTTCCAGTAGGTCGCGGTCTCGGTGCCGCTCCAGTGGATGCGGCCGACCGGCTTGCGCAGGTGCCGTCCGTAGCCGACGAACGAGCCGACCGCCGGGATCCCGACCGGGCACCCGCGCGTCCACTCCTGCGCGCCCCAGCTCGTCTCGAAGAACTGCACCGGCTCAAGCGCCCGCTTGTCGTCGTAGAAGCGGGCGAGCTGTCGCAGCACCGCCCGCCGGCGATCGCCGCGGCTCATGCCGGCGTAGCGGCGGGCGCTGTCGCCGCCGACAAACCCGAACGCGACGCCGGGCCGGCCGCCGGGCGGCGAGTCGTCGAACGCGATGCTGATCGGAAAGCCGGTCGTGACCGCCGAGCCGGTCAGTCCCCGCTCGCGCCAGAACGGCTCGGAGTAGACGGCCGCGACCTTCGTCAGCGTCCCCTGCCCGTAGCGCTGGGTCAGCTGGTCGCGCTCGAACGGGAGGATCGGGTCATAGGAGATCCGGCCCGCAAGCGTCGGCGGGATCGCGACCACGACCCGCCGCGCGGACACCGCGAACCGATCCGCGATGACCGTGACTCCCGATCGCGACTGCCGGATCGCGCGGACCGGGGCGCCCAGCCGCACGGCGTCGCCGAGCCGCGCGGCCAACCGCAATGGCAGCCGCTGCGAGCCGCCGACGAAGCGGTCTTGCTGGGCGCCGCCGCGGGTGTTGAAGTTGCGCTGGAACGTGCCGCGGTGCTTGGCGTCGCCGGACGCCGCGATGTGATACAGCGCGAACAGCAGCGACAGCTCGCGCGGTTCGGCGCCGTAGATCGCCCGCAGCGCGGTCGCCGTCAGGTTGCGCAACCGAGGCGGGGCCGCGTGCTCGCTCAGAAATGTCGACAGCGTCTGGCCGTCGAGCGAGGCGGCGTTCGGCGCATCCCACGGACGCGTGACGTCGACCGCGGTCGATTGCTTGTCGAGCTCGAGCACGAGCGTCGCGAGCTGGGTGGCGATCGCGGGGTCGGGCGGCGCCGTCCCGAACGGCCCGCGGTCGGAGTACGTCATCCGCTCGCCGCCGGCGACGTAGACGTTCTTGCCCGTGTCGTAGGTCCTGAACGTCGGCACCTTCAGCCGCTTGGCGAGCGCCGCAACGTGGTTCTGGGTCGGGCCGATGAACGTGCCGCCGCGCTCGGAGACGTGGCCGCCGCCGACGGCGTGGCTCCAGACGCGGCCGCCGACGCGATCGCGGGCCTCGAGCACCGCGACCGAATGCCCGCTCCGGTGCAGTTCGGTGGCGGCGACGAGGCCCGCCAGCCCGGCGCCGACGATCGCGACGTCGACCCGCGCGCGCCCGGACCTGCGCCGCGACCGGGACGACGTCGCCGCGTTCGCCTCGGGCGCGCCCGCGCCACTCGCGGTGACCGCGCCGCCGGCCGCGGCCGCCCCTGCCACGCCGGCGACGAACCGCCGCCGGGTCAGCTGCCCGTCCGCGGAGCTCAACGCGTGCCACCCGCCAGCAGCGACCCGTAGCCGCGCGCGTCGATCTGGGCGCGCACCGCGTCCAGCTGGCGCTCGTCCAGCGCGTGTGGCGCCCCGACCGCCGCCGCCCGCCAGTAAACGGTCGCGGCCCACTCCAGCAGCACCGTGCGCTCCACCGCCTGGTCGAGATCGTCGCCGACGGTCAGCGTGCCGTGGTTGGCCATCAGTACCGCGGTCCTCCCCTGCATCGCCTCGACGGTGACGTCGGCCAGCTCTTGGGTCCCGAATGTCTCGTAGCGCGCGACGCGGACCGGACCGCCGAGCTCGACCATCTGGTAGTGGACCGCCGGCAGCTGGTCGAGCGCGCACGCGAGCGCGGTCGCGACGGGCGCGTGCGCGTGCACGACCGCACCCGGCGCAAAGCGGCGGTGGGCGCTGACGTGCAGCGCCAGTTCCGATGTCGGCGGCGGGCCATCCACTGGGGTGCCGTCGAGCTCCAGGACCGAGATCTCGTCGGCCCGCACGCGCTCGAGCACCGCCCCGGTCGGCGTCACCAGCAGCCGCTCGCCGGCGCGCATCGAGACGTTCCCGGCGGTGCCGACCGTCAACCCCAACGCCGCCAGCCGCCGCGCCGCCGCGACGACCTGCTCACGCTCGCGCTCAAGCATCGGTCCGGCTCACCGGGCGGGATCCTACCTGGTCGGGCTCACCGCACTGGGACCCCCGGTCCGCTTTCTACAGTAAATGAAGCATGGCGACCTTCTGGCGACTCACCGGCTTCTTGAAGCCCTACCGGAGGGGCGTCATCTGGTCGTTCGTGCTCGCCGGCGGCGCACTGATCGGGACCGTGCTGATCCCGTTCTTGACCGGCCAGGCGATCAACGCGATCCGCGGACATCACCACCGTACATTGCTGATGTTTGCAGGGGCGATCCTGGTCGCGGGCGCCGCGCGGCTCGTGTTCAGCGTGCTGCGACGGCTCGTCGCCGGCCGCGTGTCGCTCGCCGTCGAGGTGGACCTGCGGGAGACGCTGTACGGGCAGTTGCAGCAGCTCGAGCTCGGGTTCTTCGACCGCCAGCAGACCGGCCAGCTGATGTCGCGCGCGACCGTCGACCTGCAGTCGGTCCGCTTCTTCCTCGGCTACGGGCTGATCTTCATCGCGCAGTCAATCGTCACGATCCTGCTGGCGGCGATCGCGATGTTCATCCTGCAGCCGAGCCTCGCCGCGATCTCGCTGGCGCCGGTCCCGTTCGTGGTGCTGATCGCCTACCGCTACGGTCATCGCTCGCGCCCGGCGATGCAGGAGGCCCAGCAGCGGATCGCGGAGCTGACCGCCGACACCGAGGAGAACGTCTCGGGCGTCCGCGTGGTCAAGGCGTTCGCGCAGGAGCGCCGCCAGCGCGAGCGGTTCCGCCATTCGGTGCAGCGCGTGTTCGACCAGCAGCTCGTCGCGACCAGGATCCAGGCGTTCTACAACCCGCTGATCAGCTTTTTGCCGAACCTCGGCCTCGCCGCGATCCTGCTGTTCGGCGGCCGCGAGGTGATCGACGGCCATCTGTCGGTAGGGGCGTTCGCGGCGTTCTACGCCTACCTGCTGATGCTGATCTCGCCGATGCAGACGCTCGGGTACATGCTCGGCGCCGGCCAGCGCGCGACCGCGTCGGGCGCACGGATCTTCGAGGTGCTCGACCGCGAGCCGCGGATCGTCTCTCCGCCCGACGCGGCGCCGCTGCCGGACGGCCCCGGCCACATCGAGCTGCACGACGCCGGCCTGACGTTCGAGGGGTCGAGCCGCCCCGTTCTCGACGGCGTCGACCTCGAGATCGAGGGCGGCCAGACGGTAGCGCTCGTCGGGGCGATGGGCTCGGGCAAGTCGGTGCTCGTGTCGCTGCTGCCCCGCCTGTACGACGTCACGACCGGCTCCGTGACGATCGATGGCGCCGACGTGCGCTCGGTCGACGTCAACGAGTTGCGTCGGCAGATCGCGATCGTCGACGACAACCCGTTCCTGTTCTCCGCGACGGTCCACGACAACATCTCCTACGCATACGCAGGCGCGACCCGTGAGGACGTGCAGCGGGCGGCTCGGGCCGCGCAGGCCGACGCGTTCATCGAGCGGCTCCCCGACGGCTACGACACGCGCGTCGGCGAGCGCGGGCTGACGCTGTCGGGCGGCCAGCGCCAGCGGATCGCGATCGCGCGGGCGCTCCTCGCCGGCGGTCCGAGCGGGCCACGTATTCTCGTGCTCGACGACGCCACCTCCTCGGTCGACGCCTCGACCGAGCGGGAGATAAAGACGGCGCTCGAGCGGGTGATGGCGGGACGGACCACGATCGTGATCGCACACCGGTTGTCGACGATCGCGCTCGCGGACCGGATCGTGCTGCTCGAGCACGGCCGCGTCGCCGCCGACGGCAGCCACGAGCAGTTGCTCGAAAGCTCCGAGCTGTACCGCGAGATTGTCCGCAGCGGCACGCCCGCGCACCTGCGCACCGACGAGACGCTGGAGGTGAGCTCGTGAGGGTCGACATCGCGGAGATCCGCCGGCGGCTGCAGGCGACCGGCGACCGCGGCCGCAAGCTGCGGGGGCTCGCCGAGATCCTCGCGCCGTACCGGTGGCGGGTGCTGGCGATGTTCGTGGCGCTCGTGGCCGCGACCGGTGCCGCGCTGGCGCCGGCGCCGCTGGCCAAGGAGGCGATCAACCGCGGCATCGACCATCACGACACGACCGCGCTGTACGTGATCGTCGCGATCTTCCTCGTCTCGGCGATCGTCTACGCGGCCGCGACCTACTCGCAGACCTACCTGGTCGGATGGGTCGGCCAGCGGGCGCTGCAAGACCTGCGGATGAAGCTGTTCGCGCACCTGCAGTCGCTGTCGATCGGCTTCTACTCGCGCAACATCGCGGGTGTCGTGATCAGCCGCATGACAAACGACGTCGAGGCGCTCGACCAGCTCGTCGAGGATGGGCTGGCGACGCTGATCCAGTCCTCGCTGATGCTGATCGGCGTGATCGTGATCCTGATGGTGATGGATCTGCACCTGGCGCTGCTGACGTTCATCGCGTTGCCGTTTTTGTTCGCGGGCGCGCTCGCGTTCCGGATCGCGTCGGCCGACGCCTACCGCGTCACGCGGGAGAAGATCGCGGCGATCACCGGCTATCTCGGCGAGACGCTGTCCGGGATCCGGGTCGTGCGCCAGTTCGGCCAGGAGCAGCCGCACATCGACCGCTTCGCGCAGCTCAACGACGAGAACCGCGACGCGAACATGAAGACCGTCCACCTGAACGCCGCGTACTTCCCCGCGGTCGAGCTGCTGTCGGCGCTCGTGACCGTCGAGATCCTCGTGGTCGGCGGGATCGCCGCGATCGACGGCCATGCCTCGACCGGCGTCGTCTTCGCGTTCATCGCGGCGCTCAACAACTTCTTCGACCCTCTCCAGCAGCTCTCGCAGCTGTACACGACATACCAGTCCGGGATGGCCGCGCTCGACAAGATCTTCGGCCTGCTCGACGAGGAGCCCGAGATCGTCGACAGCCCCGGCGCGGTCGCGCTTCCCCAGATCGCCGGGCGTGTCGAGTTCCGCGACGTCTCGTTCCGCTACGGCGCCGATCCGGACTCGGCCTGGGCGCTGCGCGACATCGACCTCGTCGTCCCCGCAGGGCAGACGATCGCGCTCGTCGGCGAGACCGGCGCCGGCAAGTCGACGTTCGCCAAGCTCGCCGCGCGCTTCTATGACCCGACCGAGGGCGCGGTGCTCGTGGACGGGCATGACCTGCGCGACGTGACCGGCGAGTCGCTGCGATCGCAGATGGGGATCGTCCCCCAGGAGGGCTTTCTGTTCAGCGGCACCGTGCGGGAGAACATCGCGTTCGGGGCGCCCGAGGCGACCGACGAGCAGATCCGGGATGCGGCGCGGGCGGTCGGCGCCGCCGAGTTCATCGCCGCGCTCGAGCAGGGCTATGACACCCAGATCGGCGAGCGCGGGATCCAGCTGTCGGCCGGCCAGCGCCAGCTGCTGGCGTTCGCGCGGGCGCTCGTCGCCGACCCGCGCATCCTCGTGCTCGACGAGGCGACCGCTAACGTCGACGTGCGCACCGAGGCGCTGATCGAGCAGGGGCTGCGCCGGCTCGTCGCAGGACGGACGGCGATCGTGATCGCTCACCGGCTGTCGACGATCCGCCACGCGGGCCGCATCCTCGTGATGGAGCATGGCAGGATCGTCGAGCAGGGCACGCACGAGGAACTGCTGGAGGCCGAGGGCCGCTACTGGGAGCTGTATTCCGACTGGGCCGAGCAGGCAGCGGCCTGAGCGCATCTCGGCCGCGGGAGCGGCAGCGTGCGCCGCCGAGCCCGTACCCTCTCTCGGAGCATGAGCGAGATCGTCGTCACCAGGTTGCTCACGACCGCCGTCAAGGGGATGCGGATCCGGGAGGTGGAGTCGATCTCGTTGTCCCGCACCGGCGCGCGCGGCAACCGCGCGTTCTACGTGATCGACGACCGCGGGCGGATGGTCAACGGCAAGGTCGTCCGCAACCTGCAGGTCGTCGTCCCCGACTACGACCCCGACACCGGACGGCTGACGCTGACGTTCCCGGACGGCACGCAGGTGGACGGCACGGTCGCGTACGGAGACAAGATCTCCACGCAGTTCTTCGGCCTCCACGACACGGTGCCGGAGGTGCTCGGCCCGTGGGCGGAGGCGATCTCGGAGTTCTTCGGGCGTCCGCTGCGGCTCGTTGCCAGCCCGACGGCCGTCGACCGCGGCGTCGGGGGGACCGCGTCGATCGTGTCGTGCGGCTCGCTGCGGCGGCTGACCGAGCAGGCCGAGCGTTCCGGGCTCGACGCACGGCGCTTCCGGATGCTGATCGAGATCGACGGCGTCGCTCCGTACGAGGAGGACGGCTGGGTCGACAGCCAGGTTCGGGTCGGGCCGGCACTGCTGCGGATGCGCGGCCATGTCGGCCGCTGCCTGATCACCAGCCGTGATCCCGAGACCGCGGCCGTCGACCTGCCGACGCTCGATCTGCTGGCGCGCTACCGCCGGGAGGTTCAGAGCACCGAGCCCCTGCCGTTCGGCATCTATGGCGAGGTGCTCGAGGGCGGAAATGTGCGGCTCGGAGACGCCGTCGCGGTCTGCGAGCCCGCCGCGGTGGCGGCCGAGCGGTGAGACGCCGGGGCGCTCGGATCGAACGCGCCGGGCTCGGTCGATGAGCCCGCACCGCGTCGAGATCCGCGTCGAGGATCACGTCGCGACCGTTACGCTCGCGCGGCCCGACAAGCACAACGCGCTGGACCTGCCAATGTTCGAGCAGATCGCCGCTGCCGCGGAGCGGCTCGCGTGCGAGCCGGGCGTGCGGGCGGTCGTGCTCTGTGGCGAAGGCCCGAGCTTCTGCTCCGGGCTCGACGTCGCCGGCATCATGGCCGGCGGCCGAGGCCTCGGCGGGCTGACCGACCGGGTGGAGGGCGAGTCGCCGAACCTGTTTCAGCGCGCCGCCTACGACTGGGTGCGGATGCCGATGCCGGTGGTCGCGGCCGTGCACGGAAACTGCTTCGGGGGCGGGCTGCAGATCGCGCTCGGCGCCGATATCCGGATCGCCGCGCCGGACGCTCGGCTGTCGGTGATGGAGTCGCGCTGGGGGTTGATCCCCGACATGGCGATCACGCGGACACTGCCGCGGCTGGTGTCGATCGACGTGGCCAAGGAGCTGACCTGGACGGGCCGGATCTTCTCCGGCGAGGAGGCCCGCGCGCTCGGCGTCGTGACCCGCGTGGCCGCCGAGCCGCTCGCTGCCGCGACCGAGCTGGCGGCCGAGATCGCCGCCCGCTCGCCCGATGCGGTGCGACGCGCAAAGTGCCTTTACGACCAATCGTGGACGGCGTCCGCACGCGATTCGCTCGCGCTCGAGGCCGAGCTCCAGCTCGAACTGATCGGCTCGCCCAATCAGCTCGCCGCGGTCGCGGCGAGCGTCAATCGCGAGCCGGTCCAGTTCGAGGATCCGGCGCCGGCGGGGTTGGCGGCGCTGACTCGGGCGGGCGAACCTCCTCGCTGACCTCGGCGAGCCGGCGCTCGAGGTAGCGGCGCTCGGCGTCGGACGGCGCCAGCGGCAGCGCCCGGCCGTAGGCAGCGGCGGCGGCGCGCCGATCGCCGCGTCGGCGCAGCAGGTCAGCGCGCGTGGCCGGCAGCAGGTAGTAGTCCTCGAGCCGCCTGTCGGCCTCGAGCTCGTCGACGATCGCGAGGCCTGCCTCGATGTCGCCCGCCATCGCCACCGCGACGGCGCGGTTGAGCCGCACCACCGGCGACGGCAGCTGGGCCTCCAGCAGCGCGTACAGCGCCACGATCTCGGCCCAATCGGTGCACTCGGCGCTCGGGGCCCGGGCGTGGCAGGCCGCGATCGCCGCCTGCAGCTGGTAGGGACCGGTTCGTCGCTGGCGCAGCGCCGCCGCGAGCACGTCCAGCCCGTTCCGGATCTCGTCGCGATCCCATCGTTGGCGATCCTGGTGCTCGAGCGTGACCGGCTCGCCGTCGCCGGTCACGCGCGCGTCACGACGCGAGTGCTGTAGCAGCATCAGCGCCAGCACGCCCCCGATCTCGGGCTCGGCGGGCATCAGCGCGCGCATCGCGCGCGCGAGGCGGATCGCCTCGCCGCAGAGGCCGGCGCGGATCAGCTCCGTGCCCGAGGATGCCGAGTAGCCCGCGTTGAACATCAGGTACAGCACCGCCAGGACCCCGGCGGTGCGTTCCGGCAGCAGCTCTGCGGGCGGCACCCGGTAGGGGATCGCGGCGGCCGCGATCTTGGCCTTGGCGCGCGTCAGGCGCTTGGCCATCGTCGCCTCCGACACGAGGAACGCCTTCGCGATCTCGACGGTGCTGAGGCCCGCGAGGCTCCGCAGCGTCAGCGCAACGCGGCCTTCGAGCGGCAGCGCCGGGTGACAGCAGGTGAAGATCAGCCGCAGGCGATCGTCCTCTATCTCGTCGGTTCCATCCAGCAGCTCGGCCATCGCATCCTCGTCGGGGTCGGAGCGCGGCAGCGCCTCGCGCCCGACCTGCTCGAGCAGTTCGGCGCCGCGCGCATTTCGTCGCAGCCGGTCGATCGCGCGATTGCCGGCCACGGTCGTCAGCCACGCGCCCGGGCGCCGCGGGACGCCGTCGGCCGACCAGCGCCGCAGCGCCTCCGCGAACGCCTCCTGCGCGCACTCCTCGGCCAGATCCCAGTTGCCGGTCCGCCGGATCAGTGCGGCGACGATCCGGCCCCACTCCTCGCGGAACGCGGCGTCGACGGCGCGCTGCACGTCCGGTGCGGTCATCTCGTCCGTATCTCAGGCTCGAACTCAGCGGACATATCAAGACGACGGATGCGACAGGACCGCAGGGACACTCGCGCAGCTGCTGCCTCGGCCGAGCATCATCCCTGCGGCTGCATCCGCGACCTCCCCTTGTTGCGCCCTCCCCAACTGTCGGTCTGACTGTGGCAGTTCGGGCAGAGCAGGCGTAGGTTCTCCAGCCGGTTGTCGCGACCATCGGCGTTGATGTGGTGCAGTTCCAGCGACAGCGGCCGCCCACGCCAGTCCACGAGACCGCACTCCTCGCGCCGCTCTTCCTTCAGACCGGCGTCGAGTAGCCGCCACTTGACGTGGTTGCGATTGCGAGCTCGGCCGACTGCAAGAACGTCATCGAGCGGTTCGAGCCGGGGTCTCGGCGCGATCGCGCCGCGCCGGATCGCGTCCCACCAGGCATTGCGGCTGAAGCCGAACTGCTTCCGGCATGCCGTCATCGAGTTTCCTTCGTCGTAGAACGCTCGGATCGCGACCCAGTCATACCGGCGCGCGAAATCGGCCGTGGGCGGAATGCCGAGCAGGCGCGCGTGAAAGCACACGGTCGGTTTCGAGATTCCGAGCTCACGCGCGATCTCGGCCTGCGACTTCCCTCGCGCGAGCAGATCCGCGACGAGAGCGCGCATCTCGCCCGCTGGTTTGCGTGGTCCGGTCGACACAAACGTATGTTCGTACCGTGTCCGGACGGAACATGTGCGGCCACCGAGAAACGCTCGCGTGGCCGGATGACTGCCCGGGATGGATTCGAACCACCGTTCCGCGGTCCAGAGCCGCGTGTCCTGCCGCTGGACGACCGGGCACCGAGGGTTTCAGGGTAGCGAATCTCGCCCGCGCGACGCCGGCGTGGCGCCAGCTCGGACGCGTTCGCGATCGCCCCCAACGGGCCGAGCCGCGGCCGCCTACGAGATCGTTTCGATGTCGCTGGAGGGGTCCCCGAGCCGCGCGACGCGGTCGCCGAGCTCGGTGCCGTCGGCGATCAGCCTGCGAGCGGCCTGCAGGTCGTCTGAGCGCCCCACGGTCAACGCCCCGCGCACGCGGTCCGACTGCAGGTAGAAGATCGTGAAGGCGCCGTCGTCGAACGAGCCGCGGACGATCTCGCGATCCCACTCGTAGGCGGGTCCGACGTACTCGATGCCGGCCCAGTCAGACAGGTCGGAGAAGAAGTAGGGCACGACGTCATGATCGACGCCTTTGCCGAGCATGTTCAGCGCGGCGGTCTTGCCATGGCCGAACGCGACGTCCCAGTGCTCGACGCGGATGTGGTCGCCGCCGTGGATCACGCTCGCGTACTCGGCGACGTCGCCGGCGGCGAACACGCCCGGCGCTGAGGCACGCAGCTGCGCGTCGGTGCGGACGCCGCCGGTCGAGCCGAGCTCGAGGCCGGCGCTGCGCGCGAGCATGACGTCCGGATGCACGCCGGCGCCGATCACGACCGCGTCGGCGTCGAGCGACAAGCCATTCTTGGTCACGACCTTCGTGACGCGGCCGTCGGCGCCCTCGAAGTGGTCCAGCTCATCGGAGCCGTGGATCTCGATCCCGTGATCCGAGAGCAGCTCGGCGAACCACCGGCCCGCCTGCTCGCCGAACGTGCGGCACAGCGGCAGCGGCTCCATCATCACGCTCGTGCAGGTGCTGCCGAGCTCGGTCAGCGAGGCCGCGACCTCGCAGCCGATGTAGGAGCCGCCGATCAGCACCACCCGCTTGCCGGCGGCGTCGTTGCGGATCGCGTCGGAGTTGGCGAACGTGCGCAGGTAGTGGATGCCGTCGAACTGGTCGCCCTCGACGTTCAGGCGCCGGACGTTGGAGCCGGTCGCGAGCAGCAACTGGCCGAAGCCGACCTCCTCGCGGTTGGACAGCTTGACCGTGCGCGCCTGGAGGTCCAGCTTCATCGCCGACACCTTCGTCAGCGCTTCGATCTGCTGCTCCTCATACCAGCCCGGCTCCTGCATCAACGCGTCCTCCACCGACTCCGAACCGCGCAAGTAGCCCTTGGACAGCGGCGGCCGGTCATAGGGCAGATGCGGCTCGCGCCCGACCAGCAGGATCGAGCCGTCGGCGCCGGACCGTCGCAACCAGCGGGCGCAGTTGCCGGAGGCGAGCCCGCCTCCGACGAGGAGGAAGTCGACCGTGCGTTCAGCCATCCTGCGAGCCTATCCTGCCCGTGTCGGCCCTACCAGACGGACGCGCTCGACCTCGACGGCCGGGCCTGCCGCGGCGCTCTCACTCGGGCATCGATGCGGGCGCACCGTTGGCGGAGAACCGCGGCGTGATCTCGCCCTCCAGACCCGGATCGAGGATCAGCAGCACCTGATCTCCCGCCTGGATCGTCGAATCGGGCTTGGGCACGAAGCCGCTGCCGTCGCGCAGCACCGAGATGATCAGCGAGCCGTCCGGAAGCGTGATCTCCGAAACCCTGCGCCCAGCCGCCGGCGATCCCTCGGCAACCTCCATCTCGATGATCTCCAGGTGCTCCTCCTCGAGCGCGAGCAGCTGCACGAGCCCGTACTCCGGCACCTCGTGCTCGATCAGGCGCAGGATCAGGTCGGTCGCCGACACCGCCGGCTGGATCCCGAGCAGCTTGAAGTGCAGCAGGTTGCGCGGGTTGTTGACCCGGGCGACGATCCGCTCGACGCCGTACTTCTCCTTGGAGACCTGCGAGATCAGAATGTTGTCCTCGTCGTCGCCGGTGACCGCGATCACCAGGTCGGCGCGCTGGATGCCCGCCCGCTCGAGGATCCACAGCTCCGTGGCATCGCCGTACTGAACGGCATGCTCGAGCTCCTCCTCGACGATCCGGTAGCGACGATGGTCTGACTCGATCAGGGTGACCTCCTGATCCTTGGCGATCAGTTCGCGCGCGAGGTTCCAGCCGACCTTGCCGGCACCGGCGATGATCACGTACATCGAACCCTCCCCTCAGGCCTCGAGCACGACGCGCTCGGCCTGTTCGATCGCGTGCTGGGTGGGACAGATCGTGATCAGCCCCTGCTCGCCGTACCAGGCGGCGCGGGCCGGATCCGCGACCCGCACGACGACGCGCGGCACGTCGAAGCGGCGCTGCGCCAGCTGCGCGATCACGAGGTTGGTGTTGTCGCCGCGCGTCGCGGCCAGGAACACGTCGGCCTGCTCGATCCCGGCCTCGATCAGGCCGTCGATCTCGAGCGCCGCACCGACCGTGAAGCGGCCCCCGGCATCCTCCCAGCTCGTCGTCTGATCCCGGTCCAGCCGCTCGTGCGAGAGCGGGTCGAGATCGAGTACCGATACCTCATGGTCAGCTTCCAGCGCGCGCTTGGCGACGGCGGATCCGACGCGTCCTGCGCCGACGATCAGGATGAACATTCCCGGCACTGTAGACAGTGATGAGTTCCCGCGTGTTCACCGCCGCGCCATGCCGTCGGCGGCCCGTCAGCGGGGCTCGGTCGCAAGCTGCTCGCCCCCCTCGGGGCCGAGTCCCGGCAACCGAGACCCGTACCCGAACGAGATCGAGAGATGGGAGCTGAGCGCCTTGATCGACGTATCCGACGTCGCCCACAGACGCCGATCCACGCCCGCCGCGTGACCGGCAGCCCGAACAGCTTCGATACGGACGTGCCTGTCCGTGCAGACTACGCGGCCCGCGCGTCGGGCCGCCGCCAGTCAGGCTTCGCCTTTGGCCGAGTTGCGGCCGATCAGCGGTCCCAGGTACGGCCGTGCGACGGCCGCCGCCAGCGCCTTGCGCGGCCCGTTGCGGTGATGCGGCCAGCGAAGGATCGTCACGCTGATCAGCACCCGGCCGTCGGTCGTCTGCGCCTGCTGCTCACGCGGGAACCACCACCCGTCCAGGCCCAGGTGGGCGTACGCCTGCGGGTACTTGAAGTGAGGCATCATCGCGAAGTTCTGCCCCTCCTCGGTCGAGCGCCGCTCGAGTACCTGATACGGCTGCGGCGAGCTGTCCAGCGACACCCACAGCGCCAGCGGCGACCCGTCGCCCCTCAACGTGAAATTGCACTGCGGCATCCCATCCGAGGTGCGGCTCGTGCGCGTCTGGATCGAGCCCGCCGACACGTGAAACCGCGACGCCAGCACCGCCACCCCCTTCGGGCACACGGCCTTGGCGTCGGCCGCCTTCAACGCCGCCGCCGAGTTGGTGGTGGACTTCGACGTCGAGCCCGTTTGCGTGTGCGACGCAGCGTGGCTGTGCGAACCCGTCGTACTCGAACTGCTGCCGCACCCCGCCACCCCCGCGCCAAGAACAGCACACGCCAAGATCACCGCGACCCACGCATGCGGGCGTGGCGGGGTGGGCGTTCGTCCTGGAAACACTCGGGATCCGGGTGACGCGGCGCGCACGCCCCGAGCCTAACCCCCGGTGTTTACAGGGCGAACGCCCAGACCGACGCGCTAACAGTTACGTAATGAGCGGAATGATCAGCAGCGCGACGATGTTCGCCACTTTGATCATCGGGTTGATCGCCGGCCCGGCGGTGTCCTTGTAGGGGTCGCCGACGGTGTCGCCGGTGACCGCCGCGGCGTGGGCCTCGGAGCCCTTGCCGCCGAATTCGCCGTCCTCGATCAGCTTCTTGGCGTTGTCCCACGCGCCGCCGCCCGCGGTCATCGCGACCGCCACGAACAGGCCGACGACGATCACGCCGATCAGCAGCCCGCCGAGCGCCTCGCGGCTGACGATCCCGACGATCACGGTGAGCACGATCGGCAGCAGCGCCGGCGCGATCATCTGGCGCTGCGCGGCCCTGGTCACGAGCGCGACGCATGTGCCGTACTCAGGCTGCTCGGTGCCGTCCATGATCCCCGGCTTCTCCCGGAACTGTCGGCGGACCTCCTCGACGACAGCGCTGCCGGCGCGGCCGACGGCCTCCATCGACAGCGCCGTGAACAGGTACACCATCAGCCCGCCGAGCAGCAGGCCGATCAGCACCGGTGGGTTGCCGAGCTCGAACGCGGTCGGCTTGCCCTTCTGGACGAGCTCTCGCTCGAACGCGTCGAACAACACGAGCGCCGCGAGCACGGCGGAGCCGATCGCGTAGCCCTTGGTGACCGCCTTGGTGGTGTTGCCGACCGCGTCGAGCGGGTCGGTGACGTTGCGGACCTCGTCGGGCAGTTCGGCCATCTCGGCGATCCCGCCGGCGTTGTCGGTTACCGGGCCGAACGCGTCGAGCGCGACGATCATCCCCATCAGCGACAGCTGCGCCATCACCGCGACGCCGATACCGTAGATGCCCTCGGTGCCGCCGCCGGCGAGCTTCCAGGAGCCGAGGATTCCCATCGCGAGCACGATCGCCGGCAGGGCGGTGGCCTGCTGACCCTGCGCGAGGCCCTGGATGATGTTCGTCGCGTGGCCGGTCACGGACGCGCGCGCCGTCGACTTGACCGGCGAAAAGCGCGTCGACGTGTAGTAGTCGGTGATCGCGAACAGCGCCGCGGTGACGCCGAGGCCGACGAGCGCGCACAGATAGAACTTCCACCAGTGCGGGCCGGCGGCGCCGCTCTTGAACGTGATCCCGTCCATCATGAAGCGGGTGACCGGGATCAGGATCGCCGCGGCCAGCACGCCCGACAGGATCAGCCCCTGGTACAGCGCGCGCTCGACGTTGCCGGCCCTGGAGCGAACCGCGAACGTGCCGATGATCGAGGCGATGATCGAAACGCCGCCGAGCATCAATGGGTACAGCGCCAGGTTGGTGAGCTGGTCGAACAGCAGCACCCCGAGCAGCATCACCGCGACCGCGGTGACCGCGTAGGTCTCGAACAGGTCGGCGGCCATGCCGGCGCAGTCGCCGACGTTGTCGCCGACGTTGTCGGCGATCACGGCCGGGTTACGGGGATCGTCCTCGGGGATCCCGGCCTCGATCTTGCCGACGATGTCGGCGCCGACGTCGGCGCCCTTGGTGAAGATGCCGCCGCCGAGGCGGGCGAAGATCGAGATCAGCGAACCGCCGAAGCTCAACCCGATCAGCGCGTCGATCGCCTCGCGCGGACCGTCGCCGACGATGAACGTCAACACGGCGTAGTAGCCGGCGATCCCGATCAATGCAAGGCCGACGACCAGGATCCCGGTGACCGCGCCGCCCCGAAAGGCGACGGCAAGCGCCTTGGAGACGCCACCGCGGGCCGATTCGGCGACACGCGCGTTCGCGCGGACGGAGACGTTCATGCCGATGTAGCCCGCGGCCGCGGAGAGCGCCGCGCCGATCGCGAAGCCGATCGCAACGCGAATGTTCTGCAGGAAGATCAGGATGATGAACACGACCACGCCGACGCCGGCGATCGTCGTGTACTGGCGGTTGAGGTAGGCCGACGCGCCCTCCTGGACGGCGGCCGAGATCGTGCGCATCCGCTCGTTGCCGGGTGAAAGGGCGAGCAGCTGCCGCGCGGTGATGAGGCCGTAGGCGATCGCGCAGGCCGCACACACCAACGCGATCAGGGCACCGTGCTGCGTCAGAAAGCTGGACAAGTACTCCTCCGGAAAAAGCTCTTGATAACGAGGGGTCGCGGATGCGCTGTCAGACAGGAAAAAGGCCGCCGCAGCAGTGCGGTGGCCCCAGTGAGACAGCGCGCCAGTCTATCGCGCGGCGTCGGCGGGCGTCCGCGGGTATGGCTGAATCGTCACAACCGGTGATGTGTCCTGAGAGCCGCGGCGCTACTGCCCGGGCACCCACAGCCGGCCGCTGCGCTGCGCGGGGCCCGGCTCGCCCGGTTTCGGTTGCTCGGGCGCCCCCTGACCGGGCTGGGCAGGCGGCGTCTGGCCCGGTCCGGCGCCGGGCGTGGAGGGAGGCGTCTGCCCCGGCCCGGACCCCGGCGCGGATCCGGATCCCGGTCCGGCGGCGCCCGACCCCGGGCCGGCCGGGCCCGGGCGGGCGGGATCCGATTCCTGGCCTCCCCCGAGACGGACGTAGGCCAGCTGCAGCTGCGACAACGCGTCGCGGATTGGCTGCGCCTGCTCCGGCGCGGCCTGCTCGACGAGCGGCATCACCGCCCGCACGCCCTCGATCGCCATCCGCACCTGCTCGAGGTCGCGCTCGTCCTCGGTCCCGGGCGCCATTCCGGTCCGGCGCATGCCGAGGTTGACCAGCGTCACCGCCTGCTCGAGCAGCACGTGCTCGACCCGGATCTTCTTCAGCTCCGCCTCGTAGGCGGCGCGCAGCTCCTGCTCGGATGGTTGATCGGTTGCGCTCATCGCTGCTCCTCGGTCATCAGCACCCGCGACACGCGGGCTCGGCCGGCTGTCTGAGAGAGTACGTCTCCCGGGTCCGGGCCTGGACGGTTGCGTAGATCTCGCGCAGGCTCATGCCGGACTCGAGCATCCGCCGCTGGCGCTGGGCGCCGTTGACGGCGGGCAGCGCAGCCTCGATCCCGAGCTCGGCGCGAACCGGCTCGGTCCACCGCAGCAGGCGCTCGAGCGCGCACGCGGCCGGATAGGGCTCGCGCCGTTCGAGGTCCAGCAGCTCGCCGTCGAGGCCGTAGCGCAGGGCGCGCCACATGTTCTCCTCGATCAGCCGGTTGGGTAACTCGACCGCCGGGACGCCCTCGTCGACGTCGCGCGCGGCCTGCGCGACGCAGGCGACGGCGAGCGCCGCCAGCTCGTCTGACTCCGCCGCCGTGCACTGCGCGTCGCAGATCCTGACCTCGACCGTTCCGAACGACAGATGCGGACGTACCGACCACCACACCTGCGTGTACTCGACGATCGAGCGCGTGCCCACCAGGAAGTCGACGTAGTCGGCGAACGTGGGCCACGAGCCGAATGGGTCGGGCACGCCGCAGCGTGGGAAGCTCTTGGTGAACGTCTGCGTCCGAGCGCTGTGCAGCCCGGAGTCGCGCCCGTCGAGGAACGGCGAGTCGGCGGAGATCGCCAAAAGCAGCGGCAGCACCGGGCGCAGGCGGTCGCAGATCGCGACCGCTCGATCGGGACCGCGGATCCCGACGTGGACATGCATCGAGAACGTGTTGTTGCGCCACGCGACGTACTTGAGACCGTCCTCGACCCGGTGGTAGTGCTCGGTGTCGATGATCTGCTGGTCGCGGTAGTCGGAATACGGGTGCGTCCCGGTCGCGCCCAGCTCGATCCCGAGGCGGGCGGCGAGCGCGAACAGCCGCCGGCGCAGCTCTCGCTGCGTGTCCTGCGCGGCGCGCCAATCCTCGTTGCGGCCCGAGCGGATCTCGATCTCGGAAGAGATCAGCTCGCCCGAGATCGATTCGGCCAGCATCGCGTCGTCGGCCGCAGCATCGCGCAGCTGCTCGAAGCGGCCGGTCAGCTCGAGCGTATCCGGGTCAAGTAGCGCGAACTCCTCCTCGATTCCGACCGTCATCTCGGTCGATGTCTCGAAGGTCTCGCGCGCGGCGTCGAGATCGATCTCCATGCGCTGACTAGGTCAGGTAGAAGTACAGCGCGTAGAGCAGGTCGACGGCCGGGCTCGACGTGTGGACGGTGACCTCCGGGGGCACCTGCAACAGCGCGTCGGAGTAGTTGAAGATGATCTTCACCCCCGCCTCGACGAGCTCGTCGGCCAGCTCCTGGGCCGCCTGCGAGGGCACGGCGAGGACCGCGACGAGGATGTCCTGCTCTTCGACGACCGCGTTGAGATCGGACTTGTGGCGGACCGTCAGCGTCCCGATCTGGTTGCCGATCCGATCCGGGTGGACGTCGAAGATCGCCACGACGCGGAAGCCGTGGTCGGCGAAGATGTCGGAGGTCGCGATCGCGGTCCCGAGGTTGCCCGCGCCGAACAGCGCGATGTTGTGCTGGCCGGCGGTCCGCAGGATCTTGCGGATCTGGGACACCAGCGATTCGACGTTGTAGCCGACGCCGCGCTTGCCGAACTTGCCAAAGCCCGACAAGTCGCGGCGGATCTGGGTCGAGTTGACGTGGGTGTAGTCGGCCAGCTCCTGCGAGGAGATCGTCTCCTTGCCGATCTTGCGTGCCTGCGTCAGCACCTGCAGGTAGCGCGACAGGCGCGCCGCGACGCCGAGCGACAGCTTCTCCCCGGGCCTCTCGAGACCGGGCGTGGGTGGCTCGGAGCCACGGCCGACGGTGTAGCTCATCGGCGCCGCACTCTAACTCAGCCGCCTGCGCAACTCGTGCTCGTCGACGAACAGCTCAAACGCCTCCACGCCATCGATCGTAACGACCGGAATCCGCTCCAGATAGGCGCGCAGCAACTCCTGGTCGCGCTCGATGTCGCGCTCCCGCAGCGCGAACGGATGGGCCGCGCGCACGCGCTCGAGCACCTCGCGGGCGTCGTCGCACAGACAGCAGCCCGCGCGGCCGTAGAGGATCACCTCGCGCGCGCTCATAGCGTGGCCGCCACCGGCAGCTCCCCGGTCGCGTAGACGTCGAGCGTCAGGTAGTCGGGGAACGGGATCGCCGGCACGTATCGTGCCGCGGACGCGATCATCGCGGCGTTGTCGGTGCACAGCAGGCGGTCGGGGACGTCGATCTCGACGCCGAGGGCCGACAGCCGCTCGCGCAACGGCCCGTTGGCGGCGACGCCGCCGCCGATCGCCAGGCGCTCCAGCCCGGTCTCTTCGAGCGCTCGCTGCGCTCGGACGGCAAGCGCTTCGACGACCGCATGCTGGTAGGAGGCCGCGAGGTCCGCGCGTCGCCGCTGCGACTCGGCCTCCCCGAGCTCACGCATCTTGTACAGGAGCGCCGTCTTCACTCCCGCGAACGAAAAGTCAAGCCCCTGCACGCCCGCGCCCGTCGGGAACCGGAACGCTTCGTGGTCGCCCTCGCGCGCGAGCCGTTCGAGCGCCGGACCGCCGGGATACCCGAGGCCGAGCAGCCGGGCGCCCTTGTCGAATGCCTCGCCGGCCGCGTCGTCGAGCGTCTGCCCGAGCATTTCGTAGTCCGGGCCGCGGTCGTTTACCCGCGCGACGAACGTGTGGCCGCCCGATGCGATCAGCGCGAGGAACGGCGTCTGCAGCCCGGCGCCGTCGAGAAATCCCGCCGCGACGTGGCCGTGGAGGTGGTCGACCGGCGCCAGCGGCAGCTCTCGTGCGGCGGCGGTCGCCTTCGCGCTCGCCATCCCGACGAGCAGCGCCGCCACCAGCCCGGGGCCGCGCGTGACCGCGACCATGTCGATGTCGGACAGCTGTGCCGCAGCGGTGCGCAGCGCGTCGGCGACGACGTCGTCGATTCGCTCCAGATGGTGGCGTGAGGCGATCTCGGGCACGACCCCGCCGAAGCGGTCGTGGACCCCCTGCGAGGAGATCACGTTCGAGCGGATCTCGCCCGCGCGTGTCACGACGGCCGCGCAGGTGTCGTCGCAGCTGGTCTCGATCGCGAGGATCATCCCGACGCCGTCGATTCGCTGGTCGTCTGAAGCGTCCGCCACATGATCAGCGCATCCTCGCCGTTGTCGCGGTAGTAGCGCGGCCGCCGCCCGGCGGCGCGGAAGCCGAGCCGTTCGTAGAGCGTGATCGCGTGCGCGTTGGACGGGCGCACCTCGAGCGTGTACTCCTCGTCGGGGCCGGCCCGCTCGATCATCTCCTCAAGCAGCGCCGATCCGATCCCCCGGCGCCGCTGCGAGGGGTCGACGGCGACGTTCATCAGGTGCCAGGCGGTGTCGAACCGCGAACAGATCAGGTAGCCGAGCAGCTGGCCGCCACTGTCGGTGGCCGCCAGGCACAGTCCCGCCGACTTCGACAGCTCCAGCACGAACATCGCCAGCGACCACGGCGTCGTGAACGTGCGGCGCTCGATCGCGATCACCTGGGGCAGGTCCGCGTAGGACAGCGGACGGATCGAGAAGCCGTCGCCGTTCATCTCATCGCCGCCGCGGCGCGGGCGCGCAGCGCCAGCTCGGCATCGGGGATGCGCAGGTAGTCCGGGAGCACCTCGCCGGGACCTTGCGGCGCGAGACCGGCGCCCAGCCGGCAGTGCTCGAGCGCGCTCACCCGGTGCACCGGCGCGTCGTCGTCGGCGACGACCACATCCGCGGCCTCGAGCACCGATCGGAATCGCAGTGCCCCATCCCCCACCGCGAGCCACGGGCCGGCGTCGTCGTCGAGCATCTCTGCCAGCCGCTGCGGCGCGAGCGCCGCGGGCGCGATCAGCGGCGCCGACGTGTCGCCCGTGGCACGCGGGTCGGCCCACGCGGCGGCGAACGCCTCGCCGCGGCGGGCGTCGAGCACCGCCACCGGCACTTTGTCGGCCGCGTGCGCGGCCGCGCCCGCCGCCAGCGAGCGCAGCGTCGAGACGCCGACGAGCGGTATCTCGCGCGCGTGCGCGAGCGCCCGCGCGGTCGCGATTCCGATCCGCAGCCCGGTGAACGTGCCCGGACCGGTGCCGACCGCGATCAGGTCCAGACCGTCCCAGCCGGCGCCGGCTTCGTGCAGCGAGGCGACCATCAGTGGCAGCAGCGCCGCCGTGTGCCGCGGGCGGGCACCCGCCGGAGGATCGTCGCGCCGCTCAATCGCGCGCAGCTCGCGGCCGTTCGAACCGAGCTCGAGGACCGCGACGGCGGTCGCCGGCGTGGCGGTGTCGAGGCCGAGGATCCTCATCGGACCGTCACCTCGCGCTCGTCGTCACCGAGGTGCCGGAGGCTGACGTGAGCGGCGACACGGGCCAGGCCCGCCAGCGCCGCCTCTTCGGAGCCGGGCCACTCGACGAACGAGATCGTGTCCGGGCCAAGGTAGTCGGCCAGTAGGTCCGGTTCCTCGTCGGCGAGCGACGAGACCCGGTACAGGTCGATGTGCGAGACGACGATCTCGTCACCGGGGTAGCGCTGGCCGATCGTGAACGTCGGGCTCGTCACCGGCGTCGTGACCCCGAGACGTCGCGCGGCGCCGCGCACGAACGTGGTCTTGCCGGCCCCGAGCTCGCCCTCGACCAGCACCACGTCGCCGAGCGTCAGCGACTGCGCCAGCGAAGCGCCCAGGGCCTCCGTCTCCGGTGCGCCCGTTGAGGTGAAGGATCCCCGCACAAACGCAACTCTAGACGGGCGCTCCGGGGGTCCGCGGTGGGCGTTCGGTACCGTGACCGGTGCCCATGACGACTCCCCCGAGCGGCCCGTCCCCGGGGCGCCTGGACGCCCTGATCGCGCGCTTGAGCCGGTCTCGCCGCGGCGTCCCCACCTCGCTCGCCGAGCTGAGGACGTCCGAGACCGCGAAGGCGGCCGGCCTCGCCGGCGCGATGATCGGCAACAACCTGATCGCGCTGGTCTCGACGATCGTCTTCGCGCGGCTGCTGAAGAACAACCAGGGCGGCGGCTACGGCTCGCTGGCGGCGCTCGTCAGCTACTTCCTGATCCTGTCGGTCGTCGGCCAGGCGCTGCAGGTCGCGACCGCCCGCGAGGGCGTGCTCGGCCAGCTCGGCACCGGACCCGGGCTGATCGGGACCGTCCGCCGCTGGACCGTGTCGCTGCTGACGTTCACCGCGTTTTTGGCGGTGATCTCGGTGCTGCTGCGCCAGCAGATCGCCGACTTGGTCGGCGTCAAGCATCTGCCGTGGGCCGCGGCGCTGGGGCTGCCGGCCGCCGGGCTGTGGCTCGAGCTGTCGGTGCTGCGCGGCGTGCTGCAGGGGATCGGCGATTACAAGGGAGTCGGCATCAGCCTCGTCTGCGAACAGGCGGTGCGGCTCGTCGCCGGCGCGCTGCTGGCGGCCGCCGGCGCGGGCGTGACCGGCGCCTACTGGGGCACGCCGGTCTCGTTCGTGGCGATGGGGTTGTACTGCGCGTGGCGGCTGAGGACCCAGGTCGAGGCACAGACCGGCGAGGCGCTGCCGTCGAGCGCGAAGCTGCCGCCGGCGGCGCTGAGCATGTGGGCGCACGTGCGCCGGGCCTGGGCGCCGATCACGGGCCTGATCATCATCGCCGTGCTGCAGAACATCGACATCATCGGCGCCAAGCACCGCTTCTCGACCTCGGTCGCGACCTCTTACAGCGCCGTCGCGGTCGCCGCCAAGGTGCTGATCTGGGTCGCGATGGGCGCCGGCTACTACCTCGTCCCGGAGGTCTCGCGGCTGCGCGCCGAGGGCAAGGATCCGCGTCCGATCCTCGCCCGGGCGCTCGGGATCGTCGCCGTCTGTGCGGTGCCGGTGCTGCTCATCTACGCGTTCGGCTCGCACATCCTGATCAAGGCGGCGTTCGGCGCCGACAAGACCCAGGCGTCTGGCTCGCTGCTCGTGCTCGGGCTCGCGTTCGCGACGCTCGCCTGCACCTATCTGGCGATCCAGTATCTGCTGGCGCTGCACCGCAAGTGGTTCTTGGCGGCGATGGCGGTGGTCGCGATCGCCGAGCCGATCCTGCTGCTGAACGCGCCGAGCCACCCAACCGGGTTCGCGGCGGTGGTACTCGGCGTGCAGGTGGTCGGCGCGATCGTCGCGTTCTCGTTCGCGCTGGCGCGCGGCAAACGCCCGCCAGCGCGCGCGTCCGACGAAACGGCCGGCTCCGAGGAGATCGAGCCGATCCCCGAGCCGATCTCCTAGCGGGTGGGGCGGGCCTGGCTGTCGTGCGAACGGCAGCGATCGGCGGGAGCTGGCGGTCGTTCGAACGGCAGCGATCGGCGGGAGCCGGCGGTCGTTCGACGGCAGCACCGAACGGGTGGCCGGGATCCTGCAAGATCTGCCAAATCAGGCGTGCTGCGGCTGGGATGGCGATCGCTGACAGCTGTGGTCGCCATGATTCGCCAAGTTGGCCTGCGGGCGCTCAGTTTGGCGATCAGCTCACGAGTCCGCGACGATCTGCAGGCCCCACGAGGCGTCCGCGACTCGCGCGTTCGCCTGGAAACGGGCGGGTCCAGGCCCCGAGGTGGATATCCAAGCGTCGATATACGCGCGTTTGATATCCAGCACTTGTTTGATCGATTTAGTCTTGGCCCGCTGACCGTCCGGCGAGCCCGCCCAACAAGCTAATCGAACAGCCCGAGCTGTGTGTGCTCTGGCACCTCGCCGGTGCCGTTCGAGGCCGTCCTGGAACCGTCAAGCTCAGCCTCAGCCTCAAGCTCGGGCGGCTCCGGTATGGGCGCGTCCTCGACCTCTGGCTGGGGCGGCGGGTCGAGCGCCAGCAGCTCCGGAATCCGCGCGAAGTCGTCTCGCAGCGTCTGCAGGTTCGATGGGGTGTACAGGGCCGCCGCCGGGTGAAACAGCGGCAACAGCCGGATCGCGCGGGCTCCGATCACGCGCACCTCGTCGCGGCCGTGCAGGCGCGAGATGCCGGTCGTATCGCCGCGCAACAGCTTCGTCGAGAAGTTGCCGAGCGTGCAGATCACCTTCGGCTGGATCAGCTCCACCTGCGAGCGCAGATAGCCGCTGCAGCTCTCGATCTCGTCCGGGTACGGGTCTCGGTTGCCGGGAGGACGGCATTTGATCGTGTTGCAGATGAATACGTCGCCGCGGTCCAGCTGTATCTCCTCGAGCAGCTGGTCGAGCAGCTTGCCGGCGCGGCCGACGAACGGCAGCCCGAGCCGGTCCTCGTCCGCGCCCGGCGCCTCGCCGATGAACATCAGATCTGCGTCGGCGTTGCCGGCGCCGAACACGACCTGCGTCCGCGTCTGGTGCAGCTGGCAGGCGGTGCAGCCGCGGGCCTGCTCGTAGACCTCCTTGAGCAGCTCACGGCGCTCGGTGGCGCTGGTCGTGCCACTGGTCACGGTGCGTGATCCTACGCTCGGTATGCTGTGGCGCGAGGCCACGACCGGGTCAGCCGGAGCGGACCTCGCAAATAGCAGGAACCTCTTCTCCCCCACCGACCGGTATCTCTCATGCGGGAACTGGATCAGGCCCTCGTTGGGCATCCGCGCGTCGCGATCGATGCGGTCGCGATCGTCGGCCACGGCCGACTCGGAACCGCGATCGCGTCCGCGCTCACGCACGTCGGGATCGCCGTCGACGGCCCGTACCAGCGCCGCGATCCGGTGATCGCGGCGGCAGCCCGAGTTGACGCTGTGCTCCTGTGCGTACCGGACGCGGAGATCGCGGCGGTCGCGGCCGCGATCGCCCCCGGAGCCCCGGTGGGACACTGCTCGGGCGCGACCGGGCTCGACGCGCTCGGCGCGCATGCGGGGTTCTCGCTGCATCCACTGATGACCGTGCCCGCGGACGCGCGCCGCGGCGCGCTCGCCGGCGCCGGCGCAGCGGTCGCGGCCTCGACGCCGCGGGCTGCCGCCGTGGCGTGGACGCTCGCCGAGCTGCTGCGCATGCGGCCGATCGAGATCGCCGACGACGACCGCGCCGCCTACCACGCGGCCGCGTCGATCGCCTCGAACTTCCTGGTCACGCTCGAGGGCGCCGCCGAGCGCGTCGCCGCGACCGCCGGGCTGCCGCGCGAGCTGCTGGCGCCGCTCGTCCGCGCGACCGTCGACAACTGGGCGCGGCTCGGCGCCGAGCAGGCGCTGACCGGTCCGGTCGCCCGTGGCGATGCGGAGACGGTGCGTCGCCAGCGGGCGGCGGTGCAGGCCCGCGTCCCGGAGCTGCTGGAGCTGTTCGACGCGCTCGCCGCCGCGACCGAGCGGCTGGCCGCACCCGGACGCGATGAGGCAGTTGCGGCGTGATCGTCGTCGACTCGATCGCCGAGCTGCGGGCGGCGCTTCAGCCTGGACGGCGCGCCGGACGCCGACTCGGGCTCGTGCCGACGATGGGCGCGTTCCACGACGGCCACCTGTCGCTGATGCGCCACGCGGTGCGGCACTGCGACGACGTCGTCGTGTCGCTGTTCGTCAACCCGATCCAGTTCAACGACAGAGCCGATCTTGCCGCCTACCCGCGCGATCCAGAGGCGGACGCGGACCAGGCGGAGGCGCTCGGCGTCGACTGGCTGTTCGCGCCGACGGTCTCTGAGATGTACCCGCAGGGGTTCGCGACGACCGTGTCGGTGGCGGGCGTGTCGGAGCCGCTGGAGGGCGCGCACCGCGGCGCCGGCCACTTCCAGGGCGTGGCGACGGTCGTCTGCAAGCTGCTGAACATCGTCGGCCCGGACGTCGCCTACTTCGGCGCCAAGGACGCCCAGCAGCTGGCCGTGATCCGGCGGATGGTGGCCGATCTCGGCATCGGAGCCGCGATCGAGGGCCTGCCGACCGTGCGCGCCGCCGATGGCCTCGCGCTTTCGAGCCGCAACGCGCTGCTGACGCCGGCCGACCGCGCGCGGGCGCCGGCGCTGCACCGGGCACTTCAGGCGGTCGTGGGCGCGGTGGCGGCTGGTGAGCGCGACCCGGCGGTTGCGATCGCGGCCGGTCATGAGCAGCTGCGCGGAGCCGGCGCGGAGCTCGAGTACCTACAGCTCGTCGACCCCGCGACGATGGTCGAGCTGCCCGTGCTCGACCGAGACGCGCTCGCGGTGATCGCCGCCCGCTTCGGCGCCGTGCGCCTGATCGACAACGTCCTCGTACCGCTCGGCTCGGCCGAGACCCCCGACCCCCACCCGGTGGCGACCTCGATCGGGGCGCCAACCGACTAGGAGACACGACGCCATGTCCGCCACCCCCCACACCCCCGTGCCCCATAGCCTCGACGGGCCGCTGCCGATGACGCTGCCGCGGCTGGCCGACTGCAAGCGGCTCGGCGAGCCGATCGTGATGGTGACCGCCTACGACTACCCCTCCGCCCAGGTCGCGCAGGAAGCGGGCGTCGACATCGTGCTCGTCGGCGACTCGGGCGCGATGACCGTCCTCGGGTATCCCTCGACGGTGCCGGTCTCCGTCGAAGAGATGCTGATGCTGACCGCCGCCGTGCGGCGCGGGCTGCGCACGCCGCTGCTCGTCGCCGACCTGCCGTTCGGCTCCTACGAGGCGTCCGACCGCCAGGCGATCGAGACCGCCCAGCGGTTCGTCAAGGAGGGCGGCGCCGACGCCGTCAAGATCGAGCGCGGCGGCACCAGCGTGCAGCGGGCGCTCGCGATCGTCGAGGCGGGCATCCCGGTTATGGGCCACGTCGGCCTGACGCCCCAGACCGCCACCTCGCTCGGCGGTCACAAGGCGCAGGGCCGCAGTGCCGAGCAGGCGCTCGCAGTCGCCCATGACGCGGTCGCACTGCAGCAGGCCGGCTGCTTCTCGCTCGTGCTGGAGGCGATCCCCGCGGCGGTCACCGAGCTGCTGATGACGCAGATGGAGATCCCCGTGATCGGCATCGGCGCCGGCGACGCGACGGACGGGCAAGTGCTCGTGTTCCACGACCTGCTCGGCATCTACGACGGCCACGTCGCCCGTTTCGTCAAGCGCTACGAGGACGTTCGCGCGCACATGGTCGCGGGCGTCGCCCAGTACGCCGACGACGTTCGCAGCCGCCGCTTCCCGGCACCCGAGCACTTCTATTCGATCGACGACTCGGAGCTGGAACGCGTGCGCGCGGGGTTCTGAGCACCGGCCGGACAGGCGTAGCACGGTCGACCGGCTCGATTGGCTTGCGCATCCACGTGGCCGGCGCGTCGCACTGGATTTCTGTTTGTGAGAATTTGTACGTCTATTCCGTACAAAATGGAACAGACGCGCCGGCGGGCTGCCATGAGCGGGGTTCAGCCGCCGTCATCTCCTTGTAATCCTTCACGGATGTAGCTATCGTTGCACCGGTTATCGGCGTAAGCATTGAGGAGAGCTCATGAGGTTCTGGCGAGCGGTGTGCGCCGCGGGAGCAACGGGTGCCGCGACGGCCGTCGTCGGTCTGCTGTCGGCCGGCACCGCTGCTGCGGCGATCAGCCCCTCGCTGACCCTCAACCAGAGCGCCGGCACGAGCGCGGCCGGGACCCACAATCTCGGGATGACGATCAACTTCAACCCGTCATCCGCCGACGACACCCCCAAGACACTTCAGATCGCCCTACCGCCGGGACTCATCGCCAACGCGAACATCGACGGCGGCAAATGCCTGAAGACGGCAACGATCACTGCGGCCTGTGAGGTCGGAACCGGAACCGCCACTGCTAGCGCGATTGTCGTTCCCGGCACGCCGATCACGCCCCCGATCACGGCCCCCGCCACAATCCAGCTGACGTATTACCTCGTCGGCCCTCCAAAGCCAGGCGACCTCGCTGGACTTGCCGTTTCGGGGCAGATCGAGATCCTGGGCGTCCTTCCTCTGACCACGATCTCGCTGGGTACGGGTGACGTGTCGCTGCGACCATCCGGCAGTCCCAATGGCGTCGGGCTGACGATCTCGCTCGCGCTTCCTCAGCAAGCCGCCGGGTTCAACGCATCGGTGAGTTCGATCAGGTCAACATTCAACGGCCTGCGCTACCCCTCGAGCTGCCCGTCGCCGTCGGCACGCGTCGCGATCGCGGCAACCTCCTACCTCGACCCCGCGACGAGGACCGCGAGCGCGCCGCTGGCGGTCACCGGCTGCGGCGCGGCCCCGTACGCGCCGCAGCTGTCGGTGACGGCGGTCAAGGACTCGGGCGATCGCCAGGTGACGCTGACCGCCAACGTCACCCAGGCCGCCAACGAGCTGACGACGGGCTCCACGCAGTTGAACTTCCCGCCGAACGTGCTCGCGCCGAACATCAACGTCGCGGCCGCGCTGTGCGTCAACCGGGCGTGGAGCAGCTGTACGCCGGTCGGCTCGGCGACCGCGACGTCGCCCGTCTACCCGACGCCGCTGTCGGGCAAGGCGTACCTGACGGGCGACTCCAAGGGGCTGGAGCTCGCGCTCGTGTTCCCGCAGCCGTTCTCGCTGACGCTGGTCGGCAGGGTCAACCTCGCGGCCGGTTCGACGACGTTCGCGGGCGAGCCCGACATTCCGCAGACGTCCCTGCGCGTCGTCCTCAACGGCGGTCCGCACGGGGCGTTTGCGACAACCTGTCAGGCGAAATCGGGAACGGCAAGCGCGACGTTCGTCTCCCAGGGCGGCGGCAAGACCGTCCATCGATCCGCTGCGTTCACCGTGTCCGGCTGGAAGCCGTGCACAGGCGCGGCGTCCGGTAACGGCGGCTCGGGCGGCTCAGGCGGCCACGGCGGCAGTTCCCACGCCCGGAGGCACAGGCCGACGCTGTCGGCCGGCGCGATCTCCGGTCTGCTCACGCGCAAACCGACGATGCGCTTCACGGCCTCCAGGGGCAAGGGAGCGGGGAACCTGTCGAAGCTGACGGTCGGCCTGCCCCGCGGGCTCGCGTTCCGCGGCCACCGACACCATCACGCGACGACTGTCGAAGGCGTGGCCGTGCGGGGCGCGAAGACCACCTCGACCAGGCTCTCGCACGGCCGCCTCGTGATCGTGTTGCGCCAGCCGGGAGGCGCCCGCGTGGCGGTCAAGCTCGGTTCCGCAGCGCTGCGTGAGAGCTCGCACCTGCACTCGCAGGCCGAGCACCACCGGCTCAAGAGCCTCGGCGTGCGTGTCATGGTTGTCGACGCGACCGGCCGGTCAACGCACCTGCGGCTCGCGATCCACAAGCTCGGCCTACCCGCCGCCCACCGATGACCCGCTCTCAAGGAGGAGGCAGACGATGATCCGGCGACTGGTGCCGCGGCTGGCCGTGCCGGCTGTCGCGGCCGCGATGCTGGCGTTCGCGTCGGCGGCGTCGGCGTCGGTGACGCCGACCGTGACGCCGTCGTCGACCGCGCCCCTCACCGCCGGCGCGACCGGCAACCTTGGGCTCGATCTCAAGTTCTCGCCGAGCCAGGGCGACTCGCCGAAGGACCTGACGCTCAACCTCCCGCCCGGGCTGTTGTCCAACGCGGCGATCAACCGGGGCGGGTGCCTGAAGACGGTCGACATCGCGACCACGAGCTGCCAGATCGGCTCCGGAACCGTTCACGCGCTCCTGCTCGGGATGATTCCCGTGCCGACCAACGTCGGCTTCTTCCTCGTGCCCCCGCCGGCCGCCGGCGACCTTGCGGGCCTCGCGGTCGCCTCCAACGGCGACCAGATCGGCACCACCGCCGCGATCACGATCCGGCCGTCGGGCAACCCGGCCGGCGTCGGGGCCACGATCCACTTCGTGCTGCCCAACACGCTCGACAACATCCCGCTGGAGATCCAGGAGATCAGTTCGACGTTCAACGGGCTGCGCTTCCCGACATCGTGCCCGGCGACGCCGGCGCAGCTGACGGTGTCGGTCGACTCCTACGCCGATGCGACGGTCAAGACGGCCGCCACGCCCGTGCCCGTGACCGGGTGCTCTGCGCTCGCGTTCTCGCCGAAGTACTCGATCAACGTCGCCCGCGACGCCAGCGACAAGAACGTGAGGGTCACGACCCAGATCACGCAGGCGGCAACCGAGTCGCCGAGCTCGGCGGTGACGCTCGGGTTCCCAAGCGACGTGTTCTCGGCCTCGCTGAAGGGCCTGACCAACCTCTGCACCACCGGCCCCGCGAGCGGGAAGTGCACGCCGGTCGGCTCGGTGCAGGCGGCATCGCCGCTATACCCGACGCCGCTGACAGGACGGGCCTACCTCACCGGCAACGTGACCAACCTGAAGGGCCTGACGCTGACGCTCGTGTTCCCGCAGCCGTTCCCGCTGACGCTCGTCGGCGCCGTGCACCTTGAGAACCTGACGACCACGTTCTCGGGGCTCCCCGACATCCCGCTGACGCACCTGACGGTGACCCTCAACGGCGGTCCCGCGGGGCTGTTCTCGACGCTCTGCACGCATATCTCGGGCGTCTCCACCGCGAGGCTCACCGACCAGAACGGGGACAAGACCGCGACCGTCAAGACGCCGTTCACCGAGACCGGCTGCCCCGCGCACGGCGGCGGTGGCGGCGGGACACACGGCGGCTCCGGCAAGGCCGGCCGCCCGCGGATCCACGCGGCATCGTTCGGCGGTCTGCGGACCCGAAAGCCGACGCTGCGGTTCACCGTCACGGCCGGCACCCACCGGCCGGGGATCTCGTCGCTGGCCGTCAAGCTGCCGAAGGGGCTGAACGCGGTCACCAAGCGCACGCACGGCAAGCGCATGGTCCGCCACGTGTCGGTGAAGGGCGCCAAGCTGCGCTCGGCGACCGTGTCGCACGGGGCGCTCGTGATCAAGCTGCGCAAGGCGGCCAGGCGCGCGCTCGTCAGGTTCGGGCGCGGGGCGCTCTCAGAGACGCATGCGCTCGCAGCCAAGGTCCGCCGCGCGCACGTCAAGTCGCTGCGGCTGACGGTCGTGGTTCGCAATGCCAAGGGCAAGCGGACGACGCTCCACGTCAAGGCCAAGACTTAGACAAACCGCCCACCCCCGGCGGAACGTGCCCCGGCCGCGCGCCCCCCGCGGCCGGGGACACCGCCGTCCGGTGCCAGTTCGGCGCCAGGTCCGTCAGCGGGCCTGCTCGCCGATGCGCCGAAGCGGCCGCGCGGGCGCACCGGCGGCGATCGTGAACGGCGGGATGTCCCGGGTGACCACGGAGTTGGCGCCGATCACCGAGCGTTCGCCGATCGTGACCCCACTCGTGACCACAACGTGCGCGCCGCACCAGACGTTGTCGCCGATCCGCGTCGGCCCCTTGGTCGAGAAGCCTTGCCAGGTGATCGGGCGATCGGGATCGTCGAACCGATGGTCGGCGTCGGTCACGAAACAACCGTTGGCAAACATGCAGTGGTCACCGATCTCCACGAGCTCCAGCGACGCGACCATCACCCCGAGGTTCAGGAACGTCCCAGCGCCGATGTGGATGCGCGCGGCTCCCGGTGCCGTCAGCCACACGCCCGGTTCGAGCAGCACGCCGGAGCCGAGCCGCAGCCGGTCCTCGACGAGCGCCTCGAGCACGTTGCCATGCAGCGGCCAGCGCGCGAACGCCTCCCGCCGCATCAGTTCCCAGTGGATCCGGGCGCGATTCCACGGCATCGAGTTGCGTTCGTACCACCGCCACTTCTGAGCCCACAACTGCAGGCGCGCAGCGGTCACGTCCACCGAGCTCGTCAGTTGGCGCTCGTGCTCCCCGCGCGCCGGCGCGACTTGCGAGCGCCGGCGCCGTTGCCCGCCGCCGCGCCTCCGTTCGTGGCAGCGGCACCGTCGCCCGGAACCGCGCCGTTCGTCGCCGCGACCGCGATCCGCTTGCGCCGGCGCGTGCGCTTCGCGGTGACCGGCAGGATCCCGGCGAGGAAGTGACCGGTGTGCGATTTCGCCACCTGCGCAACCTCCTCGGGCGTGCCCTGCGCGATCACCTGCCCGCCCTCGTCGCCGCCCTCCGGCCCGAGGTCGATCAGACGGTCCGACACTTTGATCACGTCGAGGTTGTGCTCGATCACGACGACCGAGTTGCCGGTCGCCACGAGCCGGTCGAGCACTTCGAGCAGCCGCTGGATGTCGGCGAAGTGCAGCCCGGTCGTGGGCTCGTCGAGGATGTACATCGTGCGCCCGGTGGCGACCTTGCTCAGTTCGGCTGCGAGCTTCACGCGCTGGGCCTCGCCGCCGGACAGCGTCGTCGCGGGCTGCCCGAGGCGCATGTACCCGAGCCCCACGTCGACGAGCGCCTGCACGCGGCGGCTGATCTTCGGGATGTGAGCGAAGAACTCGAGCGCCTCCTCGATCGGCATCTCGAGCACATCGGCGATCGTCTTGCCCTTGAAGCGGACCTCGAGCGTCTCGCGGTTGTAGCGCTTGCCGTGGCACTGCTCGCACGGAACGTAAACGTCGGGCAAAAAGTGCATCTCGATCTTGATCTGGCCGTCACCGCGGCACACCTCGCAGCGGCCGCCCTTGACGTTGAACGAGAACCTCCCCGGCTTGTAGCCGCGAGCGCGGGCCTCCTGAGTCTTGGAGAACAACTCGCGGATCTGGTCGAACAGGCCGATGTACGTCGACGGGTTCGATCGCGGCGTGCGCCCGATCGGCGACTGGTCGACGGAGATGATCTTGTCGAGCTGATCGAGCCCGGTGACCTTCTTGTGCGCGCCCGCCCGCACGCGCGTGCGATGCAGGTGGTTGGACACCGACTTGAGCAGCACCTCGTTGACGAGCGTCGACTTGCCCGAGCCGGACACGCCGGTGACGCTGCACAGCACGCCGAGCGGCACCTTGACGTCGATCCCACGCAGGTTGTTCTCCGCCGCGCCCTCGATCGTGATGTAGCCCGACGGCGTGCGCCGCTGCCCCGGCACCTCGATCGTCCGCGTCCCCGACAGAAACTGGCCGGTCAGCGAACCGGGAACCGCGGCGATCTCGTCGGCGGTTCCCTCGGCGACGACGTGGCCGCCGTGCTCGCCCGCTCCCGGACCCATGTCGACGATGTGATCGGCGGCGCGCATCGTCCCCTCGTCGTGCTCGACGACGAGCACCGTGTTGCCGAGGTTGCGCAGCCGCTCGAGCGTCGCGATCAGCTTTGCGTTGTCTCGTTGGTGCAGCCCGATCGACGGCTCGTCGAGGATGTACAGCACCCCGACCAGCGAGGAGCCGATCTGCGTCGCCAGCCGGATCCGCTGCGCCTCGCCGCCCGACAGGGTCGCCGCGGCACGGTCCATCGACAGGTAGCCGACGCCGACGTTGTCCAAGAAGCGCAGCCGCTCCTCGATCTCGCGGAGCACCAGCCGTGCGATCCGCCGGTCGTGCTCGGACAGTTCCAGCGCCGACACCCACTCCAGCGCCCGCCGCGCGGGCATCGCCGTGAACTCGTTGATCGAGCTGCCGGAGACGAGCACGGCGCGGGACTCGGGCCGCAGCCGCGCGCCCTTGCAGTCCGGGCAAGGCCGCAGCGTCATGTACTCCTCGATCTTCTCGCGCGAGTAGTCGGAGTCGGTCTCGCGGTAGCGGCGCTCGAGGTTCGGGATGATCCCCTCGAACTGCGTCGAATACGTGCGCTTGCGGCCGAAGCGGTTGCGGTAGGAGACCGTCACGCGATCCTTTGAGCCGTTCAGAAAGAAGTCCCGTGCCTCGGCGGGAAGATCCTGCCACGGCGTCTCGAGGTCGACGTCATAGCGCTCGGAGATCGCCTGCGTGAGCTGGTCGTAGTAGTGCGAGGCGCTCGCCGCCCACGGGGCGATCGCGCCGTCGCCGATCGACAGCGTCGGGTCGGGCACGACCAGATCCGGATCGATCTCCATCTGCGAGCCCAGGCCGGTGCAGCGCGGGCAGGCGCCGTGCGGCGCGTTGAACGAGAAGATCCTCGGCTCGAGCTCGACCAGGCTCGGCCCGTGGACCGGGCACGCGAACCGCTCCGAGAACGTCAGGATCCGATCTCCGTCGGAGTCGTCCCGATCGACGAGCTCGATCTCGACCAACCCGTCCGCGAGCGTTACGGCGGTCTCGATCGAGTCGGCTAGCCGCTTGCGCAGGTCAGGCTTCATCACAAGCCGGTCGACGACGACCGAGATGTCGTGCTTGTACTTCTTGTCGAGCACGATCTCCTCGTCCAGCCGCCGCAGCTCGCCGTTGACCTTGACGCGGCCGAAGCCCTCGGTCCGCAGCTCCTCGAACTGCTTGCCGTACTCGCCCTTGCGCCCGCGGACGATCGGGGCCATCACCATGAAGCGCGTGCCCTCCTCGAGCTCCATCACCTGGTCGATGATCTGCTCGGCCGATTGCCCGGTGATCGGGCGGCCGCAGATGTGGCAGTGGGGATGGCCGATCCGCGCCCACAGCAGCCGCAGGTAGTCGTAGATCTCGGTCACCGTGCCGACTGTCGAGCGAGGGTTGCGCGAGGTCGTCTTCTGGTCGATCGAGATCGCCGGCGACAGCCCCTCGATCGAGTCCACATCAGGCTTGTCCATCTGCCCCAGGAACTGGCGCGCGTAGGCCGACAGCGACTCCACGTAGCGCCGCTGCCCCTCGGCGTAGATCGTGTCGAACGCGAGCGAGGACTTGCCCGATCCCGACAGGCCCGTGATCACCGTCAGGGAGTCCCGCGGGATCGCGACGTCGACATCCTTGAGGTTGTGTTCCCGGGCTCCCGAGACGACGATCTGATCCACCGCGATCACTCTAGAACATCGAACAGACGTTCTGGTCACGCCGTCGGCATGCTCGCGTACAGTTCCCCGCAATGAGCGAGACCGAGCTGCCGCAGCCTTCTCAGAACCCCGGTTTGAGGGCGTCCGACGCGGACCGCGAACGGCTCGTCGACGAGCTCGAGCGGCACACGGTCGCCGGCCGCCTGACGACCGACGAGTTCGAGCAGCGCACCCAGCAGGCCTACGGGGCGAAGACCATGGGCGAGCTCGACGCGCTGCACCGCGACCTGCCCGCGGTGCCGCTCGGGCAGATGCTGAGCTTCCGCCAGCGGCGGTGGGACCTGACCAAGCGGGCGATGCAGGAGACCGGCGGCACGCTGGGACTGTTCTTCGTATGCACGGTGATCTGGGCGGCCTCGGGCGCGAACGGCTCGTTCTGGCCGGTGTGGACGCTGGTGATCGTCGCGATCAGCCTCGTCCGCAACGCGTGGGCGCTGTACGGTCCAGACGCCGACCTCGACGCGGTCGAGGCCGACCTCGACGCGCGCCGCCAGCGCCGCCGCGAGCAGGCCCAGCAGCACGGCAGCGGCTGACGCGCGTCACGACCCGCCCGACCTCGTGGTCCGGGAGCCCGCGCCGGCCTTCGCGCCCGGCCGCCTGACGACGCCCGCGGAGCCGATCCGGACATTGGACCGCATCACGTGCCGCCCGGAGCCGGCGTGGCCGCCGCGCGCCACCGTGCCGCTCATGCACATGCTGCCGGGGCCGTTGGCCTTCGGCGGCGTCGGGCATCCCTGCGCATGAGCCGGAATCGTCTGGGTCGCGGTCCCGGTCGGCGTCGTCACGAGCGCTGAGCGCACGGTGCGATCACCCGGCCACCACGCGACGAACCATCCGTTCTGGAGCGTCGCCTGGACGTGCGTGCCGTCGTCGAGCACGAGCGCGGCAGCGGTCACGTCCGAGCCGGCGCGCCCCTCGACGAACGAGTAGGAGCTGCCGGACGGGGTCTGCGCCTGCGACAGGGACGAGAGCTGGATCCGGCTTGCTTGCACCGCCTGCGGCGTGCTCGAGCCGTTCGCGGACATCGCCGTAAACGAGGGGCCGGAGATGCACGATGCGCTCCCATGCCGGCCGGCGAAGATCACCCAGGTGAACGGGCCGCGCGTGTCGGTGAGCACCGGCTCCAGCCGAGCGTTCATCCGCGACAGGGCACCGGGCTTCGGCCCACGTGCAGACAAGGACGCGGCGGCGCCACCCGGCGGCGCGGCCTTCGCCGGACCCTGGATGAGGCGGGTGCGGCATGCCGCCTCGGCCCCGTTCACCTGGCCAGGCGAGCCGGCCGTGGGGCTCGCCGACCAGCCCGCGAACGCCGACGACGTCTGCGAGCTGAGCCCGACCACCCACACGGCCGCGCCGGCGACCGCGGCCGCGGTCAACGCCCCCGCCGCGACCGGCGGGCGCAGGCTCCGCGTCCGCGGCCGGTAGTCGTGGGTTCGGAGCCGGGATCCGGCGGTCGCGGGCAGCGCATCCGCGCGTGCGGCCAGCGCCTCACGCAGTTCGTGCTCGAGCTGTTCGGTGTTCATCGTGACTCCTTCGTGATCGGTGCGACAAGCGTCGACTGCAGGCGCACGAGCGCGCGCGAGGCGGTGCTCTTGACGGTGCCGAGCGAGCAGCCGGACTCCGCCACGAACCGCTCGAACTCCGCGCGGCGGCGGTCGGCCGTGCTGACGCGTGGCTGCCTCACATCATCGATAACCGTCCGACGGGCCGAAAAGGTTGCGTCAGCGGCCGGCGCCGGCGTACACCTCGTCGAGCAGCCGCTCGGGATCTGAGAGCGAGTGGTGCTCGCGGAGGTAGCGGGCGGTCTCCTCTCGCGGCGCGTCGTTCATCGCCATGTTGAGCGCGACGAGCCGTGCCGCGACCTCGTCGGGATCGCTCACCGGGGCTTCCGCGCAAACATCGGCCGGTTCGATCCCGTGCGTTTCCGCGGAAACGTCCGCCGCGGCCCCAGTCGCTTCCGCTGAAACGTGCTCCGGCTCGAGCCCGCGCACCGGCACCGCCGCGTTCGTGCCAAGCGAACCGGCCAGCGCGTCAAGCTCGGAGCGCATCTGCGTCAGCTGCCGCTGCATCGCCTCGGCAATCTCGCCGAGCCGCCCGATCCGCTCGCGCGTGGCCGCCCGGGCCTGCTCCGATTCCCCGCCCGCCCGCGCCCGGATCGCCTCGGCCTCGGCACGGGCGCCGCGTGTGATCTCCTCCGCCAGCCGCTCGGCGGCCGACACGATCTCCGACGCCGACCGCCCGCTGGAGCCCTGCTCGCTCATACCGAAATCGCCTCCACGAGCGGCGAGCCTACCGGCCCGAGTGTGAGATCGCGGCATCCATCGGTGCGTTTGGGTAACAACCGACCCGACTTCGGGCCGCGCCGATCAGCCGGCGGCGACGAGCTGGTCGAGCTGGCGCTTGAGGTCGCGGATCTCGTCGCGCAGCTTCGCGGCGTACTCGAAGCGCAGATCCTCGGCGGCCGCGAGCATCTCCTCCTCGAGCTCGACGATCGTCTTCTCGATCTCGGCGGGCTCCATTCCCGACGCGGCACGGCGGCGCGCGCGGCGCGACTTGGGGACCTTGGAGTCGGCCATCAGGAACTCGGCGATGTCGGAGACGCCCTTGACGATCGACTCCGGCGTGATGTCGTGCTCGGCGTTGTAGGCCCGCTGGATCGCCCGACGGCGGTCGGTCTCGTCGATCGCGGCGGTCATCGCGGCGGTCTGCTTGTCGGCGTACATCAGCACCTTGCCGTCGGCGTTGCGGGCGGCGCGGCCGATCGTCTGGATCAGCGAGGTCTCGCCGCGCAGGAAACCCTCCTTGTCGGCGTCGAGGATCGCGACCAACGACACTTCGGGCAGGTCCAGGCCCTCGCGCAGCAGGTTGACGCCGACGAGCACGTCGTACTCCCCGAGCCGCAGCTCGCGGATGATCTGAATCCGCTCGAGCGTGTCGATCTCGGAGTGCAGGTACCGGACCCGGAAGCCCATCTCGAGCAGGTAGTCGGTGAGATCCTCGGACATCTTCTTGGTGAGGGTGGTTACGAGCGTGCGCTCGTCGCGCTCGACCCGCACGCGGATCTCGTTCATCAGGTCGTCGATCTGGTTGCGGGTCTCGCGGACCTCGACCTCGGGATCGACGATCCCGGTCGGTCGCACGATCTGCTCGACGATCGCCTTGGAGTGCGAGCGCTCATATTCCCCGGGCGTCGCCGACACGAACACCATCTGCGGCGTGATCGACAGGAACTCCTGGAAGGTCTGCGGCCGGTTGTCCAGCGCCGACGGCAGCCGGAAGCCGTAGTCGACGAGCGTCTGCTTGCGCGAGCGGTCACCCTCGTACATGCCGCCGATCTGGGGCACCGTCTGGTGGGACTCGTCGATGAAGCACACGAAGTCCGACGGGAAGTAGTCCAGCAGGCAGTACGGACGGTCGCCGGGGTTGCGGCCGTCGAGGATCCTCGAGTAGTTCTCGATCCCCGAGCAGAAGCCGAGCTCGCGGAGCATCTCCATGTCGTACTGGGTGCGCTGGCGCAGGCGGTGGGACTCCAGCAGCTTGCCCTGCTGCTCGAGCTCGGCGCAGCGGGCATTGAGCTCTCTGCCGATCTCGGCGACCGCGTCCTCGATCATCCCCTCCCGCACGTTGTAGTGCGATGCGGGCCAGATCGCGATGTGCTCCATGTCGTCCTCGATCAGCTCGCCGGTGATCGGGTCGAAGTGCTGCAGATGCTCGACCTCGTCGCCGAACAGCACCACCCGGTACGCGGTCTCCGCATAGGCCGGGAAGATCTCGAGCGTCTCGCCCCGGACCCGGAACGTCCCTCGCGACAGCGCCGTGTCGTTGCGTGTGTACTGGATCGAGACGAGCTTGCGCAGCAGCCGCTCGCGGTCGATCATCTCGCCCTTGTTGAGCGTCTGCAGGTTCTCGTCGTAGACCTCGGGCGAGCCGAGGCCGAAGATGCACGAGACGCTGGCTACGATCACCACGTCGCGCCGCGCGAACAGGCCGGCCGTGGCGGCGTGGCGCAGGCGGTCGATCTCCTGATTGATCGCCGAGTCCTTCTCGATGTAGAGATCCTTGGACGGGACGTAGGCCTCGGGCTGGTAGTAGTCGTAGTAGGAGACGAAGTACTCGACCGAGTTGTGCGGGAAGTAGGTCCGGAACTCGTTGCAGAGCTGCGCCGCCAGCGTCTTGTTGTGGGCGATCACGAGCGACGGGCGTTGGATCGCCTCGATCGTCGCCGCCATCGTCATCGTCTTGCCGGTACCAGTCGCGCCGAGCAGAGTCTGGAAGCGCTCTCCGGCCTCGATCCCGGCAGCCAGCGCGGCGACCGCGGAGGGCTGGTCCGCCGTCGGCGAGAACGCGCTATCAAGCTCGAACTTGGGCACGATCTCAGGCTAGCGGCGCAAGAGGCCAGATCCTGTCCGCACCAGCGGGGGCCTGACCCGGGCAAGCGCGGCTCGCTCGGCGAGGCCGGCTCACTCGTAGCCGAGCTCGTGCGCGTAGTGGTGGCGGTACTGCTCGGCGGCGTTGAGCACCCGTGAGACGTAGTCGCGCGTCTCCGGGAACGGGATCGCCGAGATCGTCAACGCGCGACCCTTGGCCTCCGCCTGGGCCTCCCAGCGGTTGACGTTCGTCTCGCCGCCGTTGTAGGCCGCCAGGGCCAGCACCCGACTGCCGTGGTACTCGTCGAGCAGGTAGCGCAGGTAGTAGCAGCCGTAGGCGATATTGACCGATGGCGTGTTGAGGTCCGAGGGCGTGAACGTCGTCGCGCCCGAGCGCTTGGCGAGAAACAGCGCCGTCTGCGGCTCGATCTGCATCAGCCCCACCGCCCCGGCCGGCGACGTGCGCGCGTCGAACTTCGTCTCGGCGTAGATCACGCCCGCCACCAGCGCCGGCGACAGGTGCTTGTCGGCCGCCTGCTGGCGGATGATCGACGCGTGCGACAGCGGCAGCGTGGTCAGCTCCTTGACCGCCTTCTTGGCGATCGGGGCGGTCAGCACGACGACGACGCCGACGATCGCCATCGCGACGAGCACGAGCGCGCCGCGGCGTATGCGCCGGCGCCTCGCGATGCGTTTGCGCGCGGCGGCGTTCAAGCGCCGACCGCCGGACGGGCGCCCACGTCCGCGGTCTGCGGCTGTGGCGGTCGGGGGGCTCACGTACTCAGCATCTCAAGGATCGACGACAGCTGGGCCTCCAACTCGGCCTCGCTGCCGTCATTAACAACCGTGTACGTCGCAAGCTGCGCCTTTTCCTCCTGCGGAAGCTGCCGGGCCTCGCGCTCGGCGAGCGCCCGGTGGCCGCGGCCGCCGGCGCGGGCGGCGCGAATCGACTCGTCGGCGATCACCGCGATCGTGGCGTCGTAACCGCGCTGCAGGCCCGACTCGAACAGCAGCGGTACCTCCACGACAAGCGCGCGCGGGGGCGGCGAGCGCCGCTCCTGCTCGGCCCGCCACGCCGCCATCCGCTCCCCCACGCGCGGCCACAGCAGCTGCTCAAGCCAGTGACGGTCCTCGTCGGTGGAGAACGCGGCCGAGGCGAGTGCGCCGCGGTCGATCTCGCCGTCGCGCACCAGGCCCTCGCCGAACCGCTGCACGACGCGGTCGCGCACCTCGGCGTCGCCGTACAGCTCATGCACCACCCGGTCGCTTGACAGCGTCACGGCGCCGAGCCGCCCGAGCGCCGCCAGCGCCGTTGACTTGCCCGCGCCGATGCCGCCCGTCAGCCCGATGAACGGAGGCATGACGGGTCGGCTGCGGTGTTCGGGCGACGCGACCACTCGCGCCGCCGTCGGCGTTCAGGGTCCGTAAGGGAACAAGGTTGCTGGAGCTGGCGAGCGGCTGGGGCCGCCTGGCGGGAGCCGGTGAAACAAGACGTACTACTGGTGGTACGGCGGTTTCGCCGCCTCTCGTCAGGTGGTTCCGGACGCCGCCAGAACAGCAAGGTTGTTTCTCTGCGGCCCTTAGGCAGACGGAGCGCCCGGCTGCGAGGAGACGGTGGACTCCGGATCGGTCGACTCGGAATCCGCGGCGTCCTCCTCCGAGGCATCATCGGCCGCCGCCGGCGTGGAATCGTCGTCCGCCGCCGCCGGAGCCTCGTTCGCGACCGCCTGCGTGGAATCGTCGACCGGCGCCGGCGGAGCCTCGTCGGCCACCGCCTGCGTGGAATCGTCGTCCGCTGCCGGCGGAGCCTCGTCGACCGCGGCCGGCGGAGCCTCGTCGATGACCGCCTGCGCGGCTTCGTCGCCGCCCTCGGGTGCCTCGGGCTGGTCCGGCGCTTGCGCCGCACCGTTACCGTCGTCGGCGAACACCTCCTCCGACAGGCCGAGCTCGGGCATGTCGTCGAGCGACTCGCCGCCCTCGCCCTCGGGGGGCTGAATCGGCCGGACCGGCAGCACCTGACCGTCGACGCGCTTGATCGACAGCGACAGACGCCGACGATCGGAGTCGATCTCGAGAATCCGGACGCGGACCGGATCGCCCGGCTGGATGATCTCGCGCGGGTTGTCGACGTGGTGCTGGGCCAGCTCGGAGATGTGCACGAGGCCCTCGACGCCGTCGAGGATCTCGACGAACGCGCCGAACGTGACGACCTTGGTGACCGTGCCCTCGAGCTCGTCGCCGATGTTGTAGGTGTCGACCACGCGCTGCCACGGGTCCTCCTGGGTCTGCTTGAGACCGAGCGAGATCCGTTGGCGCTGACGGTCGATGTCGAGCACCTTGACGTTGATGGTGTCCCCGATGCTGAGGATCTCCGAGGGGTGGTTGACGTGCGACCACGACAGCTCGGAGATGTGGATCAGGCCGTCGATCCCGTCGAGGTCGACGAACGCGCCGAAGTCGACGATGTTGGAGATCGTGCCCTCCACCACCTGCCCGGGCTGCAGCCGGTCGAGGATCCGCTCGCGGTCCTCCTTGCGCTGCTCCTCGAGCACCGCCCGCCGCGACAGCACGACGTTGTTGCGGCTGCGGTTGAGCTCGATCACCTTGCACTCGATCGACTGGCCCATGTACTCGTCGAGGTTCGGCACACGACGGATGTCGACGAGCGACGCGGGCAAAAAGCCGCGGACGCCAAGGTCGATGATCAGGCCTCCCTTGACGACCTCGATCACCGCGCCCTGGACCGGCTCGCCGGACTCGGCGGCGGCCTCGATCCGGCGCCAGGCCTTCTCGAACCGGGCGCGCTTCTTGGACAGGATCAGGCGACCGTCCTGGTCCTCCTTGGTGAGGACCAGCGCGTCGACCTCCTCGCCGAGCGAGACCTCGTCGGACGGGTCGACCGACTTCCGGATCGACAGCTCGCCGGAGGGGATGACGCCCTCGGACTTGTAGCCGATGTCGACCAGCACCTCGTCGTTGTCGATACGGACGACGTGGCCGGTGACGACGTCGCCCTCGGTGAACGGGTGCAGCGTCGCGTCGTAATTGGGGACGATCTGTCCGTTGATCTCGAGCAGCAGGCCGTCAGAGCCTTCGACGACCTTGGCGTTGGGCAGATCGGTCGGTGGGGACATGATGGTTGAAGACATGAGTCCTCGGAGGATAGCCGCAGCGGCCGTGCGGTTGGGGCCGTTCGGGCCGCGCCGGCGGGCCTCGTGGCCGCTCCCGTAGATACGCTCGCGCGTCACTCGTATCATCGATCAGTCGATGCCGCGCCGCCAGACCAAGCGAGGAGCGCAGCGCACCCCGATCGATCGCGATTGCGATGTGCTGATCTGCGGCGCGAGCTTCGCGGGGCTCGCGGTTGCCCGCGAGCTGGCCGGCTCGGGCGCCGACGTGATCGTCCTCGACCGCTATGAGATCGGCGAGCGCCAGACGTCCGCCTGCGGGATCCCGACCGGCTGGCTGCACGCGATGGGCTTGACCGAGGCGCTGCAGCAGACGTTCGAAGAGCTCGTGCTGCACACCCCCCACGTGACCGTCCGCTTCGACCTCCCGTGGACGTTTTCGACGTTCGACTACCGGACGCTGTGCGCCGCGCTCGCGGCCCAGGGCTCGTTCGAGTTCGAGACCGCCAAGGCGCAGTCGCGCCGGGGCGACGTCGTCGTCACCGACCGCGGCGAGGTACGGGCGCCGCTGATCGTCGACGCGCTCGGCTGGCGGCGGGTGCTGGGACTTGGGGCCAACGTACAGCCGCCCGATGCGCTGCTGTCGCGCGGCCTCGAGGTGCACCCGTTCGGCGGCGGCCAGGACCTCGAGATCTGGATCGACCGCTCCTACGTGCCGGCCGGATACGGCTGGAGCTTCCCGGCCGACAACGAGCTGCGGATCGGGATCGGATCGTTCGATCCTCGCTTTCACGTCAAGGAGCCGACCAACCGGCTCGCGCGCGATTTGCGTGCCGACACCGTCCGCTACCAGGGCAACTGGATCCCGCACGCACTGCGCCCGGCGACCGAGGATGGGGTCTTCTTCGTCGGCGACTCCGCTGGCCACTGCCTGCCGCTGACCGCCGAGGGCATCCGCACCGCGCTGTACTTCGGGATCGCCTGCGGCCGCGAGCTGCGCCGGGTGATCGCCGGCGACCAGCCGCGCGTGCAGGCGCTCGCCAACTACCACCGCTTCTCCGCCGGCCACGAGTGGCAGTTCGCGTGGATGCTGCGCATGCAGCGGCTGATCCCCCGGATCGCGCCGCGTCTGCTGGGGCCGGCGCTGCGCGCGATGGAGACCAAGCGCTTCGTCGACTGGTCCTTCGGCCATTACCTGAACATCGCCCACCCGTCGTTCGCCGAGACCGAGCACGCGCGGCCACGGTCGTCGCGCGCAGCAGCAGCGATCGCCGTCGGCGCCTGACCGGCCACAGGGCCGTCCTAAACCACGAACTTCGCAGCTTTCGTTCGACCCTCCGAACGATTCCTGCGAAGTTCGCGCCCCGCACCTCTGCACGCATACCTCGGGCGTCTCCACCGCGACGCTCACCGACACCGAGGAACCGCTGGCACCGGGCGGCAAGGACAAGGCGGGCGACATCCTCGTGTTTCACAACCCGGTGTTCAACCGTGCCGACAAGCGCAGGGTCGGCCACGACGAGGGCTTCTGCACCAGGATCGACGTCAAGGCGGGGATCTGGGAGTGCCTGTGGACGACGTTCCTCAAGGGCGGCCAGCTGACCGTGCAGGGGCCGTACTACGACCACAAGAACTCCGTGCTGACGATCACCGGTGGCACCGGCGCCTACGACGGTGCCCGCGGCCAGATGGGGCTGGTTGCCACCGACGCCGGCAAGAAGTACGTCTTCAGGTTCCAGCTCGTCGGCTGACCCCGACAGCCACGACACGCGCGCTCCGAACCCGGGGCGCGCGATCTGGCCGGTGCGTTACGGTGGGGTCGATGACGACCGTGCTGGCGATCGGCGACCGCGACCCACGGCAGCTCACCCACCGCGAGCTCGACGCCGCATTCGCGCAGATCCGGGCGCTGAGCGGCGATCGGATCGACTGCGGCTGGATCGCCTCCGACAGCACCGAGGCGCGAGCGCTGGACCGCGCCGACGGGATCTGGCTGTTGCCGGGCAGCCCGTACCGCGACGACGTCGCCGCCGACGCCGCGATCGCTCACTGCCTGCGCACGGGCACGCCGTTCCTGGGCACGTGCGCCGGCTTTCAGTACGCGTGCGTGGAGCTTGCCCGGATGCGCGCGGGACGGCCCGACGCGGCGCACGCCGAACGCGAGCCGGACGCTGCCGACCCGGTCGTCGAGCGGCTCGCGTGCTCGCTGTTCGGCGAACGCCGCACGGTCACGCCGGTGCCGGGGACCCGGTTGGCGTCGATCTGCGGCGAGGCTCCGTTCGAGGGCTTTCACTGGTGCGGCTTCGGGCTCGCGCCCGCGGGGGCAGAGACGTTGCGGCTCGCCGGCATCACGCTTTCCGCCCACGCGCCGGACGCGGGCGTGGAGGCGATCGAGCTGCCCGACCATCCGTTCTTCATCGCGACCGCGTTCCAGCCGCAGGTCGGCGCGAGCGCGGGCGATGACCTGCATCCGCTGATCACCGCGTTCCTCGACGCGGCCGCGGCGCATGCGGCGCGGCCATCCGGCGTTGTCGCGGGCGCGCCGGACGCGGTCTAAAGCAGCGCTACTTCGCCGACAGCCAGTCGCTGCCGGTTCCGGCCTCGACCGCCAAGGGCGGGTCGAGCGGATAGGCGTCGGCCATCTCGCGCACGGCCAGCTCGCGGACGGCCTCGGCCTCGCCCTCGGGGCCCTCGAACAGCAGCTCGTCGTGGATCTGCAACACGAGCCTCGACTCAAGCCCGGCCTTCGCAAGGGCCGCGTCGCAGCGCACCATCGCGACCTTCATGATGTCCGCGGCGGTGCCCTGGATCACCATGTTGACCGCGAACCGCTCGCCCTGCTTGCGCAGATCCCAGCGGCGCGCGCGCAGCTCCGGCACCTGGCGGCGGCGGCCGAACAGCGTCGACACATAGCCGTGCTCGGTGCCCTGCTCGATCGTCTCGGAGATGAACCGCGCCACGGCCGGGAACCCGGCCATGTAGCGATCGATGAACTCGGCCGCCTCCTCCTGGGGGATGTCGAGCCGGTCGGCCATCCCGTAGGCCGAAAGGCCGTAGACGATCCCGTAGTTGATCATCTTCGACTTCGAGCGCATCGCGGGATCGATCTGGTCGGGCTCGACGTTGAAGACACGGCATGCCGTCGCCGTATGCACGTCCTCGCCCCGTCGGAAGATCTCCTTCAAGACGTCCTCGCCCGCGATGTGCGCCAGCAGCCGCAGCTCGACCTGCGAGTAGTCGGCCGACACCAGGAGGTTGCCGGGCGCCGACACGAAGCACGCCCGGATCTCGCGCCCAAGCGGCGTGCGGATCGGGATGTTCTGGAGGTTGGGGTTGTTGGACGACAGGCGTCCCGTCGTCGCGGCGGTTTGGTTGAACGTCGTGTGCAGGCGGCTGTCGGCGTCGACGAGCAGCGGCAGCGCGTCCAGATACGTCTGCGCGAGCTTGGTCAGCTCCCGCCACCGCTCGATCTTGGGGATGATCTCGTGCTCGGAGCGGATCGCTTGCAGCACGCGGGCGTCGGTCGAGTAGCCGGTCTTGCCGCGGCGCTTGCGCGACAACCCCAGCTTGCCGAACAGGATCTCCTCGAGCTGCCGCGGTGAGCCGAGCGTGAACTCCTCGCCCGCGAGCTCGTAGATCGAATGCTCCAGCGAGTCGGCCTCGGCCTTCACCCGCTCGGAGATCTCGCGCAGCCGCGCAGTGTCCAGGCGCACCCCGATCTGCTCCATCTCGCGCAGGATTCGCACGATCGGGAGCTCGACGTCCATCAGTAGGTCGGTCAGCCCGCGACCGCGGATCTCCTCGCGCTGCCACGCCGCAAGCGCGTACGCGAGCCGGGCGTCGGCGGCCGCCTGATCGGCGATCTCGGTCGACAACCCGCGCTCCTCGCACAGCTCCCGGAACGGATAGACGCGGCGCGCGGGCTCGAGCAGGTAGGCGGCGACCTCGGTGTCATGGGCGAGGTTGCGCGGCACCTCCCCCAGCGACTTGGCGTCGTGGGCGATCACGGGATGGCCGTCGGTCGCCTCGACGAGCTGCTCCGGCCGCTGGGCGACGCCGGTCAGCACGGTCCGGTCGGCCTCGACGTAGGCCCCGTAGCGCCAGCGCCCGTCGTCGGCGCCGAACAGCGCGTCCTCGGGCGTCTCCGGAGCCTTGACCGCGATCGCCACCTCCCGGGACTCGGCCCCCAGCGCCCCGTTCAGCTTGCCGGCATCGAGCTCGCGGACCGAAGCGGTCAGCGACGTCTCGGCCCGCGGCGCGGGCGCGGCGGCATCGGCCGAGCCGAGCGCCTCCTCGAGCCGGCGCAGCGGCTCGCGCAGCTCGAACTCCCTGAACACCTCTCGCAACCGCGAGCGGTCCGGCTCCTCGGAGGCGAACTGCGCGATGTCGAGCCCGTCGAGCGGGATGTCGCGCTTGGCGGTCGCCAGGTGCTTGGAGACGCGCGCATCGTCGGCGTGCGTGATGAGGTTTTGCTTGCGCTTGGCGCCCGAGATCTCGTCGATGTGCTCGAGCACCGCCTCCAGGGACCCGAACCGCCCCAGCAGGTCGGCGGCGGTCTTGTCGCCGATCCCGGGAACGCCGGGGATGTTGTCCGAGGTATCGCCCTTGAGCCCGATGAAGTCCGGCACCAGCTCCGGCGGGATCCCGTAGCGGTCGATCACCCCCTGGCGGTCGTACACCTTGGTGTCGGTGATCCCACGGCTGGTGGTCATGATCGACACCTGCTCGTCGACGAGCTGGTAGGCGTCGCGGTCGCCGGTGACGATCATCACCTCGATCGGCGGATCCTGGCGCTTGGCCTCCTCGGCGATCGACGCGATCACGTCGTCGGCCTCGTAGCCGTCGACGCGGATGTTGCGGTAGCCGAACGCCTCGACCAGCGGCTCCAGCGCCGGCCACTGCTCCTTGAGCAGGTCGGGCCGGGTCGCGCGGCCCGCCTTGTACTCGGTGTAGACCTCCTTGCGGCCGCTGGAGCCCGCATCCCAGACAACGACCGTCGCCTTCGGCCCGTAGTCGGTGAGGATCTTCACGAGCATCGACGCGAACCCGAAGATCGCGTTGGTCGGCACCCCGGTCGACGTCGCAATCGACTCCGGCAACGCGAAGAACGCGCGGTACGCAAGGCTGTTGCCGTCGATCAGGAAGAGCTCGTCCGCCACATCGATGAGCGTATCCCGCGGACGGCAGGTGAGGCCTCCACCCCAGGGTGGAGATGCGGGACCAGATCCACCCGCAGATCAACCCGCGATCCGATGTGCAAACGGGGTCGCGAGCGCACGATGTCGCCATGAGCATTTCCCAATATCTCATCGACTCCGCGCTCGTCCTCCTGGTGCTGCTGCAGATCCGGGAGTGCGAGCTGACGACCAAGCAGATGATCCGGCCCCTGGTGATCCTCGGGATCGCGATCGTCAACTACCTGCACGGCATCCCCACGGCCGGGAACGATCTCGTGCTGGCCGGCGCGCTGGCGCTGATCGGCGGCCTGATCGGGGTCGCCAGCGGCTACACAGTGATCTTCCGTCGCAGCGACGACGGCCGCGTGCTGTTCCGCGCGGGCTGGCTGTCGGGCATCTTCTGGGTGCTCGGGATGGGCTCGCGGTTCGCGTTCGCCGTCTGGTCCACGCATGGCGGCGGAAGCTCGATTGCGAGCTTCTCGGTCCACCACTCGATCACGGGCGGCGAGGCGTGGACGCTGGCGTTGCTGGCGATGGCCGCGTTCGAGGTCCTCGGCCGCACCGCGGTGCTCGCCGTCCGCCGCCGCGAGCTGTCGAGCACTCCGCCGATGCAGCTGGCGTGAGCGGCAGCGCCGAGCCCTCGTAATCGGTCTAACGTCCACGATGTTGCTGCTGTCGCGCCTGGACACGCGGACCGCCACGATCATCCGGCTGATCGGCTTTGCGCTGGTCAGCTGGACCGTGTTCAACGACACCCACCACCCCGCCACCGGCGGCCGTGGCCTGGTCGTCGCGGTCACCTGGGCGGTGTGCGCGATCTGCTGGCTGACCTGGACCTGGCGCCCATTCAACACGCGCCAGGCCATCGACAACTACGTCATGGCGCTGGCCGGCGGCGTGCTGCTGGGCGCAGCGCCGTCGAGTGCGGCGAGCGTGTTCGTGTTCGCGGCGGCGGTCACCGCCGGGCTGCGCGAGCCGCTGGGACGGGCGATGATCGTCCCCGCCGCCGGCAGCCTCGCCACAGCGGTGTCGGTGCTGATCTACGACCACTCGGCGCTCGGGCTGCTGGCGTACGTGCTCGGCTTCGCCGCGGCGACGCTGGCGGCCTCCAACGCCCGCCAGTCGCTGATGCGCGCCGAGCAAGCGGAGCTGCTGCTCGCCCAGTCCCAGCGCTCGCACGAGGAGCAGCTGCGGACCGCACGGCTCGAGGAGTCGACGAGGATCGCCCGCGAGATCCACGACGTGCTCGCGCACTCGTTGGCGGGGCTGGCGATCCAGCTCGAGGCGACGCGCGCGCTGATCGAGCACGGAGCCGACAGGCCACAGGTGCTCGAGCGCGTCAAGCGGGCGCACGCGTTGGCGCGGGAGGGACTGAGCGAGACCAGGCGTGCGGTGGGCGCGCTGCGCGGCGACGGCGAGCTCGGCGGCGCCGGCGCAACCCCGGCCGGCATCGACGCGCTCGTCGCCGACTACCGTTCGATCGGCAATGCCGAGGTCACGGTCTCGATCGACGGCGACGCGGGCCGGCTCGCGGGCGAGACCGGCCGGACGCTGCGACGGGTCGTGCAGGAATCGCTGACCAACGTCCGCAAGCACGCGCCTGGCGCGGCCGTGTCGATCGCGTTGCACGGGGGCTCGGGCGCCGACGAGCAGATCGAGTTGGTCGTCGAGAACGGCCCGCCGCCCGACGATCGCCCGCGCACCGACCTGGGGAGCAGCGGCGGCGGCTACGGGCTGCGCGGCATGCGCGAGCGCGCGCAGGCGCTCGGGGGCACGCTCGAGGCCGGCGCGACCGTGGGCGGCGGCTGGCGCGTGCGGCTGCGCGCCCCGGCGGTCGCCTCGACCGAGCCGCAGGACGCGGCGCCGGCGCTGTCGCGATGACCGACCCGATCCGGGTGCTGGTCGCCGACGATCAGGGGATCGTCCGCGAAGGGCTGATGACGCTGCTGCAGGCCGTCGACGGGATCGACCCGGTCGCGAGCGCCGCCGATGGCGCCGATGCGGTCCGCCTCGCCACTCGGCACCGGCCCGATGTGGTCCTGATGGACCTGCGGATGCCGAACGTCGATGGCGTCGAGGCGACCAGGCAGCTGCGAGCCGCACAGCCCGACACCGAGATCGTCGTGCTCACGACCCATGCCGACGAGGCCTCGATCATCGATGCGTTGCGCGCGGGCGCCCGCGGCTACCTGCTCAAGGATGCGGGCATCCAGGAGATCGCCCGCGCGGTGCACGCGGCCGCCGCCCACCAGTCGCTGCTGGACCCGGTCGTGCAGGCGAAGCTGCTGGACGCGGTCGCCACGCCCGCCGCCGCGCCGCGGCCCCGGTCGCTGCCCGACGAGCTGACGCCGCGCGAGGCGGAGGTGCTGTCGCTGATCGCGCGCGGCCTGTCCAACGGCGAGATCGCGGCGCAGCTCGTCGTCTCCGAGGCGACCGTGAAGACGCACGTCAACCACGTGTTCGCGAAGATCGGCGCGCGCGATCGCGCCCAGGCCGTCCATTACGCCTACACCCACGAGCTGACCAGCTGAGTGGCTCCCGCCACGAAACGGCTCCTGGGGGCCGCCATCGCCGTCGCGCTGACCGTGGCCGTCCCGCCGGCCGCAGCGTCAGGCCTCACGGTGGCCGTCACGCAGTCAAGCGCGGTCCTCGGCCAGCGGCTGCACGCGCGTCCAAAGCTGCGGTTCAGAGCGACCCCCGGCGTCCGGCGCGTGATCCGGATCGGCGCGCGGCCGCTGCAGCGCTACATCGGCGTCGGCGGCGCGATGACCGACAGCTCCGCCGAGCTGATCGAGGAGCAGCTCCCGCCCGGCGCGCGACGGCGGCTGTTCGACCGGCTGTTCTCCAGCGGCCGGCACGGCATCGGCCTGCGCTTTGTGCGGGTGCCGATCGGCGCCTCCGACTTCACCGCCACCGGCATCCCTTACACCTACGACGATCTGCCGAGCGGCCGCAACGACCCGCGGCTCCGTCACTTCACGATCGCCCACGATCGGGCGTACGTGCTGCCGGCGCTGCGCGCCGCGGTCGCGCGCGACCGTCGCCTGTACGTCGAGGCGGTTCCGTGGAGCGCCCCGGCCTGGATGAAGGCCAACGACCGACTCGACAACCTCGGAGACAGCGGCGCGCTGCGACGCCGCGACTACGGGCCGTTCGCCCGCTACCTGGCGCGCTTCCTGCGCGCCTACGCGCGGGCCGGGATACATATCGCCGCACTGTCTCCCGCCAACGAGCCGGTCGCACGTACGAGCTACCCGGGGATGTACCTGCCCGCGCCGCGCGCGGCGCGCTTCCTGCGCCACGATCTCCAACCCGCTCTGCGACGCGCGCATCTGCACCCCGCGCTGTTCGGCTGGGATCTGAGCTGGGGCCGGCTGCCGTCATCCAATCCGCTCGTGCGCGCGACCCGCGCGGGCTCGCTGCGGGGTATCGCCTGGCACTGCTACTTCGGCGGCCCGCGCGATATGACCGCCCTGCACGCCGTCTCCCCGCGTGCGCTGCAGATCGTCGACGAGTGCGCGACCGGCTCTGGCGACCCGTGGACGACCTCGGAGCTCGAGATCGCGTCGTTTCGCAACTGGGCCGGCGCAGTGGCTGAGTGGAACCTCGCGCTCGACCCCAACGGCGGTCCCGTGCAGCCACCGAATCGCGGCTGCGCGGGTTGCACCGGGATCGTCACCGTCGATCCGGCATCGCACCGCTTCACGCTCTCGCCCGACTACGACGAACTCGGCCAGGTCAGCCGCTTCGTCAGACCCGGCGCCCGCCGCCTTCACAGCACCCACTTCGTCTCCTACCGCGACACCCATGGACGCGTGCCCTCGGTGACGGCCGGGCTCGACGACGTCGTGTTTCGCAACCCCGGCGGCGGCATCGTGTTGATCGCATACGACAACTCGCGCCGGCCGATCCGCTTCGCGATCGCCTGGCGGGGTCGGTACGCCCGCTACACGATCCCTCCGCACGCGACCGCGACGCTGCGCTGGCGCTGAGCGCCGGACGCAACCTCAGCCGCGCCGCGACTCCACGAACACGAGCCTGCCGCCGGACACGTGGTAGACGCCGAACCGGCGCAGGGTCGTGTCGCCGTTGCCGTCGATCCCGTACCGACCGAGCACGCTGTCGAGGTCGCGGGTGGCGAACAGCTCGCGCAACACCCGCGACCTGGTGGCCTCGCGGTCGCCGCCGGCGGTGGCGCGCGTGACGGCGTCGAGCAGCAGCGCCATCGCGGCGTAGCCGAAGATCGCGTCCGGGGGCGGGGGTCCGTAGTGCGCGGCATACTGCCGCAGGAAGCGTCGGCCGGCAGGCGGATACTCGCGGGGGCCGAGCATCCCGGCCGTGATCGTCATGCGCGGGTCGAGCGTCGCCGGGATGCCGCCGTGCGCGGGGTCGACGAAGCTCGGCCCGGCGAGCCCGGCGGTCGCGAACAGCCACGCATTCGGCACCGCCCGGGCGATCGCCCTGGTCACGGCGACGGCGTGATTCTGCGGCAGCGCGCTGACCATCACGCAGTTCGGATGCTTCTTTGCGACACCCTTGGCGAGCGCCCGGTAGTCGGTCGCCTTGGTGTTGTACTCATCGGTCGAGACGACGTTGAGCCCGGCCTGCTTGGCGGCGTAGTCGAAGCTCACTGCGGTGTCGTCGCCGTCGACCTCGCCGTCGTCGAGCACGACGATCCGATCGCAGTCGGCGGCGCGCTGCAATTGCACCTGGACGGCGACCTGAACCCGGTCTGACGGGATCACGCGCGCGAACGTCCGCGCTTTCGTCGGGTAGTACTTCTGCGGCTCGCCGGGCGCGGCCTCCAACCCGCCCTGGGTGAGGCCGACGGCCGTCGAGGTGGGGCTGATCTGTGGCACGCCGGCGCGGTTGAGCAGTGGGATCGCGACCGCGGTCGCACCGGAGTTGGTGTCGCCGATGTAGCCGATCGTCGCCGGGTTCTTGATCGCCGCACGGGCGTTGACCGTCGTCTGCCCGGGGTTCCAGCCACGGCTGGACGCGGTCGCGTCGTCGAGCGCCCGCAGCACGATCCGGTAGCGGCCGACGCGTCCGTGTGCGGACGCGAGCGCCATCCGTGCGCCGTTGAGCGTCGCCAGCCCGCTCCACCGGGTCGGCCCGCGCAGCGGCACGCTCACGTATACGGCCAGGCGCGTGCCGTGGATCCGGTTTGACGTCGGCGTCGTGCCGTCACACCCGGTCAACGCGGTCAGTGCCGCGGCGGCCGTCGCCGCGACCGCGGTGAGGCGGCGGATCAAGCGGCTGCGCGGCGCCTCGGTCAACCCGCTACGCGGGGGACCAACGTACCTGCGACCGGACGGGCGAAGATGAACGGCGCGATGTTGGTGTCCCCTCCATTGAGGGTGTACGTGCCGAGGGCCGAGTGCTGGTTGTTGAGTCCCTGCACGTCCTTGGTCACGTCGGCACGGCTGTTGGCGTTGGCGCCCGCCCGCTGCAGCCCCGCGAGCAGCGCCTGCATGGCCGCGTAGCCGAATACGGCCTGCGGCTGCGGTCGGTGGTGAAACGCCGACCGAAACGCGGAGACGAACTGCGGGCCGGTGCCCTGATAGTGCCCCGGCAGAAACCCGGGCGCGGATACGTACAGACGCTGCTGCGCGGCGCCGCTGAGGCCGTGCACCCAGCCCTCGTCGTACAGCGCCGAGGGCACGAACAGGTCGGCCCGCGGGCTCGCCGCCGCGGCCGCGTCGACCGCGTTGGTCGCGGCGGCGCCGGGCTCGCCGGCGTAGAACACGGCGTCGGCGCCCGCGGCCGAGGAGACGACCGTGATCCCGGTAGCTGTCGCGTCCTTGCGCACCTCGAGCGCCACCGAGCGCCCGTAGGAGCCGGCATCGGAGGTGACGAACAGCTTCGTGCGGTGCAGCGATCCCATCTCGGAGACGATCTTCGTCGCCTCCTTGGCGGTGTTCGGCACGACCCGGGCGAACGTCCGCCCGAAGTTCCCGTGGGCCGGGAACCAGTGCTGGGGCGAGCCGGGCACGGCGGGCGTCGGCTGGGTCAGGTACACGGCCGTGTCGGTCGGCGAGATCTGCAGCAGCCCGAGCTCGTTGTTGATCTGCGTCGAGGCGCCGGACGTTCCGGGCTGGATCTCGCCGAGGTATGCGATCGCCGTCTTGTCGGAGATCGCGGCGCGGGCGGCGGCGGAGACAGTCGCCTCGTGCACGACGCGCAGCTGGAGCGTGTACTTCCCCGACTTCGAGCCCGCCTGATGGAGCGCGAGCTTCTCGGCGTCGAGCACGTCGGCATCCACGGCGGTCTGCGCGCCGGGTGGTTGCGACGCGTAGATCGTCAGCACTTTGCCGTCAACCGTGACCGCCTGGTTGTTGGTCGTCGTCGAGCCGCAGCCGGCAAGCGCCACCGCCGCCGCGCAGCACCCGAGCACGGCGAAGCGCAGTCGTGGCGGCCCGACCCAGCGCACGGCCGCTGTGCGCTAGTCGTCCCGCCGACCCGGCAGGAATGGGAGCAGGTTCCGGATGCCGATCGCGATCAACACCATCAGGATCGTGATGAAGAACGCATCCAGTCCGCTCACGTTGAGCGACCAGATGATGATCCAGATGCAGAGGCCGGCGCCGGCCGTCAGTACAAGACCCATGGGCGCTTGATCCTACTTCCTAATGACGTCGTCGGCGTCGTCAACCGCCGTCATCGGCTTCGTCAGCGCCGCGGCGAACGCGGCGACAAGCTCGCGGACGGCGTCGGCCGGCCGCTGCGACTCGCCCGCAGCCCGCACCAGCCGGCTGCCGATGATCACCCCGTCGGCGCCGTCGGCGGCGGCCGCGACCGCCTGCTCGGGCGTCGAGATCCCGAATCCGAGCGCCACCGGGACCCCGTCGACGGCCGCCGCGGCGCGCCGCAACAGCTCGGCCCGGCCCGCGTCCGCGTCGCCCCGCTCGCCGGTCGTGCCGGTGACCGCGACCGTGTACAGAAAGCCGCTGGCGGTCTGACCGATCCGCGTCATCCGCTCGCTCGGCGTCGTCGGCGCCACCAACGGCACGAACGCAAGCGACCGATGCGCGCACCCGGCCGCGATCTCGGAGGACTCCTCGAGCGGCAGATCGGGGACGATCAGCCCGCTGATCTGCGCCTCGAGCAGCAAATCGAGAAATCGTCGCGGGCCCCGCGCCGAGATCAGGTTCGCGTAGCACATCAGGATCACCGGGACGCGCCGGGCGATCGCGCGCCCGACCTCGAGCACCGCCGGCAGGTTCGCGCCGGCCCGCAGCGCCTCGGTCGCCGCCGCGTGGATCACGGGTCCGTCGGCGAGCGGATCGGAGAACGGCACGCCGAGCTCCACCAGGTCGGCGCCGCCGTCGGCGTACGCCAGCCCGATCGCTTCCGAGGTGTCGAGGTCCGGGTAGCCGCCCATCAGATAGGGCATCAGCGCCGCGCGCCGGCCGTCGGCGGCGGCCCGTGCGAATGCCTCGGCGACGCGTTCGGTCCCGGTGCGCTCGCTCACCGCGGCTCCTGGAGCTTGGCCAGCGCCTCGGTCAGGTCCTTGTCGCCGCGGCCCGACAGGCAGATCAGGTCAAGCGCGGAGCCGCGGTTGGCCAGCGACCAGGCGAGCGCGTGCGAGCTCTCCAGCGCCGGGATGATTCCCTCCAGCCGCGTGCACTGCGCGAACGCGTGAAGCGCCTCGCGGTCGGTGATCGCGACGTAGCGGGCGCGGCCCGAGTCGCGCAGCCACGCGTGCTCGGGGCCGGTGCCTGGGTAATCGAGGCCGGCGGAGATCGAGTGCGCCTCGAGGATCTGGCCGTCCTCGTCCTGCATGATCGCCGAGTAGGAGCCGTGCAGCACGCCGCCGCGGCTGCCGACCGTCAGCGACGCCCCGTGGCGAGGCGTGTCGATCCCGTCGCCACCGGCCTCGACGCCGATCAGCGCCACGTCGGGATCGTCGACGAACGCGGTGAACATCCCGATCGCGTTGGAGCCGCCGCCGACACACGCGATCACGCGCTCGGGCAGCCGCCCGGCCGCGCGCAGCACCTGCTCGCGCGCCTCGTCGCCGATCACCCGCTGCAGGTCGCGCACGAGCGCCGGGAACGGCGCCGGCCCCACCACCGAGCCGATGATGTAGTGCGTCGTCTCGACGTTCGCGACCCAGTCGCGGATCGCCGCCGAGGTCGCCTCCTTGAGCGTCCGCGTGCCGGCCTCGACGGGCTGGACGGTCGCGCCGAGCAGGCCCATCCGCTCGACGTTCGGCTTCTGGCGGCGCATGTCCTCGGTGCCCATGTAGACGACGCACTCGAGGTCCAATAGCGCGCACGCGGTTGCGGTCGCGACGCCGTGCTGGCCGGCACCGGTCTCGGCGATGATCCGCGGCTTGCCCATCCGCCGGGCCAGCAGCGCCTGCCCGATCGCGTTGTTGATCTTGTGCGCGCCGGTGTGGTTGAGGTCCTCGCGCTTGAGGTAGATCTCGTGTCCCGCCGCCTCGCTCAGCCGCGCCGCCCGGTACAGCGGCGACGGTCGACCGATGTAGTCACGTGCGAGCGCGTCGCGCTCGGCGAGGAAGCCGGGATCGGAGCGAGCCTCCAGCCACGCCTGCTCGAGCTCTGACAGCGCCGGCATCAGCGTCTCGGGCACGTACTGGCCGCCGTAGGGGCCGAATCGGTGCTCGATCGCGCTCACGACGGCTGTGGCACCGTCTGCGCCGCGGCGACCGCGGCCGCGAACGAGCGCAGCTCGGCGTGGTTTTTGATCCCCGGCGCCGACTCGGTGCCGCTGGCGACGTCGACCGCGTACGGCCGCACGGTGGCGATAGCGTCGCGGACGTTGCCGCTCGTCAGGCCGCCCGAGAGGATCAGCGGCACGTGGCCGCGGTGCTCGGCGGCGAGCTCCCACGCAAACGTCTCGCCGGTGCCGCCGACGACGCCCGGAGCGTACGCGTCGAGCAGGTGGAAGTCGGTCGCGAACGGCTTCAGCGCACGGATCTCGGCGCCGCTGCGCACGCGCGCGGCCTTGATCACGCGGCAGCCCGTCCGCCGGCCCGCCTCGGCGCAGAACGACGGACCCTCGTCGCCGTGCAGCTGGATCATCGTCAGGCCGAGCTCGTCGGCGGTGGCGACGACGTGGTCGAGCGTCGGGTTGACGAACACGCCCACGAGCTCGACGCGCCGGCGGTACGCGGCGGCGATCGCCGCCGCGTCGGCGAGCTTGCAGCGGCGTTTGGAGCCCGGCCACAAGATCATCCCGAGCGCCCATGCGCCGGCCTGCACGGCGGCATCGGCGTCGCCGAGGTTGGTGATCCCGCAGAACTTGATCCGGGTGTCGCCGTCGCGGCTCATCGATCCATCGTAGGCGCGGCCGCGGGAGCGTCCACCAGCGCTCGGCAGGCCGCCTCGATGTCGGCCGAACGCATCAGCGCCTCGCCGACGAGCACCGCATCGACGCCCGCGCCGACCACGCCCCGGACATCCTCAGGCGTGCGCAGCCCGGACTCCGACACGAGTACCGTACCCGCCGGCGCGGACGCAACCAGCTCGAACGTGCGCGCGGTGTCGACCTCGAGCGTCGTCAGGTCGCGGTTGTTGATCCCGATCACGGCAGGCTCGATCGCCGCTGCGATCGCCAGCTCGTCGGCGTCGTGGACCTCGACCAGTACGCCGAGCCCGTATTCGCTCGCGAGCTCGTGCAGCGATCTCATCACAGCGGGGTCGAGGGCGGCGACGATCAGCAGGATCGCGTCGGCACCGGCCGCGACCGCTTCGACGACCTGGTACGGGTCGACGATGAAGTCCTTGCGCAGGATCGGCAGCGTCGCCGCCGCGCGGGCGCGCGCCAGATCGTCGAGGCTGCCGCCGAATCCGGCCCGCTCGGTCAGGACTGACAGTGCCCGCGCGCCGCCGCGCTCGTAGGCGGCGACGACGTCCTCGAGCTCGAGGTCGGTCCGGATCGGCCCGGCGCTCGGCGAGCGGCGCTTGTGCTCGGCGATCACCGACAGCCCGGGCGCCGCGAGCGCCCCGGTGAACTCGCGGATCGGGTCGTGCTGCATTCGTGCGGCGGCGCGTTCGCGCAGCGACGCAAGCGGGTTCTCGCCGCGACGTGCGCGCAGCTCGCGGCGGGTCCGCTCGACGATTCGTTGCAGCTCGTTCACGGCCCCAGCCTATGCGTCGCGTTGATGAACCGCTGCAACGCTTGAGCCGCGGCGCCGGCGTCAATGGCGTTGGTGGCGGCCGTGACGCCGTCGGCGAGCGAGCCGGCGCCGCCGCCGGCATAGATCGCGGCGCCCGCGTTCAGCAGCGCCAGGCCGCGGGCGGCACGATCGACCACATCGGCACGCGCGTCCGCGCCCTCGCCCGCGAGGATCCGGCGCGTGATCTCGGCGTTCTGCGCCGGATCACCGCCCGGCACGGCCTCGGGCTCGGCCCGCTGGAGACCCACGTCCTCGGGAGCGACGTCGTAGCTCTCGATCGCATCGGGCGTGACCTCGAACACGCGCGTCGAAGCCGAGATCGACAGCTCGTCGAGCCCGTCGGCGCTCGTCACCAGCAGCGCGTGCCGTGTCCCGAGCCGCTGCAGCGCGCCCGCCATCGTCTCGACGTAGGCGGCATCGGAGACGCCGATCAGCTGCCGGTCGGCGCCGGCCGGATTGGTCAGCGGGCCGAGGAAGTTGAAGATCGTGCGGACCTTGAGCTCGCCGCGGACGCCGATCACGTACCGGGTCGCCTGGTGGTGGGCGGGCGCGAACATGAACCCGAAGCCGGCCTCGTCGATGCAGCGGGCGACCGCGTCGGGGGTGAGGTCGATGCGCGCTCCAAGCGCCTCCAGCAGGTCGGCCGAGCCCGACAGCCCGGTCGCCGAGCGGTTGCCGTGCTTGGCGACGGTGCAGCCAGCGCCGGCCGCGATCAGCGCCGCCGTCGTCGAGACGTTGAACGTGCGCCGCCCCCCGCCCGTGCCGGCGGTGTCGAGCAGGTCCGCATGCGCGGTCTTCACCGGCGCCGCCAGCCGCCGCATCGTGCTGGCGAGCCCCGCGAGCTCGTCGACCGTCTCCCCCTTCGTCCGCAGCGCGATCAGAAACGCCGCGATCTGGATCTGCGTGGCCTCGCCGGTCATGATCTGGGCGAGCACGTCCGCCGTCTGCTCGGCCGACAGGTCGTGGCCGGAGGCGAGCTCGTCGATCGAGCGTGTGATCAGCGCCGGATCCGGCGGCGCCGCCTCATCGGGCGCCGGCTCGGCGGTCGTCGGGCGGACGTTCACGTCACCCTCCGCAGGAAGTTCGACAACAGCTCCTTGCCCTGCTGCGTGAGCACCGACTCTGGGTGGAACTGGACGCCCTCGGCGGGCAGCTCGCGGTGGCGGACCGCCATCACGATCCCGTCCGCCGAGGCGCTTCGCTCCAGCGTCGCCGGCAGCGCCGGCCCGGCGATCAACGAGTGGTAGCGCCCCACCTCCAGCTCCGGCTCCAGGTCTCGGAAGATCGTGCGACCGTCGTGCTCGATAACCGTCGTCTTTCCGTGCACCGGCTGATGGACGATCACCTCGCCGCCCCATGCCTGCACGAGCGCCTGGTGGCCGAGGCACACGCCGAGCGTCGGGATCCCGGCCTCCGGGAAGCGCCGCACCGCCTGCAGCGAGATTCCCGCCTCGTTCGGCGTGCACGGCCCGGGCGACACGATCACCCGGTCATAGCCGCGGATCAGCAGCTCATCGACGGTCGCGTGGTCGTTGCGCACCACCTCCAGCTCGGCTCCGAGCTCGCCGACGAACTGCACGAGGTTGTACGTGAAGCTGTCGTAGTTGTCGACGACCAGCACCCGCATGCCGTCGACACGCGCCAACGTGCCCGTGGTCATGGCCACTCCGGCTGCGCGACCGCGAGCTCGATCGCCTCCATCACCGCCCGGGACTTGGCGACCGACTCCTCGTACTCGTAGTCGGGCTTGGCGTCAGCGACGGTCCCGCCTCCGGCCTGCACGTGCGCGATCCCGTCCTTGACGACGACCGTGCGGATGTGGATGCACGTGTCCAGCTCGCCCTGCCAGCCGGCCCAGCCGATCGCGCCGCCGTAGCCCCCGCGTTTGACCGGCTCGAGCTCGTCGATGATCTGCATCGCCCTGACCTTGGGCGCGCCCGACAGCGTCCCCGCCGGCAGCACCGAGCGCAGCGCGTCGAGCGCCCCGACCCCGGGCCGCAGACGGCCGGCCACGTGCGAGACGATGTGCATCACGGTCGAGTAGTTCTCGACCGCCATGAACGACTCGACCTCGACCGAGCCGTACTCGCAGACGCGGCCGAGGTCGTTGCGTCCGAGGTCGACGAGCATCACGTGCTCGGCGCGCTCCTTCTCGTCGGCAAGCAGCTCCTCGGCGAGCCGCCGGTCCTCCTCGGGCGTGGCGCCGCGCGGGCGCGTGCCCGCGACCGGCCGGGTCGCCACCCTGCGGCCGGCGACCGTGATCAGCGGCTCGGGGCTGGCGCCCGCGATCTCGAAGTCGCCGAAGTCCAGGAAGTACATGTACGGGCTGGGGTTGACGGCGCGCAGGCCCCTGTAGATCGAGAACGCCTCCACCGGCACGGGCGCCGACCAGCGCTGGGAAGGCACCACCTGAAAGGCGTCGCCGGCGTAGATGTACTCGATGATGCGCGCCACCATCGCCTCGAAGCCCTCGCGCGGCATGTTGGCGGTGAACCGCGGGGGGACCCGGGCGTCGGACTGAATCGGCATCGGCAGCGGACGTGCCAGGCGCCAGCGGACCTCGGCGATCGTCTCGACCGCCTGGCGGTAGGAGGCCTCCAGGTCCTCGTCGGCGTAGACGTTGGCCACCACCGTGGTCGTGCGCTTCAGGTGGTCGAAGAGGACGAGGGCGTCGGTGAGCATCAGCGCCAGGTCGGGCAGCCCGACCGGATCGGGGTTGGGCTCACCCAGCGGCTCGACCGTGCGCACGAGGTCGTACGCGAACATGCCGACGGCACCGCCCGCGAACGGAGCCAGGCCGGGCAGCGGCGCCGCGCGGACGCCACGCAGCTCCTCGGCGGCCAGCGCGTACGGATCGCCGTCGTCACCCAGCGACCACCGCAGGACCTTGCGCGGCCTGAAGCCGATGAACGAGTAGCGCCC
>DASUHF010000056.1:0-33544 GCA_036273655.1 Solirubrobacteraceae bacterium | reverse complement strand
CCGCCACGCGCGGGCGCGCGCGCGAATACGCGCGGCAGCTGACCGAGATGCCCAGCTCGTCGCTGCGGCTGATCAAGACCTGCCTCAACGACGGCTACGACGCCGGGTTGATCGCGGGCCTCGAAGTCGAGCGGCGATGTGCCGTCCAGGCGCTGCTGGCGCCGGAGGCCAAGGAGGGCATCGCCGCGTTCGTCGAGAAGCGGTCCGCGCGCTTTTACGAGGATCCGGCATGATCGTCGAGCTCGAGCAGGCGGTCGCCCGCGTCCGCGACGGCGACCGCGTGGGCGTCGGCGGAGCGGTGCTGTCCCGCAAGCCGATGGCCGCGATCCGGGCGCTCGCCGCCGCGGGGCGGCGCGACCTGGAGCTCGTCACGTTCGCGGGATCGCTCGAGGTCGAAGAGCTGCTGGCGGCCGGCGCGCTGTCGGCCGTGCGCAGCTCGTACGTGGGTTTAGGTCCGCACGGTCCGGCGCCGCTGTTCGCCGACGCGGTCGCCAACGAAACGGTGGAGGACCTCGAGGAGTCTGAGTGGATGCTGCTCGGAGGATTGCGCGCCGCGGCCGCCGGCATGCCGTTCCTACCGACCCGCGCCGGGCTCGGCTCCGAGCTGGTCGCAGCGCGCGGACTGCGTGAGGTCGACGATCCCTACACGGGCACGACGATGCTCGCGATCCCGGCGCTCCGGCTCGACGTCGCGATCCTGCACGCGTGGCGGGCCGACGCGGCCGGCCACATCCAGACGCCGTGGCCGCCGGACCACCTCGCCGACGTCGACCCGCTGCTCGCCCGGTGTGCCGAGACCGTGATCGTGACGGTCGAGGAGCTCGTCGCCACCGAACAGATCGTGTCCTGCGCGCGAGATACCGTCCTATATCCATTCGAGGTCGATGCCGTGGCCGTGGTCCCCGCGGGTGCTGCGCCGACGGCCTACCCTCCGCTGTATCCAGCCGATGCGCACGAGATCAACCAACTGGCCAAGCGGGACCTCGCCGTGGCTCCTTCAAATGAAAGGAAGTGACGATGGCCGTCACTGACCGACCCAAGACCAACCGGCGAGCCCCGCGCCGTACCGATCCGGCCCGCACCAAGCGCCGCCAGCGCGAGATCATCGACGCCGCGGCCGAGATCTTCCACCGCAAGGGGTATTCCGAGACGTCGGTGCAGGACATCGCCGAGGCCGTCGGGATCCTCAAGGGCAGCCTGTACTACTACATCGACTCCAAGGAGGACCTCCTCTTCCAGATGCTGCTGGAGGTCCATGAGGACGCGAAGGGGATCGTCGAGGAGACGGCGGCGCTCGAGGCGTCGGCGCTCGAGCGCCTGCGCGCGTACGTGCAGCGCCACGTCGAGTACAACGCCCAGAACCTGAGCAAGATCGCGGTCTACTACCACGACTTCGGCCTGCTGACCGCCAAGCGCAAGCGGGCGATCATGAACCAGCGCCGTTACTACGAGGAGTTCGTCGTCGGACTGATCGAGGACGCCAAGGCCGAGGGCACGGTCGACAAGTCCGCCGACGCGTCGCTGGTCGCCAACGCGATCTTCGGCGTCGTGAACTGGATCTACACCTGGTACCGGACCTCGGGCAGCGCATCGCCCGAATACCTCGGCAGGCTCTACGCCGAGCTCGTCGTCAACGGCGTGGCGAGCGGCGACATCCCGGCGATGCCGAGGACCAAGAACGGTGGGCGGTCGACGGCCAAGACCGCGAAGTCCGGCGCGCGCCGCAACTCGCGAGCAAAGCGCAGCTAGCCTTCACGTTCTGAGCGCACTCCGGGTGTCACTGATGGTGACACCCGGAACCGGTCCCAGGGGCGCGCTGACAGTAACCGGCGGGCAGCGTCAGCGGATCGAATAGCCGGCGTCGATCTTCAGCTCCAGCCCGGTGACGTACCGCGACTCGTCGGAGGCGAGGTACACGACCGCGTGGCTGACGTCGATCGACTCCACCCACGGCACGGGGATCGCGTTCGTTGGCCGGAACGCCTCGACCGCCTGCTCCTGCGTCGGATGCTCGACGTTGGGCAAAAACAGCTTGAACACGGGCTCGTTGAGCAACATCGGCGTCGAGACGCCGGTCGGATGCACCGTGTTGACCCTGATTGAATGAGGCGCGAGCTCGAGCGCCAGCGTTCGCATCAGCCCGACGGCCGCGTGCTTGGAGGCCGTGTACGCGGCGACGTTGGGCGTTCCTTTGATGCCCGCGGTCGAGCTCGAGATGATGATCGAGCCTCCCGTCCCCTGCTCGATCAGTTGGGGGATCACGGCCTTGCAGGTGTGCCACACGCCGGTCTGGTTGACGTCGATCACGTCCTGCCAGTCCTGCTCGGCGACAAGATGCGTCTGGTCGCCGAACGAGAAGATGCCCGCGTTGGCGCAGACGATGTCAATCCGTCCGAGCTCGGCCAGCCCGGTGCGCACCGCGTCCTGCAGCTGACCGTAATCGCGCACGTCGACTTGCGCGGCGACGATTCGCCGGCCGGTCGCCTGCACCTGGGCGACGGTCTCGGCGAGGTCCTCCGGCGTCGTGCCGGGATAGAAGCGGTCGATGGTCGGGACCGATCCGCACAGGTCGGTCGCGATGATGTCCGCGCCCTCCTCGGCGAGCCGGACGGCGTGGCTGCGGCCCTGACCGCGCGCCGCTCCGGTGATGAAGGCGACCTTGCCCTCGACGCGACCGCTCATGTGCCGCCTCGATCAGCCGACCGATGCCAGCGACCGCGGGGCGCCGAACGCGAAGCCGGTGTAGTCGCCTGCGGCGACCTGGTCACAGTGCTCGCGGTAGGCCCCGACGCCGCCGACGTAGGGCATGAAGATCCGTGGCTTGCCCGGGATGTTGGCGCCGTTGTACCAGTTGCTCGTCGTCGCGTGCAGGGTCGCGGAGGCGACCTCTGCGACGTGCTCGGTCCACTCGCGCTCGGCCGCCTCGGTCGGCTCGATCCGCTCGTACCCGTGCTCGCGCATCCACGACAGGCAATCGGCGATCCACTCGACGTGCTGCTCGATCGAGGTGACCATGTTGCTCAGGACCGACGGGCTGCCGGGGCCGGTGACGATGAACATGTTCGGGAACGAGGCGGTCGTCAAGCCGAGGTAGCTCTGCGGCCCGTCGGCCCACTTGTCCTGGATCGTCTCGCCGCCGAGCCCGGTGATCGAGATGTTCATCAACGCGCCGGTCATCGCGTCGAACCCGGTGGCGAGCACGAGCGTGTCGAACTCGTACTCGCGCTCGGTCGTCTGAAGCCCGGTCGGCGTGATGCGCTCGATCGGCGTCTCGCGCAGGTCAACGAGCTCGACGTTGTCGCGGTTGTAGGTCTCGTAGTAACCGGTGTCGACGCAGATTCGCTTGGTCCCGATCGGGTAGTCGGTGGGCATCAGCTTGCGCGCCGTGTCGGGGTCGTTCACGGTCGCGGCGATCTTGCGCTTGACGAAGTCCGCGGCGAGATCGTTGGCCTCCTGGCTGATGACGAGGTCGGCGAATGCGCCGAGCATCAGAAAGCCGCCGTACTGCCAGCGGGTCTCGAACTCCGTCTCGATCTCCTCCGGCGTCATGTCGGTGCTCATCTTCTCGTTGAACGACATCGGCACGCCCGTCGGTGACTCTCGCGCCCGCTGCCGGCGCTCGCGGTAGCTGGCCTTGATCTCACGCGTGTGCTCCGGATCGGCGGGCCGGTTGAACGCCGGCAGGCTGAAGTTCGGCGTGCGCTGGAAGACGGTCAGCCGATCGACCTCGGGGGCCGCCGTCGTGATGAACTGGATCCCGGTCGAGCCGGTTCCGATGATGCCGACCGAGCGGCCGCGCAGGTCGACGCCCTCCTCGGGCCACCTGGCCGTGTGGAACACGTCGCCGGCGAAGCTGTCGACCCCGGGGATGTCGGGCCGGTTGGGCACGGTCAGCATCCCGGTTGCGAGGATGCAATACGTCGCCGTGACCTCGAACCCGTCCTCGGTCTCGGCGCTCCACGCGTTGTCGGCCTCGTCCCACGTCAGCGCGGTGACCGTCGAGCGCAGCCGGATGTCGCGTCGCAGGTCGAAGCGCTCGGCGACGTGGTCCAGGTAGGCCCGGATTTCGGGCTGCGGCGGATAGCGCTCGGTCCACTCCCATTCCTGCTCGAGCGTCTCGTCGAACGAGAAGGAGTAGTCGAGGCTCTCGACGTCACAGCGAGCACCCGGGTAGCGGTTCCAGAACCACGTGCCTCCGACTCCGTCGCCCGCCTCCAGGACGAGCGCGGAGAATCCCAGCTCGCGCGCGCGATGCAGCGCGTAGAGCCCGGAGAAGCCGGCTCCCACGATCAGGACGTCGAGGCGCTCTGAGCCCGACGCGGCAGACTGCTGCGCCAATGTCTCTCCCTCCATCGGTGCCGGAGGCGAGCCGCCGGCACGGTTGCATCCCGGGTCGCGAATATACCGACGGGAGCGGTCTACTGTCAAACCACCGTTTGGTAGGGGGATGTGGCGGCTATTCTGGCGCGCGATGGCTGCTGCCGACGGAGCCGTGGCTTCAAGCTCGAAGGTCAGGTGGGGCGTGCTGCTGCCGACGTTCGACGCGCTGCACACCGGTGAAACGCCGCCGCTGGTGGCCGGCGCGCGGTTGGCGGAGGAGCTCGGCTTCGACGCCGGCTGGGTGGGAGACCATCTTGTGTGCAACGCACCGGTGCTCGACTCGACGATGGCACTCGCGGCCGCCGCCGCGGCGACCAGCCGGTTCTCGCTCGGCTTCAGCGTGATGCTGCTGGGCCTGCGCGATCCAGAACGGGCGGCCGACCAGATCGACGCGCTCGGAGCGCTGTGCGGCGGGCGGCTGTCGCTCGGCGTCGGCATCGGCGGCGAGCATCCGGAGGAGTTCGAGGCAGCAGGCATTCCGGTGTCGAGGCGCGGCAGGCGCCTCGACGAGATCCTCGGAGTGCTGCCCGACCTGCTCACCGGGCGGGCCGTCGAGTTCTCGGGCGAGACGATCGAGGTGCACGCGTCCCCGACGCAGCGCTTTGCCTCGGCGCGCCCCGCGATCATCGTCGGCGGTCGCGGTGAGCCGGCTCTGCGGCGAGCGGCTCGCTATGGAGACGCGTGGCTGCCGATGTGGCTGTCGCCCGACGCGATCGCCGAGCGCGCGCGCGAGCTGCGCGAGCTCGCCATCGAACGGGGCCGCCCCTCGCCGTCGCTCACGCTGCTGCTGCTCGTGCACGTCGACGAGGACCTCGAGCTCGCGCGCCGCCGTGCAGCCGAGCATCTGCAGGGTCAGTACTGCCTGCCGCTCCACGTGGTCGAGCGTTGGGCCGCGCTCGGACCCGCGTCCCAGGTCGCCGAGATCGTGCAGCGGTATCTCGACGTCGGCATCGGCGAGCTGATCCTGATGCCGCTCGGCGAGCGGCCGCTTGAGCAGTACGAGCGCTTCGCGCAGGTGCGCGCGCTGGTCGCCGGCGCCAGCTGACCGCACACCGAAAGCTCACCAACCAGACGTTTGGTAGGCTGGCGGTTCGTCGCGGTGGCGTTGCCCGATGCGGCGAGCGATGCAAGCGGGCGACAGCCGAAGGGAGCAGATGGATCTTGGAGTGAAGGGCCGTGTCGCGGTCGTCACCGGCGCCAGCCATGGCATCGGCCGCGCAGCGGCGCGGCAGCTGGCGGCCGAGGGCGCGAGCGTGCTGCTCGTCGGGCGCGGCGGCGACGCGCTGGCGGAGGCGTGCGGCGAGTGCCGCTCCGCGGGCGGCGATGCCCAGCCGCTCGAGCTCGACGTCACAACCGAGGGCGCCGGGGAGCGGATCGTGCGGATGGCCGAGGACACGTTCGGCCCGCTCGACCTGCTCGTTTCGAGCGCCGGGACCAACTGGGCTCGCCCGCTGGCCGAGCTCACCGAGGAGGACTTCGAGCGCCACTGGCGGCTGCATCTGCTGGCGCCGTTCGCGCTGTTTCAGGCGGCCGTCCCCAAGATGGCGCATCGCGGATACGGTCGCGTCGTCACGGTCGCGTCGATTGCGAGCAAGCGCCCGTCGCTGTTCAATCTCGCCTATGCGGTCGTCAAAGCGGCGCAGCTGTCGCTGACGCGCGGCTACGCGGACGCGTTCGCGCGTCAGGGGGTGACGGTCAACTCGGTGCTGCCGGGACCGGTCGACACCGAGATGTGGGCCGGCGTGCTCGAGCAGACCGCACGCGACCGTGGCGTCCCGTTGCCGGAGGTGATCGCCCAGGCGGAGGCGTCGACGCAGCGGGGCCGGTTCGCGACGCCCGACGAAGTCGGCGCGGTGATCGCATTCTTGTGCTCGGAGCAGGCCGCGAACGTGACCGGCGCGGCCTATATGTGCGACGGCGGCTCGGTTCAGGCGCTGTATTGAGCGAGCCGATGGCCGCGACCGCGCCCGATGCCTGCCTGTGGGGCGCGACGCTGGCGTTCGGCTCGCCGGCCGATCGCGTACAGGCGGCGGTCGCCGGTGGCTTTGCGACGACGACGATGTTCCCGCACGACTACCGCCGCGCCCGCGAGACCGGCCTGTGCGACGACGACATCCTCGCGCTGCACCGCGACGCGGACGTGCGCCTGCGCACGCTCGACCCGTTCGCCCGCTGGGTGCCGCGGTGGGAGCCGCCGGCAGATGCCGACCCCGACCGCCTCGCGCTCGTATCCTGCGGCGAGGAGGAGTTCTTCGACATCGCGCAGCGGCTGCGGATCGAGACGATGACCGCGATCGAACCATTCGGGGCACGACACGCGCCTGCCGACCTGGCGAGCGCGTTCGGGGACCTGTGCGACCGTGCCGCCGGCCAGGGCATGCTCGTCCACCTCGAGTTCACGCCGTTCAGCGGGATTCCCGACCTCGCCGCCGCCTGGGACGTGGTCCGCGCCGCCGACCGAGCCAACGGCGGTCTCGTGTTCGACACCTGGCACTACTTCCGCGGACGGCGCGATGACGCGCTGCTGCGCGAGATTCCCGGTGATCGGATCTTCGCGGTGCAGATCAACGACGCCGCGGCATCGCCGCGGGATCCGCTCATCGTCGACACATGGCGCTTTCGCCGGCTGCCGGGCGACGGCGACTTCGACCTGGCGGCAGTACTCGAGATCCTCGCGGCCAAGCCAGGGATCGGGCCTCCGGGCATCGAGGTCCTGTCGGAGGAGCTGTGGCTGCAGCCACCGGCCGAGATCGGTCGACGCGGCGGCGCGGCGCTCGCGGCGGCGCTGGCGCCGTTGACGCCGTGGGGCGGCTCGTGATCGGGACGTCGCAGCGGCGGATCGGCTCGCTATTTTCCACCAAACATTCGGTAGGATGACGACGGTGTCCGCGGAACGGGATGCGTCGGTCCTGAGCCGGATGGGGCTCGGGCTGTGGACGGTTCGCTCGATGGCGCAGTGGCCCCGTCACGCGGTCGGCGGGTTCAGCGAGCTCGTCGACGACGCGCTGCTGGCCGAGGAGCTCGGGTTTCACTCGATCTGGTCGGCCGAGCACCGGATGTGGTACGACGGCTGGTGTCCGTCGCCGCTGCTGGCGCTGGCCCACGTCGCCGGCGCGACACGACGACTGCGGCTCGGCACCGCCGTGCTGCTCGCCAGCCAGCACGATCCGATCTCGCTGGCGCGAACCGCCGCGACGTTGGACCGCGTCTCCGGCGGACGCCTGGACCTCGGCATCGGCCTCGGCCACCGCGATGTCGAGTTCGACGCGCTCGGCCTGCGTCGCGACCGGCGCGGGCGGATGATGGACCGGGCGCTCGAGCTGATGCCCCGGGTCTGGGGTGGGGAGTACGGCGACGCGCCGCCGATCCAGGCTCCCGGACCGGCGCTTTGGATGGGCGGGATGGCGCCACGAGTGCTCGAGCGGGCCGTCGCCGGCAACTACAACCTGCTGCTGCCACAGACGTTGTCAGCCGGCCGGATCGGCGCGCTGATCGAGGACATCCGCGCTCGTGGGTGGTCTGCGACCGCCGGCGTGATGCGGGACCTGTGGATCGAGGACGACCCCGCCCGCGTCGAGGAGATGCGCAGGCGACTCGAACGGGGGTTCACCGAGGAGGCCGGCTGGTGGGTGCTGCAGGGGCACCCGGCGTTCGACGCGCCCGAACTGCTTGCGCGACAGCTGCACCGCGTCTCGGACGCCGCATTGATCGGCAGCGCCGACGATGTCGCGGCTGGATTACGGGCGCTGCTCGAGGCGGGCGTCGGGTTCCTCTGCCTGCGGATCAACATCGATATCGCCGATCACGCCGAGCTGCGCGAGCAGATGCATCGGGTCGCCGGGCAGCTGCCGCCGCGGCTCGCCGGTGCGCTCGTCACCAGCGGAGCGCGCGGCTGATGCGGTTCCTGCTCGAGGCGCCGGTCGACGGCGACCTTGACGAGATCACCGCGGCGGCCCGCGCCGCCCACGCCAACGGTGTGGACGGCGTGCTCATCCGCCGATCGCGCTGGTCGCCCGATCCGCTCGTCGTCGTCGCGGCGGTCGCCGCCCGCGTCGCCGAGATCCGGATCGCGGCCGAGATCGAGCTCGGCGAACAGCACCCGTTCGAGGTCGCGGAGAACGTCGCGGTCACCGACCTTACGACCGGCGGGCGCCTGATCCTCGTCGTCCGCCCGGCGGGGGCGCTCGGGGACTACGCCGAGGCGCTCGATCTGCTGCGCACGGCGCTGACCCCGAGGCCGTTCCGTTTCGAAGGGGCGCGCTGGCGAGTTCCGGCGAATCTCCCGGAGAACGAGTTCGGCCAGGAGCGTCTCGTGCGGCTCACCCCGGCGCCCGCCCAGCCGTCGGTTCCGGTCTGGGGGACGGGGGCCGGTCGCGGACCGGCGCTGGAGCGCGGGCTCGGCCATCTCGCCGACGAAGATGATCCAGCCGACGAGCTCGGCGCCGCCCACGCGCGTGCCGCGTCGTCGCTCGGCCCGGCGGCGATCGGCGCGCCGCGGGCCCGTCGCGAGACGCTCGGCGACGGGCCCGAGGCGCTCGTCGCGCGGCTGCTGGCCGGGCGCGAGCAGTTCGGACAGGACTGGGCGGTGGTGGCGGGCGGAGGAGACGAGGCGGCGGTGATCGGCCGCCAGGTGCGCCCGCGCGTCCAGCTCGAGCACCTGCACCCCTCGTTGGTCGCGCTGTGGGAGCCGGACGCGGGATGACCACGATGCAGGCGCCGATCGGATGATCGCGGACCGCGAGCTCGCGCTGGCGATCCTCGCCGTACTCGACGCGCCGCCCGCGGACGTCGTCGAGGTCGCGGCCGCGGCCGGATTCGATGCGATCACGCTGCGGCTCGGCGGCGGCAATCGTGAGCGGCCCGACGAGCCCGAGGCGCATCCGCTGATCGGCGACACGCCGGCACGCAGGGCGACGCTCCGGCGCCTGCAGGAGACCGGCCTCGGGGTGCTCGACGTCGAGGTGTTGCGGCTGCGCCCCGACACCGACGTCGTCGCCGTTCGGCCGATGCTCGAGAGCGCGCAGGCGCTCGGCGCGCGCCATCTGCTCGTCGTCGGCCTCGACGACGACCATGCCCGGCTCGCCGAGACGTTCGGCGCGCTGTGCAGCGAGGCCGAGCCCTACCGCGTCCGTCCGGCGCTCGAGTTCATGCGCATGAGCTCGGTGCCGACGGTCCACGACGCCGACCGGATCGTGTCCGCGGCGGGCCATCCCGCCGGGGCGGTGCTGGTCGATCCGCTGCATCTGGCGCGCTCGGGCGGAACTCCCGCCGACGTTGCGCCACTGGCCGCCGCACACCCCGATCGCTACCCATATGTGCAGCTGTGCGACGCGCCGCTGCGGGCACCCGGGTACGGGATGACCCGGGATCTCTACGTCGAGGCGGTGCAGCACCGGCTGAATCCGGGCGACGGCGAGCTGCCGCTGCGCGAGCTGCTCGACGTGCTCCCAGATCGCATCCCGATCGGCGTCGAGGCGCCGGTCGCGGCACTCGCGGACCGGCCGCCGGCGGAGCGGGCGCGGGCGTCGCTTCAGGCGACGCGACGGTTGCTGGAGTCGGTGGGCTGACGACGGCGATGCAGCACCGGATCTTTCTCGCGCCTGCCAAGCCTGCCGTCAGCTGGGCCGAGGCGCAGGCGCACTGGCGCACTCACCACGCGCGGGTCATGATCGAGCTCCCGGGCCTGCTCGGATACGTCCAGAACTGCCCGGCCGAGGAGTGGTGGACCCAGCTGCCGTATCTCGCCTGCGCCGAGACGTGGTTTGGCAGCCGCGAGTCCGAGGCCGAGGGGTACGCGAGCAGCTGGTACCGCGAGCAGATCGCGGTCGACGAGGAGCGGATGTTCGGGCGCGACGATGCCTGGAGCTCGCCCGTGATCGACGTGCAGACGGTGCGCGAGGGCGACACCGGCCGCTATCGCACGCTCGCGTTTGGAGCGGCGCCCGAGCGCCTCGACGGCGTCATCTTCGACGGCCGCGCCGAGGCGCTGCGACTGCTGCGCCATCCGCCGGTCTTCGGCGAGCGCACCGTGGTCTCGGTCTGGACCGAGCATGCTCCGCTGGCACGGCGGCTGGCGGTGCTGCTCGGCGGACTCGCGTTCGTCTCCGAGCCCGCGGCGCCACTACCTCCCGACGAGCCGCCGTGGCGGCCATGACGGACGAGCAGACGATGACCGCCGAGCAACGGCTCGACCGGCTGTGGTCGGTTCACGAGATCCGGCAGCTCGCCTACCGGTACGCCCATGCGTTTGCGGTGCGCGACCGCGAGCTGATGCTCTCATTGTGGGCCGAGACCGATGCTCCGGTGCGGTTGCCCGCGATCGACGGCCACCGGCTGCGCGCCGACATCGACCGCTGGTTTGAGGCGCTCGGCACCGTGCTGCTGCACGTGACCAACCACGTGATCGAGTTCGAGGGCGATGACGCCGCCACCGGTGAGGTCCACTGCCTTGGGCAGATCGATCTCGGCTACCGGTTCGTCGACCAGACGATCCTGTATCGCGATCGCTACCTGCGCACGCCGGCGGGGTGGCGGTTTCAGACTCGCTCGCACCTGCTGTGGTTCGGCCAGGAGCGCGATCGCCATCCGCTCCACCAACCGCCGGCCCGCTGGCCGCGCCGCCAGGTCGGCCGCGGCCTGCTCGTCGACGAGCCCGCGCGGGCGCGCGACGACCCCGATGAGGGAGCGACACGATGACCGAGCGCCAACCGTACGTCCCGCCGACGACCCAGCCGACCAGTACCCACAGCAGGCGCTGGCAGGACGTCGTGCGGTTCGCGGACCTGCTGCTGCGCGCCGCCGAACGCGACCCCGAGCACGAGGCGGTCGTCTTCTGGCGCCGATCGCGCCGGACCTACGGCGAGCTCGAACGGCGCGCGTTCGCCGTCGCCCGCTCGCTGCGCGCGATGGGAATCGGCCCCCGCAGCCGGGTTGGGATCCTGATGCCCAACTGCGTCGAGTTCGTCGAGTTGCTGTTCGGCATCTCCCTGTTGGGCGCGGTGATGGTCCCGATCAACGCGCGCTTCGCTCCGCGCGAGCTCGGCTACGTCGTCGAGAACGGTGACCTCGAGGTCGTGTTCACCAGCGACGAGATCGTCGAGCACGTCGACTACGTGGCACGTCTGCACGAGGCGCTGCCGACGCTTGCGACGCTCGAGCCGTCGTCGATCGTGTCGGTGCCCGAAGCGCCATTCCTGCGATCGGTCGTGCTGTTCGGCGAGCGCGACGCCGCGGGCATGATGGGCGACAGGGAGTTCTGGTCGCTGGGTGAGTCCGTCACCGACGAGGATGTGCTCGACTGCCATCGCCGCACCTCGGTCCGCGAGGTGGCGCTCAACATGTACACGTCGGGGACGACCGCGCAGCCCAAGGGGTGCCTGCTGTCCCACGAGGCGCTCGTGCGCACCGCGCTGATGGCCGGCCGTACGCGCTTTCAGCTGACGGCCGAGGACCGCTTCTGGGATCCGCTGCCGATGTTTCACATGAGCGCGATCCTGCCGATCATCGGACTGTTCGATGCCGGTGCGACGTTCCTCTCAATGAGCCACTTCGACGCGACCGAGGGGCTGGCGATGATCGAGCAGGAGCGGGCGACCGTGAGCTACGCGACCTTCCCCGCGATCACGCAGGCGCTGCTCAATCACCCGGACTACCGGTCCGACAGCTGGAGACGGGTGAGGTGCATCAATAACGTAGCGCCGCCCGACACGCTGCGCGAGATGCAGGCGCGGATGCCCTACACGTTGCAGATGAGCTCGTATGGGCTCACCGAGTGCGGCGGCGTGATCGCCTTCAACGGGCCGGAGGACACCGACGAGCAGCGCAACACGACCGGCGGGCTGCCGTTTGACGGCATCGAGGTCGAGATCCGCAATCTGGAGACCGGTGAGCGGCTCGGCGCCGACGCGGCCGGGGAAATCGTCGTCCGCGGCTACTGCGTGTGCGACGGTTACTACAAGGACCCCGAACGAACGGCGGCGGTGCTCGACTCCGACGGCTGGTTTCACACCGGTGACATCGGGTCGCTGACGCCGGAGGGCCGGATCCGCTACCTCGGCCGCACCAAGGACATGCTCAAGGTCGGCGGCGAGAACGTCGCCGCGATCGAGATCGAGTCGTATCTGGGCGCGCACCCCGCGGTCTCGATCGTCGCGGTCGTCGGCGTGCCCGACCCGAAGTACATGGAGGTTCCGGCGGCATTCATCCAACTGCGTCCCGGCCACACGCTGACCGAGGCCGAGGTGGTCGACTACTGCAGCCGCGGCCTGGCGCGCTTCAAGGTGCCCCGGCACGTGCGGTTCGTCGACAGCTGGCCGATGTCGGCGACCAAGATCCAGAAATTCAGGCTGCAGCAGGCGTTAACCGAGGAGCTGGCGACGATGCGCGCGGGCGCGTCGGCCCCGTAGAGGCCCCGAGCCGGGCGATCCGGGTGGTGGCGCCAAACGAACGTTTGATGGCGCCACCGACCGTTTGGTCAAGATTAAGCATCAACCGCGCGCTCTTGACATCCGCGGGCGGCTCAGGTACTCATCAATATTCTACCCAACGTTTGGTCGACAAACCGACTTCGAGCCCAGAGGAGAGAGATGAGCACCAAGTTGTGGCAGCGCGCCACCGGATGCGCCTGTGTCGTGCTGGTGGCCGGGGGCATCGCGGCCTGCGGCGGCAGCTCCAGCAAAACGACTTCGGCGGCACCCGCCTCGGGCGGCGGCTCGGCCACGAGCGCGTCGTCGGGCACTGGGACGAGCGCGTCGTCGGGCACCGGGACGAGCGGGGGCGGTTCCTCCTCGGGCGCGGCCGCCGCGGTCACGGCTGCCCTGAAGCGCCCGACCTCGATCAACATCAACATCCCGCTCAAGAAGAAGCCACCGACCGGCAAGACGATCATCTTCCTGCGCTGCAGCCAGCCGGTGTGCGCGGGATTCGAGCAGGGTCTGGCGCCGGCCGCGAAGGCACTTGGATGGAAGCTCGCGAACGTCGGCTTCCAGCCAACTCCGGAGGCGGAGGTGCAGGCGATCGACAACGCCGTCTCACAGCACCCGGACGGGATCTTCATGACCGGGCTGGCTCGCTCCGCGATCCAGAGCGGACTCGCCAAGGCTCAGGCGGCGCACATCCCGATGGTCGACGGGTACACGACCAATGCGGCCACGCCGCCGATCATCGCCAACGTCGCCAACGGCCCGTCGGGCAACTCGGCAAATCCGAAGTCGATCGCCAACTACATCGCGGCCAAGAACAACTGCAGCGGCAACACCGCGGTGTTCAACATCCCGACGTACCCGATCCTGAACTTCGGGACCCAGGTGATGACCTCGACGCTCAAGAAGCTCTGCCCGAAGATGCAGGTCACGGTGCACAACGCCCAGGCGACCGATGTCGGCACGAGCCTGCCGGGCCAGATCGTCAGCGTGCTGCAGCGCGATCCGAGCATCAAGTACGTCGCGTACGCGTTCGGTGACATGGCGCTCGGCGTCCCGCAGGCGATGAAGGCCGCCGGAGTCACTGCCGATCTGCTGGGCTTCGGCGCCGGCGAGCCGACGAACGTCGAGAACGTGGCGAAGGGCGAGGAGACGGCGGAGTCGACCGTCGGCATCCCCTACGGCGGCTACCGGGCGATGGACGCGTTCGCCCGGTACTTCGAGGGCATGTCGACGAAGATCGACACGAGCGCGATGAATCCCAGCCAGCTGTTCGACAGCACCAACGCGTCTGGCGTGACCACCTGGTCACAGGTGGCCACCCCGTCGAACATGCCGCAGCAGTTCTACAAGCTGTGGCACGTCAGCGGCTGATCCTCAGGCACACCGTCAACCGCAACGAGAACGGGCGGCGCCGCGGCGCCGCCCGTTCTTTGTTTCCCGGGCGCAGCCCGGGCGACGACGCTGCACGCACGCGGGAAGGCGGCTTCAGTATAATAAATGGTGAAATTGTTCATGAGCGATCCTCGCCCCGCAAGCACCGTCTCGCCGGGGCCCGGCGGACGGCGACATGTGATCGACTCCGTCGACGCCCTGCCGCCGGGCGCCAACCGGGTACTGGAGGTCGGCGGACGGTCGATCGGTGTCTTCAACGACGGCGGCCGCCTGTACGCGGTCCGCAACGTGTGCCCCCACCACGGCGCCCCGCTGTGCCGGGGCAAGGTGACCGGCCGGATGCTCCCGTCGCCGCCGCATGTCTACGAGTACAGCCCTGACGCGTCTGAGCGAGTCCTGCGCTGCCCCTGGCACGGCTTCGAGTTCCGCCTCGCCAACGGCCGCTCGATCACCGACCCGGAGCGGATGCGCGTCAAGACCTACCGCGTCGAGGTCGAGGACGGCGAGATCGTCCTCTACATCTGACCGTGGTCGTGCCCGATGACCCAGGCGCGCTCCCGGTCGCGCTCGGCGCCGGCCGATCTGATCGAGATCCGCCAGCCCCGGTCCCGGGCGACGGCGCTCGCCAGCACGCGCGCCGTCGCCGCGGCGTGGTGTTCGTCCACGGCGTCCACGTCGAGGCGGACCACCGACGGTGCGCCGCCGTCGGCGATCCGTACGGTTACCACCGCGTCCTCGGCGAGCAGCGCCGCGGCCGCCTCGGCCGCGCGAACGCCCGCAAGCTCGACGATCAGGGTCACGACGTAGACGTCGGCCATCGGTGGAGGTTGCCGCAATGAGGGAGTGGCGGGGAGCGTTCGACGACCGCCATGACGTGATCGTGGTCGGCTCGGGCGCGATCGGCCTGACCGCCGCGCTCGCGGCCCAGCGCAACGGGGCGCGGGTGCTCGTCGTCGAGAAGTCCGATCATTTCGGCGGCACCGCGGCCTTGTCGGGCGGGATGCTGTGGGTGCCGATGAACCGCTACATGCGGTCGCTGCAGCTGCACGACAGTCGCGAGGGGGCGCTTCAGTACCTGCGCGCCGTGACCGGCGGCCGCACCAGCGAGGGCATCCTGGCGGCGCTCGTGGATCGCGGCGCCGAGATGCTCGCGTTTCTCAACGACGAAGCCGGCGTCCGCTTCGTCGCGATGGACAACTTCCCCGACTACCACCCGGAGTGGGAGGGAGCACACGCCGGCGGCCGGTCGCTCGATCCCGAGCTGTTCGATGCCTCGGTGCTCGGCGATCTGGCGGACTCGCTGCGTCCCGATCACCGGCTTCCGTTCACGATGGTCGAGTACGAGGCGTGGGGGAGCTTCACGAACTTCCCGTGGGAGGAACTGCGCCGCCGCGCGGCCGACGGGCTGGTGGCGCGCGGCCGGGCGCTCGTCGCTCCGATCCTGCATGCCAGCGCCCAGGGTGGCGTCTCGCTGGTCTCCGGCGCGGCGGCCCATCGGTTGATCGTGGAGGACGGACGTGTCGGCGGGATCGAGCTGGCGGACGGCAGCCGTGCCACGGCGGGCAGCGGCGTCATCATCGCCTCGGGTGGCTTCGAGTGGAACGCCGAGATGAAGGCCAACTTCCTGCCCGGCCCGATCGACGCAACGTGTGCGCCGCCGTTCAACACCGGCGACGGTATCCGCATGGCGATGCGCGCGGGCGCGGCGATCGGGAATATGCAGGAGGCGTGGTGGTTCCCGATGCTGCTCGTCGGCGACGAGCTCGACGGGCAGCCGACCGGGACGCTGCCGCGCTTCGAGCGCACCGGTCCGCACACGATCATCGTCAACCGAGCCGGCAAGCGGTTCGTCAACGAGGCGCACAACTACAACGACATGACGAAGGCGTTCCACGTGTTCGACCCGCGCGAGTACCGCCTCGTCAACCTCCCCGCCTACCTGCTGTTCGACCACCAGCACCTGGCCAAGTACGGCTTCTTGACCCACCGCGCCGGTCAGCCGACGCCCGCCTGGCTCACCGAGGCCGACACGCTCGAGCAGCTGGCCGAAAAGCTGGCGATCGACGCCGACGGACTCCGCGACACCGTGCAGCGATTCAACGTCAACGCGCGGTCCGGCGTCGATCCCGACTTCCACCGTGGCGAGAGCGCGTACGATCGCTACTGGGGTGACCGCGGTAGCGACAGCCCTGCGCTCGGGCCGTTGGAGCAGGCCCCGTACTACGCGATCGAGATCGTGTCGGGGGCGATCGGCACCAAGGGCGGGATCGTCACCGACGGCGACGGCCGCGCGCTGGACGCGTTCGGCGACCCGGTACCGGGTCTGTTCGCCGCCGGCAACACGACCGCCCATCCGATGGGACCGGGCTATCCGGGGGCGGGCGCGACGCTCGGCCCCGGTTGCACGATGGGTTTCGTCGCCGGGCGCACCTGTGCCGCCGTCCCGAGCCCCGTATGACGAGATGAGGACGCCAACTGCAACGAGAACCGGGTGCGGCGACCCGCACCCACGCGAGGAGTGAGGCAGATGAGCACGACCGTGCAACCGGATGCCGACGCCGCCGAGGCGCGGACCACCCACGAGATCATCGACTGCGACGTCCATCCGTACTTCAAGGCGGGTCTGAAGGACATCACGCCGTACATGACCGAGAGCTGGCGTCAACGGCTGGGCTTCGGCACCGATTCCGGCTGGACGGGCAACTTCGCCGCCTCCCAGTACGTGCTCCCGCTCGACAACCTGTACATCAACACGGCCGGTGCCACCCGCGACGACGCCTCCCCGGACGGGACGATGCCGGGCAGCGATCCGGCGTTCGTCGCCGAGCAACTGCTCGACGGCCACGGGATCCACCGCGCGGTGTTGATCGCCGGCCACCTGTTCGGGATCGGCTCGTTCCCGGACCCGACCGTGGCGGCGACCGTCGCCAGCGCCTACAACGAGTGGCAGCGCGAGCTGTGGCTCGAGTACGACGAGCGCTTCCGCGGCGCGATCGTCGTCCCACCCCAGCACCCCGAGGCGGCGGTCAAGGAGATCGACCGCGTCGGTGACACGCCCGGCGTCGTCGCGGTGTTCATGCCCCTGCACGACCTGCCGATGGGCGAGTACCACTATCACCCGATCTACAAGGCCTGCCAGGAGCACGGGCTGCCGCTGATCGTGCACCCGTCCGGGACCGAGAACGTGTACGCGCGCGCGCCGCGGATGGCGGCGGCGCCGACCTACTACCTGGAGTGGCACACGGGCCTGGGGCAGATCCACCAGTCCAACGTGATGAGCCTGATCTGCCACGGTGTGTTCGAGCGCTTCCCCGAGCTCAAGGTGTGCGTGGCCGAGGGTGGCTTCATGTGGGCGATCGAGACGATGCTCAAGCTCGACCGTGACTGGAAGGCGCTGCGCAACGAGGTTCCGTGGCTGACGCGCCGTCCCAGCGAGTACCTGCGCGAGCATGTCCGCTTCACCACGCAGCCGTTCCCCGAGACACACAAGCGCGAGCACGTGGCGGCGATCCTCGACATGGTCTACGCCGAGGAGACACTCGTCTACAGCTCGGACTATCCGCACTGGGACTTCGACGATCCCAACCGCGCGCTCAACGACATCCCGGCCGAGCTGCGCCGCCGTATCTGCGTCGAGAATGGCCGCAAGCTGTACGGCGACCGCCTCAACTAGCGGAGGGCTGGCGCCGGCCGTTCTCGTCGTACTCGTAGAAGCCCGCCCCGGTCTTGCGGCCGAGGCGGCCCGCCGCGACCAGGTTGCGCAGGCCGACGGTCGGCCGGAACCGGTCCCCGTAGGCGTCGGTGAGGCCCTCGAGCGCGTGCAGGTAGGTGTCCAGGCCGTTCATGTCACCGAGCTCGAGCGGCCCCATCGGGAAGTTGAAGCCGAGCTTGAGCGCCGTGTCGATGTCCTCGGCGGTGGCGATCCCCTCCTCGAGCATGCGCACGCATTCCAGGCGCAGGATCGCGTACACGCGACTGGTCAAGAAGCCGGGGCTGTCCTTGCGGCAGACGACCGGCTCCTTGCCCAGCGCGGTCGCGAGCGCGCGTGCCCGCTGCACCTCGGACGGCGGCGTCCGCAGTCCGGCGATGATCTCGACCAGTCGCATCATCACCGGCGGATTGAAGAAGTGGATACCGAGCAGCCGGCCGGCGTCGTCGCCCAAGGCGGTCGCGATCGAGGTGATCGACAGCTGCGAGGTGTTCGTGCCCAACAGCGCCCGCGCCGGGACGTGTTCGCCGATCCTCGCCCACACCTCGCGCTTGAGCTCGAGCACCTCCGGGACCGATTCGATCACCGTCTCCGCCTCGCCAACCCCTGCGGCGACGTCGGTGGTCAACGACACCCGGCCGATGACTTCGTCGGCCTCGGCCGCAGTCAGCCGTTCGCGTTTGACGAACCGCGCGAGGCTCGTCTCGATCGCCGCCCGCGCGCGCTGTAACGCGCCGTCGTCTACGTCGACGATCACTGCCTGCCCCCCGGCCATCGCCGCCAGCTGCGCGACGCCGTTGCCCATGATCCCGCCGCCGACGACCGTGACACGGCCAGGCCCGACGCGGGGCGGCCGCTGCTCCGAAGATGTCATATTTGTTATACTATAAGTGGTGTCACCGTTCGAGCTGAGCGATGAGCACCTCGGTATTCAGGCCGAGGCGCACGCGGTGGCCGAGGCGGTCGCACCGTTGGCGACGGAGGCCGACGCGATGAGCACCGTGCATCCGGGGGTGCGCGAGCAGCTGGCCGCCAGCCGGCTGTGGGAGCTCGTCGTCCCGGCGAGCCACGGCGGTCGCTCGCCGACCGTCGATCCGCTGGCGATCGCCGTCGTGCGCGAACAGCTGATGGCGGCCTGCTCGCACGCCGACTCGCTGTTCGCGCTGCAGGGCATCGGCAGTTACGCGATCACCGCCGCCGGCACCACATCGCAGCGTGACGAGTGGCTCCCGAGGGTGCTGACCGGCGACGCGCTTGCCGCGCTGGCGCTGACCGAGCCAGAGGCCGGCTCGGATCTGAAGGCGATCACGACCGAGCTCGTGCCCGATGGCGACGGCTTCCGGTTGCGCGGCGCCAAAGCGTTCATCTCCAACGCCGGAGCGGCCGCGTTCTACTCGGTGCTGGCCCGCGATGGCGACGGTCACACGATGGCGCTGGTCACCGCCGACAGCGCCGGCGTGACCGTGACCCCGTCGCCCCCGCTGGCTTCACCGCACGTGCTCGGCGACCTCGCCTTCGACGACGTCGGCGTCGGCCGCGACGCGGTCATCGGCGAGCGGGGACGTGGCTTCGAGCTCGTGATGGCGACGCTGTCCGTGTTCCGCGTCTCGGTCGCGGGCGCCTCGATCGGCCTCGGTCAGGCGGCGCTGGAGGAGTGCGCGCGCCACGCGGCCGCTCGGCAGCAGTTCGGGCGGCCGCTCGCCCGTCTCGGCCCGATCGCCGAGCTGCTCGCCGACTCCTGGGCCGAGCTCGAGGCAGCCCGGCTGCTGACCTATCGCGCCGGCTCGCTGGCGCGCTCGGATCCCGCGGCGGCGCTGCACCACAGCTCGATGGCGAAGCTGCTCGCGAGCGAGACCGCCGGGCGGATCGTCGATCGAGCGGTCCAGATCATGGGCCGCTGGGGCCTGATCCACGACGCCAAAATCGAGCGGCTGACGCGCCAGGCGCGCCCGATGCGGATCTACGAGGGGGCCTCGCAGGTGCTCCGGCTTGGCATCGCCCGTGCACTCGTCGACGAGCTCGGGGCGACCGGATGAGCATCGACGCCAAAGCGGAGATGATCATCGATGTCCACACCCATGTGTGGCCCGACCGAATCGCGCGGCGGGCGCTGGGCACGCCGGCCGAGGGGATCCGGCGGTTCGGCGACGGGACCGTGGCCGGCGCCCGTAAGAGCATGGAGCGCGCCGGCGTCGATCGCAACGTCTGCCTCGCCGTCGCCGACACCCCGGAGCGGCTCGAGGCAGCGAACCGGTTCGTCGGCGGCCTCGACCCGGAGTGGTTCATCGGCTTCGGCACCGTGCACGCGGGCCGCTCGCCCGAGGACAACGTCCGCTCGCTACGCGACAACGGCCTGAGTGGCGTCAAGATCCATCCGCTGTTCCAGGGCTACGCGCTCGACGATCGCCGGCTATGGGACGTGCTCGGCGCGCTCGAAGGCGAGTTCGTGTGCCTGTTCCACGTCGGCCCCGAGATGGCGGGCGGCGAGAACGTCCTGGCGACGCCGCGGATGGTCGCCGAGATCGCCTCGGCGTTTCCCCGCCTGACGATCATCGCCGCGCACCTCGGCGGCTACCACGTGCACGACGAGGCGCTCGAGCACCTGATCGGCCGGCCGGGGATCTACCTCGACACGTCGTGGCCGCCGAGCATCGGCTCGGTCGACCGGGCGCTCGTGCGCACCGCGATCGAGCGCCACGGACAAGATCGCGTCGTCTTCGGCAGCGACTGGCCAATGGCCGATCCGGGCGCGGAGATCGCAGCGATCCGCGCGCTCGGATTCGACGAGGACACGACCGCGTCGATCCTCGGCGGGACGCTGGCCGAGCTGCTCGGCGTGGCCGCCGGTCCCGCCTGATCGCCGTCAGGCGTCGACCTGGTCCCAGCGCAGCTCGGCGTCGACGACCTCCGGGTACCGGTGCCTGAGGTATCCGGCGAAGTCGCCGATGTGGCGGGCCATCCGCTCCTCCGCCAGGGCCGGGTCGCGTGCCGCGATCGCCTCGTACATCTCGATGTGGTCCTGCAGCACCTTCTCGCGCGAGACACGGGGGTACTCGACGCCGAGCGGCGTCGCATCGCAGATCCAGTTCAGCGATCCGATCACCAGCGAGAACAGCTCGTTACCGGCTCCACGCGCGATCAGCGAGTGAAACCGCTCGTTCTCGGCGAGGAACGCGTCGACATCGTCGATCTGCTCGGCCATGCGCACCGTCGACTCGTGCAGCGTGTCGAGGTCCTCCGGGGTGATCCGTTCGGCCGCCCGTGCGGCCATCGCCGGCTCGAGCACCTCGCGCGCCTCGAGCACCGAGCGAAACGAGGTGTGCGAGAGCTGCATGTGCATCGCGAACACCGACGCGAGATGACGCGCGCTCGGGCTGGAGACGATCGGCCCGCCCCGCGGCCCGGTCTTGATCCGGATCACACCCTGAATCTCCAGGAAGCGAAGCGCCTCACGCAGCGTTCCACGCGCGACCTCGTACTCGGCGAGCATCTCGTGCTCGGGCGGCAGCGGGTCACCCGCGGTCAGCTCGCGATCGCTGATCTCGGTCACGATCCGCTGCGCGAGCAGCATCGCCGTCTTGCGCGGCCGGAAGTTGTTGCTGTGGCCACGGGACCGAGTGGGCGTGGGAACGCTCACGAGCGGCCTCCGCGGGAGCTTCTGTTCATAATTCTTATACTAGTAGTTGGACCAGATCCCTACGCCGAGGAAACGAGATGCCGACCCTTCGCGACGCCTTCATCGTCGACGCCGTGCGAACCCCGGTCGGCCGGGGGCATCCCGAGAAGGGCATTTATAAAGACATCCATCCCGCCGATCTGCTCGGGCGCACGTATGTCGGCCTGCTGCAGCGCAGCGGCATCGACCCCGCCGAGGTCGACAACGTGATCGCCGGCTGTGTCTACCAGATCGGCGAGCAGTCGCAGGGCATCACGCGCAACGCGTGGCTGCAGAAGGGCCTGCCCGAGACGACCGGCGCGACCACGCTCGACATCCGCTGCGGCTCCGGCCAGCAGGCGCTGCACTTCGCGGCGCTGCGAGTCGCCGGCGGGATCGACGACGCCGTCGTCGCGGGCGGCGTCGAGCACATGGGGCGGGTCGGCTTCGCCGTCAACCAGAAGGCCCAGGATCAGTGGGGCAGCGGCTTCACGCCCGAGCTGCTCGAGCGCTACAACCTCGTCCCGCAGGGAGAGGGCGCCGAGATGATCGCCGACCAGTATGGGATCACCCGTGAGGCAATGGACGAGCTCGCGCTCCGATCACACCGGCTGGCGCACGCGGCGACAAGCGACGGCGGCTTCGATCGGGAGATCCTGCCGATCGCCAACGGTGCCGGCCCGCTGACCGCCGACCAGGGCATCCGCCCCGATACGACCGCGGAGGCGCTGGCCGCGCTGAAGCCCGCATTCCGGCCCGATGGCCGCATCACCGCTGGCAACTCCTCGCAGGTCTCCGACGGGGCCGCGGCGCTGCTCGTGATGTCGGGTGACAAGGCGGCCGAGCTCGGCGTCACGCCCCGCGCCAGGATCGTCGACCAGGTCGTGCTCGGGGTGGATCCGGTGACGATGCTGACCGGCCCGATCCCCGCCACCGAGAAGATCCTCGACCGCAACGGACTGGCGATCGGCGACCTCGACGTGATCGAGATCAACGAGGCATTCGCCTCGGTCGTGCTCGCCTGGGCGTCGGTGCACGAGCCCGACATGGATCGGGTCAACCCGCGCGGCGGCGCGATCGCGATCGGCCACCCGCTCGGCTCCACGGGAGCGCGGCTGATGACCACGCTGCTGCACGAGCTCGAGGACCGGGACGGCGAGCTCGGGCTGCTGACGATGTGCTGCGGCGGCGGCCTCGGCACGGCCACGCTGATCCAGCGCGTGTGACGCGGCCGAGCCGGCTGCGATCCGGCTCGCCGCTCAGAGCTTTCTCGCCACTCAGAGCTTTGAGACCTCGCCGCCGTCGATCACGAACGTCGCGCCGGTGATGAAGTCCGACGCGGACGAGGCGAGGAACGCCACCAGCGGTCCGAACTCGCCCGGGTCTCCCATCCGGCGCGAGGGGATCTTGCGCAGCCGGCGCGCGAGCATCTCGGGATCCGAGGTCACCGCTGCCTGCGCGTCGGTCGCGAAGGCGCCGGGGGCGATCGCGTTGACCTGTACGCCGAGCGGCGCCCATTCGCTCGCGAGCGCCTCGGTGAAGCGGATGAGCGCCGCCTTCGAGGCCGAGTATGCGGCGAGGATCGGCTTGCCGCGCACGCCCGAGGTCGAAGCGACGTTGATGACCTTGCCCGATCCCTGCTCGACGAACACGTGCCCAGCGGCTTGGGCGAGCGCCGCGGGCGCGGTCACGTTGACGGCCAGCACCTCGTGCCAGCGGTCCCAGTCCTGCTCGATGAACGCGCCCGCGGGCGCGACTCCGGCGTTGTTGACGACGACGTCGAGGCGCCCGAACCGTCGCACGGCCTCCGCGGCGAGCCCCTGGACCGCCTCGCGGTCCGAGACGTCGCACGCCGAGGCCTCGACGGCGCCGGGATGCTCGGAGACGAGCTCCTGCAGCGACGACTCGTCGCGTGCCACCACGAGCACCCGCATCCCCTCCGCGACCAGCGCGCTCGCCGCCGCGCGTCCGAGCCCGCGGCTGGCGCCGGTGACGATCGCCACCTTCTGCTCGAGGCCGAGATCCATCAGACCATCCTCGCGTCGACGTGACCGCAATGGGGCACGATCGCAGGGCTGGGGTATCGCACCGGTATTTTATTATAACTGATACTCTCAAGCCGTGATGGCGCCCGCCGACTCGTCCGTGCTCGTCGAGTCCCGGGATCTGGCCACCTGGATCGTGCTCAACCGGCCCGAGCGCCGCAACGCGTACGACGCGCAGATGCTCGAGCGGGTGATCGCCGCGGTTGCGGAGACTCCCGCCGACCACTTCGTCGTCATCACCGGCACCCAGGGGTCGTTCTGCGCCGGCGGCTTCTTGGCCAACCTCGCCGACCCCAAGCCGGCCGAGCTGCGGGCGATGTTCAACGGCTCGCTGCGGCTGTTCGACGTGCTGCGCGGTCACCCGATGCCGGTGATCGCCGCCGTCAACGGCCCCGCCGTCGGCGGCGGCAACGAGCTCGTGGTCGCGTGCGACCTGGCGATCGCCGCGCGCAGCGCGTACTTCGGTCAGAACGGCGTGCGCATCGGCTCGGCGCCGGTGCTCGGCGGCACCAACATGCTCGCCGCCTCGATCGGCGAGAAACGCGGCAAGGAGGTCGCATTCCTGTGCCGGCGCTACCCCGCCGACGAGGCACTGGCGATGGGTTGGATCAACGCGGTCGTCGATGATCACGAGCTCGAGCGGGCCGTCGCCGAGATGATCGGCGAGCTCGCACGGATGAGCCCGCGGTACCTCGAGGTCGCCAAGGTCTCCTCCAACGTGTGGTGGAACCAGATGCGCGACTCCTACGCCACCGGCCTGGGCATGCTCGCGCAGGCGATCGGATCCGAGGACATGCGCGAGGGAGCGACGGCGTTCGTCGAGAAGCGGGCGCCCGAGTTCCGCCGACTGCGCGAGGACTGAGGCGACGCGTGCGCCGCTACCGCGAGCTGACGCCGACGTTCCCGGATCCGGCGGACTGGACGCTGCCGAAGATCCTGCGCGAGCGCGCGCAAACGCACGCAGATCGGTCGTTCCTGGAGGTCCCGTTCCAGGACGTGGCCCATTCGTTCGCCGAGACGCTCGAGATCTCCGAGCGGATCGCCGCCAACCTGGTCGGCGACGGCCTGCACCACGGCGATCGGCTGGTGATCATGGCCTCCAACTGCGTCGAGTACGTGCTCGCGTGGTTCGGGTCGGCGTGCGCCGGGATCGTCGAGGTCCCGATGAACACCGCCTACAAGGGCAGCTTCCTCGAGCACCAGGTGCGCACGACCGCGCCGCGGGCGGTGGTCGCCGAGCCAGAGTTCGTCGCCCACTTCCTCGATGGCAACGACGCCTATCGGACGGTCGAGATCGTCTACGTGCTCGGCGAGGGTGCCGAGACCGAGGCGGCGCTGGAGGCGGTGGCGGGCGCGGGGCTTCGCGCGTTTTCGTTCTCGCACCTGACCGACCCGGCGCCCGCCGGCGAGCTGCCCGAGGTCAGCGAGCGTGACCTGAGCGCGATCTTCTTCACCTCGGGCACGACCGGGCTCTCCAAGGGCGTAATGATGAGTCACGCGCAGCTCGCGTTCTTCGCCGACCAGGACGTGTCGCTGTGCCGGCTGACCAGCGAGGACTGCTACATGTCGGTCGGCCCGTTGTTCCACGGCAACGCGCAGTTTCTCGCCGTCTATCCGGCGCTGATCGCCGGCTGCCGGGTGATCGTGCAGAAGCGCTTCAGTGCCACCCGATGGCTCGATCAGATCCGCAGCGGCGGCGTGACCGTGACCAACCTCGTCGGCGTGATGATGGATTTCGTCTTCAACCAGCCGCCGACCGAGTACGACGGCGACAACCGACTGCGCTGCTGCTACAGCGTGCCCACCGCGACCTCGATCCTGCCGGCGTTCCGGGAGCGCTTCGGGGTCGAGGCGTTCGTCGAGAGCTTCGGGTCGACCGAGGCCTCGCTGGTCGTCATGGCTCCGTACGCCGAGGCCCGGCCGGCCGGCGCCGCCGGCCTGCTCGTCGACGAGTGGTTTGAGGTCCGCGTGGTCGACCCCGAGACCGACCGCGACGTCGAGTCCGGGCAGACGGGTGAGCTGATCACCCGCGCGCGGCAGCCGTGGACGATGTTCTCGGGCTACTACGGGATGCCCGAGAAGACGCTCGAGGCGTTCCGCAACCTGTGGTTTCACACTGGCGACGCGGTCCGCTGCGACGACGACGGCTGGTACTACTTCGTCGACCGGCTCAAGGACGCGATCCGCCGGCGCGGCGAGAACATCTCCTCCTACGAGGTCGAGCAGGCGGTGATGGAGCATCCGCGGATCGAGGAGGTCGCCGCCGTCGCCGCGCCCAGCGGCGTCGAGGGAGGCGAGGACGAGATCGCGATCTTCGTCGTCGCCGTCGAGGGCGAGACGCTGACCGAGGCGGAGGTCCGCAGCTGGTGTGAGGAGCGGCTGCCCGCGTTCGCCGAGCCGAAGATCGTGCAGCTGATCGACGAGCTCCCCTACACCCCGTCGGGCAAGGTCCGCAAGGTGGCGCTGCGCGAGCTGCTCGCGACCGCCTGATGGACTCCTACGCGACGATCGAAGTCGCCGGAGCCAATGCCCCGGTGACGCAAACGGTCGTCGACGAGACCGCGCGTGGGCGGATCATCGCCGTCGGCACGGCGTACGACGTGGCGGAGGCCAACCGCGGGCGCGACGTGACCGTCAACGCCTCCTACAGCGGCGTCCTGCCGGCGCGTTTCATCGGCGAGCATGCGCCGCGCGCCACGATCGGCGTCGACTGCGCGATCGGTAAGGACGGCGCCGGGATCGCCGGGCTCTGGTACCTGGAGGCGCTGGCGATCGCGGCGGCCGCCGCCGACGTGGCCACGCTCGAGCTGGGCAACGGCGTCGACATGTACGAGACCGGGGTCGTGTCGGTCGTCAACCAGCCCGCGCGATCGTGCGGGGTGACCGTCGGGATGACCGTGCGCGAGGCCGCGCACCTGCTGCTCGAGACCGATCCGGCCGCCGCTTCGGCGGCGGAGGTCACCAACCGCACGGTGATGGCGACCGCGCCCGATGGCCGGGAGGTGATCTGCACCGACTCGATCGCGTTCGGCCTGCCCGAGGATCGCGATCGCAACGTGCTGTGCACCGCCGGGCACACCGGCGTGTCCGCCGTCCGCTACCTGCGGGCCGTGCAGCCGCACGGCTTCATCTGCTCGGATGGCGGCAAGGGCAAGCACGATGCCGGCATCGCCGCGCTGGCGATCGTCGAGCCTGAGGGTCTGGCGGGCGCCACCGTCGATGCCCGGAGCGCCCGCATGGGTGACGGCCTGAGCACGTACAACGACGGCGTCATCAGCGCCGTCAACGCTCCCGCCCGCGCGCGTGGCGTACGGCTCAACCAGCCGGCCGCCGAGGCGGCCTGGGCGCTGCTCACCGGCTGAGTCCGCGCTCCGCGCCGCTTGCGGCCCAGCGGTTGACGGCGTCGGCGAACGCGTCGGCGAGCTCGGGCGCGCTCTCGGGGGCCGGCACGATCTGCGTCCATCCCGGCCCGTCGATCAGCACCTGCCGCGGGCGCCCGCGGGCACCCTGCATCAGCCGCGAGACCGAGCGCAGCGTGGTCGACGTGCCCCACGGCAGCTCGAGCGCACGCGCGCGCACGTCCGGGTTCAGCGCGCGCGTCGGCGCGTCGGCGAACGCGATGTGGTCGTCGTAGAGGATCGCGACGGACCCCAGACGCGCCACCGGCGGGTGCACCGGGACCGGATCCGTGCCCCGAACCTCGGCAAGCGTGGCACGTAGTCGCCGTGCCTCGTCCACCGGCATCGCGTCCTGCAGCGGCACGGTCCGATCCGCGGCCCGGATCGTGAGGCGCAGGCCGCCGATCCGGGGCTCGTGAGTCTGCACCGCGCAGTCGGCCAGCGGCCACTCGTCGAGCGTTCCGTCGGGGACGGCGATCACCAGCCGCTCGGCGACGACCGTGAGCAGCGCGGGCCGCGCGCGCACGCCGGCGCGCCGGTGGACCTGCATCAGCACGCGCAGGTCGGCCGGGTGCTCCATCGTCTCGGGCAGCGCGTGCGCCAGGCGCATCACCCCGGGATCGGCGAACGGGCCGAGCGCCTCCTCGAACGTCTCGACGATGTCGCGCAGGACGGCATCCATCGCCGCAGCATGCCAGGACGCTCCGGCAGGGCTGGGCTCGCGGCGATCGACGTTGTCGCCGCGAGCCCGGTGCCGAGCGTCAGTCGTCGCTCATCAGGATCTTGGTCTCGAGGTACGGCAGCATGCCCTCGATGCCGCCCTCGCGACCGAGCCCCGACTGCTTGTAGCCGCCGAACGGCTGCACGAAGCACATGTCCCAGCTGTTGATGCCGACCTGGCCGGTGCGCATCCTGCCGGCGATCTCCTCTGCCAGCTCGCGGTCGGACGCGTAGACGGCGCCCGACAGCCCGTACTGGGTGTCGTTGGCGATGTCGACCGCCTCGTCGAGGCTGTCGTAGGGAATCACGGCCACGACCGGGCCGAAGATCTCCTCCTGGGCGATCCGCATGTCGCTCTTGACGTCCGCGAACACGGTCGGCTCCACGAAGTACCCGTGGTCCAGGCCCTCGGGCCGGCCGCCGCCGACCGCGACCCGGGCGCCCTCCTCCTTGCCGATCTTGATGTAGTTCTCGACGCGGTCGCGCTGGCGTTCGGCGACGAGCGGTCCGAGAATCGTCTCGGGGTCGGAGGGATCGCCCGGCTTCCACGCGGCAAACGCCTCGCGCAGGCCTTCGACCAGCTCCTCCTGACGCTCGCGCGGGACGAGGATGCGGGTCAGCGCCGCGCACACCTGGCCGCTGTGCCCGATGCCGGCCGGCACGAGCGACGGGAGCACCTCGTCGAGCGGGATGTCGTCGGCGATGATCGCCGCCGACTTGCCGCCGAGCTCGAGCGTCACCGGGCGGATCCGCTCGCCGCACAGCGACATGATCCGCCTGCCGGCCGCCGTCGAGCCCGTGAACGCGACCTTGTCGACGCCGGGATGCGTGACCAGGTATTCGCCGACCTCACGGGTCGCGGGCAGGATGCTGATCACGCCCTCCGGGAAGCCGGCCGCCTCGATCGCCTCGGCCAGCAGCATCACGCTCGTCAGGCCCTCCTCGGCGGGCTTGAGGATGCAGACGCAGCCGGCGGCGAGCGCCGGGCCCATCTTCAGGCAGGCGTTGCCGACCGGGCCGTTCCAGGGGATGATCGTCGCGACGACGCCGATCGGCTCGCGCACCAGCCGCGCACGGCGGCTGCCGTCCCAGTCGCGCTCCTCCTCAAGCTCCAGTCGCTCGTGCAGCGTCGCGGCGTCCGACAGCATCGTCAACGGGAACTGATGAAACGCGGCCGACAGGCCGACCGGCGCGCCGACGTCGGCGGTGAACGCGGCCTGCATGTCGTCCAGCCGCTTCTCGATCTCGTCGCGCAGCTTGAGCAGGTATCCGGCTCGCTCGGCGCCGGTCATCCGCGGCCACTGGCCGTGGTCGAATGCCTCGCGCGCCGCCGCCACGGCCGCGTCGACGTCGGCCTCCTGGGCCGCCGGGATCCGCGCGACGAGCTCCTCGGTGAACGGGTTGACGACGTCGATCTTGATGTCGCTCGACGGGTCGACGAACTTGCCGCCGATCAGCAGCTGCTCGTGGCCGCGGACCCCCGGCTCCTGGGTGGTTGCCATCTGTCTGTCGCTCCTTTGTGCTCGGTCAGGCGGTCACCGCGGCACGCGAGGCGCCCGCGGTCGCGTTCTTTGCCAAATCGCCGTGCAGGACGACGCCGCGGAGGTTCTTGCCGGCCTCCAGATCCTGGTAGGCCTCGTTGACATCGTCGACCGCGTACGTGTTGGTGATCAGCTCGTCGAGCTTGAGCTGGCCGCGCTTGTAGAGCTCGACGAGCTGCGGGATGCTCTGCTTGGGTGGGGTGCCGCCGTACAGCGCCCCGCGGATCGTCTTCTGCATCATCGCGAACATGAACACGTTCAGCGTCGCGTCGATCTGATCCATCCGGCCGACCGCGCTGATCGCCAGCGTCCCCGCCTTCTTGACGAGGTCCAGCGACGGCTGGATCATCTCGCCCTGCACCTGGCCGACGTGGATGATCGCCGAGTCGGCCATGCGGCCGTGCGTCAGCTCGGTGACCAGCGGCAGCGCGTCCTGCAGGCTGGCGACGCCGTGCGTCGCGCCGAACGTGCTGATCGCCGCGTCGCGCTTCCACTGGTGTGGCTCGACGACGATGATCTGCGAGGCGCCGGAGAACGCTGCGCCCTGCACCGCGTTCATGCCGACGCCGCCGGCGCCGATGACCACCACGGTGTGGCCCGGCTTGACCTCGGCAATGTTGACGGCGCTGCCCCAGCCGGTGGGGACGCCGCAGGAGATCAGCACGACCTTGTCGAGCGGAACCTCCTTGTCGATCTTGATCAGCGAGTCGACAGGGGAGACGCTGTACTCGGCGAACGTCCCCGTCCACGTCATCGCCATCGCCGGCGTGCCGTTGACGCGTACCCGCGTCGTCTGGTCGAGCGCGAACCCGCTCGTCATCAGCGCGCCGCGATCGCACAGCTGCCCGAGCCCGTCGACGCACGCCGGGCAGTGGCCACACGACGGCATGAACGTGGTGATCACGTGGTCGCCGATCGCGAGGCCCTCGACGCCCTCGCCGATCTCCTCGACGACGCCGGCGCCCTCGTGGCCGCCGACGAGCGGGACGGGGATGTCGAACCCGGGCGTCTGGTAGTGCAGGTCGGAATGACAGAGCCCGCTGGCGACCATCCGCACCAGCACTTCGCCGCGCTTGGGCGGGTCGAGCTCGATGTCCTCGGTGGTCCAATCCCCACCGACCTCCAGGAGCACGGCTCCTCTGGTCTTCATCCTGACTCTCCTTCGCTTGCTCGCCTGATATCGCCCGTGCCGAACACCGAATTCAACCGGTCGTTTGGTCGACTCCGTGAAGATCCCGAGCGTAGAGACGCGCACATTGCGTGTCAAGCGACTGAAGCCCGGCTCCAGCGGCGCCGCTCGGTGCCGCGCGTGCGGTCGCGGCGAGTCGCCGGGTCGCGCGGTGCAAGCGGCTGGCCGCCGGGTCAGGCGGTGGCGGCGGCGGTGGCCGTCCCGAGCACGAGCTCGGTGAGCTCGTCGGCGTTCGTCTTGGAGGCATCGAGCACCGTCCGGATCTGGCCCCGGTCGAGCACCACGATGCGGTGGCAAAGGCGGATCAGCTCCTCTGACTCGGTCGAGGAGACGAGCACGCAGGCGCCGGACTCGGCGACCTCGTCGACGATCTTGTGGATCGAGGCCTTGGCGCCGACGTCGACGCCCTGGGTGGGCTCGTCGAGCACCAGCACTCGTGGCGCGCGCCGCAGGGCGCGGGCGATCACGACCTTCTGCTGATTGCCGCCGCTGAGCCGGGCGATGCGCGCTTCGGGACGCGGCGGCTGCACCTCGAGCTTGCCGAGCCAGTCATGCACGTCCTCGCGCTCGGCGCGGCGGTTCAGGCCGGTGGTGCTGACGAAGTTCGACAGTGACCCGAGCGTCATGTTTTCGCGCAGGGTCATGTCCGGCAGGATCCCGTGGCTCAGGCGGTTGGCGGGCACCATCGACATACCGCTCGCCATCGCGGCTGTTGGCGTGCCCGGCGTCACCCGCTTGCCGTCGAGCGTCACCTCGCCGCCACGCGGTCCGGCGCCGAAGACGAGCCCGCCGACCTCCTCGCGACCGGAGCCGGTGACGCCGGCGAAGCCGACGACCTCGCCGGCGTGGATCGCGAAGTCGATCCCGGACAGCACGCGCCCGCTCAGCCCCTCGACCTTGAGGACGACGTCGTCGCGCGTGGCGATCTGGGTTTCGCGGCGATCCATGCGCTGGATCGCGCGGCCGACGGTGAGCTCGATGAGAGTCGGCTCATCCACTTCCGACACGTTGCGCGTCGCGACCTTCTGGCCGTCCCGCAGCACGGTCACGCGATCGCAGAGAGCAAACACTTCGCTGAAGTGGTGCGAGACGTAACCGACCGCGACCCCGCGGCGCTTGACCATCCGGACCACCTCGAACAGCCGCTCGGCGTCGCCGGCCGGCAGCGTCGCCGTCGGCTCGTCGAGGAACAGCACCCGGGCGCCGCCCTCCCAGCCTTGCAGCGCGCGAGCAATAGCGATCCCGGTCCGCTCGGCGGCGGCGAGCCGCGACACGGGAACACGGAGGTCGAAGTCGTAGCCGAGCTCGCCGAGCAGCTCGCGCGCCGCGCGTGCCTCCCGGCGCCACGAGATCGTTCCCGCGGCGGCGCGGTAGAAGCCGCGGCCGAGCGCCAGGTTGTCGAGTGTGTCGAGCGTCGGCACGAGCGCCAGGTCCTGGTGCACGAAGCGGATGCCCGCTTCCAGCGTCGCCTCCGGCCTGCTCAGCTCCAGCGGCTTCCCGTCGACTTCGACCGTGGCTCCCGGATCCGGGTCGTGAAACCCTGCCAGCACCTTGATCAGGGTCGACTTGCCCGACCCGTTCTGGCCGATCAGCGCGTGGACCTCGCCGGAGTTCAGCTCGAAGTCGACACCATCCAGAGCGCGCTGACCGGGGAAGGTCTTCGACAGGTTCCCGATGCGCAGCGCGCAGCGACCGTCGGTTGCATCAGTCATGGCCGTGGCACTATACTCTCGCCGCCAGGATTCTGCCAACCGTTTGGTAGAGAAGTTGATGGCACCGGCGACCGTCAGGGAGAGAGACAGAGGATGAGCGCGACCACATCGGAGACGCCCAAGACCCTGAGCGGCGGGGGCGACCCGTCGCGGAGCGGACGATCGTCTCGAGGGGTGGCCCACTACGTCGAGGCCTGGAGCGGCCTCGGCGTCTGGATCGGCATCGTGATCCTGTTCGGGATCATCGAGCCGAGCACGTTCCTCACGATGACGAACCTCAGGAGCGTGCTCTCGAACGACGCCATCACCGCGATGATGGCGATGGCACTGATCCTGCCGCTCGCCGCCGGTGTGTACGACCTGTCGGTCGGCGGCACGATGGGGATGACGATGATGCTCGTCGCGTGGCTGCAGTCATCGCATCACCTCGGATTTGTGTACGCGATCATCCTGTCGCTCGTCGCCGCGCTGATCATCGGCTCGGTCAACGCCTTCGTGGTCGTGGGACTCGGCGTCGACTCGTTCATCGCCACCCTGGGAATGGGATCGGTGCTCGACGGGCTCATCCTGTGGATCAGCGGCGGCAACAACATCATCCTCGGCATCTCCCCCAAGTTCCTGGACATCGCGGGAGCGCAGATCTTCACGATCGCGATCCCGGTCTTGTACATGTTGATATTGGCGGTGATCCTCTGGTACGTCATCCAGTACCGCCAATTCGGGCGGTACATGTTCGCGACCGGCTCCAACCCCGACGCGGCGCGGCTCGCGGGCGTGCGCACCGACCGGCTGCGGGCGATGTCGCTGATCATCTGCGCGTTCATCGCGGGCATCGCCGGCATCGTGTTCTGCGCGAAGATCGGATCGGCGGCGCCCGGCGTCGGTGACACGTACCTGCTGCCGGCATTCGCGGGCGCGCTGCTCGGTGCCACCCAGGTGCGGCCGGGACGCGTCAACGTGCTCGGCACGTTGATCGCGGTGTACCTACTTGCGACGGGCATCCAGGGCCTGGAGCTGGCCGGCGCCCAAGTGTGGGTCCAGGACGTCTTCTACGGTGGCGGCCTGATCATCGCGGTCGCGTTCGCGGCGCGGGCCGCGCGGCGACGGCGAGACTGACGTAGGGCTCAGACGGCGTCGAGCCGCGCGAGCTCTGCCTCGCTGAGCGCCACCGACTGCATCGGCAGCAGCTCCGCCAGCTGCTCGGGCGTGCGCGCGCTGGCGATCGGCGCGACCACGGTCGGGCGGCTGCGCAACCACGCGAGCGCGACCGCCGCCACGGTCGTGTCGTGCGCGAGCGCGATCGCGTCGAGCGCCTGCAGCGCGGCGATCCCGCGCTCGTCGAGGTAGCGGCTGCCGTCCAGGCGTCCCCGCGCCGAGCCG
>DASUHF010000055.1:0-35539 GCA_036273655.1 Solirubrobacteraceae bacterium | reverse complement strand
TCCCGCCGGCCTGCCCGCCGTGCTGCACCGCGACCTCGCCGCCGCCTTGGTCGACGCGGCTGACCGACCACAGCCGGACGGGGCCGCCGCTGGGCGCGGCCAGCGCGGGCGCGGAGGACCCGGCCGCGGCCGCGAGGACCGCGACCGTGACGGCGAGCTTGGGTCGGAACATGCCACCAATGACGCCGGGAACCGGCGCGCAATTCCGCTCACGCGTGGCCGAAGCGGACGTCGGGCAACAGGCGCCCGAGCGGCGCCGGCAGATACCAGGCCCACCGGCCGAGCACTCGCAGCAGCACCGGCATGAGCAGCAGCCGGACGATCGCGGTGTCGAGCAGCACCGCCAGCCCGAGGACCACGCCCATCTCCTTCGGCGGCAGCGGGCCGCTCAGCGCGAACGTGAAGAAGACCGCGACCATCACCGCGCCGGCCGCGAAGATCACGCGTCCCGATTGGGCCATGCCGCCGATCGTCGCCTCCCGGGCGTCGCCGCCCGAGCGGTCCCAGTGCTCCTTGGCCGCGGAGAGCAGGAACACGGTGTAGTCCATCGAGATCGCGAAGATCATCGCGAAAAAGAACACCGGCCCCCAGGCGTCGAGGAACCCCTGCGGCTGAAAGCTCAGCAGCGCGTGCAGGGCCCCGTCCTGGAAGATCCACTTGGCCACCCCGAACGCGGCGCCGGTGGCCAGCAGGTTGGTCACCACCCCGACCGCGGCCAGCAGCGGCGCTTGGAGCGCGATCAACAGCAGCACGAACCCGAGCGCGAGCACGACGCCGATCACCAGCGGCGTCTTGGCCGACAGCGTCGCCTGCAGGTCGTGATTTTCGGCAACCGCGCCGCCGATCAGCGACCCGCTGGGCAGCTTGGCGCGAAGCCGGTCGATGGTGCGGCCGACGGCCCGGTTGGACGGGTCCTGGCGGGGAATCACGGTGACCAGCGCGTTGCCGCCGCTTGTCCGGGTCGCCATCAGCGCAGCGATCCCGGGGTCGTGGCCGGCGATCCGCTGCACGGTGGTGGTGTCGGCGGCGGGAGTGATGATCTGCAGCGGGCCGGTCGCGCCCGGGCCGAATGCTGCCTGCACCTGCTGGTAGCCGATCCGCGAGGCGTCGGAGCTGGGGACGACCTTGATCGACGGCATCGCGGTCTGCAGTTGCGTCACCGGGAGCGCGAGCCCGGCAAGGACGATCAGTGCGATCAGTCCGTAGCGGACCGGCCGCTGCCACAGCCGCTCACCCCAGCGCGCGAACCGCGCCGAGCGGTGCTCGCCTGAGTGCGCCCACGGCAACGCCAGGCGGTCCACCCGCGGGCCGAGCTTGGCCAGCACGGCGGGTAGCAGCGTGAGCGTCGCGGCGAGCACGAACATGACCGCGAGCATGATCCCGAGGCTCATCGAGCGAAATGCGGGGGAGGGGACGAGCATCACCGCCGACAGCGAGACCAGCACCGTGACCCCGGAGAACAGCACTGCCTTGCCGGCGGTGTCCATCGTGACCGCGGTCGCGTCGACGGGTGAGAGCCGGTAGCCGAACAGCGCGCCGCGGAAGCGGTGCACGACGAACAGGGCGTAGTCGATCCCGAGCGCCAGCGCGAACATCAGCGCGAAGTTCATCGCCCAGATCGAGATCGGCATCACCAGCGTCCCCAGATACAGCAGCCCCGCCGCTGCCAGTAGCCCGATCATCGTCAACATCAGCGGCAGCCCGGCGGCGACCAGCGACCCGAACGCCAGCAGCAGGATCCCGATCGTGACCGGCCAGGAGATCACCTCGGACTTCATCATCGCCGCGCGGTTGGCGGCGTTGAAGTCAGACCACATGCCCGGCGCGCCGGTCAGGTGCACCCCGACGCCGTGGCCCGACAAGGCTGCGAGCTTGGTCTTCAGCGAGTCCGCGGCGCTGACCATCGCGTTAGGGTCCTTGGCGGCGCCGGCCTGCACGATCGCGGTGTGCCCGTCGCGTGAGATCGACACCCCCGCGGTGGGCGCCATGACGCCGCGAACCGCAGGATCGGCCCGGAGCGTGGCCTCCACGTCGGCCACCGTGCGTTTGAACGCGGGGTCGATGATCGTGTCGCTGGAGGAGTGGATCACGGTCATCAGCCCGTAGCTGGACGCGCCGCCGAAGCGCTTGTCGATCATTGCTCGCGCCTGCACCGACTGCGAGCCAGTCGCCTCCCATCCCGCGCCCGAGAGTGCGGTCTCGACTCGGGGCGCGAACACCCCCAGTCCGATCGCGAGGATCAACCAGCCGACCAGCATGACCCGGAAGTGGGTGGCCGCGTAGCGGCCCAGCCGGCCGACCGGGCCGACATTGGCGGCATGGGGGTATCGCTCGTTGACCGGGTGCCCGTCCGCGCGTGGCCGTGTCAGTGCGCTCATCGGATTCCCATCGCCTCGGGATCGGACGGCATCGTGTCGGGGAGGATGACTGAGGCAGTAAACAATCGCACAACTGTAAAGTTTTGGACGGGTTGAGGCTAGCACCTGTCGGCTCGAGTGTCAACTGGACAACGGTGTGGTTGTGGTAGGCTTGATCGTGTGAGCAGCCGTCCCGCCGCGTCCCAACCCCTTCCCGGGCCGCTGATCGAGCTCGTCGCCCAGCGCTTTCGTGTGCTCGGGGAGCCGATGCGAATCAAGCTTCTGGACCGGTTGCGCGAGGGCGACGCCACCGTCTCAGAGCTGCAACAGGCTCTGGGCGCCAGCCAGCAGAACGTCTCCAAGCACCTCGGGATCCTGTTGGGCGCCGGCATGGTCGCCCGCACCAAAGTTGGCAACCACTCCCGCTACTCGATCAGCGACCCGACCGTGTTTGCGCTCTGCGAGCAGGTCTGCGGCGGCGTGCGCCGCCAACTGCACGAGCTCGACGCGATCCTGCAGCCCAGCTGACCACGGCGACGAGGCGACCCGATCAGGCCGAACGCTCCCGCCAGTTGCTCGAAACCGCGCGCGACCGCACCGCATGGCTACGCCGCCCAGCGCGCCCGCACCGCATGGCTACGCCGCCCAGCGCGCCCGATCGCGACGGTCGGGGTGGGATTCGACGGCTTGCCAGAGAGAAAGGTTCCTCGTCGTCGGCTCGCGCGGCTACGGCCCGCTGCGACGCTTCGTGCTCGGCAGCACCTCGCACTCCTGCAGCGCCACGCGCGGTGCGCGCTGCTGGTCCTGCCTCGGGCCGGCGGTGTCGGCCGCTGAGCCTCACTGGTGGTGCGGGGCCAGCCAGCCGCCGCCCGCATCGGAGCACGCAAGGCTAAGTGGGGCGCCAGGCGCCTGACCTCGGTCAACGCTTCCGGTTCGACCACATTGCCCTGGTCGCCTCCATCCGACCAATTCCCCCGGTGATCGCCGGTGCGGGCCGGTCAGGCACCTGGCGCGATCGAACGGCTGTCGGGAGCTCGATCGGCCACTGTCCGGATGGTCGAGAGCTCCGGCCGTTCGGGTGACGTGCGTGAGGATCAGGCCCCTCCCGCGCGCCATCGCCGGCCGCGGCAGCTGCGGCGTGGCGAGCTTGGAAGTCTGACGTCGCCACCAGCGCGTGTGACTGCCGCGCTCCGGTCAGCGTTCCTCCCATGCCAGCACCCCGGCGACGTCGAGCGTCGAGAGGATGCCCACCGGACGCTGCGTGTCGGGTTCGATCACCACGAGATGGGTGACGCCGTGGGCAAGCATCAGCTCGCCGGCTTCGCGTAGCGGCGTGCTTGGGTTCACGCTGATGATCGGCTGCTGGGCGAGCGATCCCGCGGTCGTGTCGCGTCCGTTCCGCACGCCCGCACGGAGAAGGTCGAGATCGGAGATGATCCCCCACGCCAGGCGTTCACCGTAGTCGCCATGCGCGATGCTCATGATCACGATGCAGTGGACGCGGTGGGTTGCCATCAGCCGCGCTACCTCGCTGAGCGGGGCGTCGGCCTGGCAGGAGAGCATCCCAGGGTGCATCGCGTCGACGACGGTCGCGCGCGCAAGCGACGGCATCAGATAGCTGCCGTGATAGGTCTGGATGGTGTCGGGCATGGGGGGCCTCCTCGAAGTGATGCCCGCGACGGTAGATTCCGGTCGGACCGCGGTCATCCGCACAGTTGCGAGACCCTGCTCCGGGGTTTCTGCGGATGACCCGGAGTCGATCTGCAGCCCCGATCGTCAGCTGCCGGGAATCCGCTCGCGCGTGACCACACGGTGATACGCGTCCCTGACGATCAGCTCGCATGGCCACCGCGCGAGGCCCATACGTACGCGATCCGGCGGGCGTCGGCCAACGTCTCGCACCTGACTCGCCCCTCGGAACCCGACAGTCCGATCTCCCACGCCCCGCGCCAGCTTCGATCGACGGACAGGGTGATGGGCGCGTCCGTCGGCGCGTGGCCGTGCGAGCCCGGAGGCTGCGAGGCCTCAGGTCGCGGCTGCTGCGCTGAACTGGGCATCCGGCTTGCTCGAGCTTTCGGGTCCGCAGAGCACGACCTTGAGCGCACCCGAGTTGGTCGCGGCGGCGAACGTGTCGTAGGCGGCCATCGTGTCCTCGAGCGCAAAGTGGTGCGACGCGAACAGCGATGGGTCGAGCCGACCGTTGGCGATCAGTCGCAGCAGCTGGGCGATGCTGAACGTGTCCACCAGCCCGGTCGTGATCGTCACGTCCCGGATCCAGAGCCGCTCCAGATGCAGCGACGCGGGCTTGCCATGCACGCCGATGTTGGCCACGCGTCCGCCCGCACGAATCAGGTCCGCCGCCAGGTCGAAGCTTTCCGGGACGCCGACCGCCTCGAACGCGCTGTCGGCGCCGAGCCCGTCGGTGAGCTCCATGATCCTCGCCACCGCATCCTCCCGGCCGTTGTTGATCGTCACGTCGGCGCCGAACCGCAGGGCGGCGTCCAGGCGCGCATCGGCGAGATCGACCGCGACGATCCGGCCCGGCGTGTATAGCCGCGCGGTGAGGATCGCCGCCAGCCCGATCGGCCCGGCGCCGACAATCGCGACGACGTCGCCGGGCGATACATCGGCGTTGAGCACACCCACCTCGAACGCCGTGGGCAGGATGTCGGCCAGGAACAGGACCTGCTCGTCGGTCAGCTGATCCGGGATCTTGTACACGGAGCTGTCGGCGAACGGCACGCGCGCATACTCGGCCTGCACACCGTCGATCAGGTGACCGAAGATCCAGCCGCCGCCACCGAGGCACTGGCCGTAGCGGCCCTCCTTGCAGAACCCAGCGGCGGCGACACGCCCCGGGCATACAGCTCGGGGTCGAGCACCAGCTGGCCCTCGGTGATGTAGCCGGTCACATCGGCCACGGGATGGGTGATGTCGCCGCCGGGGATGGTCAGCACCGGCAGCTGGGTCAGCGAGCCGGCGATCCCATTCAGCCTCCCGGCGCGCTCCAGCAGCGACGCGAGGTCGCTGCACAGGTACCCGGGGTAGCCGCGTCGGCTGGGCTCCTCGCCGCGCGCCGCGGACTCCTGGCGCACGCTTCGCAGTAGTTGGTGAGATCGGCGAGCACGACCAGCACGTGGCGGTGTTGCTCGAACGCCAGGTACTCGGCGACGGTGAGCGCCACTCGTGGCGTGACGATTCGCTCGACGACAGGGTCGTCGGCGGTGTTGACAAACAGCGCCAGGTCGTCGAGCTGGGCGCGGCGCTCGAGGATGGCGCGGACCGCGTGCACGTCGGCGTGCGGGAGCCCGAGCGCGACGAACACGATCGCGAACGGCTCGCCCTCCACATGTGCCTGGACCGCGATTTGGGCCGCGATCGCAAGGTGCGGCAACCCCCCGACCGAGAAGATTGGCAGCTTCTGCCCGCGCACGAGCGTCGCCAGCCCGTCGATCGCGGCCGTCGAGCGGCTCGCCGCGTCCGTTGCAGGTGCGCCCGAGCCAGCCTCGCCGACGGGGATCTGCATCGGGGCCCCCGACAACGCGATCCGCGCCGTGTCCAGCCGCACGCCGGAGGTGCCTTCGAGCACGACGACGACGGCGAGGCCGCGGTCGACCTCGAGTACGGTGCCGTGGCGCACCTCACCGGATTGCAGCGTCACGCGGGCGGTCTCGTCCCAGCCAACGCCGCTGACGTCCTGCACGACGCTCAACGGTCCGCGGATCGAGCCGATCGTGCGGTACTGCACCGCTCGACGGCGCCGCCCAACACCAACCGGTCGCCGCGATCGACGGCCGATCTACCTCCGTGCTTTGTCCGGAGTGACGGTGCGGTGTCGTCTCGTTGGCGTCGGCGGTGCAGTCCGAGAACCTGATCGCACGACCAATCCCAGCGAGGGCTCTGATTATGTTCAACCACATCCTGTGCGCGGCCGACGCGTCGAAGGACGCCGATCACGCGCTCGAGATCGCGTCGCGCAGCGGCGCTGAGCTGCACTCGTCCACGTCGTCGAGAAGCTCATGTTGCCGAAGATCGCCGGCCAGAACGCCGACTTCTTCGAGCAGGATCACGCCAGCAAGCCGTTTGCCAGTGTGGTGTCGGCAGCGTCGCCCAGGATCTGCTGCACAGCTCGATCTGCCCGGTGCTGGTGGTGCCTCATCGCTGCGTGCCGCGCGCCGGCGCGAGCGACGACACGCTGGTGACCGCCGGCTGACGCAACGACGGCGGTGAGCACACAGCCCACTGGCACGCATATGAATCCGCCGCTGTAGGTGATCGAAATCCACGCCAGGAGGAAACCGAGATGTTGTCGACCCTGATCTGCTATGACGGCTCAGCAAGCGCCGAGCACGCGCTCGATCTCGCGCGGCAAATGCTCGACCGCTACCAGAAGGTGCTGTTGACGGTCTGGACGGTGCCCGAGCGGATTCACGCAGACTCGTTCGGGTATGAGTCGCCGCCCGGTGCTCCAAGCTACGAGCAGCTGTGTGAGTTGGTCGAGCAGGCAGCCCAGGAAAGCGCCGAGCAGGGAGCGCAGATGGCCGCGCAACTCGGACTGGACGTGCAGATCCGCGTCGAGCGCAACCGCTCGACCGTGTGGCGGACGATCCTCGACGTCGCCGACGAGCTCGACAGCGACCTGATCGTCGTCGGCACCCGCGGCACCACCGCGGTCCAGTCGGGACTGCTGGGCAGCGTCTCGGGCTCGCTCGTACACGAGAGCAGGCGGCCGGTGCTGCTGGTCCCAACCCCTGATCGCGGTGCCGACGGCGCGAAGGACGCGCCGGCGACCAGCCGCGCCGGCGTGTGACCGACCGCACGTTATGAGCACTGAGACGCAACGTTCCCCCAGCACCCAATCCGCGCCCCGCATTCAGCGGATCGCAGCGGCCGTCGACGATCGCCTCGAGGGCCGCGACGCCGCGGTGCTGGTGCGCGAGCTCGCCGCCGCCACCGGCGCCGAGCCGATGCTGATCGCGATCGAGCACGACATCGCGATGCTGCTGCCTCTCGCCGACTGGGACGCGATCCGACGCGACACGATGCGGATGCTCCATCGGCTACGCGACGAGCTCGTTCCAGGCGCTCGCACGGCCGCCGGCCGTGACACCTCGATCGTGCGCGGGCTCGAGCAGATCGTCGCCCGCGACCACCGTCAGCTGCTGGTGCTCGGATCAAGCCGTCGCGGACTCGACCAGAAGGTTTCGATCGGACACACGACCCGGCAGTTGATCAACGACCTCGCCTGTCCGCTCGCGGTCGCCCCGCGCGGCCTGTCCACCCGTCCCGAGTTCGCCCTGAGGCGGATCGCGGTCGGGTTTGATGGAGGCCCGCACGCGGCGGCGGCGCTCGTGATCGGGCAGCAGCTTGCGCAGGGCGCCGGGGCCGAGCTGCACGTGCTCGGCGCGGTCGACGACCGGATCCCGTGGCCCACCTGGGCGGAGATGTGGCTGCAGCCGTTCCGCGACGAGTGGCGCGAGGCGATCGATGGCCAGGTGGCCGACCTCGAGCACACAATCGACGCGGCGGTCGCCGACGTCCGTGTCACGGTCTACCCGCAGGTCGTGCGAGACGTCCCATCCAAAGCATTAACGGCGATGTCTGAGCAGGTTGACCTGGTCGTGATCGGCTCGCGGCGCTGGGGGAGTGCCGCGCGGCTGCTGCTCGGCGGTACCGGCGAGGCGCTCGTCCGCGAGTGTCGCGCGCCGTTGCTGATCGTTCCTGCCCCGGCCGCCGCGTAACGACGAGCTCGCCGGCGACGACTACCATTGCTAGGGCGGGACGCTCGCCTACGTGCCAGGACAGCCGGGGGCGCTGCCGCCGCCCCGAGCGACGATCAGTCTCGATCGAGCTTGCGTTTGCGGACGAGTTGTCGCATCCGCTCGATGCGCTGCAGGCGCTGCGCTTCCAGCAGCCGGGCGCGGTGGGCGCGGCGCTCGTTGTGGGCACGGAAGTCGTGGTAGATCGCCTGCCCGTCGTTCGCACGGCGAGCGGCTGATCGGATCTGGTTGATGTCAACGGCCATGCCGTGACGATAGGAGCGCGCCGTGGCCATCGTCATCCGTGATTCGCCGCAGCCGCCCGGCGTCGCAGTACCCACCGCCGCAACTCGTCGGCGACCCACCTAGCCTGACCACGAGCGGATTAACCTGACACGACGCTAGGTGAAGATGATTTGACCGCCGGCGGCGAGGCCGTAGAACTCGCCGACGGTGATGATGTCCCTGACCTGGGCGATGAAGTCGTCGCGGCTGAGTCCGAACAGGTCGACCGACGCCTTGCACGCATACAGGCCGGCGCCCGAGTCGGCGATCATCTCGACGAACTCGGGGATCGGTGGGATGTCGAGCTTTTCCATCTCCTGCGCGAGCTTGTGGGTGACCAGTGCGGAAATGCCCGGGACGCCGCCGGCCCACGTAGCGAGATGCAGACCGGGATTGCCGACGGTCGCGACCTTGACGTGCTCGTGCTTGGCCTGGTTGATGGCGTCCATCCCGAAGAACGTGAAGAACAAGTTGGCGTCGAGCCCTCCATGCGCGCGCCGTTGGCCATGATCAGACCGGGGTAGATCCCCTCCAACGAGCCCTTGGAGATGATGATCGACACCTTCTCGATCGCGGCTGGCTGCGGGTCGACCTGCGCAGCTGTGAGTGCTTCGGTCATCTCTCGTCCTCCGTTCTAGATGCAGCCGCGGGGCTTGGGGATGCCAGCGATCTTGGCGGCGAGCTTCGCCGGGCCCTTGGGAAACAACTGGTAGAGCTCCTTGATCGGCACCCCAGAGACCTTTCCCAGCGTGCGGATTGAGGGAGCAGAGCCCGTTTCCAAGTAGGTCCTTCGCATGAAGTTGATGACCTGCCAGTGGCGGTCGGTGAGCTCGGCGATGCCGTTCTGCGCCGCGATCTCGTGCGCCATCGACTCGGTCCACTGCTCGGTGTTCTGCAGGAACCCCTCGGTGTCGACCTCGACCGGCGCGCCGGCGTAGGTGAGCGTGCTCATCAGTGGTCTCCTCGTTGGCTTGCGGCGAGCTGCTTGCCAGCGGTCGACATCCGGGCGCCGATGCCCGGCAGCTCGCGGCCGGGCAGCAGCACGTGCCAGTAGATCGGCTGGAAGGCGAGCTTGGCGAGATGGTTGAGCCGCGACGCCTTGAGCAGCGGCAGCGGTCCGAGGTGTGGCGCCGGGTAGCGGCCCGGGACCGGCTCGGTCTCGTAGTTGAAGTCGATCAGCAGCGCCTTGTGAAACCCCGCCTCGATGAAGCAGTTGACGTGTCCGTCGTAGTCGCCCTCGAGCTCCTCGCCGGCGAGGAAATGCGCGATGTTCGCGGTCAGGGCCTCGCCCTCGAAGTGCGTGGTCGAGCCGGCCTTGGAGTTGGGGAGGTTGGTGGCGTCGCCGATCGCGAACACGTTCGGCGCCGCTTTGGACTGCAGTGTGTGCGGGTCGGTCTGCACGAACCCGAGCGCGTCGCCCAGCCCGGGGGAGCGCTGAACCAACGCGGCGCCGCCGTGCAGCGGAATCGTCACCAGCAGATCAAACGAGATCTCTCGCTCGTCATAACTGACCAGCGTGCCGGTCTGGCCGTCGACCTGGCCGGTGGCGAACTCGGTCTCAAGCCCGATTCCCTTGACTTCGAGCATTCCCGCGAGGTGGCTGGCGGCGACCGGCTTGGTGAACGCCGCGTCGAGCGGGGTCGCGTAGGTGATCTGCACGTCATCGCGAACGCCGCGCTCGCGCAGGTACCAATCGGCCAAGAAGCAGAACTCAAGCGGCGCGACCGGACACTTGATCGGCAGGTCGACCATGTTGACGACCAGGCGCCCGCGCTCGAAGCGCTCAAGCGCGTCGTGCAGCGCAGTCGCTCCCTGCAGCGTGTAGAAGGTGAAGATCGTCTGCTCCCACCCGGGTCCGGTCAGCCCCTCGGTCTCCTCGGGCAGCAGCGACGCGCCAGTGGCGACCACCAGCACGTCGTAGGTGAGCGTCGAGCCGTCGACCAGATGCACCGTGTCGTCGGCGATCTCGACGCGGTCGACCTCCGCCACGCGCAACTCGATGCCGGAGTGCAGCTGCTTGCGGCGGGAGCGGACGATGCGCTCTGGGCGCTCGATGCCAAACGGAACGAACAGCAGTCCGGGCTGGTACACGTGCCGGTCATCACGGTCAACGACGACGATCTCCGCCTCATCGCCGAGCCGAGCGCGCACCCGGTTGGCGATCAGCGTGCCGCCGGTGCCCCCGCCGAGAATCACGATGCGACGTCTCACGCGACGATCATGGCCGTCGAGCACGACCAGCTCATCCGCGCAAATCCGCACCGGCAGCGAGGGTAACTACGACCGCCTCACCGCTCGGCTGTGACACGCTCACGCGGCTGCTTCGGTCACGACCGTGTCGTCTGCCGTCTGATCGCGTTATTGAGCGACGCCACTGTCTGCCGTTCATGCCGCGGTGGTTCGGTCGTCGATCGTCGGGCGGCTGGCCAGGTACGGGGTGAGGTGGCGGCCGAAGACTTTCGCCGCGCGGTCGTGGTCATCGCTGTCGGCGTGTCGGATGCTCGCGGCGGCCGGCTGGCCGTGCTGATCAAGCTCAACCCTCAACAGCAGTGGCTGGTCGCCGCCCAGTAGCCACGCGTTCAGGACGGGCGGTTCAGGGGGGTCTTTGGCTGTGACGCCGAGGCGCGTCGCGATCGCGTACGCGGCCCGGTCGGCCTGCTGGGCAGCCAGCCCGCCCTGCTTGATCGGGAATGTCGTCATGTCGCCGGCGGCATACACGTCGGGGAGTCCTTCGACGCGGCCGACGCTGTCGGTGGGCACGAACCCCCACCAGCTTGCCGGCACCCCCGCGATCGGTTCGACCTGCAGCTGCGGTGCGGCGACCACGCGGTCGGCGCTGATCGCAACGTCAAAGCGCAGTGCCAAGGCGCCGTCGGTGTCGACGGCGATGGGCGCGGACTTGCCGACAAAGCGCACCTGGCGCTCGCACAGGAGCTCTGCCACCAGGCGCGAGGCGTCTGCGCCGAAGAGCGACAGCGGCGCGGGCTCCGGGCTGACGAGCGTCACCTCGACGTCTGCCCGATGATGGTGAAAGTGCTTGGCAGACAGCAGCGCGAGCTCATACAGCGGCAGCGGCCACGAGCATCCTGTCGGCACGGCGAACACGAGCCGTCCGAACGTCTGTGCCTGCAGCTCGTCGAGCAGGACGCGAAATGCGGGCACGTCTCGCTGATCGCGAAATGTCAGCGCTCCTGCGATCGCGTCGTTGGTGCGGGCGCCGATCGCCAACAAAAGCGCGTCGAAAGCCAGCGAGCCGCCGGATCCCAGCACAACACGCTGGTGTTGGACCATGACCGCCTCGACGCGATCGTGGCGGTAGCAGACGCCAAGATCAGCGGCGATCGCTTCAAGGTCGTGGGCCCTGGGTTGACCGTGAGAGAACGACTCGGTAGTCGCCGCCGGATGATAGGCGAGCACCGGACTGGGCGAGATCAGCGTCACACGTGCCCGGTCGGCCGCCAACGACCGCACCGCCAGCACAGCCTCCAATGCGGCGAACCCGCCGCCCGCGACCACCACCCGCGCTGGCGGCGCCGATCCAAGAGAAAGAGCCACGTTTGGAGCAGGATGGCGAGCGACCAAGCAAGCGGCATCAGTAGCGTCCCGCAGCGAATCGGCGGCCAAATGCAGACCGCGCCGCGCAAGCCCAACGTGGCGGCCGTCACCACCGTCTAACTGGTCCGGGGAAGCTGTTCGCCGACCAACGACAAGGCGGCCACCGCCATCGGCTCAGGCGCGGGTGCCGGCGCTCATGCTTGGCTCGCGCAAGCGTCTGACGTGAATCGCGCGCTCCACGTCGGTGATCGACAGCACGCCGAGCGGCCGCCGCTCGGCGTCGACCACGACCGCTCGGCCGACCCGACCAAAGGCGGGCGTCTCCAGTACGCGTCCGACGTCCTCGCCCACGCCCACCAGCAGCGCGGGGTCGCGCTCGGCTCGCGCTCCCACCAGCGCGCTCGTGCGCTCGGCGGGCCGAAGGTGCTCGAGCTGATCGATGCCCAGCAGCCCGACCGTCCGCCCGGCGCGATCGATCACCGGAAACGTCGTGTACCGGTGGCGTGCGAAGTAGGGCTCGGCCTCGGCCAGCGTCACCTGGGCAGGGATGCTCACCGCCGGCGCGGACATCAGCTCGCCGGCACGGATCCCGGTGAGCATCGCCACCGCCTGCTCGCCGCGCCCCTCGGCGCCGGCCGCCACAATCAGGAACACGCCGATCAGCGCGAACCACAGCCCGCCGGCAGTTCCCTGCAGCCACAGCACCACGCCGCCGGCGACCAGCGTGTAACCGAACGCCCGGCCGAGGAGCGCGGCGGTCGCAGTGGCGCGGCCGATGTCGCCGCTGCGCCGCCACAACAACGCCCGGGCGACGCGGCCGCCGTCGAGCGGGAACGCCGGCACGAGGTTGAACCCGAGGATCAGGAGGTTGACCTGCGCCTGGTATGCGATCAGCGCGCGTAGCGCCGCCGGCGCGGAGCTGGGAACCGCGAGCGCCGCGGCGCCGAACCCGAGCGCGACCACCGCCGTGACGGCCGGCCCGGCCAGCGCGAAGCTCAGCTCGTCGGTCGCGCTGCGCGGTCGACCGCGCATGCGCGCCATCCCGCCGAGCAGCCACAGGTCGATCTCCTGCACTTCGACGCCGCGGCGGCGTGCCACCAGCGCGTGCCCCAGTTCGTGGGCGAGGATGCTCGCGAACAGCAGCAGCGCGCTGCCGAGGCCGAGCGCGTAGGCGCCCAGCCGGGAGATCCCGTGCAGCTGTCCGGGGTAGTAGCCGGCGCCCAGCGACCACGTGATCAGCCCGACGATGATCAGCCACAGCGGGCTGACACCGATCGGGATGCTGGCGATGCGAGCGATGCGAAAGCTGCGACCGGGCACGAATGGACCGTGTCACCGTCGCCCAGGCGCGGCATCCGGACTTTCTCCCCAACGTGTTGCTCGGACAGTACGGATGCAAGCGCCGGCCGCGGCCTGTCGCGGCCGCGGCCGGGACTGTGGGTAGGCGTCGATCAGGCGGCGGTCGGCGTGATCGTGACCGTTTCCTTGTTGGTCTGCTTGGGCAGCGGGATCGTCACCTCGACGACGCCGTCGTGGGTGTGTGCCTTGATCTTCTTGGGGTCGATGCCGGCGGGCAGCGCCATCGAGCGTGAGAACGAGCCGTAGCGACGCTCACGCCGCACGTAGTGCTTGTCCTTGGTCTCGGTGCGCTCGTCGTGCTCGCCGGAGACGGTGAGGACGTCGTCGTCGACCTCGATCTTGACTTGCTCGGGCTTGATCCCGGGGATGTCGGCGCGGACGACGAGGTTGCCGTCGTCGCGGATGACGTCGATCGGCGGCATCCAGCCGTGCTCGGCGCCGTCGGTGAGCTCGTGGAACATGCGGTCAAACCGCATGCGGAGCTCGGTCAGCTCACCGAACGGGTCCCAGCGTGCCAGTGCTCCAGCCATGGTTCACCTCCTTTCTGCGATCGGGAGTTGGCTGGTGTTTGACGCTAGGTCGCGGACGCCGGTGTGCCATCGGTGAGCCGCCCCATGACCGATGCGTAGATGACCCCGCCCGTGCCCACTCGTGCTCGTCACCTGGCGGCGCGTCTGGCGTGGCGGCGGATAAGCCACCGGCGCAGCTCATCGGTTCCCCAGACGATGAACGGGAACGGCAGCGCGAACAGCAGCTCGGTCGGGCCAAGCGGCGCTGTGGCCAGCAAGTCCTGCAGCGGCGGCGCGTAGATCAACAGGGCGGCGAGCGCCAGCTCGAACGCGATCCCCCACAGCAGCAGCGTGTTCGTGAAGACGCCGATCGACCGCAGCGACGCGTGTTCGGTGCGCGCCGCGAATGCGGTGCCGATCTGTCCGGCGATCATCCCGAACAGCGTCATCGTCGTGGCGGTCAGGTAGGCGTTGTGCAAGGGGTGGCCGCGGCCGACGGGGTCGCCGGGGTGCCAGCCGGCGCGCAGCAGCACGAAGAAGAACCCGGCCATCTGCAGCGCCGCGCAGATCAGGCCCAGGAACACCCATGCGCGCAGCAGCATCGGCGGGCGGATCACGCCCTCGGAGCGGGGCCGTGGCGGGCGCTGCATCAATCCCGGCTCGGCTCGCTCGCGCCCGAGTGCCAGCGCCGGCAACGTCTCGGTGCCGACGTCGAAGGCGAGCAGCTGCAACACGGGCAACGGCAGCGGGATCGCGCCGCCAGAGAGCGCGAACACGATGAACGGCGTGACCTCGGGCGTGGCGTGGGCGAAGATGTAGAGGATGAACTTGCGGATGTTGTCGTAGACGCGGCGGCCGCCCTCGACCGCGGTGACGATCGTCGCGAAGTTGTCGTCGGTCAGCACCATCGTCGAGGCCTCGCGGGCAACGTCGGTGCCCGAGCGACCCATCGCCACGCCGATGTCAGCGCGACGTAGCGCCGGGGCGTCGTTGACGCCGTCGCCGGTCATCGCCACGACCTCGCCCTCGGCGCGCAGCGCCTCGGCGATCCGCAGCTTGGCTTCCGGCGAGGTGCGGGCGAACACCAGCTCGCCGCCCTCGCGCAGCAGCGCGTCGAGCTCGTGATCGCTCATCCGTTCGAGCTCCTCGCCGGTGATCGCCGGCGAGGACCGATCGCCGATGCCGACCTGACGGGCGATCGCCGCGCCGGTGACCGGATGATCGCCGGTGATCACGATGATCCGGATCCCGGCCTCGTGACAGCGGGATACTGCCTCTGAGACCTCGGCGCGCGGAGGGTCGAGCATCGCCACCAAGCCGAGGAAGCACAGGTCGCGCTCGGCCTCCTCACGGCGCGTGGGAGGCACGGCCGCATCGTCGAGCTCGCGATCGGCGATCCCGAGGACCCGCAGCCCGTTGTGCGCGAACTCGTCGATCGCGTGCTTGATCTCGCGCCGCTCGGCCGGTCCCAGCGGGCGCTCATGACCGTCGTCTCGCAGGATCTGCGAGCAGGTGTCCAGCAGCTGCTCGGGGGCGCCCTTGGCGTCGAGCCGCAGGCGGCCGTCGCGCTCGTCGACGGTGCTCATCCGTTTGAGCTGCGGGTCGAAGTGAAAGTGGCGGCGGCGCAGTGCGGCGCGCGCCTCTGAGTCCAGAGCGGCGCCGTGGGCGGAGGCGAACTGCAGCAGCGCGATCTCGGTGGGGTCGCCGGTCGGGCCGCTTGCCCCGTCCAGCGCGGCGTTGTTGCACGCGCCGGCCACGGCCGCCAGCCGCGCCAGTAAATCGAGTCTTTGGCCGTCGCTGCCGTCGACGGCGTGGCGCGCGCCGCTGGCGATCCAGACGTCCTGGACCTCCATCCGGTTCTGCGTGAGCGTCCCGGTCTTGTCGGTGCAGATCACGGTCGTCGAGCCGAGCGTCTCGACTGCGCTCAACCGCTTGACCACGGCGCCGCGCGCGACCAGGTCGCGCACCCCGGCCGCGAGCGCGAGCGTGATCACGGGCAGCAGGCCTTCCGGCACGTTGCCGACAATCAGCCCGACCGCGAACACGACCCCCAGCGACAGCGACAGGCCGGCGCCGAACGTCGCGAGCGGGATGAACGCGATCCCGGTGACGACCGCGATCAGCGCGATCAGCCAGGCGACTCGCCGCACCTGCGATTCCAGCGGGCTCTCCTCGTTCTCCACGCGCTCCGACAGCGCCGCGATTCGCCCCAACTCGGTGCCCATGCCGGTCGCGAACACGACTCCGCGGGCCTCCCCCTCGGTGCAGGTCGTGCCGCTGAACACCAGATCGCGCGCCTGCAGCAGCGGGACGCTGTGGTCGAGCAACTCGGCGGCGCGCATCACCGGCATCGATTCGCCGGTGAGCGTCGATGCGTCGACCTCGAGCCCGCCGCTGATCAGGCGCGCATCGGCCGAGACGCGCTCGCCCTCGGCGATCACCAGCACGTCTCCGGGGACCAGCTCGCGCGCCTCGAGCACCTGCTGGTGGCCGTCGCGGATCACCGTGGCGTGCGCGGGCAGGAACCGCGTGAGCGCCTCCACCGCCTGCTCGGCCTGCATCTCCTGGATGAACGCGAACGCGGCGTTGATCACGATCACGACCGCGATCGCGATCGCCACCGGCACGATCCCCGCGATCCACGCCAGCCCTGCGGCGGCGACCAGCAGCAGCGCCAGCGGATGGGTGAACTGGCGGGCCAGCTCGCGCGTCCAGCGACGGCCTCCCCGTCGCTGAAGCTCGTTGGGCCCGAACTGCGTCAGCCGCCGCTGCGCCTCGCGGGAGCTGAGCCCGTCCCGGCTGGTCTTCAGGTCCCGGAGCAGGCGCTCGATCGACTCCTCGGGATCGACGCCGGCGTCATGACCGACCGCGGTTGAGGCTTCGCTTGTCATCTCACGCGATGAAGGCTCCCAACGCGCCGTGGTGACTGCGTCCGCGCAGGGCCGCGCGGTGACTGCGCCGGACTACCGATTGCGCGGGCATGCACCGCTCATAGCTCGTGCCCGACGCCGGCGATCCGCACCGAGCCGCGTGCCGCGCCGCGGACATCCCCGTCGCAGCCCGTCGCGTATCGGTTAACCTTCGCCTGTGGGGCAGGAGCGCCAATTCTCAACCGAGGACGCTCGCCGGATCGGTGAGCGGATTGGCATCGACTGGGACACGTCCGCGTTTGCGGTCGAGCAGTTCCGGATGGGTCTCGCGGTCGAGCTCGAGCATGGGCGCCGCGATCTCGCGACCAATGTCAGTGACGATGACGAGGCCACGACGGGCAAGATCGCGTGGGCGCATCTGAACGAGTTCCCCGACTACTACACACGCTTGGCGGAGATGGAGGCCGAGGCCGAGCGCTACTGGTCTGAGCGGCGTGGTGGCTCCGGCTCGTAGGGCGCGCCGGGCGGCCTAGCGAAGGATCCCCGTGTGGCCCAGTGAGTAGCGGCCTGGCTGCGGCCACACGCAGAGGCCGTTGCTCCCTGGCCGACCGGTATCGTCGCCCGCAGCCGTCCGGTTTGTGTGTTGATCGCATAGACGACGGCGTCGTAGCGGCCGCTGAGCCAGAGCGTTCGTCCGTCGGCCGACACGCCGCCCATGTCCGGGCTGGCCGGCATTGGAAGCTGCCAGGTCGTGATCACCTGGCGGGTCTTGAAGCTGACGACCGAGATCGATCCGGCGGCACGGTTTGAGACGTACAGGACCCGCGCGTCGCGGCTGGGGTAGAGGCCGTGAGCTCCGGCTCCGGTCTTCAGAAAGCCGGTCACGCGGAAGCTGTCGGGATTGATCTCCCACAGCCCGCCGTTGTCCATGTCGGCGACGTACAGCGTGCGTCCGTCGGGCGAGAGCTTGACGTCCTGCGGGCTGGAGCGGCCGTGGTTGAGCACGAGCCTGCGGATCACCCGCTGGGTGCGCAGGTCGACTTCGATCATCGCGCCGCCGAACTCGCAGCTGGCATACGCGTAGCGGCCGTCTGCCGAGAAGTCCATGTGGTCGACCCCGGGGCACTGCGGCACCGCGAGCGAATGCACGAGCCGCATCGTTTGCGGGTTGCGGAAGTCGAGTCGTTGCAGCCGTTCGGCGACGACGATCGCGAACCGGCCGTCGGGCGTGAAGTACAGGTTGTAGGGGTCCTCGACCGCGATCGGGCGGCCCGGCAGGCCGGTCTGCGGGTTGATCGGCGTCAGGCTGTTGCCCGCGTCGTTGTCGACATACAGGGTCTTGAGGTCATAGGAGGGGGTGACGTGCTGGGGCAGCGCGCCGGTCGGGAACTCGCGCACGATCTTGAATGTCTTCTGGCTGATCTCATCGACCGTGTTGCTGAGGCTGTTGGGCACGTACACCAGCGCGGGGTCGCGGCGAACGACCGGGCTGAGGTCGCCGGCTCGGTCCGCGGCGTAGACGTTGGTCGTGGCCTGACGGGTGGTGCGGCTCGCTTGATGGTCACGCGTCGGTGCGCTGGACGCTGACCGCGTCTTCGCCGGGCCGCCGGACGCGGTTGAGTTCGAATGGCCCGCGCCGCCACACGCCGCCAGCGCCAGTGCCGCCGGCGCCAGCACGGCGAGTAGCCGCGCCCACGGCGAGCGGGTCCGGCCGGCGCCGGCGGTGACTGGACGTGCTGGCACCGCGTCAAGTCTTTCTTGGCGGTCATGCGAGGCGGTTAAGCCGCCGGTGAGAATCTCCATACCGACCGTCGTGATGAGAATCGTCACACCGATAGCTCGTGGTGAGAATGTCCATATCGACGGTCTGTCGCACTGGACGGCGGGTTACCCTCAGCCGCATCCGTCGATCGCTTGCCAGCCTCGTCCCTGCCAGGGCCGCGATCTGCGTGGTGACGATGGCGCTGCTCGCCGGGTGTGGCGGCGCGGCTCACACGATCAGCGCTCATGCCGGCCAGCACACAGCTCGCGCGACCAGGTCCAAGGCGTCCAAGCCGGTGTCGGTGCGCGTCGCCTATCACCGCCTGTTCTCGCTCCCGGCGCCGCTGCGCGATCCGGCTAGCGCGGCGATCGGCCCAGACCGGTTCGTGTTGCTCGGCGGTCTCGACGCGTCCGATGTGTCCGCGGCCGGGATCGAGGTCGCGAGCCTGCGACGTGTGTTGCGCAGCTATGCGTTGCCGCTCGCACAGCACGACGCGCAGGCGGCGGCGCTCGACGGCAAGGTGTACGTGTTCGGCGGAGGCTCGCTGTCCGAGCTCGATCACATCCTCAGCTTCGACCCAGCCACCGGCGCCGTCCATCAGGTCGGACAGCTTCCCCACAGTCAGTCAGACGTCGCCGTCGCGGCGCTCGGGCAGACGGCGTACATCGTTGGCGGCTACGACGGCGTCGACTGGCTGAACACGATCCTCGCCTGGCGTCCGGGATCCCAGGTTCGGGTTGCCGGCCACCTCCCGGTCGGGCTGCGCTACTCGGCGGTGGCGGCCGCCGACGGCCGGCTGCTGGTGATCGGCGGCTCCACCCCGACCCGCGCCAGCCGCGCGATCTACAGCTTTGACCCAGCGAGCGGGACCGTGCGGCGGATCGGCAGGCTCCCTCGTCCGATCACGCACGCCAGCGCTGCGACGCTCGGGTCGAGCGTGTACCTGATCGGCGGGCGCGGCGACCTTGACAACGCCCAGACCGCGGCCGTCTGGGCGATCGATCCCCGCACCGGCCAGGTCCGGGTCGCCGGACGCCTCCCGACGCCGCTGTCGGACTCCGGCGTGCTGACCGTCGGTGGTCGGATCGTCGTCGCCGGCGGCCTCGAGCCAACCGGGGCGACGGGATCGACGGTCGCAGAGCTCGTGCCCGCCCGCTGACCTATCGCGCGCGGCGCTGCACCGCGAGGATGTAGTCCGTGATCGCACCGAGCTCGCCGGGCCCGAGCCGCCGACGCACGGGCATCTCCCGCGCAAACTGCATCAGCACCGAGCGGCGCAGATGGACCGCCAGCAGGTCTCCACCCTGACGAGACGGTGTATTGACACCCGAGATTGTGTGACAGGCCCCACACGACTGCCTGAACAGCACCCCACCGCGAGTCGAATGCGATCGATGACCAGCACCGCAGGCCGCCGCCGCGAACCCGAGTACGACCACAACCAGCCCGCACCGGCGCATCGACGCAGGGTACGACAGGCTGCCGCAGTCTCGAACCTCCCATCGCGTGCTCGCGTCGGCTCGCTTGTTACCGTCAGTCAATAGGGGCGGCCGGCGCGGACCCTTCGGTGGGCGGGGTCGAAGGCGGTGATGGCGTCGGTGGTTGGTCGCTCTGCCATTGCTCGGAGCCTTGTCGTAGGTGCTGGTTTCGTATGTGTCGTGGATGGTGCAGCCGACGAGCATGACGTGGTCTGAGCGCAGTCCCGAGTGGGTGCGAACGGATGTGCCGTTTGGCGCAACTGGCTGGTTGACCAGACCGAGCAGGTCCACTACAGCCTGAACGCACCCAGCAGAGGCGGGCCGCAGCTCAAGCGCCTACCACACCTCGGCCTCATCGGCCGCGCCGGCGCCGAGCCGCCACACGTGGCCGTGGGTCGACATGCGGCCCCCCACCGACACCACTACCTGCCGGCGCGGATCAAGCCGATCTTCCCTCACGCGCTGCCCGGCGAAGCAGTGTGGCGACCGACCGGTCCGGTTCCGTTCAAGTAGCTACTCCGTCGGCGTGCCGGCGAGGTTACGCGGTGGCGCCGGAGGCCCTGGGCTGGCGGGTGCCCGCTCAGGTGACGCGATGGTCGTCGCGGCGCAGCGCATCCGTGAACCGACGCGGGACCGCGGCGTCGTCGCCCTCCTCCCACAGCGTCGTCACGACGAGCTCGTCGCGCTCGGGCCGGCACACGTACACCAGCTGCGGTCGCTCGAGGTCCCGCACCAGGATCGCGCCGCGCTCGCCGGGCTCGGTTTGGCCGGCCGCACGGGCGCGGGCGACGCGCGCCGCGACCTCGGCCTTGGCCTGCAGCGTGCCGCGGACGCGCTGGCGGAACCGCTCCGCCGCGTGGTCGGTGACGGCGACGAGCATCAGCTGGCGTGGCGCTCGTTGTCGTCGCGCCCGAGCTCCCGCACGCTGCGGGCGGTGCCCAGCAGCTTCTCGAGCGTGCCCGCCGGTGGGCGGTTGCGGACGTACAGCGTGCCGCCCGGTCCCGAGACGTGTATCCGCAGCCGCGGCGCGTCGCGGACCGGCGCGGTCTGCGGCGAGTCGATCACCTGGCTGGCGAACATGCCACCGCCGTCGACGGAGATCTCGACGCCCTCGGGGACGATCACGGTGACGGTGCCGAACAGGTTGTAGACGTCGATCTCGGTGTCGTCGGCCGACAGTCGCGCCTGGCGCAGGTCCAGGTCGATCGTGCCGAAAATCGAGCTGTAGGCCGACCGCGACGGCAGCGACCACGGCCCCGAGCGGGAGATCCGCGAGCAGAACGCGCGGTGGCGCTCGCCGGCCGGCTGCACCTCGACCCCGGCGGCGGCGCCGGTGCGAGCCGCCGGCAGGTCGCGCGACAGCGCCGCGAGCTCGAGGTCGGTGCGTGCCGCCTGCGCCCGCTCGACGCGCTCGGCAAACTCCTCGAGCGTCAGCCGGCCCTCGCCGACCGCCGTGCGCAGCAGCTCGACGCTGCGGTCGCGGTCGGCGTCGGAGGCGAGCATCGGCTCCGAACCGGGCGTGTCGGCGCGGGGTTCGCCGGGCCCAGGTGACGTGTCTGGCATCGGGCCGCACACTACCGACGGCGCAGCGAGCCCCGGCCGCCCTTTGTTAGGGAACGTTCCCTAACGAGGCGGGGGCAGCCGAGGCGGGTCGGCCGATGCCGGCCCACGGGTCGCCGTGTCACTGTTCCCTTACCGAAGCGGGGGCAGCCGGCGGGCGCGCCGGCCGATGCCGGCCCACGGGTCGCCGTCTGACTGCAGCCGCGCGGCCGCGGTCCGGATCGTCCAGCGGTCGGGGCGCAGCGAACGGTCCGACAACTCCTCCCAGGCGATCGGCATCGCCACGGGCGCTCGTGGTCGCGGCCGGACGCTGTAGGGGGCGACCGCATGCTGCGCGTAGGCGACGCGGTTGACGTCGACGTAGATCCGCTTGCCGCGCTCGTCGCGGTGCCACTCGAGCGTCAGATTGCGCGGGTCGTCGGCGACCATCCGCTCGGCGAGCGCGCGGGCGAAGCGGTGGACCTCGCTGAAGCCGGGCCCCCGCCGCAGCGGGCAGACGACGTGGATCCCCCGCGAGCCGGTGACCATCGCAAACGTCGCCAGGCCGGCGTCGCGCAGCCGCTCGCCGGCGTCGCGCGCGGCGGCGCGGATCTCGGCGAAGCGCACGCCCGGGGACGGGTCGAAGTCGATGATCAGCCGGTCGGGGATGCGCGGCTCGTCGGCCCGTGACAGCCACACATGCGGCGTGACCACGTTCTGGCCGGCGAGGTAGACGAGCGCCGCCGGCTCGTCGGCGAGCACCTGCGTCAGGGTGCCGCCGCGCTTCGGTACGGTCGCGGTCGCGATCCACTTGGGGAAGTACTTCGGCACCGACTTCATGAAGAAGCCCTTGCCCTCGATTCCGTCCGGGAACGCCTGAAGCGCCAGCGGCCGCTCGCGGACGAGCGGCACCATCGCGCCGGCGACGCGCTCGTAGTAGCGCGCGAGCTGCAGCTTGGTGATCGGCGGGTCGGCGAACAGGAGCTTGTCGGGGTGGCTGATCGTCACCTCGCGGCGGCCGACCATGAGCGTGCCGCCGCTCACGACTCGCGCACCACCTGCGTCGCGGGCTTGTCGTCGCGCAGGCCGAGGAACCGGGGGTGGCGCAGGCGCCCGGCGCTCGTCCACTCGGTGAACGCCACCTGCGCGACGAGCGTGGGCTTGATCCAGGTGACGCCCCGCTCACGGATCGACGCCGGGTCCGCGAACGGCGCTGTGGCGATGTGCAGTGCGCGCATCCGCGCGCCGAGCTCACGGAGCGTGTCGGTGTCGAAGCCGGTGCCGACCTTGCCGGCGTAGCGCAACGATCTGTCCGGGGTGTAGTAGCCGAGCAGCAGCGCGCCGAACTCGGTGCGCGAGCCGCGCGGCGCGGTGAAGCCGCCGATCACGAGCTCCTGGCCGGCCTCGCACTTGAACTTCTGCCAGTCGCGCGAGCGGGTCGAGCGGTAGGGGCTGTCCGCGCGCTTGGCGATCAGGCCCTCCCAGCCCTTGCGGCAGGCGTCTTTGAAGAGCGCTTCGCCGTCGCGGTTGCGGTGCGCGGTCCAACGCAGCGGGTCGGCGAAGGCGATCGCGTCGCGCAGCAGCCGCTTGCGGGTCCGCAGCGGCAGCGGCCGCACGTCACGTCCGTCGAGCCACAGCAGGTCGAAGACGTAGTAGAAGACCGGGACCGGATGGTGTCCGCGGCCCGCGAGCGCCGCGAAGCTCGTCTTGTTGCCGTCGAAGGCGACGACCTCGCCGTCGATCGCGAACCGCGTCTGTTGTTGTGCGGCGATCGCGTCGGCCACCTCGGCGTAGCGCGCGCCGAGGTCGAGGTCGTTGCGGGAGTGCATCGTCAGCGTGTCGCCGTCGCGGACCGCGAGGCAGCGGATGCCGTCGAGCTTGCGCTCATACAGCCAGTCCGGGTCGCTGAACGGCTCGCGGTTGAGCACCGCCTTCATCGCGTCGGCGCCGCGCGGCGCCGGGGCGGCGTGGACCAGCGACCGCTCGTCGTCGGACAGTCCCGGCAGGTCGCCGTCGCGCGCCACGCCGGGAGCCTACCGTCCGTGTCGCCCGTCCGGCGCTCAACGAACAATGGCGTTTGCCGGTGCAATATGCCCCGCCTGGCGCCAAAGTTCGTGCGGACGATGACCGAGGACACCACGACGGAGCTCAGACATGGGTACGCCGAGCTTGACTCGGTGCGGCTGCACTACGTCGAGGCCGGCCAGGGTCCGCTCGTCGTCCTGCTGCACGGCTTCCCGGAGTTCTGGTACGGGTGGCGGGCGCAGATCGGGCCGCTCGCGACCGCCGGCTTCCGGGTCGTGGCGCCCGACATGCGCGGCTACAACCTGTCGGGCAAGCCCACGCGGGTGCAGTCGTATCGGATCGGCTCGCTGACGGCCGACGTCCGCGACCTGATCGCCGAGCGCGGCGGCGCCGACGGCGCGATGCTCGTCGGTCATGACTGGGGCGGCGCGGTCGCGTGGGCGACCGCGATCCGCCATCCCGAGGCGGTGAACCGCCTGGCGATCCTCAACGTGCCCCATCCGCGGCGGATGCTCGAGGGACTGCGCACCGCGCGCCAGCTGCGGCGCTCCTGGTACATGCTGTTCGTCCAGCTGCCCGGCGTGTCGGAGCGGCTGCTGCGCGCGCGCCGATTCCGGGCGCTGCGCCGGCCGTTCAGCGACGCCCGTCCGGGCAGCTACGACGAGGCCGACATCGATCGCTACGTGGAGGCGTGGTCGCAGCCGGGGGCGCTGACCGCGATGCTCAACTACTACCGGGCGATGCTGCGGCGGCCGGGCGGCACGGCGCGTGCGAGTGGGATGCGGCCGGTCGCGGCCCCAACGCTGATCGTCTGGGGCGAGCGCGACCGCCACCTCGGTGGCGAGCTGGCCGAGCCGCACCCCGCCGACGCTCCGAACCTGGAGCGGGTCGTGCGGATCCCGAACGCGAGCCACTGGGTCGCGCAGGACGAACCCGAGCTCGTCAACCGGCTGCTGGCCGAGTTCTTCGTGGCCGACCGCCGCTGACCGGGCGCGCGGGCCCCATAACACTCAGTTCTCGGGCGCGTTCGCCGGCTCGGGCGCGGGCCCGACCTCGACGACGTCGCGCTCGCCGAGACGACCGTCGCGAACCCGCTCGCGAGCGCCGAGGAACTCCCGCACCGAGGCCACGACGCGGCGCGGGTGCAGCGCCAGCCGCGCGGTCCGCAGGCGACGCACGCGGGGAACCGGCTGCCCGGCCGCGCGCAGGGCCGCGAGGCGGGGACCGGCGGCGCGCTTGCGCGCGACCTGAGGCGGATTGAAGTGGTCCAGCTGTCGCGCGGTCAGCGGCCCGAGCACTGAGATCACGCCGGCCGCGACCGCGGCCTCGAGCTGGTCGAGCTCGGAGGCGCCGCCGCAGACGACCGCCAGCGTGTAGCGCATCAGCCGATCGGCCCGCGCGTCGACCCGGGCGAGGTTACGCGCTGCGCCGATGTCGCACGGCTTACCGACCAGCGCAAACGGGCGCCCGCGCTCGAGCACGCGGTGCAACTCGCGCAGCGGCGCGGCCGGTCCATACCGCGAGCCGGTGGCGTCCAGGACCTGCAGCCGATCGAAGCTGAGCCGGCGCTCGGTCCGCATCGGCGCGGCCACGACGGCGCCGACCTGGACGACGAGCTCGACCCGCCCGGAGTCCAGCAGGAACTGGGCGAGCGCCGTGGTCACGCCGCCCGACGCCGCGCGATGACGGACGACGGGGTCGGCGGCGTGGCCGCGCACGGCGCCGGCGATCGGCCCCCAGACCGGATCGATCGGCGTCTGCGGCGCGAGACGCGCGCGCTCGGCGCCCTCGATCCGGGTGCCCGGGCAGACGGCGTTGATGGCTCGCAACGTGCCCTCGTCGTGTCCAGCTCCTCATCGCGGCGGCCGCGGAGACCCGGTTCGCCCGCCATCACGGTTCGCAGTGATGCCCATGGTCCATTCGACGGCACCGTTTGGGAGCATCGGCTCGCCATCCCGGATGCGCTGGTCGCCAGCTGGGAACGGCTCGAGGCGCTCAAGCGAGGCCGGGACGCGACATCGATCTTCACCCACAAGCCAGCGAACGCATGCGGCTGGCACGGAGGCATGTATGCATGACAGCGATGTGAACGCCGGGCGCGACGACGCGCGTGCCGGCGAGAACGGAGACCTGACCGGGGAGGTGGCGCTCGTCACCGGCGGCGGACGCGGCATCGGCCGCGCCACCGCGCTCGCGCTCGCGCGCCGCGGCGCGCGGGTGATGGCGGTCTCGCGAACGCGCGCCGAGCTGGACGCGGTCGCCGCCGAGCACGCCGCGATCGTCGCGCACGACGTGTCGCTCGACACCGCGGACGGGTGCCGCGCGGCGCTGGACGCCACGCGCGAGGCGCTCGGCCCACCCTCGATCCTCGTCTGCAACGCCGGCGTCGGCTCCGCTGACGAACGGCCGCTGTGGGAGCAGGAGCCAGCGCTCTGGCATGCGTCGATGGCGCTCAACCTGCACGCGCCGTTCGAGCTGATGCGGCGCGCGGCGCGCGACATGATCGCTGCCCGACACGGCCGGATCGTCGTCGTCGCATCGACCGCGGGACTGTTCGGCAGCCCGTCGACGACGGCCTATTGCGCGGCCAAGCACGGGGTGATCGGGCTCGTGCGGGCTGCCGCGCTCGACCTGGCGCCGTACGCGGTCACCTGCAACGCCGTCAACCCGGGTTGGGTCAGGACCGTGATGTCCGAGCGCTCGGCCGAGGCCGCGGCCGAGCGCGAGCATGTCTCGGTGCAGGAGATCTGGCGGCGACGGACCAACGAATACGCCGCCGGCCGCCTGCCGACCGTCGAAGAGGTGGCCGAGACGATCTGCTTTCTGTCCTCGCCCGGCGCCAGCGGCATCAGCGGCGAGGCGATCTCCGTTGCGCTCGGAGACCTGTGGTGAACGTCCGGGCGGAAGTTTGGCGTTTGCGTAACCCACGGGGTTACGCGAATGCCAACGTCCGCGCTCGGGTTCGGGCGATTAGCCGCTGCGTGAGCGCGCCAGCCGCGCGCCCAGCCGGCCGTGGCGCCGACCGGTGTCCGCGGTCGCGACCGCACGCGCGACGACGGCGCGGGTGCCGACGATCACGGTCGCGACCGTGGCGCGGGTGACGGCGGTGTAGAGCATCTCGCGGCGCAAGAAGAACGCGCCGCAGGCGGGATGGGCGACGATCACCGCGATCGGCAGCTCGATCCCCTGGCCGCGATGGACCGAGCACGCGTACGCCAGCCGCAGGCTGTCGGAGTCCTCCGGGGCCAGCCGGAAGACGGCGTCGTCGGCGGCCAGCAGCAGCGCCGGGTCATCGCGTCGCGGCCGGCCCGCGGAGCGCTGCGCGCCATCCCAGTTGTCGGCGTCCTCGTCGTCGTCCTCGCCGCCGGCGACCTCGTCGAGCAGCCGCAGCAGCGTGCCGTTCATCAATCCCAGCTCGTGCAGGTTGCGCCCGGTCATCATCAGCTTGTCGCCGATCCGCAGGCGGCCGCCGCGGACCGGTCGGCCGTCCGGGTTCAGGGCCGCGCGCAGCGCCGCGTTGATCGCGTCGATGCCGAGCTCGCCCCGGTACACCGGGGCGAACACCTGTATGTCGCGGACCGGATCGACGTCGTAGTGGTCGGGCAGGCGCTCTGAGACGAGCGAGACGATCTCCGCCAGCGCGGCCGGCGCAGCGGGGCGCTCGATCATGAACAGGTCGCGGCGCATTCCGTCGCCCGCGACGAACTCCGGCGGCGAGCCGCGGCGGATCGCGTGCGCGCCCTGGACGATCATCGAGCCCGCCGCCTGGCGGAAGATGTGCGTCAGCCGCGTCGTCGGCACCCGCTTGGAGGCGACGAGCTCGGCGAACGGCTTGCCGGCGCCGACCGGGGCCAGCTGATCGGCGTCGCCGACGAGCACGACGTGGGTGTCGCCCCCGACGGCGCGCAACAGCATCACGAGCAGCTCCAGGTTCGCCATCGAGGTCTCGTCGACGATCAGCAGGTCGCACGGCAGCGGGTCGTGGCGGTCACGCGCCGGGCCCTCGCCCGGGATCCACTGCAACGCCGAGTGCACGGTGCTCGCTCGTGACGCGCCCGCCTGGGTCATCCGCACCGCCGCACGCCCGGTTGGGGCGACCAGCATCACCTTCGCGCCGCGTGCCTCGGCCGCGGCCGCGATCGACTTGATCGAGGCGGTCTTGCCGGTGCCTGGGCCGCCCGTAATCACCGACAGCCGGTGCGCCAGCGCCGCCGCCACCGCGGCGCGTTGCTGTTCGGTCAGCTCGCCGCCCGGGGCGACCGCCACGGCCTCGTCCGCGCCCTCGGGCGACAGCCGGCGCGACGGCGCCGCCGCGATCAGCTCGGCCACCTGCGCGGACAGCTCGGCCTCCAGCGCGGCGGTCGCGGCCCGGTAGACCCACTCGTCCTCGCGGACCAGACGGCGATCGGAGACCAGCCCGGAGACGATGCGCTTGGGCACGGGATCATCGGTCAACCGCTCGCAGGCGCTCAGCAGCTCGTCGACGGGCATGCAGGTCGAGCCGCCGCGCTCGGCCTCGGCCAGCACGTACATGACCGCCGCGCGCTCGCGCTCGTCGGCGGCGACCTCGCGTCCGCCCGCGTGCGCGATCCGGTCAGCGATCGCAAACCCGACCCCGAACACGCTCGTGAGCTCGTATGGGTTGGCGAGCAGCAGCTCGTGCGCGTCGTCGCCGAGGTGCTCGTGGATCCGGCCGGCGAGATAGGCGAGACCGTGCGGCGCCAGCAACAGGTGAAGCCGCCGCGTCACGCGCAGTGCCTGCCACGACGCCGCGGCCGCCTGTGCGCGGCCCGTCCGCAGCCCGACCGCCGCAAACGCTGCCGCCGGGTCGGCGTCGATCACCTCGAACAGGTCCTCGACGCCGAAGCACTCGACGAGCCGCTCGGCCCGCCGCGAGCCGATGTGCTTGACGCGCTTGAGGTACGCGACGATCGCGTCGGGATCGTCGGGCGTCAGCGGGCTTGCCTGGGTGACCTTGACCTGGCGGCCGAAACGGCTGTCGGTGACCCACTGGCCGACGATCCGGGCGCGCTCGCCCGGTTCCAGATGCACCAGCGGCCCGACCAGCGCCACCGGAGCGCCGTCGGCGCCCGCCGCGTCGAGCACGGCCCAGCCGCTCTCGGGGTTGGCGAACCGCACGTGGCGGATCGTCACCGGTCCGTCGAACGTCGTCTGCGAGTCGATGCTCACACCATGAAGGTAGAGCCGCGAGGGGCTCGATTCACACCCCAGCGGTCCGGGAATGCACGCCGCCGCAACTCGGTCGAACGGCGGCAATGACGCGGCGGGTGGGGGCTGGCTGTCGTTGCAAACGGCAGCGGTGAAGGGGTGGGCCGGGGATCGTGCAGATTCGCCAAAGTGGGCCAGCCCCGGGCGGAATGGCGATCGCTGGCCGCTGTAGTCGGCACGTTCGCCAAGTTTGGCTCGCGGGCGCCCCGTTTGGCGATTAGTTCAGAGCCCGGAGACCCATGCAGCCTCACGGGCTTCCCGCGGTCGGCCGGAGGAGCGCCTGGCGCCGGGGCCCTGACCCGACCAGGCCCCGGCATCGACGCGCGCCAAACCATGAGGTCGTTCCGCCAGGGTCCGAACCCACCACCCCCGGTATACATCCGCCCATGCGCCCGGCGGCGACCGATCTCGTGGCGCCCGTCACCCGCGGCGCGTGCGCACTGCTGGCGCCGGTCAATCGCAGAGCCGCCGCGGCGGCCGGACTGGCGCAGACGCTGCCGCACGCCGCCGGCGTGGCGCTGACGTTCGACGACGGCCCGCACCCGGAGGGGACGCCGGCGATCCTCGAGCTGCTTGCCCGCCACGCCGCCCGGGCGACGTTCTTCGTCGTCGGCGAGCAGGTCCGCCGGCGCCCGCAGCTGATCGCGCGCGCGCACGACGAGGGCCACCGCATCGCCCTGCACGGCGATCGCCACGAGCTGCAGCTGCGCCGGACCCCGAGCGCGCTCAGAAACGATCTGCGGCGCGGGACCGCCGCGATCGAGGACGCGATCGGCGCCCCCGCGACGTGGCACCGCCCGCCGTACGGGATCTACGCCCCGCGGGGCCTGCAAGCGGTCCGCCAGGCGGGCCTCGAGCCACTGCTGTGGTCGCGCTGGGGCAAGGACTGGCGCCGGCTGACGACGCCGGCGCGGATCGCCGCCCGCGCGACGCGCGCGCTGCTGCCGGGCGACGTGATCCTTCTGCACGATGCGGATTTCTACAACGCGCGCGGCTCGCATCGGCGTACCGCCGTCGCGCTTGAGATCATCCTGACGGAGCTAGCCGCCCGGAAACTAGATACCGTGCTGCCTGACGACGTGGTTGCCAGCGCGCACACTGGCTGACACGATCCTCCTACAACGGCCGGCAACGACACCGCCCGAGATGCGGCGGCGGGGCGTTCGTTGTGGCCGGGAGCACGAACAACATGAATCAGGTCTCCGCTTCCGCTTCACGACAGCGAGTGCAGGACTTCGGACGGTTTGCGATCGGTTTCGACCACGCCGACCGCGCCCGCCTGCACGCGCTGATCGACGAGGTGCTCGACTCCGAACGCTGGGCCGAAGGCCCGATGAACGCCCGCTTCGAGGACGCCTGGACGGCATACAACGGCGTCCCGGCGGTCGCTCTGAACGGCTGGGCCGGCGGCGCGCTGGCGGCGCTGGACTTCGCCGGCGTCCGCGGCAGCACCGTGCTGTGCCCGTCCAACACGTTCATGGCGACGCCGATGGCCGCGATCCGCGCGGGCGCGACCGTCCAGTTCGTCGACTGCAACCGGGACGATTTGTGCATGTCGTTCGCCGACTTCGAGCGGGCGGCCGAGCGCCACAAGCCACGCGCCGCGTTCGTCGTGCACATCGGCGGCCACATCGCGTTCGAGATCGAGCAGATCGCCGCCTACTGCGTCGAGCATGGGATCTTTCTCATCGAGGACTGCGCACACGCCCACGGCGCCGGCTGGAACGGACGGCGCCCGGGGTCGTGGGGCGACGCCGGGGTCTACTCCCTGTACGCCACCAAGACGATCTCGACCGGGGAGGGCGGCGTGCTCGTCTCCCGCCACCCCGAGCTGATCGAGCACGCTCGGCTGTATCGCAACTACGGCAAGCCCGACTACGAGATCGACGGGCTCAACTTCCGGATGAGCGAATTCACGGCGGCGCTCGGCCTCGTCCAGGTGCAGCGGCTGCCGCAGATCGTCGACTTCAAAAACGAGGTCGCGCGGGCCGAGCTCGACCCGGTCCATCCGTCCAGGCTCGAGCTGCCCGAAGGCATGGTCTCCGGCCTCTACAAGTACATCGTGTTCGACTGGCTGGAGCGCTCCACCGGCCGCGTCTACGACGAGCCGTGCCACCGGATCATGGGTCACGACGTCGATCTGCCCGATACCGACTGGGTGGCGCGTAATCATTCCTGCGTCCCGTTGTATTACCGACCATGAGTCACCGGGGGCTCTCACAACACTCCATGCGCGTTCTCGTCACAGGCGGATCGGGCTTCATCGGATCCCACGTCGTCGACAAGCTCTCAGAGCGCGGGCACGAGCCGGTGATCTACGACCTACGGCCGTCGCCGTGGCACGGCGACGACGCGGTGGAAACCGTGATCGGCTCGATCACCGACCGCGAGGCGCTTGAGCGCGCGATGGACGGCTGCGACGCGGTCGCCCACCTCGCCGCGGTCGCCGACGTCAATGACGTCCATGCCGAGCCCGAGGACGCCGAGCACATCAACGCGCGCGGCACCGCCGCGGTGCTCGAGGCCGCCCGCCGCGCGGGCGTCAAGCGGATCGCGTACGCGTCGACGATCTGGGTCTACTCGGACTGCCCGACCGACGAGGTCGACGAGGACACGCTGCTGGCGCCGCCGAGCCATCTGTACACGTCGACGAAGCTGGCCGGCGAGCTGTACTGCAAGGCCTACCAGGAGCTGTACGGGCTCGACTACACGATCCTGCGATTCGGGATCCCGTACGGCCCGCGGGCGCGCGAGGCCGCCGTGATCCCCGCGTTCGTCTCCAAGGCGCTGGCCGGCGACCCGCTGACGCTTGCCGGCGACGGCATGCAGTCGCGCAAGTTCGTCTACGTCGAGGATCTCGCCGACGGCGTCGCCTCGTGCCTGACCGAGGTCGCCGCCAACCGCGTCTACAACCTCGCCTCCGACGAGTCGGTGACGATCCGGCAGATCGCCGAGACGATCCAGGAGCTGATGGGCGACGTCGAGATCGTCTACACGCCGGCCCGCCCCGGCGACTTTGGCGGCAAGACCGTGTCCTCGCTGCGCGCCGCGACCGAGCTCGGGTGGACCGCGCGGACGCCGTTCTCGGTGGGCGTGCGCAAGTACATCGAGTGGCGACACGAGCAGGCGACCCCCGTCGCAAACGGCAACGGCGCCCATGTGCTTGCCCGCCCGCGCGAGCGCTCCGAGCCCAGCGGCGGGGGTGAGCTCGCCTCCGCCGGCGAGCCCCACCAACACGCCAACGTCCTCGTCATCTCGGCCGACATCGGCGAGGGCCACGACCTGCCGGCCCGCGCGGTCGCACGCGAGTTCCGCGAGCGCGACCCCGACGCGCAGGTCTCGATCGTCAACGGACTGCCCGCGATGGGGCGGCTGCTGACCGCGTGCCTGCGCGGCAACTCCGCGTTTTTGTTCACGTACCTGCCGTGGCTGTTCGACCTCCAGTACCGGCTGTCCATGTCGGCGCCGACGCGGTGGCTGGCACAGCGGCTGCTGTATCGCCTCGGCCGCCGCGGCCTGATGCGGCTGATCGCCGCCCACCACCCCGACGTGATCGTCTCCACCTACCCGGGCGTGACCGCGATTCTCGGCGCGTTGCGGCGGTCGGGCAGGCTGCGCACCCCGTGCTTCTCCTCGATCACCGACCTCGCCGGCCTGCGCTACTGGGCCCATCCGGGGATCGACCTGCACTTCATCACCCATCCCGAGTCGGCCGAGGAGGTCGAGCGGATCGCCGGTCCCGGCAGCGTGCGCTGGGCGCGGCCGCCGACCGGACGCGAGTTTGATGAACCGCGCGATCGCGCCGACGCCCGCCGCGCGCTCGGGCTGCCGGTGAGCGGCAGGGTGATCACGGTGTCCGGCGGCGGCTGGGGCGTCGGCGACCTGGTCGGCGCCGTCACCGCCGCGCTCGACGTCGACGGGGCGATCGTGCTGTGCCTGTGCGGCCACAACGACGCGGCGCGCATCAAGCTCGCCGCGCGGTTCGGCTCCCAGGCGCGGCTGCGGGTGATGGGCTTCACCGATCGGATGAGCGACGTGCTCGCCGCCTCCGACGCGCTGATCCACTCGACCGCGGGGCTGACCGTGCTCGAGGCGATCATCCGCGGCTGCCCTGTGATCTCCTACGGATTCGGCTATGGCCACGTGCGCGCGTCAAACCGGGCGCTGGAGCGCTTTGGGCTGGCGCGGGTGGCACGGCGCCGGCGGGAGCTTGCGCCGGCGCTCGCGGCGGCGCTGTCGACCCGTCCCGAGCCCGATGGGCGCTTCGCGCGCCGCCCGGAGACCGCGGCGCTGATCATGTCCGACGAGCGCCGCGTGCGGCCGCGGCCGCAGTGGCGGATGCGGACCGTGCGCGCGTCGGTGGCGCTCGCGACGCTGTTCGTGATCGCGTCGCTGACGCTGACGACCGGCGGCGCTTACTCGGTCGCTTCGCATTTCGCCCATATCCGCGCGACGACCGCGGTGGAGACCGATCGCGCCCAGGTCGGCGTGATCGTCAACGCGCCGCCGGCGGCGATCGACTCGGTGGCACGACGGCTCGCGGTCGATGGGATCCACGCCTCGTTCCTGACCGCCAAGCTCGACGGCCCGCAGACGCACGTGGTCCTCGCAGACAACGACCAGCCGCTGCCCGAGCTCTCCGGCGGCGGGCTCGTCCGTTGGCTCTCGACCCGCCATCAGCTCGACCGGCTGCTCGGCACCTCCGACCTCGACCACCACTTCCTGTACGCATCCAGCGGGCCCAGCATCGGGCAATGGCTGTTCGCACACCAGGCCGGCGGACGGCTGGTCGCCGGCGCCGTGTCGTTGCACGACGCCGGCGACTCGCTCGGGCCGCTGCACCCGGGCGAGGTGGTCGAGCTCGACGTCTCCAGTCGAACCCAGCTCGACGCCGTGCTCGGCAAGCTGCTGCGCCGCCTCGATCAGGGCGACCTGCACGCGGTCCCGGTCGGCCGCTTGATGCACGACGCGCAACTGCCGGCGTGACCCTCGCGGTCGCGCTCGACGACGTCCGCCGCGCCGCCGCGCGGCTGGAGGGGATCGCCCACCGCACGCCGGTGCTGACCTCGCGCACGCTTGACGGCCTGCTCGGCGCGCGCGTGTCGCTCAAGGCCGAGAGCTTCCAGCGCGGCGGCGCGTTCAAGTTCCGCGGCGCCTACAACGCGATCTCGTCGCTGACCGACGAAGCGCGGGCGCGAGGCGTCTGCACGGCGAGCTCGGGCAACCATGCCCAAGCGGTCGCGATCGCGTGCGAGCTGACCGGCGCGCGGCCCGTGATCCTGATGCCGATCGACGCGCCCGCGCTCAAGCGCGCCGCGACCGAGTCGCACGGAGCCGAGGTGATCGAGTTCGATCGCTACGCCTCCGATCGCGACCAGCTGCTCGCCGAGCTTGCCGCCGAGCGCGGCCTGACCGTCGTGCACCCCTACGACAACCCGCGCGTGATGGCGGGCCAGGGAACGGTGGCGCTCGAGCTGCTCGCGCAGGCCGGCCAGCTCGACGCGGTCGTGGTGCCGGTCGGCGGCGGCGGCCTGATCTCCGGCTGCGCGACGGTCGTCAAGGCGACGACCGCGGGCTGTCGTGTGATCGGCGTCGAGCCCGAGGCCTCCGACGATGTCGCGCGTTCGCTTGCCAGCGGACGCCGCGAGTGGGTGGCGGTCGCGCCGACGATCGCCGATGGGCAGCAGACGTCGACGCCGGGCGAGCTGACCTGGCCGGTGATCGAGGCGCTCGTCGACGAGGTCGTGACCGTGTCCGATGATCAGATCGTCGAGGCGATGCGGTTCTGCTTCGAGCGCTGCAAGCTCGTGGTTGAGCCGAGCGGCGCATGCGCGCTGGCGGCGCTGATCGCCGGCCGCGTGGCGGTCGACGGGAAGCGGGTCGGGGTCGTGCTGTCGGGCGGCAACGTCGGCGGCGACGCATTCGCCGCGCTGATGTCGAGCCGACGGTGAGCGACGCGCTGGTCGTCGGCGGCGGGCTCGCCGGACTGGCGGCGGCGCGGGAGCTGGCTGCAAGCGGATTGTCGGTGACGCTGCTCGAGGCCCGCGGCCGGCTCGGAGGGCGGACCTGGCGGCGGCGGTTCCGCGGCGCCGATGTCGACATCGAGCTCGGAGGCGCCTGGTTTTCGTCCTGCGACATGCTTCCGCTGGCGCGCGAGCTGCGGCGCTACGGCCTTGCGGTCGTGCGCAGCGAGCCGGCGCGCACGCATCGCTGGCTGACCGGCGGCCGCCTGCGCGACGGCGGACCGATACCGCTGAGCGAGGGCCGTGCGCTCGAGCGCGCCGTGTGCGCGCTGCTGGCGGCCACCCGTCGGCTGCCGGCGAGCATTGCCGTCGACGGCGGCCGCGGGATCGAGGACCTCGACGTCAGCGCCAGGTCGTGGATCGAGGCGCTGCAGCTGCCGCCCGCGACGCAGGACCTGCTGCTGGCGTTCGCCGCGATGTACGGCGGCTGTGACCCCGGGGAGGAGTCGCTCCTTGCGCACGCATGCGACATCGCCGCATTCGGGCACAGCGCGTTCGCGCTGCTCGACGGTCTCGCCGAGCAGTTCGCCGACGGTACCGTGGCGCTGGTCGACCGGATCGCCGACGATCTGGGCACCGCGACGCTGCACCTGGCTAGCCCGGTGCGGTCGCTGGCCCAGGACGACGCCGGCGTCCGCGCCCGCACCCGCGATGAGACGTCCTGTGTCAACCCCCAGCGTTGGGATTGGTGATTTGGAGGTGTCGTTGCAGGGCGGTGTGGCGTTGGGGGTTGTAGGGGATGCCGTCTTGCCAGCAGCGCCACAGGACGCGGGTCCAGCCGCGTCCGAG
>DASUHF010000054.1:0-108990 GCA_036273655.1 Solirubrobacteraceae bacterium | reverse complement strand
CGCGTTGCCGATCCGCACCGGCCGCGAGTCGCGGTAGCCGCTCCAGTGGTCGAGCTCGATCTCGGGCAGCTCGGCCCGCCCGTCGATCCCGTACATGATCTGCAGCGGCCCGCTCGGCCCCACGCGCCACTCGCGCGTGCGGTCGGTCAGCCAGCTCATGAAGGCCGCGGCCTCGTCGGTGAAGCCGAGGCGCAGGAGCGCGTACAGCGAGAAGGCGGCGTCGCGGATCCACGTGTAGCGGTAGTCCCAGTTGCGCACGCCCCCGATCGGTGCCGGCAGCGAGGAGGTCGGTGCCGCGACCAGTGCGCCGTTGCTCCAGTGGTCGCACAGCTTGAGGGTGAGCGCGGACCGGCGGACCAGCGGCGCCTCGGGACCGTCGTAGTGACACCGCTGCATCCACCGCCGCCACGAGCGTGCGGTGGCGTCCAGCAACTCCTCGTCCGTGAACCGGTGATGGCGGTGAGCGCTGCCCCACGACAGCACCACGTCGAGCCGATCGCCGGCGTGTAGCTCGTGGACGGTGCGCAACGCCTCCAGCGGTCGACTGCAGCGAACGTGCAGATCGAGATCGTGGCGACCCGGCACGTCGAGCGACAAGCCGCCGGCGGCTGCCCGCGCGGTGGCGCCTCCGCCGGGGCCGAGCTCGACGACAAGCCGGATGGACCCCTCGAGGACGACCGCCGAGCGGATCAGCTCCTGGCGTCCGCCCGGGGTGTCCTCGGTCAGGTCACTGCCGGGACGCAATGCCAGCGCGTCGCTGACCGCCACCAGGCCGTTCGGGCCGCGCAGCTCGGTGACGAGCACGGCGGTGTCGGGCTCCTAACGCTGCCGTGCCTGAACCACATGTCGGGCGCGACCGTGAACGAGCCACCCCTGGCGTCGTCGAGCAGGCTGCAGAACACCGGCTGTGAGTCAAAGCGCGGAAGGCACAGCCACGGCACTCTGCCGTCGAGGCCGACCAACGCCGACGTCGTCCCGCCACCGATCAGCGCCATGTCCTCGAGTGCGAGGTAGCCGTCGCGTCGGCGCACCGGGCGAAACGACGGATCAGCGTCGAACACGAACGTTCTCCGATTGTCAGACGTGGGGCGGATGGGTTGTCGAACCCCAGTGAACTCCGAGTCTGCCATAGGCATCGAGCCGGCACAACCGGCGCCATTTCTCACTATCGCTCATGCACTCACATCACTCACCTCGATGCATGCGTTGGCGTAGTGTGGGTGCCGTGGAGCTCGATGGCACGCCAGCTGAGCCGAGTCGCGATCAGCGGTGCGCGCTTTGCCCGCAAATGCCATGGGGTTGATCGGCGACATCCTCGCTCGGCGATGGCGCCTGCCGCGCGCACAGACCCACGACGTCGTCTGCGACTGCGATCTGCGGGTCGAGATGGACGACGGTGCGGTGCTGCTGGCCGATCGATGGGTGTCTCGTGCGGCTCGCGAGCAGCCGCAGCCGACCGTGCTGGTGCGCTCCTGCTACGGGCGGCGCGGGATCTTCGGCCTGTTGCACGGGCGGCTGCTGTCCGAGCGAGGGTTCCAGGTGGTGATGCAGAGCGTTCGCGGGACGTTCGGCTCGGAGGGGACGTTCAACCCGTTCGACGAACGCGCGGACGGCCTGGCGACGTTGCGCTGGCTGCATCGCCAGCCCTGGCACTCGGGCCCGGTCGCGATGACCGGCGAGAGCTACCTCGGGCTCGTCCAGTGGGCGATCGCGGCCGATGCCGGCGATGATCTGGTGGCGCTGTCGATCCACGGCAGCGCCTCGCAGTTCCATGGCCAGAGCTTCCCGGGTGGCAGCATGTCGCTCGAGACCTCGGCCCAGTGGCTGGTGATGATCGCCTTGCAGGAGCGCGGTCCAGCGCCCCTGCCGATGGTGGGCAGGCTGCTGTGGCTGCACGCGCTGCTGTCGGGGCCGTCGCTCGGAGATCTCGACCGGCGCGTGACGGGCGGCGAGGTCGCATGGTTTCGACAGGCGCTCGCGGCCACGCGGCGCGAGGACGCCTACTGGGTCGAACGGGACTTCTCGGCCGGGGTGGCCGAGGTGACTGCTCCGGTACAGATGATCACCGGCTGGTTTGACTCGTTCCTGCCCTGGCAACTGGATGACTTCGCCTCGTTGCAGCGGGCCGATCGGCCGCGGCAGTTGATCATCGGTCCCTGGTCGCACACCCAGGAGGGGCTGACCGCCGCGGGCACGCGTGAGGGCCTGGCATGGCTGCGCGGCCACCTGCTCGGAGATCCGCGACTGATCGAGCCGGTCACCGTGCGCCTGTTCGTGACCGGTGAGCGCAGCGGCGGCGGTTGGCGTGACTTCGAGCGCTGGCCGCCGGTCGATGCCGCGCCGCGCCGGCTGTGGCTGCACAGCGGGGATCAGCTCGCGTGGGATCCGCCGCCCGCCGGCGCGGCCGCAAGCCGTCGCTATCGATATGACCCGGCGGACCCGACCCCATCCGTCGGCGGGCCGGTGATGGTCACCTCCAGGCCGGTACGCGACAACCGGCGGCTCGAGGCACGCGACGACGTGATCACGTTCACCACCGCCCCGCTGCAGGAGGTCGTCGAAGCAATCGGCGTTCCGCGCGTTCAGCTCTGGGCACGCGGATCGGAGCCCCACTTCGATCTGTTCGCCCGCGTCTGCGACGTCGACCCGGCCGGAACCTCGCGGAACGTCTGCGACGCGCTCGCGAGTGTCGCCCCTGGCCGGTTCGAGCAGGCCGACGACGGCGCCTGGCATGTGGAGTTCGACCTGTGGCCGATCGCGCACCGCTTCGCGGCCGGACACCGCATCCGCTTGCAGGTCTCCTCCGGCGCGCATCCGCGCTATGTGCGAAACCCGGGGACGGGAGAGGATCCGCTGACCGCCGAGCACCCACGTGCCGTCGACGTCGAGCTCCTGTTCGGCCCCGAGCGCGCCTCGTCGCTGCTGCTCCCCACGGGCGCCGGTTGACTTCGGAGCCGGCGCGTGTCCAGACCGCGAGCGCCTAGTGGAATACATGCACGCCCGCGCATGCAATAATACGAGCATCAGTCACGGCCTCGACACCGATCTGTCCGATCTCTCGATCGCCAACGCGCGAACGGTGGCCGAGACGATGCACGCGCTGGCGACGCCGAGCCGCGTGCTGATTCTCACCCGGCTGAGCGGCGGACCGTGCTCGGTCGGCGAGCTCGCGCTCCAGATCGGGATGGAGCAGCCGGCCGTCTCGCAACAGCTGCGCGTGCTGCGCCATCTCGGGCTCGTCGTCGGCGAGCGCGACGGCCGCCAGGTGATCTACGCGCTGCACGACGACCACGTGCGCGCGCTGCTGACCGAGGCGGTGTCGCACACCGAGCATCTGCGGATGGGGCTCGCCGCGCGGCCGAGCGAGCAGCTCGCGGTCGGATGACTGGGCGCGTCGGTCGAATGAGCGGGCTCGTGGTCCGATGAGCGGCAACGGCCCCGCGCTGCTCGCTGCGGCCGCCGGGGTCGCGTTCGGTCACGCGATCCTCCCGGACCACTGGATGCCGCTCGCGGTGCTCGGCCGCACCCGGCGCTACCCGCTGTCGCGCGTGACGCGGCTGTCGGGCCTGGCCGGGCTCGCGCACGTGCTGGTCTCGCTCGTGCTCGGCGGCATTCTGATCGTGATCGGCCTCCAGTTCCGCTCGGCCGTCGAGCATGCCCAGGCGGCGATCATCGGTGCGCTCCTGGTCGCGACCGGCGTGGGCTTCGCCGTGCTCCAGGCGACTGGATATGGCCACCACCACGACCACAGCCACGCGCACGGCGACGCACACGGCCACGAGCACGCGCACGACGACGCCCACGGACACGGCGACGGCCACGCGCACAGCGACGGCGACGCCCACTCGCGCAAGCGCGGCTCGCTGGCGGCGGTGATGGTCCCGTTTGGCGCCGCTGCCTCCCCGGACCTCACGATCCTGCCGGTGTTCCTGGCGGCCACGACGGCGGGCGTCGGCGTCGCGATCGGCTCGCTGGCGATCTTCGCGACGGTCACGATCGCGACGTTCGTCGGACTGACCGTGGCCGCCACCCGCGGCGGCTACCGGCTGCGCGGCGCCTGGCTGGATCGGTGGGGCAACGCGATCACCGCGCTCACGCTGCTTGCGATCGGCGCCCTGGTCCTGACCGGCGTGATCTGAGTCGCGGACCGCGGAACAATGGCGATCGCCGGTGCACCGTGCACCGGCAGTCGCCATAGTTCACGAGCCAGAGCTCAGCCGCGGGACGCGGACGAGACGTGACCAGAGGGTGGCGTCGCGAGCGGCCGCTGACCGTAGGGCGTGATCGTCACCGGCCCGAGCAGCCCCACCTTCGACAGCTTCGCGCCGCCCTGCACCGACCCGATCACCTCGGCCGAGTTCGGCACCTGACCGGTCGCGGGCGTCGCCGGTGCGACCGCCACCGCGTTGCGCAACGGCGTCGCGACGCTGATCCTCAGCTGGTTGTCGCCGGGCCGCAGGTACGGGCCGATATCGATCTGGTTGCGGTCGTTCTCGTCGACGCCGGCGACCTTGCGGCCGTTGGCCCAGATGTCGACGGTGTCGACCGCGGCGCCGATGTTCAGGTAGGCGCCGGCGCTCGTCCGAGACCAGTTCGACGGGAGCGCGAACGACGTCGTGTAGCTGCCGATCCCGGCAACGTTCGTCAAATTGTCGGCCGGATCGAGGCCGGGGATGTTCTGCGGCGTGATCTGCGTCCACGACGGCAGCGACCCGTCGCTGACGCCGCTCAGCGGTGTCACCGTGATCGAGCCGCTCGCCGGGATCCTCGTGTGCGCGGTCTGCGTCGGGTCGCCGGACGCCGTCTGCGTCCAACTGTCGACCGACAGCTGCCACTTCGTGAGCGTCGCGGTCCCGGCGATCATCGACACGTCCGCCCCGGATGAGACCTGTGGCACCGCGATCGTGCTGTTCACGGTCGTGCCGTCGCTGAGCTTCGTCGAGTACGAGCCGCTCTGTGAGGCGCGCGCGACGAGTCGGCCGGCGGCGTCGAACACGACGTTGCCGATCCCGTACGGCGTCGCGTTCGCGGTCGTGGAGGTAGCGTGAAGCGCTGAGTGCGACCCGCCGCCCAGGTTCGATGTCGAGATCACGATGTCCTGCGCGTTGGCCGGAGCCAGGCGCAGCGACACCGTGATCCGGTTGCCGTCGGCCACGTAGTTGGCGATCGGCGTGAACGTGCCCGTCCACGGGTCGAGCACGTACGGCCTGCCGTGGCCGGTCAGCGTCACCGACGGGTACACGGTGGTCGAGGTGTTGGGGTTGAACAGCTGGTAGTAGTCGGCGTCGCCGACCCGCGACGCGCGCCCGCCGACGTGCCGGCGGATGCCGAGCACGGGCGTCGCGACCGCGCCGCTCGTCGACGACGCCGTGTTCAGTTGCGTCGACGCGGTGACCCCCAGCGACGCCAGCGCGCCCGGCGCGTTGGCGTCCGAGGACGGCGACCCGGAGGCGGTCGCGTCGGCGACCACCTTCGTGTGCGGCGAGGCGGTGACCTTCGCCATCGCCGCCTGCACCTGCGCGTCGGCGGCGCTCATACCCGCGAGCGAGCCGCCCGTGGCGCTCGGCGCCGCGTTCGGCACCTGGCCGACGATCACGATCGGCAGGCCTTGGCCGGCGAGCGCCGCCACCTTGTTGGCGACCGCGACCGGCATCACCGACTGGTCGTAGAGCACGAGCGCCTTGTAGTCGCCGTGCTCGGGGAACAGCACGCGGTTGCCGTTGGCGGGATCGTCCTGATCGCGGTTGCGCGGGTCGACGGCGAACCGCGCGCTCGAGTAGTGAAAGAACGCGGGGCTCACGTAGCCGTACAGGTATCCCGCCTGCGCGAGCGACGACGAGCTGGCGAGCAGCTTGCCCGACGTCGGCGTTCGCGTGGTCCCGTTCGAGATCGCCGAGCCGAGGTTCCAGCCTGAGCCGTTGCGGTCCTGCCCCTGCCCGGTGAGGCCGAAGTCCTCGTGGAACACGGCGACGTCGAAGCTCGGCTCGCCCTGGCGCAGCACGAGCGCCCGCCGCGCGACGTTGACGTTGTTTGAGCGGTCGTCTGTGAACTGCGGCTGGTTGGGGCCGTTGCCGGCTGCGTAGCTGGTGTCACCGCCGTACGTGTTGCCCGGCCACAGGGCCGACGAGCCCGCGGCGCCGATCGTGTACGGCCAGCCGTGGTAGATGACCTGGCTGTCGCCGCCGGCCTCGTCGGCGTACACGGACTCGGCGTTGGGCTCGGTCGCGTCGGGCGAGGCGCCATTGCCGGTGCCGTCGATCCCGAACGGGTCTGCCCACGCCATCCCCGGCGCCTCGCAGCACTCGTTCGAGAGGAAGTGCGGGGTGCGGTCCTGATACGTGCCCGATGCGGCGACCTTGAACTGCTGGGTCTCGTCGTGGCCGGCGGTCTCCAGATGCTCGGTCTCGGCGATTCCCTCGTTGGCGGACGCCTCCCCCTCGTCGATCGGATCGCCGTAGGACTGGAAGCGCGCCACCAGCCCGTGGGCTCTCGCCCAGCGGTCGAGCGGACCCACGTAGTCATGGATGTAGCGGTTGCTCCACATCTGTCCGTAGTCGTCGCGCACGCGCCAGCCGAGCGTCGCGCCCTGCCCGTTTGACTGCGGGAAGTCGAACGCCGGGGTGCCGGTGGCGTTGCGACCGGTCGCCGCAAGCGCAGGCAGCAGCGCCGTCGGGTCATAGCCGAGATCCCGCTTCCAGGAGGCGACCATCGGTCGCACCCAGTTGAGGTTGTTTGCGTTCTCCAGCGAGTCCTCGAACACCGCCGGCGTATCGGTGTGGCGGTCCTGGTAGGCGATCGCGGCACGGGTCGCCGGATCGTCGAGCACGTCGTCGTCGAAGAAGCGCTCCATCGCCTTCGCGCTGGCGGTGCTGAGGTGCCCGAGCCACTGGTTCGGCGTCGTCGTCGTGCCGCCGGTGTTGGTCTGGGTGTCGCCGTGGATGTAGAAGTCGATCAGCTCCCACGGCTGGCCGTTGCCGGCCGGCAGCGGAGCGCCGCCGTAATTCAGCGTGCCGGTCGTGAACGTCAGCCGGTTCGGGACGACGTCGCCGGTGACCACGCGCGCGGTCGAGGGATCGAGCTCGCGGGTGCCGCCGGTCGCGGCGGTCGTGCACGTGTCCCACACCGGGTCACCCGCGGCGTGGGAGCCGCTCAGGGCGCTGCCGAGCGTCAACGTGTCACCGCTGACCGCCGTCACGGTCCGCGTCTCGGCGCCGCCGCCGGAGCCGATCGTGACGCGATCGCCGACCGCCACGTTGCCGATGCTCTTGACGGTGACCGAGGTCGCGCCCGAGGACGCGGCGGCGCTCAGCGACGTCGTCGCGGTCGTCTCGGAGTCGGCAACGCTCGGCGCCAGGCACTGCACGAGCTCGGCCGCGATCAGCGACTCGCGCTCGATGTCGGAGACCCCGGCGCTGGCGTTGGTGACGCTCGCGTCGCTCGCGTCGATGACCGGATCGCCGGCATCGTGGGGCCGCGACAGCGCCGGCGACACGGTCACGCCGGTGCCGTCCGCGCCGGCGGTGCCGACCGTCTTGACCGTGACCGTCTCGGCGTATCCCGGCTGGCCGACGGTGATGCGGTCGCCGGCCGCGAAGCCCGCCACGCTGCCGAGCTTGATGTTCGTCGCGCTGGCGTCGGTGGCGGTCGACAGGCTTGTCGTGATCGCGTCATTGGCGCCGGTCGCGTGCGCGTGCTGCAGCGGCGCCGTCAGCGTCACTCCGGTGCCCGGCGAGGCGATCTCCTCGCCGGTCGTGTGATCGTGGGCGAGCGGGTGCGCGAGCGTGATCCCGGTGCCGGTGTCGATCGCGGCCTCGCCGACATCATGGCTGTGGCCGAGCGCCGGTGTGAACGTCACGCCGATCGACTTGACCGCGACCGGGTCGCCGGAGGAGTGCGCACTATGCAGCGCCGAGTACAGCGTCAGCGTGCTGCCGTTGATCGTCGCGATCCGGTCGGTCTCCTGACCGCTGCCCTGCCCGACCGTGATGTACTGCCCCGCGGTCAGGCCCGCCGTGCTGGCGACCGTCAGCTGCAGGTCACCGGCGTTTGCCGAGGATGACAAGGTGGTGCCGCTGCCAGAGACGCCGACGCTCGTGATCGCCCGCGACTCGGCGCTCGCGCCCGAGCCGATCGTGATCGTGTCGCCGCGCAGGAAGCCGCTGGTGCTCGCGAGCTCGACGTTGGTCGCGCCCGCGGGCGCGGCGACCGTGGCCGAGCCGCCGGGCTGGGCGACCAGCGAGCTGGGAGCGGTGTTGTTGCCGTCGACGCGAGTCCCCCACGGCGAGATGCCGTACGGACCCGCCGAGGCGGCGTTGCTCCACGCTGAATCGTCGAATCCGACCGTGTTCCAGTCAGACGCCGGCGGCGTCGGCGACGTCGGCGGGTTGGCGGTCGGGGCCGGCCACGCCTTCCAGCTGGAGTCGGTGACGATTCGCTGCGGCGAGCTCCCGTCGATCGCGACGGCCGCGATCACGCCGGCCGCGCCCGGGGAGTTGTTCGTCGCCGCGACCGCGATTACGTTGCGCTGGCCGGCGGGGTTGAGGTCCTTGGTGATGTCGGCGTTCTCGGACGTGGGCCAGTTCGGGTACGTGCTCGACGCGGCCTGCTGGCCGTTGACGTAGGTCACCTCGGCGTCGTCGGCGTTGATGCGCAGTCGCGCGCGCGTCATCCCGGCCGGCGTCGTGAATGTCTTGCGCAGGTAGATCGTGCCGGCGGCGGCGCTGCCGGCGGAGTTCGGCGTGTTCCAGATCCAGTCCGCGATCGGGGCGCCCTCATACGGCACGATCAACGGGTTGACCATGTCGAACGTGCCGATCTTCGCGATCACGTCGTGGTCGGCGTCGGCGCCCGAGCCGATCCTCACGTGCTCGCCGGGCACGAGCTGCGCGGCCTGCTCCGCGGTGCCGGGCACGCCGGTGGTCGTGTCGGGAGGGGTGACGTGGACGACCTGCGAGCCCGCGCTCGCATTCTGGGACAGCGGCATCTCCGCCGTCGGCGTGCCGACGTGCTTGATCGTCGCGGTCTCGGCCGCAGTGCCCTGGCCGAGCGTGATCTGGTCGCCCGTGAGCAGCCCGGCAATGCTCTGCACCTGCAGCGTGCGGTCGCCGGGGTTGGCCTGCGTGGTCAGCGTCGTGCTCTCGCCGCCGAGCGCGGGCGCGTTGACCGCCGGCAGCTCGCCGCTGGGATCCTCGCCGGGCTGATACTGACGCACGCCATATGACAGGTCCCGGGCGTCGGCCGCTTGGTTGGGGCTGTAGACCTCGGGCGCCGTGTTGTCCCAACGGGAGCCCTCGTTCATGTCGCCGATCACGCCGTTGGCGGCCGCGGCGCGCTGGTAGACCTCGGTGCGGTGCCGCCACAGCGCGCTGCCGAGCCCGTACGTGCCGGTGAACTGGCGGCTGTTGGCGAACGACAGGAACTGCGGGGTGTCGCCACCGGCGTTCATGTTGACCGGGAACCCGTTCTGCTCAAAGCCGCCGCCGAAGTTGCCGGCCATCGTCTTGACCTCGGCGCGGATCTGGGCGTCGTGGGTGTCGGCGACCGGCTGCCACCAACGGAACTTGACGCGCGCGGCGACCGGGGGCGACGCGAGCGTCTGGCGCGTCAGCCGTGGGAATGCCAGCGGGTTGGCGCCGCCGGGGTTCGGGAGGCCCGCGGCGCGGGCGCTTGCGGCGCCGATGCCGAACAGGAGGGTTGCGCCGAGGAGCAGCATCGCGCCGAGCGCGACGGCGAGCGCGCGCCGGGCGCTGCCGGCGACCGCGCGCCGGGCGCCGCCGGCGACCGCGCCGACGGCGACGATCGGCGGGTGAGCAGTGACGGCGGCGTGCGGAACACCGCGCGCGGACGCGCGGCGATGACCGGGCTGGGGCAGGCCTGGCATGGGCACTCTCTCCTCGGCTATCTGATGAACGGTTCGGGGGTACCGTTACCAGAATCGTTTCCAGGAATCGTTACCAGTTCTATGTGGTCGACATGTCGAGTGTCAACTGCTTTCAACGAATGTCGGACGGTCCACGCGCTCCGATCCCTGAGCGTGAGTTAATGCCCTGCGTGGAGACGACCAGCGGACGGAGCCGCGCGCTCGAACTTCGCACGTTTCGTTCGGACTGTCGGAACGAAAGCTGCAAGGTTCGGTTCCGCCGGCCGTCGAGCACCGCTCGGGCGCAAACCAGGACAGCGAGGGAGAGCCAGTGCACGACCCGGATGTGATCGTCGTCGGCGCTGGCCTCGCTGGGCTCGTGGCGACCTATGAGCTGGCAGCGGCCGGCCGCCGGGTGCTGGTGCTCGACCAGGAAAACCGCGCCAACCTCGGCGGGCAGGCGTTCTGGTCGCTCGGCGGCCTGTTCTTCGTCGACAGCCCGGAGCAGCGGCGGCTCGGGATCAAGGACTCCCTCGCGCTCGCGCTCCAGGACTGGACGGGATCGGCCCAGTTCGACCGTCCGGAGGACTACTGGCCGCGGCGGTGGGCCGAGGCGTACGTCGAGTTCGCCGCGACCGACAAGCGCCGCTACCTGCGTGCGCTGGGGCTGCGGGTGCTGCCGGTCGTCGGTTGGGCGGAGCGCGGCGACGGGCGCGCCCGCGGCCACGGCAACTCGGTTCCGCGCTTCCACCTCACGTGGGGCACCGGACCCGAGGTCGTGCGCGTGTTCGCCGAGCCGGTGCTCGAGGCCGAACGCGACGGGCGGGTGGCGTTCGCGTTCCGCCACCAGGTCGACGAGCTGATGATCGAGGGCGGCCGCGTGACCGGCGTGCGCGGGTCAGTGCTCGAGCCCAGCGGCGAGGATCGGGGGGTACGCTCGTCGCGAACGCGCGTCGACGAGTTCGAGATGCGGGCGGGTGCGGTGCTCGTGTCCAGCGGTGGGATCGGGCACAACCACGAGCTGATCCGTCGCAACTGGCCGGTCGCACGCCTCGGTCCGGCGCCGCAGCACATGATCGCCGGCGTGCCCGCGCACGTCGACGGGCGGATGCTCGAGATCTCGCACGCGGCCGGGGCGCACGTCATCAACCCCGACCGGATGTGGCACTACACCGAGGGCCTGCACAACTGGGACCCGATCTGGCCCGCTCACGCGATCCGGATCATCCCCGGCCCCTCGTCGCTGTGGCTGGATGCGACCGGCCGCCGGCTCGATCCGCCGTGCTTTCCCGGCTACGACACGAACTCGACGCTGAAGGCGATCCTCGCCACCGGCCACGACTACTCGTGGTTCATCCTCACCCGATCGATCGTCGCGCGGGAGTTCAGCCTCTCGGGCTCGGAGCAGAACCCCGACATCACCGGCAAGGACCGCAAGCGGATGCTGTCGGAGCGCCTCTCGTCCGAGCCGCCCGCGCCGGTGCAGGCGTTCGTCGACCACGGCGAGGACTTCGTCGTACGCACCGATCTGCGGGCGCTGGTCGACGGCATGAACGCGATCGCGCGCGGCCCGAAGCTGCGCTTCGAGGACGTCGAGCGCGAGGTCGTCGCCCGCGACCGGGAGATCGACAACCGCTACTCCAAGGACGCGCAGGTTGTCGGCATCCGCAGCGCCCGCTCGTATCTGCCCGAGCGCAGTCGGATTGCCAAGCCCCACAAGCTGCTTGACCCCGAGCACGGTCCGTTGATCGCGGTGCGCTGCAACATCCTCAGTCGCAAGACGCTGGGCGGTATCGAGACCGACCTCGCCGGACGGGTGATGCGCCCCGACGGGACGGCGCTGCCGGGGCTGTACGCGGCCGGCGAGGTGGCCGGCTTCGGCGGTGGCGGCATGCACGGCTACAACGCGCTCGAGGGCACCTTCCTCGGCGGCTGCATCTTCTCCGGCCGGACCGCCGGGCGTGCGATGGCCACCCTCTAAGGCGGTGCCTCGGGCGCGCCTCTGGCAATCCGGTGGGGCGTGGAGCATAATCATGGCGTGGAGGCGGGGGCGGCTGACACGGTCGGGCCGGAGCAGACGTTCACGCGGTTGAGCGCCGAGGACCGGGCGATCCTGGCGCTCGAGGGCCCGACGATCGCAGGTCACACCTGCAAGGTCGTCGAGCTCGGACGCTCGTCGCTGGACGTCATGGCGCTGCGAGCGCGGATCGCCGAGCGCATCCATCTGACGCCCGCGCTCACGACACGACTGGGCACGGCCCCGGACGGCACGCCGGCATGGCTGCCCGATGCGGCGTTCGCAGTCGACAACCATGTGGTCGAGCACCATCACGACGATCCCGTCGACGCCGCCGAGCTGCGCAAATGCGTTGCCCGGCTATTCGAGCAGCGCCTCGATCGCGAGCGGCCGCTGTGGCGGATCGACTTGGTGCGGCTCGACGGCGACCGCCGTGCGCTCGTGTGGCGGATCCACCACGCGCTCGCCGATGGCACCGCGTCGGTGCGCTACAGCCGTGCCCTGTTGTGGGACGAGGCGCCCGAGCAGCGGATGACGCCGGCGCAGGCACGCGCGCAGCACGCCGTCGACGACGCTCGACGGCGGGCCCATCTCGCCGGCTACCTGCACCGTGAGTTCACGCGCTCGCACGGGCGGTCCCCGTTCGACGGGGAGATCTGCGCGCGCCGGGCGGTGGCGTTTGCGAGCGTCGAGCTCGAACCGCTGCACCGCGCGGCCAAGCGACTCGGCGGCGCGACCGTCAACGATGCGGTGCTCACGCTCGTCGCCGGGGCGCTGCGGCACTGGATCGAGATCCACCACGGACATCTCGGCACGCTGCGGGTCAAGGTGCCGGTCAGCCTGCACCACGAAGGGGATGCGATCGCCAACCGCGACTCGCAGTTCTCGCTCGGCCTGCCGCTCGCCGACAACGATCCGGTCAAGCGTCTGCGCATCATCCACGCGCGGACGAGCGCGCGCAAAGCAGCCCGCGACGCCGAGGAGCGCGAGGTGCTGCTGCACCGGATCTCGGGCGTGTCACCCCGGCTGGAGCGGTTCGCGGAGCAGTTGGAGCGAAGCCCGCGGCGGTTCGCGCTCAACGTCTCCAACGTCCCCGGCCCGCGCGAGCCGGTGGCCGTGCTGTCGAGTCCGGTCGACTCGCTCTACTCGCTTGCCGAGATCAGTCAGCACCACGCGCTGCGGGTATCGGCGATGTCGTTTGCGGACCGCATGTGCTTCGGCTTCTGCGTCGATCCGGACGTCGTCGGTGACGTCGAGACGATCGCCGCCGCGATCGCGCCCGAGGCGGAGGCGCTCGAGCGCGCTGCGGCAGACCGCGCGTAGGCCTGGCCGCGCGGCCAGATAGGCTCGCGCGACCCATGCGCCCCGTCCTCGTCATCCACGCCGGCGCCGGACCGCGCTCGCCGTGGCGCGCAGGCCGCGCGCCGGCGATGCGCGACGCGCTGCTCGAGGCGCTGCGCCGCGGGCGCGACGTGCTCGAGCGCCCGGACGGCGCGGCGATCGACGCGGTCCAGGCCGCGGTTGAGTTCATGGAGGACGGCTGCGAGCTGTTTAACGCCGGCCGTGGCTCGGCGCTGTGCGCCGACGGGACGGTCGAGATGTCGGCGTCGATCATGCGCGGATCGGATCGCGCCGCCGGAGCCGCGGCGTTGCTGCGGCGGACGAGGCAGCCGATCGCGGCCGCGCGTGCGGTGCTGGAGCGCAGCCCGCACGTGCTCGTCGGCGGGGACGCGACCGACGCGTTCGCCGCCCGCCATGGGCTCGAGCAGCGCGAGCCCGGCTACTTCGTCACCGAGCACCAGCGCGGTCGGCTGGCCGACGCCGGCTCGGACTTCGAGCGTGGCACCGTCGGCGCGGTATGCGTGGACGCCGCCGGCGAGCTCGTGGCGGGGACCTCGACAGGCGGTCGACGCGGGCAGATGCCCGGTCGCGTCGGCGACACGCCGTTGATCGGCGCCGGCACGTGGGCCGACCGGCGCGTGGCGGTTTCGTGCACGGGCGAGGGCGAGGCGTTCATCCGTGCGGCCGCCGCCCACCTGCTCGCACTCCGCGTCGAGGCGGGCGCGACGCTGCAGCGGGCAGCCGACGAGGCACTCGCCGACGTCGGTGCCGTCGACGGGGTCGGGGGACTGATCGCGATCGATGCCGACGGCGGGGTGGCGATGCCGTTCACCAGCGAGGTGATGAACCGGGCGGTGTGGCGGGCGGGGGAGGAGCCCGACGCCTGGGTCTGACCCGAGCGCCGCCCGGCCGGCGGTCGACGCATCAGTCTGACCCTGCTCACTCGGCGGGCAGCACGACCATGCCGTCGGCGAACACGGCCCACAGCGCCAGCGTGCCTCCGAGCTCGTCGATATAGATCGCGAGCGCGGCGAGGTAGAGGTCCTCGCGACGGGCATCGTCGCCCAACCGCTCGTCGACCGCGTCGAGCGCGGCCTCGATCGTCGCGTCGGTGGCGCCGTCCTTGTAGCGATGCTGCGCGATCAGCTCCTGCGCCTCCATCAGGCGCGCGTACACGTCGGCGCGGGAGCGCATCAGCCGCTGCGGTCGGACTCTGGGTCGCTGACGGTCCACCATGGAGTAGAGCCGTGAGCGACGCCCGTCACACCCCCTTGCGACGGCAGACGCTTGGGAGCCGGTCAGCCGCCGTGCGCCGATGAGCCCGGCGCGCGTCCCGGTTTCGGGTGAGGGCCGTAGTAGTGCGCCGAGGCACCCCGCTTGACGCCCATCGCCCTCCAGCTCGCGGCCGCGATCCGCTCGATCGTGTCGATACCGTAGGCCCAGCTCGGGTCCCATTCGGTGTAGACCGCGATCAGGTAGTTGCGGTCATTGCCCTGCACTCGGCCGATGCTGTTGACATGCCAGCCGGTTGCCTCGGGCAGCCAGCCGTTCTTGATCGCGACGCGCGCACTGACGGGCACGCCGCCGGTGATCCCCCAACGCTGGCTCGGGATCACGTGCCGCATCAACTCGTACTCGTACCGGCGTGAGGCCGCCGACAGCTCGCCGCCCGGCAGCATGATCTGCTTGAGCAACGTGATCTGGTCGGCGGCGGTCGTGAAGGTCTCGCCGAAGTAGCCCTCGGGGTTCGGGGTCGTGCGCGTCATCCCGATCGATCTGTCGAACGGGCCGATCGTGCTCCAACCACCGACGTCGTGATACAGCGCAGAGGCCGCATTGTTGTCCGACTGGGTGATCATCGGTACCGCGGCGGTGGCCTCGTTGGCCGGCAGTGGGTGATGCCCCATTTGGGCCAGGTGCAACGCGGTGGCGAGGATGTCGACCTTGACGGTGCTCGCGGTCTTCATCGCGTACTGCGGCTTGTAGAGGTACTCCTGCCCGGTCTGGATGTCGTACACCGCGGCGGTGACCCGGCCCTGCCGACCTGCCAGCCAGGTCCGCAGCGCCGCGCTCGCGAACGGGTTGTCGCTGGTCCGTGCGCTCGCGCGCGCCCGCGCGACGGTGGCGGTGACGCCGAACGTCGAGCATGCCCCGAGCAGCACGAGCAGCACGAGCAGCGCCAACCCGTGATGGTGGGGACGGGCGGGCGACATCCGGCGGCACGATAACGAGGCGAGCGGCGGCATCAGCGGCCCCGCCGCGCACCGCGCCGCTCGACCGCGCACAATTTGCGCCGATGATCCTGTGTGTCGCGGGCAACCCGTCGATCGACAAGCTGTTCGAGGTCGCCGAAATCGCTGTCGGGCAGATCCACCGCCCGGAGCGGATGATCGCGCTGCCCGGAGGCAAGGGGATCCACGTCGCCCAGGTCGCGACCGCGCTCGGCGCCGAGGCGGTCGTGACCGGGCTGCTGGCGGGCCACGCCGGGCGCTGGGTGCAGCAGACGCTCGCCGCAGAGGGGGTTGCCGGCGAGTGGGCGTGGGGCGCGGGCGAGACCCGCTCGAGCCTGTCGGTCGCGGACGCCGCGACCGGGCGTCTGACCGAGTTCTACGAGGACGGGGCGACGGTCTCCGACGAAGAGTGGCGGGCGGTGCGCGCGATCGTCGACTCGCTGCTGCCTAGGGCCGGCTGGATCGCGCTTGCCGGCTCGCTGCCCAGCGGCGCGACCGGCTACCCCGAGCTGATCGAGGCGGCGCGTCGCCACGGGGTCCGGTGCGCAGTCGACTCCCGCGGCGCCGCTCTCGCCGAGGCGGTCGACGCGGGCGCCGATCTCATCAAGATCAACGTCCACGAGGCCGCCGAGCTGCTCGAGACCGAGCTGCACGGATCCGAGCAAGCCGTGCGGGCGGCACGGTCGATCCGCGAGCGCGCCGGCGGCGACGGCCACGCGGTCGCGATCACGCTCGGCGAGGACGGAATGGTCGGGGTCGACTTCGAGGGCGGCGGCTGGCGCGGCGCGCTCGAGGCCCGCGGGCGCTATCCGGTCGGCTGCGGCGACTCGTTTCTGGCCGGTCTGCTGGTCGGGTTCGAGCAGGACGGCGGCTGGCGCCGGGCGGCGGCGCTGGCGCTCGGCGCCGCGGCCGCGAACGCCGAGATGCCGGGGGCAGGGCGGCTGGCGCCCGAGCGGGCGCGCGAGCTCGCCGATCGCGCGCTCGTCGAGACGCTGTAGGCGGCCGGCCGTCGGCGGCGCGCGCGGCGGCCCCGCAGCCGCTCAGGCGATCAGGTCGGGCGTGATCTCGGCGATCGTCGCGGCTCCCGCCAGCGACATCGCCTCCCACAGCTGCTCGCGCAACTGCTCGAGCATCGTCGCGACGCCGTCGGCCCCGTCCACCGCCAGCGCCCACAGCACCGGCCGTCCGACGAGCACGGCGCGGGCGCCGAGCGCGAGCGCGCGCAGCGCGTCGGTGCCGGAGCGGATGCCGCCGTCGACGTACACCTCGGCGCCGTCGCCGACCGCGTCGACGACCTCCGGCAGCGCAGTCGCGGTTGCGATCGCGCCGTCCAGCTGGCGGCCGCCGTGGTTGGAGACGACGAGGCCGGCCGCCCCCGCCTGCACGCACCGTTGCGCATCGTCGCCGCGCAGCACGCCCTTGACGACGACCGGCAGCCCCGACTCCTCGCGCAGCCACTCGATCGACTCGAATGTGACCGACGGGTCCTGCTCGGACGCGAGCTCGTCGGCCGGCGCCGCCGACGGGCGGTTCGCGGTGGCGGCGTCGGGGACCCGCAGCGTCGCCATCGACGGCCGCAGCTTGCGCCCGACATAAGGAGTGTCGCCGGTCAGCACGAGCGCCGTGCAGCCCGCGGCGGCCGCGCGCGCCAACAGCTCCCGGGTCCAGCCTCGGTCGCGCATCACGTACACCTGAAACCAATGGCGCGCATCCGGCGCGGCGGGCGCCAGCTCCTCGAGCGTCACGTTCGAGCGCGTCGAGATCACCATCAATGCGCCGGCTCGCGCGGCGCCGCGCACGGTCGCGAGCTCGGCGTCGGGGTGCGCGAACGAGTGCGACGCGGTCGGCGCCACGAGGATCGGATGCGGGATCGGCTCGCCGAGCACCGAGGTCGACAGGTCGACCGTCGAGACGTCGCGCAGCACGCGCGGTCGCAGCCGCAGCGTGGACCACGCGGCGACGTTGGCGGCCACCGTCGTTTCGTGGCCGGACCCCGCCGCGTAGTAGTCGTAGATCGATTGCGGCAGCCGCTCGCGTGCGCGGCGTTCGAGGTCCGCGATCGGGTCGTCGAGCTCGGCGCCGATCAAGCGCGAGCGCGACGCGTCCGGGTTGCTGCTCACGCGGCTCCCGTCGCCGCCGCGACCTCCGCGAGCGGATCGGTCTCGTCCACCTGGACGGCGACCGGGCGGCGGTTGAGCAGCCAGTACGTGGCGCCGCCGAACAGCGCGCCCATGAACACGCTGAGGTCGGCGCCGCCCCGGCGGAAGTAGATCCCCGGGCCGGTGTCCAGCAACGCGCGGGAGTCATACCGGCCCCGGCGCATGAAGTAGTCGGTCAAATAGATCGAGACCCATGGCGCGATCCAGATCAGCATGAACAGCAAGAAATCCGTGATGAACGTGTTGAACCCGGTCGAGAACACCGCGACCGCGGTCAGCGTACCGGCCACCGTCGTGTCGAGGACACGCACGGCCAGCGCTTGATCATCGGGAAGATCGCCTGCAGCGTCAGCCCGGACGAGCACAGGTCGATCGAGTTGATCGCGAACAGCTGCACGATCACGAACACCAGGTACGGCCACACGAACCAGCTCGCGAACGCCTGCGGCAGCCCCGAGACGGCGGTCGCGCCGACGCCGGCCGCGACCCCCGGGACCGTGAACAGCGCCGCGCCCAGCAGCGACAGCAGCGTCGAGGGGACGTACCCGCCGAGCGCGACGGCGCCAACGATTCGGCGGCGTGGCCGACGCGTGGTAGTCGTCGCTGCGGCCGTCGCGGATCGCGATTCTGGTGACGGGCATGATCGGCGTCCCTAGCGTCGCGGGGCGATCGGCTCAGCGAGGACGTCGTGCTCGAGCAGCGGCCCCGGGTCGCCCGCGCTCGCCGCGCCCGCGGCGAGACCAGCGTCGTCTGGCAGCAGGTGGCGCAGCGCGTGAACGGCGATGGTGGCGTAACGGATCGCGGGACGCATTCGGCGCCTCCTTGTCGGGATCGCCCCGGTCGAATGTTCCGGGGGCCGGCCGCGTGCGCCGGCAGCTATTCAGTGTCGGCGCCGGCGGCGTTCTTACCGAGCCCGGCCGCCGAACCGGCGAGCCGCCTCGAGCAGCCCGTCGTGATCGGCCCGGCAGCCCGGGCACGCACGCAGGTGGATCGCCGTGCCCGGGTATACGTGCGCCGGGTTCTTGCCCGCGAGCTCGAGCTCGACGTAGGCGTCGAGCACCCCCTCACCGGCGGTGCAGCCGGCGTCGCCGTCGGTGGCGGCGAGCAGCTTGTCGAGATCGGGGCGGTGCTCGCTCATCCCCTCGGCGCGTCCTGCTCGGTCACGGGATGGCCGGCAGCGGCCAGGTGCGCGCGCAGCCGGCGGCGGGCGTCGAACAGGTTCTTGTAGATCGCGTTGCGGTTGGAGTGAAGCTGCACGGCGAGCACGTCGATCGGCACGTCGTTGAGCGCGATCGCGACGAATACCTCGCGCTGGCGTTCTGACAGCGCGGCGATCCCGTCCGCCAACGCATCGAGCTGTTCGCGCTGCTCGGCGCGGTCGCCTGGACGTGGCGCCATTGCGTCGGGCAGCCGCTCCCAGCTCAGCTCCTCGGCGCTTGGCGGGTGGCGCTGCCAGGCATGGCGGGCGACCTTCCCGGAGACCTCAAAAATCACGAACTTGTAGGCCCAGGTCGTGAACCGGCTGAGGCCGCGAAACCCATCCAGCTTGGCGATGATCGAGATCAGCGCGTCGTCGGCGGCCTGCTGGGCGAGATCGTCGAACTCCGGTCCGGCGATCGATCCCAGCTGCAAGCGCCGGCGCCCGAGCTCGTGCACGGCGACGCGCACCAGCAGCTCACGCAGCTCCGCCACCGTCTCGTCGTGGCGCGGGTGACCGGCGCGCAGCTGGCGCACCCAGCGACCGGATTCGGAATCGAGCCGCGTCGGCGCGATCGTCGCGGAGTCGTCGCTCACCGGCTCGATCCTAACCCGGTCGTGCGCCACAGTGGGGGCGACGGTAAGAACCGCCGCATCCGTGGACGCTGAACCAGACGAGCCGCGGCGCGCGGCCGCTGGTCGATCGAAACGAAAGGAAGCCGAAACATGGGACTGGCGTGGCAGCAGGGTCCACTCGCACCGGGAGCGATCGGGACGTTCCTCGTGCCTCAACCGTTGCCCGAGCGCCTGCTGTACGCCGAGCCGCTGCGGCGGCGGATGCGGGTGATGCTCGGCGGCGCCTGGATCGCGCAAAGCGACGACGTGGTGCTGTTGCACGAGCCCGGCCGCTACCCGGTCGCCTACTTCCCCAAGGACGCGATCGCCGGCGACGTGCTGCGCGCCACCGATCGCAGCACCGATCACCCCGAGCTGGGGCGCACCGACTGGTATGCGGTGTCGGCCGGCGAGCGCGAAGCCCCGCGCGCAGCGTGGGAGCACGTCGAGCTGCCCGATTACGCGGCGATCCTCGGGCGGCGGGTCGCGTTCGCATGGGTCGCGATGGACGCGTTCTACGAGGAGGCCGAGCGGATCGTCGGCCATGCCGCCGACCCCTACCACCGGATCGACATCCGCGACACCACGCGCCACCTCGTCGTGCGCGCCGGCGACGTCCAGATCGCCGACAGCCAGCGGCCGCGGGTCCTGTACGAGTCCGGCTTTGCGCCGCGCTGGTACGTGCCGCGCGAGGACGTCGACGAACCGACGCTGACGGCCGTGCCGCGACAGACGTTCTGCCCCTACAAGGGGTTGTGCAGCTACTACGACGCCGGCGACGCGACGCGCGGCGCCTGGTCCTACCTCGAGCCCTACCGCGAGGTGGACCGAATCGCCGGCCACGTCTCGTTCGAGCCCGACAAGGTCACGATCACGATCGACGGCGAGCTGCTGGAGCCGCAGCCGGGCCAGCACGTCGTGCCGCACGGCCCCGATCGGGGCCTCACCCCCGACGAGGTGCGGGCATAGACTCGCGCCCATGGAATTCGGAATCGGCTACTTCCCGACGTACGACGCGATCGGGCCCGGGCCGGTGGCGCGGCTCGTCGAGGACCACGGCCAAGACTCGCTGTTCTTCGCCGAGCACACGCACATCCCGGCGGCGGAGGCGACGCCGTTCCCCGACGGCGGCCCGACGCCGGAGAAGTACAAGTCGACCTACGATCTGTTCGTCGCGCTCACCGCGGCGGCGGCCGCGACCTCACGGCTGCGGGTCGGCAGCGGCGTCTGCCTGGTGATCGAGCGCGACCCGATCATCACCGCCAAGGAGGTCGCATCGGTCGACCACCTCGCAGGCGGACGCCTGGAGTTCGGCGTCGGCGCCGGTTGGAACCGCGAGGAGATGGCCCACCACGGCACCGATCCCCGCACGCGGATGCGGCGGATGCACGAGACCGTCGAGGCGATGAAGGCGATCTGGACTGAAGCCGAGGCCAGCTACGAGGGCCAGTTCGTCTCCTTCGATCGGATCTGGTGCTGGCCCAAGCCCCAGCAGCGGCCGTACCCGCCCGTGCTCGTCGGCGGCGACGGACCAACCGTGTTCGAGCGCGTGCTCGGGTTCGGCGATGGCTGGTTTCCCGAGTACACGCCCGAGGCCCTGGCCCGGATCCCGGAGCTGCGCCAACGCGCTGATCGCCCGCTGCTGATCGACATGATGGGCGTGCCGGCCGAGCCGCGCCACATCCAGGCGTGCGTGGACGCCGGCGTGCGGCGGGCGCTGCACTGGCTGCCGTCCGCCGGTCCCGGCGTCGTCGAGCCGGCGCTTGAGCGCTGGGAGCGGGCGATCGCCGAGGTCAGCGGCGAGGCGTGAGCCCGGAGGAGGCCCGCCGCCGGTTCGCCGCCGCGCGGGTCGCGCGGCTGGCGACGGCCGGCGCCGATGGCGCTCCGCACCTCGTCCCGATCGTGTTCGCGGTCGCGCGCAGCGGCGCGCGCGACGTGATCTACAGCGTCGTCGACGCCAAGCGCAAGCGCACGACGGCGCTGCGCCGGCTCGCCAACGTGTCCGAGAACCCGCTGGTCAGCGTCCTCGTCGACCACTACGAGGAGGACTGGGCCAAGCTGTGGTGGGCGCGCGCGGACGGTACCGCGAAGACGCTGCGCGCGGACGGCGGCGACGCCGAGGAGTCCGAGCGGGCCGTGGCCCTGCTGGCGCGGCGTTACCCGCAGCAGCGGGCGGTCGGGGCGGTGCTCGCGATCGAGGTGCGGCGCTGGAGCGGCTGGTCGGCCTGAGCCGCGCGGCCGAGTCAGCGGATCGTCAGCGGATCGTCGCCCCGCCCGCCTGCAGCTGCGCCAGCGCGCGCTCGGCGTCGCGCTCGTCGATCGCGCGGATCCCCGCGGTCTCGACGGTCACCTCGAGGCCCTCGTCGAGCGCGCCCCGGGCGGTGTGCACGATGCAGTAGTCGGTCGCCAGCCCGACGATCGTGACCGCGTCGATCTCGCGCGCCGCCAGCAGGTCGTGCAGCTCGGGCCGTTCGAACGCCGAGTAGCCGGACGCGTCGGGTTCGATGCCCTTGTCGAGGATCACGTCGACGTGGTCGAGGTCGAGCTCCTCGGACAGCTGCGCGCCGTGCGAGTCGTGCACGCAGTGCGGCGGCCACGGGCCGCCCTGTGCGACGAACGAGTAGTGGTCGGGCGGGTGCCAGTCGCGCGTCGCGATCACGAGCGAGAAGCGCTCGTCGCGGGCGAGCGCGTTGCTGGGCGCGACGACCTCGTCCCCGTGCGGCACCGCCAGAGCGCCGCCCGGCATGAAGTCGTTCTGCTCGTCGACGATCAGCAGCGCCTGCGCCATCGTTGATGTTCTTATACCCCGCCCGCGGCCGCAGCGAGCAACCGTTCGTCCTCGCCGACGCGCCCCAGCAGACAAACACCGACGGGCAGCCCGGTCGCCTCGCCGAGCGGCAGGCTCAGGGCCGGCGCGCCCGCCAGCCCGGCTAGGCACGTCAGCCCGATCGTGCGGGTGCGCAGGTCCTCGCTCGCCTGCGGATCGAGTCGCGGCGGCGGCGCCACGGTCGCGGCCGACGGGAGCGCCAGCGCGGCGTCCGCGGGCAGTGCCTGCTCGATCGCGCGGCGCAGCTGGATCCCGGCCGTCGTCGCCGGGACGGCCGCGGTCGGGTTGGTCGCCTTCGCGGTCGCGAAACGGCCCGCGACGCCGGGCCCCATGCGCGGCCGGCTGGTCCTGATCCAGGCGCCGTTGGCCTGCCAGGCCTCGACCGCCTGCCGGGCGCGGAACGCCTGCAGCCATGCCGGGATCCGGTCGGCGCCGAACGTCGTCTCGGTCAGCGGGATCCCGAGCCTGTCGGCGAGCGCCGCGGCCCCCTCGCGGACGGTGGCGGCGACCGCCGCGTCGGCCGTCGCCACGAGATCGGTCGCGAGCACGAGCGATCGCAGCGGCCGGGGCGGACCGGCGGTCGCCGAGCGGCTCTCTGACTCCAGCAGCACCCGTGCCGCGCGCTGCAGCAGCTCGGGGTCGGCGGCGAACAGGCCGCACGTGTCATACGACCACGCGAGCGGATGGATGCCGGTGACCGAGACGCGACCGTGCGACGGGCGCAGCCCGTAGATACCGCAGTAGGAGGCGGGCACGCGGATCGACCCGGCGGTGTCTGAGCCGAGCGCGATGTCCGCGACGCCGAGCGCCACCGCCGACGCCGAGCCCGACGAGGAGCCGCCCGGCACCCGCCCCGGCGCCGCTGGGTTGCGCGGCGTCCCGTAATGGTGGTTGGTCCCCGCCAGGCTCCATGCGAACTCGTCGGTGTGCGCTTTGCCGATCACGGTCGCGCCCGCGTCGAGCAGGAGCCGGACCGCTGCCGCGTGCCGGAGCGCGGGCTCGTGGGTCGCCAGCCAGTCCGGATTGCCGATGCCGGTCGTGATCCCCGCGACGTCGATGATGTCCTTGACCGCGACCGTGATGCCCGACAGCGGCCCCGTGGACGCGCCGGTGGCGAGCGTCTCGGGACCGACCCGCAGCGGCTCGATGAAGTCGTCGGCGGTCATGGTTCGGCGCCTCCGGGGTCGACGAGCTCGCGCTCGTCGCGCCGCGCCCACTCCAGCAGCGGCTCGAGGTCGAACACGGCGTCGTCGATGCCGGCGTGCAGGTCGCCGAGCTGCGCGAAGCGCGCCGGCATCGTCGCGATCGTCAGCTCGGCCGGCTCGATCGCGTCGAGCTCAGACCACGCGAACGGCGCCGAGACCGTCGCCTCGGCGTTGCCGCGTACCGAATAGGCCGAGGCGATCGTGTGGTCGCGGGCGTTCTGGTTGTAGTCGACGAACACCTTGCTGGGGTCGCGGTCCTTGCGCCACCACACGGTGGTCGCGTCTTCCGGGGCGCGGCGCTCGACCTCGCGCGCGAACGCCAGCGCCGCGCGGCGCACGTCGCCGTGGCCGTGGTCGGGCTCGACGCGCACGTACACGTGGATGCCGGCGCCGCCGGACGTCTTCGGCCAGCCGACCGCGCCGATCTCGGCCAGCAGCTCGCGTGCGACCGCGGCGACGCGGCGCACGCGCGACAGCGGGCAGTCGGGCATCGGGTCCAGGTCGATCCGCCACTCGTCGGGCTTCTCGGGGTCGGCGCACCGCGAGTTCCACGGGTGGAACTCGACGGTCGACATCTGCACCGCCCAGATGACGTCGGCGAGCTTGGTCACGCACAGCTCGTCGGCGGTCCGGCCGAAGCGCGGGAACGTCAACCGCACGGTCTCGATCCAATCCGGCGCCCCCGCCGGGATCCGCTTCTGGTGTACTTTCTTGCCGTCGACCCCCTTCGGGAAGCGGTGCAGCATGCACGGCCGCTCCCGCAGCGCCCGCACGATTCCGTCGCCGACGCTGAGGTAGTAGTTGACGAGATCGAGCTTGGTCTCGCCGCGCGTGGAGAAGTACACCCGTCCCGGGTTGGAGATCCGCACGGGGAACTCCTCGACATCGATCTCGATCGCCTCGGCAGTGGGCATTGCCAGATCGTGCCACGGTGGCGCCGCTTGCGGCGGTGCCGGCGTGCCCGGCAGACGCGGCCGCCGCCGCGTATCAAAGCGACGAGATACGCACGCTTGATCCAGCACTTAATTGATCAGTTTACTTTTAGAACCGGCCCGGCCGGTGAGTGTCGGCTGCGACGGTGCGCACGAGCGGGCCGCTGCCGCTCAGCCGCCGCCGAACGTGACATCCGCAGTCGGCACCGTGCCGGCGGTCCGCCCCGGCGCCTCCTGCACGCCCCAGTACAGGTTCGTGTGCGCGATCACCTGCTCGGGCGGCGGCGCGCCGTATTCGGTCAGGTCCTCGGTCGTGTGCGCGTCGGACACGAGCGTCGTGTCGTAGCCGCGGGTCAGCGCGCCGTGCAGCGTCGAGCGGACGCACATGTCGGTCTGCACGCCGGCGACGATCAACCGCCCGACCTGCAGGCGCGCGAGCACCGACTCGAGTTCGGTCTGTTCGAACGCGTCGTCGTAGTCCTTGTGGACCAAAGGCTCGTGCTCCTCGGGCGACAACTCCGGCACGATCTGCCACTCCTCGCTGCCGGCGCGCCCGCTGAGCGAGTCCTGCACCCAGACGACCGGAACGCGCTCGCACCGCGCGCGGTCGACGAGCGCGGCGATGTTGGCGACGACCTCGTCGCGGCGGACGGCTTTGTCGACCGGTCGGTTCTGGACGTCGATGACGAGCAAGGCGGTGTTGGGACGATCCGAAAGCGTGGTCATCTGCGTTGCTCAGCCTACGCCCGCAGCGGGCTCGACCGCGTGCCCTCGCTGCACGAGCAGCGCCACGCGCGGCTGTATGCGCTGCTCGGAACCGATGCGTTCCACGACGTCACGTCCGGCAACAACGGCGCCTACAGTGCCGGGCCCGGGTGGGATGCGTGCACCGGGCTGGGCTCCCCGGAGGGCGCCGCGCTCGCGCAGCGACTGGGCTCCGGCGGCGGGCACTAGGGGGCGTCAGGACACGACGGCGATCGCCCGACGACGGCCGGCGGCGACTTCGCGCTCTCGCTCGACGTCGAGCCAGCGCCCGGCTCGATGTTTGCGGCCGCGCTCAGGAAGCATTACACCACCATGTGGCTCGCTATCCCCGTCGTCGTGCTGGTCCTCCTCGGAATCATCGGCGCGCTCGTGGTCAGCTTCTATGCCGCGGTACTGGTACCCATCGCCGTGATCGTCCTGCTGGTCGGCATGTTCGCGATCGGACGTCGGGCTAGCGACCCGGAGTTCCGCGAGCGCCTGAACGAGAAGCAGAGTCCGCCGTTGGGCGGCACCGGCGGTGTCGTCGACGATCAGGCGAGTGCTCCGAAAACGCCCGATGAGATCCTCGAGGCGCGGCGCCAGGCGCATTGACCGGCTGAGGTCGGTGCGCGCCGACGACCGCCGTGGCATCACGCGGTTGACCGGAAAGGAGCCGACATGGCCGATGAGCTGAACGGCAAGACCATGGTGCGACCGCCACCTGATTCGGGGGGGTCGCCGACGCGCAGCAGGCACGCCGTCGCCGGTGCGGGCGTCCGCGGCACCGTGCACACGTTTTCGGTTTATGCGCCGGTTTCCGGGCAACTTCAACGGAAACGTGCCCCAACGTCCACGACGAATGAGATGGACGACCGTTACGCCGAGTTCCTGATCGCGGTCTGCATCATCTGCGACGCCGCGCAGCGAGCTCGGTTGGGGGTGGCGGTCCGGACCGTGACCGGCATCGAGGTCGCCGGCGTCCCAGCGATCGGGGCGGCAACGGCCGGCGACAAGCTCGCCGACACGGGCTACGCGCGGACCCTGCGGATCGACGACGCGCGGATCAACGTCGACGAGGTCGTCAGCTGCACGATCAACGCGCCCGACCGGTGAGGTTGAGCCGATGAGCGATCAGCCGACGATCGCGGTGCTCGGAGCCGGCGGCACGATGGGATTCCCGATCGCGCGCAATCTGGCACGGGCGAGGTTCGCAGTGCGGGCCTGGAACCGCTCACGCGGGAAGGCCGAGCCGCTGGCCGAGGACGGGGTGCAGGTGCTGGACCGCGCTGCCGAGGCGGCGACGGGCGCCGACGTGATCCTGACGATGCTCGCCGACAGCGACGCGGTGCTGGGATCGATCAAAGACGCCCTGTCGGGCGAGCCGGTGGGCGATGCCGTATGGCTGCAGATGAGCACGATCGGCGAGCACGGCACCGAGCGCTGCGGTGAGCTGGCGCGGGAGCGGGGGTTGTCCTTGATCGACGCGCCGGTGCTCGGAACCAAGCAGCCGGCTTACGATCGCGCCCTCGTCGTGCTGGCCTCGGGTCCGGCGGAGCTGCAGGATCGCGTCCAGCCGCTGTTCGACGCGATCGCGCAGCGGACGATGTGGGTCGGCGAGGCCGGGGCGGCATCGCGGCTGAAGCTCGCGACCAACAGCTGGATCCTGACCGTCGTCGAAGGGACCGCCGAGACGTTCGCCCTCGCCGAGGGGCTCGGGCTCGATCCGCAGCTCGTGCTCGACGCGGTCGCGGGCGGCACCCTGGATCTGCCGTACATGCAGCTGAAGGGCAAAGCGATCATGGAGCGCGACTTCGAGCCGTCGTTCAAGCTGGCGCTGGCGGCCAAGGACGCCGAGCTCGTGCAGGAAGCGATCGAGCGGCGCGGGCTCACGCTGCCACTGCTCGACACGATTCGCGAGCGCCTGCAGGAGGGGGCCGCGGAGCACCCGGACGCGGACATGATCGCCACTTACCTGACCAGCGCGCCCGGGTGAGCACCGCAGCGCACGGTCACTCGCCCCACAGCCGCCGGCCGAGCCCCGACGCGCGCGCGATCGGCCGCTCTACGGCTGCACGCACGGTCCGCTCGGCGCCGACGAGGATCAGCCGCTCCTGCGCGCGGGTCGCGGCCGTGTACAGCAGCTCGCGGGTGAGGATCCGCGAGCCGGGCTCGGGCAGCAGCACGGCGGCGGTCTGGAACTGGGAGCCCTGGCTCTTGTGGATCGTCATCGCGTAGACGGTGTCGACCGCCCCGAGCCGGGCTGGGCTGTAGAGGACCGGCTCGCCGCCGCGCGCAAACGCGGCCAGCACGCGATCGTCGTCGGTGCGGATCACGACGCCGGTGTCGCCGTTGTGGAGGCGCAGCTCACGGTCGTTCTCGGTGACGAGCAGCGGCCGGCCCACGTACCAGCGCTCGCGGGCCTGGAAACGTTCGATCTCGTTCTCGAGCCACGCCTCGATCCGCGCCGTCCAGTTGGAGACGCCCATCGGGCCGCGGCGGTGCGCGCACAGCACGCGGAAGCGGCCGAGCGCCGCGAGCGCCTCGGCGGGGCGGTTGTCGCGGGCGGCCTCGATCGCGGCACGGCCGGGACCGACGACGCCCGCCCGCACGGCCTGCACCGAGCGCGGCGCGCCGGGATCCTCTTCGATCCACTGCACCGCGCCGCTCGAAGCGCGCAGCAACGCGATCACCTCGTCGGCGTCGCCGGCGCGGATCGCCGCGGCGACCCGCGCGATCTCGTCGCCGTAGCGGTGGCCGCGGACGAGCACCGAGATCCCCGGCCGGGCGCCGCCGCGCGGCGCGCGGTCGGAACCGTCGCCGTCGCGGCCCGCCACGCCACCACCGGCGCCGACGATGTCGCCGAGCACGGCGCCCGCCTCGATCGACGCCAGCTGCCCGGCGTCGCCGACGAGCACGAGCCGTGCGTCGGGGCGCAACGCCTCGATCAACCGCGCCATCAGCGACAGCGACACCATCGAGGTCTCGTCGACGATCACGACGTCGTGCGCAAGCCGCTGCTCGGCGTCGTGGCGAAAGCGGCTGCGGCTGCCGGGTCGGTAGCCGAGCAGCCGGTGGATCGTCGTCGCCTGTAGCGCGCGCAGCTGGTCGCGGACCGCGTCGGCGACGTCGAGCCGGCCGGCCTCCTCGTGGACCGCCTCCTGCAACCGCGCCGATGCCTTGCCGGTCGGTGCCGCCAGCGCCGTCAGCGGCGGGCGGTCGTCGGCCTGTTCGCACAGCAGCGCGACGATCCGCGCGACGGTCGTCGTCTTGCCCGTGCCGGGGCCGCCGGCGACGACCGCGAAGCGGTGGCGGACCGCCTGCGCCGCGGCGTTGGCCTGATCGCCGTCGGCCTCGGACCCGAACAGCCGCGCGATCCCGTCGCGCAGCCGCGCCTCGTCGACCACCGGCGGCGCCGAGCGCATCGTCCGCAGCCGTGCGGCGATCGCGACCTCCTCGGCCCAATAGCGATCGAGGTACAGCCACGAGCCCTCGAGGCGCAGCGGCCGGCAGCGGTCCTCTGACTGCTCACCGACGACGAGCGGGCTCGCCGCGACCGCCTCGATCCAGGGGCCGACGTCCGGCCATGGGAGCGCCGCGAGGTCGACCGTCTCCTCGTCGGACTCGACCGCCGCGGTGTCGCGAATCGTCTCCAGATCGACATGGACGTGTCCGAGCCGCGGCGCGCGGACCGCGAGCGCCGCCGCCAGCAGCACCGCGTCGTCGTCGTCGGGGCCGAGGCGCCCGAGTCGGCGGGCGACGTGGACGTCGGCGGCCGACAGCACGCCGGCGCGGTTGAACTCCCGCAGCGGGCCGGAGGCGGCGGCCGCGATCCGGGCCTCGTAAGGGTCGTGCCGCTCGGCGACGCCGGTCACGGGCGCTGACCGTCCAGGACATCCGACAGCGTTTGTACGAATCCAGCCGGCGGTCGCCACGCGAACACGCCGGACCCTTCGTCGTCGTTGATGCAGTCCCACCCGCCCCCGGTCATCCCGCGCACGAACAGGTAGGCGATTCCGGCGAGGTTGGTGTCGGGGTCGTAGTCCGGCAGCCGCCAGCGCAGGTACCGGTGCAGCGCGACCGCATACAGCAGCCCCTGCAGCGCGTAGTGATGGCGCTCCATCTCCGCGCGCAGCGCCTCGGCGCGATAGTGAAACGCGGTCAGCGGCTCGCCGGGCTCGCCGAGCCAGTTGGTCTTGTAGTCGAGCACGGCATACCGGTGGCCGCCGGGCGCGTCCGCCGCCGGGATCCGCACGACGAGGTCGAGGCTGCCGGTCAGATAGCCGCGGACGACGCGGCGCAGGCCGGCGTCGTTGAGCCGGTCCGCGTAGCCGCCGAGCGGATCGTCGGCAGGCAGCCACGCGCGCAGCGTGTCCGCGATCCGTTGCAGCGTGAGCTCGCCGGACGGGTCGTCGCCGCCGGCCAGCGGCAGCTCGAAGCCAAGCTCGTCGAGCCGGTCGCCGCGATCGATGTCCGCCAGCGAGCGGCCGGCGAGCACCGGCCCGAGCGGCGTGCGGATCGCGGCGGCGAGCCCCGCTACCAGCCGCTCGCGATCGCCGATCTCGGCCGTGCGACGCGCGTAGGTCTCGCCGACGCGCAGCGCGAGCTCGGCCTCGAGCTCGGCGCTTGCGAAGTCGGTCGCCTCCATCACGCGGTGCACGAACGTGCCGACGTCGACGCCCGTTCCCATCTCCGACAGCAGCGACGGCGCCGACAGCGGCGCCGCGAGCTCGGGCGGCGCCGGCGGCGACTGCTCGGCGTCGGGCTCGTCGTCGATCAGCGGCTGCTCCGGCTCGGAGCCGACACGCGCGTCGTATGCGGCGGCGGTGATGTCGGTGAACGAGGTCCGCCGCCAGCGCTGGTCCAGCTCGCGCGCGAACGTCGAGACCGACAGCTCGCCCGGCGCCAGCGGCGGCGCCGACCACGCGACCGGCGGCCCACCCCGGGGCGCCACCGCCTCGACCGCGATCACGTCCGGCGCCCGCTCGCGCAGCTTCACCAACCGCGCCTCGACGGCCGTGTCCTCGGGCGTGCGGCCGGCGGTGTCGGCGACGTTGCCGTGCTCGTCTGCGGCGAACAGCAACCGCGCCAGCGGCGACTCGGCGCAGTACCACGTCGGCGCCCACCAGACGACGGTCTGGTGGCGCGCCCGCGTCAGCGCGACGTACGCAAGCCGCAGGTCCTCGCCGCGCTGCTCGGAGCGCTGGCGCTCACGGTGGGCGGCGAACCGCTCGCCCTCGAGGCCGACGTCGGTGACGCCGCGCCCGGCACCGTCGTGGAACAGCACCGGCTCGTCGCGGTCGGGGACGTGGCCGAAGTCCCACAGGAACGGCAGGAACACGATCGGGAACTCGAGGCCCTTGGCGCGATGGATCGTCAGTACCTGCACCGCCGCGGCGTCTGACTCCAGCCGCCGGCGCTGCTCGTCGCCGGCGTCGTCGACCGCCTGCGCGATCCGCGACCGCAGCCACGCCGTCAGCGCGGTTGTGCCGAGCTGGTCGGCGGAGGCGGCCGCGTGCAACAGCTGTCCGACGTGGCGCAGGTCGGTCATGCGGCGCTCGCCATCGGCACCGGCCAGCACGCGTGCGGCAAGCCCCTGCGAGACCATGATCGTCTCGAGGAGCGCCGCGACCCCTCGCAGGCGCAGGACCCGCGACCAGTCGTGCAGCATGCGGTGGACCGCTTCCCATTCCGGACCATCGGGGTCGTCGGCGGCGCGCGCGAGCCGCTGCGCCGACCAGCCGACGAAGCACGTCAATGCCGCGACGCGCGCGCGAACCAGGTCGGCCGGCCGCTCCAGCGACTGCAGCAGCGTCAGCCACTCCTCTGCGATCTCGCCCGCGAACACGCTGCCGGCGCCGTAGTCGACCGCCGGCACGCCGGCGTCGATGAGGGCGCGCCGGACCGCGTTCGCCTGGCGATGACCCCGGACGAGCACCGCCAGGTCGCCGGGGGCGACGGGCGCCTCGACGCCGGACGGGTGGGCGATCGTCGCGCCCGATTGCAGCAGCGTCACGATCTCGTCGACGAGATCGGAGACGACGCGGGCGCGGGCGCTGTCGGCCTGCGCGAAGCCGGTGCGGGTCTGGGAGACCGCCGGGTCCGTGCGCGACACCGCGCGGATCCGCAGCGGCTGCGGGTGCGGCGCGCCGGTGAGCCGCGGCCGCTGATGGTCGGCGGCGGCGCGGACGTCGCGGTACGGGATCCCTTCGTGGCCGAGCTTGACGCTCTGAAGCAGTGCGCGCAGCGCGTTCACGAGGCCCTGGTCCGAGCGCCAGTTGATCGGCAGCGTCGCGCGCGTGGTGGCCGCATCGGCGGCGTCGAGGTACGCGTACACGTCGGCGCCGCGGAAGCCGTAGATCGCCTGCTTGGGATCGGCGATCAGGACCAGCGTCGTGTCGCCTGACCCGAACGCGGTGCGCAGGATCCGCCACTGGTCGGGGTCGGTGTCCTGGAACTCGTCGACCATCACGACGTCGAAGCGGCGGCGCAGCAGCTCGATCGCGAGCGCGCCGTTGTCGCCGTCCAGCGCCGCGTTCAGCCGCGCGACGAGGTCGTCGTACGTGATCACGCCGCCGAGTCGCTTGCGGCGGTCGACCTCGGCGCCGACGCGCTGCGCCAGCGACCGACGCAGCTGCGGCCGTTCGCCGTCATCGGCGGTCACGGTCGCCCAGGGGGTCGCCAGCGCCGCCTTCGCGATCGCCCCCGCCTGCTCGAGCCCGAATGCCGGCTGCGGATCGTCGCGGAACTTGCGCACGTAGAAGTCGCCGACGACGTCTGCGACGAGCTCGGACGCGTCCTCGGTGAACTCCAGCCCCGGCTCCAGATCGCCCGCGATTCCGAGGCCGCCGAGCATCTCCTGGCAGAAGCTGTGGGTGGTGGCGATCGTCGCCGCGTCGAAGTCCGAGATCGCTCGCTCCAGCGCGGCGCGGCGCCCGTCGAGCTCGTCGGCGCCGTCGGCGGCGAGCAACGCGACGAGCGGATCGTCGCCGGGTGAGGCGCCCGCGGCGGCCGCGTCGAGACCCCGCTTGACCTCGATCAGCCGCAGCCGCACGCGCTCGCGCAGCTCGCCGGTCGCGATCCGCGTGAACGTGACGAGCAGCAACCGCTGCAGCGGCGTGCCCTCGGCCACGTAGCGGGCCGCCAGCGATGCGATCGTGTATGTCTTGCCGGTGCCCGCGCTTGCCTCGAGCACGGTGACGCCGCGCGGCAGCGTTCCGCAGACGTCGAACTCGGCCGGCGTCAGTTCCGGGGCGACCGTCATCGCGTGCTCACCTGCTCATGGTCCAGCAGCCCGTCCCACAGCCGGCGCGCAAGCCGGCCGAGCCGCGAGGGTTCGTCCGACGCCCAGCCGTCGCCCTCCTCGGCGGCGCCCGGCGCGAACCCGAGCAGCTCCGCGAACGTCGCCTTGCCGCCGAGCACGAGCAGGTGCTCGGGCTCCTCGTCCTCGCGACTGAACCAGCCACCGCGGCTCATGAAGTCGGACTTCCACTCGCGCTCGGCCTCGGCCGCGGCGTCGAGCCCGACGCGAGCGGCCTCCACGTAGGCGGCGGACGTCCGGCAGAACAGCGGCAGCGGCTCGCGCATCCCGACGTCGTAGAGCGCCACCAGCCGTTCGAGCTCGGCACGCGCAAGCCCGCCCCGCTCCGCCGTCGACCCGGCCACGATCGCGGCCTCGGCGGTGCACACCTCGTCGCGCCGGCCGCGACCGACCGTCACCGCGCGCAGCGCACGGTCAGGGTGCGTGGCGCTGGCGGCGACGAGCGCCACCCAACTCGCGATGCGCTGCTTGGGACCGACGCGCGAGTAGATCGCGTTGAGCATCACGTCGCCGTGCGCCGCCGGCACGGTACCGGTCACCAGCCGGCCGTCCTGGAGGCGCACGCGGATGTCGAGCGGGTCGCGCGAGGCGCCCGGCTCGGCGTACCCGCGGGCGGACTCGGCGATCGCGTCGACGAGCGGCTCGACCTCCTCGATGATCCGCCGGCCGAGCTGCCCGGGCGGCAGCAGCCCGCGGTCGATCTCGGCCAGGCACGCCTCGCGTCGGCTCGCTCCGCGCAGCCGCGCCTCCAGCAGCCGCCGCCCCACGGCCCAGCGCTCCAGATGCGTGAGCTCGATCGAGAGCGCGTCGGAGACGTCGTCCTCGAACGCGCCGAGCCGGACGCCGAGCCGCTGGCGCAAAAACGCCCGCACCGGATGCTCGACGAACGAGACGAGGTCACGTAGCTCGACGAGCTCGCCGACGCGGGGCGGCAACGGCGCGGGCAAGAACGGCGCCCGCTCTGCGCGCGGCAGGCCGAGCGCTTCGGCGCCCGCAAGCGCATCGGCGTCAAAGCTCCACGGTTGTGGGCGCCCGAGCGCGTCGGCGGCGAAATTGCGCGGGTCGAACGGCTGCAGCGGGTGGGCGATGCACACGCGAGCGCTCGCGGGCAGCACGGGGTCGTCGTCACAGCGCGCGGTCGCGTCGATCGTGTCGAGTAGCTCGCCGATCGGGACCGCGGGCGCGCGACGTGTGTTGGTGCGCTCGTCGTGACCGGTATAGGTGACGATCAGCCGCTCGCCCGCGGCCATCAGCGCGTCGAGCAGCAGCTGGCGGTCCTCCGAGCGAGGGTCGCGCTCGCCGATGCACGGATCGTCGAGCAGCAGGTCGTCGCCGTCGCGCGGCGCTTTGCGTGGGAACGCGTCGTCATCGAGCCCGAGCAGGCACACGATCCGGTGCGGCACCGACCGCATCGGCTCAAGCGTGCAGACGGTCAGATGGCCGGTGCGGAAGTTGGCGCGCGTCGGGCGGCCCTGGAGCCGCTCGCCCAGGTGCGAGGCGATCTCGGCTGGCGCCAGCATGATCGCGTCGGCGCCTGGGGCGCCATCGGCCTCGGCCTGCAGCTCATCCAGCAGGCGCTGCAGCTCGGCGCGCTGCCAGCGGTCGCGATCGGCGGTCGCGGTCAGCGCGTCGGCGGCGTCGGCGAGCGCGTCCGCCCACTCGGCGAGCGTCTGCGTGCGGCCGAGCGCGTCGAGCGCGGTCGTCAGTCGCTGCACGAGCTCCGACAGGCGGCCGCTGAGATCGATCGCGCGGCTGTCGACGTCGTCGAGCGGCAGCACCCGCCGGAAGCTGCGCGTGTCCTCGGCCATCGTCACGCCGACGAGCACGCGGTCAAGCCCCGCCTCCCAGGTGCCGGTCTGCACGCTGTGCAGGCCGTAGGGACGGCGATGGGTCGCGTCCAATCCCCAGCGGATCCCGGCGTCGCGGACCCAGTCCTGGATTCGAGCGAGGTCCTCGTCGTCGAAACGGAAGCGCCGGCGGACGGGGCCGCGGTCGGCGAGGTCGAGCACCTGCGAGGCGGTCACGCGCTCGCCGACGAGCTCCAGCAGCGCCGCGACCGTGCCGAGCACGGGGTTGGTCTGGTGCAGCGCGCGGTCGGCCAGGCGTACGCGCAGCTCGCGGGCGCCAGGTGCTCGTTCGCCCTCCGGTTCGGCGCGCTCGCCGTCCTCGAGCGGAGGCTCGCCGGCGCCGAACGCCGCGCCGATCAGCGGCGCGAACGTCTCGATGTCGGGGCACATCACGATCACGTCACGCGGTTCGAGCATCTCATCGTCGGCGAGCGCGTGGAGGATCGCGTCGCGCAGCACCTCGACCTGGCGGACGCGGCCGTGACAGGCATGCACCTCGAGCGAGCGGTCGTGGGCCGCCAGCGGCATCCGCTCGTCCTTCGCGTCGGCGAGCGGCGCGCCCGGAGCGCGGCGATCGTCGCGGATGTCGCGCTGCAGCCGGCCGAGGAGCGTGGCCGGCGGCGTGTCCGCGCCCTCGTCGTGGTCTGCCCGCTCGTTGCCTGCGCCGAGCACGAGCTGCATCTCGCGAGCGTCGCGGCCCCACGATGCCAGCAGCCGGTTGGCGGCGATGTGCGCCGTCGGATCCTTGCCGCGGCTCCGACTGCGGGGCGGCAGCTCGGTGGTGTCCGCGATCTGCTGCCACAGCCGCGGCGACGGGTGCAGCAGGAACAGGTGGACGTCGCGGTGCACGGCAAGCGCGCGCAGCACCTGCAGCTGCCCGGTCGGCAGGCGCGTCAGTCCAAACAGCGCGATCCGTTCGGGCAGCTCGGCGACGTGCGGCTCGGCGATCAGCCGCTCGTGTGCCTGCTCGCGGCGTTGCGCCGGGTCGGCGGTGACGATCCTCGCCCGCAGCCGCCGCCATAGCTCCGGCTGCCAGATCGCGTCCGCGCGCAGCGGCTCGCCGGCGCCGTCCACGTCGGCGCCCTCGCGCCAGGCGGCGATCATCGCCGGGCGGTGCATCGCGTAGCGGTCGAACAGCCGCGCGAGGTGCGCGACGAAGCTGAGACGACGGGATCGCTTGTATGTCGCGTCGCCGTCGTCGGCGCCGAGGTAGGAGGCCAGCGCCGCAAGCCACGGTTCGGGCAGCGACTGTTCGACGACCGCCAGCAGCGGCCACGTCGCGCGCTCCGGCAGCCACGGGTCCGACAACGGGTCGATCTCGCATGCGCGCGCGGTTGCGTCGGTCGTGAGCCGGTGTGGGGTGGGGAACAACACGTTGGCGCAGACGCCGTCTCGCCGGTCGTGCGACGCGCCGAGTACCGCGGACATGTGCTGGGTCAGCCAGCGCTCCATGCCGCGGGTCGGGACCGCGACGACGTCGGCGGCGAACGGGTCGGCCGGTGGGCGCGCGAGCATCCGCGCCAGCCCGTCGGCCAGCCGATCGGCACGAGGAGCTCGGTGCACGTGAAGCGTCACCTATCGAGCGTATCCCCGGGAGCGGCGGGTTTCGTCACAGATGTGTGCCCTTTCGCTTGCAAAGCGGCACTCGTTCGGTTAGGGTGGCTGCACCCTCGTTGGGGAGCACTCTGATGGCAGCGCCTCTCTACACCCACACACCCGCCCGCATTGCCGCTCTGACCGGCAATCGTGGCGCTGTGCCGTTTGCCGCCAAGCGGTGCACGGCAGGCACGGAGATGGCGGACACCCGTGACATGATCGCCCGAGCAGGAGGGCGCAGGCGCTGAGACAGCGCGCGCTCACTCCAGCCTACGCAAGGGCGATCCGCACGGATCGCCCTTTTTTGTGCCCTCATTTCAATGACCCGAGCAGCAGGAGGTACCCGATGTCCCAGAGCCCGATGAATTAGCGACCCGCACGGGGTCACACACAGCATCGCCGTCCGGACGGTCGCAGGGCGACACCCGTGTCAGGGTGGCGTCCGCGGCTGCCCGGGCGCAGAAGTGACACTGACATCCAATTCAGCTGGAAGGACCACCCATGTCATACGACCGCGACGAGCTGCTGGCGTTCGTCCGCTGGGGGCGGCTCCCACGCCCGCCCCAGCCGGCGCCGCCGCGCCGGCGCTGGCGCCCGGAGCGCCGCGGCCCCGCGCCGCGGCTACGCCGCACGCCGCAGCCGGCCGTGCCGTTACCGGCGCAGCGGCTCTCACCGCAGGAGTACCTGGAGCTGGAGTTCTCCGTCGGCGAGGAGAGCCGGCGATGATCGCCCGCTCCATCTGTTACCGACCGTCCGGCCGCGAACACCGCGGCCGGGCGGTCGGCGCGTGCGCGCGGGCGGCGTGGACCGTGGCGCGTCCCGGCGCTGACCTACCGACGACCACAGCGACCACGCAAGTGGGAAGCTAGTCGGGAATAGCTCAAACAAATACCTCACCTGCGGGCGCGTGCGCCGCTGCGGGCTACTCGCCGAAGCGCTCGCGCAGGCGCGGCAGCACGTCGGCGCAGAACGCGCGCAGGAAGCGCTCCTGGTCGTCGCCGGGGCCGTGGAAGGCGAGGTGCTCGAAGCCGAGCTGCACATACGGGGCGATCCGCTCGACGACCTCGTCGGGATCGCTCGTGGCGATGAACCGCGACGACGCGCGGTCGAGGATCTGGTCAGCCGCCTGCTCCATTTCGATCGGGTCGTCGATCCCGGACTTCTCGTCGGGGGTCAACGCCAGCGGCGCCCAGAACGCACACGCGTGGTGCGCATGATCGGCGTCGCGGTCGTAGCTGACCTTGATCTCGATGAACTTGTCGATCGCGTCGGCGTCGCGACCGGCGGCCCGCGCGCCCTCGCGCAGGTTGTCCAGCAACTGCTCGTAGAGCGCGGGATCCTTGCCCGAGGTCGCGATGAACCCGTCCCCGACGCGGCCCGCGAGCTTGGCGGCCAGCGGCCCGGAGGCGGCGACGTAGATCGGGATCTGCCACTCGGGCTTGTCGTAGATCGTCGCGCGATCGGTGCGGTAGTACTCGCCCTCGAACGTCACGCGCTCCTCGGACCACAGCCGCCGGATCAGCGTGATCGCCTCGCGCAGCATCATCCGCCGCTGCTTGGCACCGGGCCACTGCGCGGCCGTGGCGGGCGTCTCGTTGAGCGCCTCGCCGGTGCCGACGCCGAGGAACACGCGCCCGGGGTACAGGCAGCCGAGCGTCGCGAAGTTCTGGGCGACGATCGACGGGTGGTAGCGCATCGTCGGCGTCAGCACGCTGGTGCCCAGCAGCGCGTCCGGGATCGTCGCGCCGGCCGCGCCCAGCCACGGCAGCACCGCCGGCGTGTGGCCGCCGCGGTGGCGCCACGGCTGGAAGTGGTCGGAGATCGCGACCGTCTTCAGCCCGAGCTCCGCGGCCAACCGCGAATAGTCCAGCAGCCGTTGCGGCCCGAACTGCTCGGCCGATGCCTTGTATCCGTATCGCATGGCTACGCGACAGCTCCCACGGTCGTGTTCTCGGCGTGTCCGTACAGCGTCGTGCGCTGGCGCAGCGTGCGCCCGAGCGAGCCCACGAGCCGCTGCACCTCTGAGACATCGAGCGACTGCCCGTGCGAGGCGCCCGCGGCACGGGAGATGTTCTCGTCCATCAACGTGCCGCCGGCGTCGTTGACCCCCGCCTGCAGCAGCTGAGCGAGACCGCCCATGCCGAGCTTGACCCACGACGCCTGGATGTTGTCGATGTCGCCGCGGTACGCGATCCGGCCGACCGCGTGCATCAGCACGACCTCGCGGAACGTCGGCCCGCGGCGGGCGGCGCGCTTGAGGTAGATCGGCGAGGCCATGTGCACGAACGGCAGCGGCACGAACTCGGTGAAGCCGCCGGTCTCGCGTTGCAGCTGGCGGGTGCGCAGCAGATGCCGCGCCCACGACACCGGTTGCTCGACCGCCCCGAACATGATCGTGACGTTGGACTTGAGGCCGACGGAGTGGGCGGTCCGGTGCGCCTCCAGCCACTCGTCGGTCGAGACCTTGTCGGGGCACAGGACCGCGCGGACCGGGTCGTCGAGGATCTCGGCGGCGGTGCCGGGCAGCGACCGCAGCCCTGCCTCCTTGAGGCGGGTGAGGTAGCGGTCAAGCGGCTCTGAGAGCCGGCGGGCGCCCTCGGTCACCTCCAGCGCGGTGAACCCGTGGATGTGCAGCTCGGGAACCGCGTCGTGGATCGCGCGCGCGATTCGCTCGTAGGTGTCGCCGTCAAAGCTCGGGTGGATGCCGCCTTGCAGGCAGACCTCGGTCGCGCCCGCGTCGTGCGCCTCGCGTGCCCGGTCGACGATCTCCTCGTCGGTGAGCAGGTACGGGGTGCCGCGCAGGTTCAGGCTCAGCGGTCCCTTCGCGAACGCGCAGAACCGGCACTTGTACGTGCACAGGTTCGTGTAGTTGATGTTGCGCGTGCGCACGAACGTGACCGTGTCGCCCGTCGCCTCTCGGCGCAGCTCGTCGGCGAGCGCCGCGACCGCGGCGACCTCGGGTCCGCGCGCTGAGAACAGCGTCACGAGTTCGTCCTCGCCGGTCTCCTGCCCGAGTTGCACACCCTCGATCACCTCGCGCACCGGCCCGCGCGGAATCCGGAACGCCGCGTCGATGTCGGGGACGAGCGCGGGTGGGGGCGTGTCGCCGCCCGAGCACCAGGCGGTGCTGCGCCGGCCGGTCAACCGCACCTCGGCGCCGTCGCCGACGTTGGCGACGTCGGTGAACCGTTGGGGCAGCACCGTACCCGGATCGTCGCGTGCCAGCCCCTCGGCGTCGGAGCGGTCGAGCACGCCGAAGCGCACCGTCTCGTCTAGCCAGACCTCGGGGTTCAGCGCGTGCGACGGGCGGACCGTGAGCCGCGGCGCCAGCACATGCCCTGTCCTCTCGGTCGCCTCGCGCAGCCGCTTGAGCGACGGCCAGGGCCGCTCGGGGTTGACGTGGTCGGCGGTCACCGGCGAGACGCCGCCCCAGTCGTCGATCCCGGCGTCGATCAGCGGCGCGAGATGGTCGGCCAGGTTCGGCGGCGCCTGCACCGACACGTCGAGCGGCAGGATCGTGCGCGCGAGCGCGATCGCGTCGAGGTGCTCGTCGACCGGGCAGGCGGGGTGGTCGCGCATACCGGTGCCCGGCTTGGGCAGGAAGTTCTGGACGATCACCTCCTGCACGTGGCCGTGGCGCGCGTGGCTTGCGGCGATCTGCTGCAGCGCCTCGATCCGGTCCTGGCGGTTCTCGCCGATCCCGACGAGGATCCCGGTCGTGTATGGGATCTTCAGGCGGCCGGCGGCCTCGAGCGTCGCAAGGCGCCGTGACGGGTGCTTGTCGGGCGCCCCGCGGTGGCACGGCAGGTCCGCGCGCAGCGTCTCGATCATCATCCCCTGCGACGCGCTGACCGCGCGCAGCCGCGCGAGATCGTGCTCAGAGATCGCGCCGGCGTTGGCATGGGGGAGCAGCCCGGTCTCGGTGAGGACCAGCTCGCACATCTCGACGAGGTAGTCGATCGTGGTCTCGTGTCCGCGCTGTGCGAGCCATTCGCTCGCCACGTCCCACTTGGCCTCGGGTGCCTCGCCAAGCGTGAACAGCGCCTCGTGGCAGCCGGCGGTCGCGCCCGCGGTCGCGATCTCGAGCACCTGGTCGGGCGACAGGAACGGCGCCTGCAAACGCTTCGGCGGCTGCGAGAACGTGCAGTACTGACACCCGTCCCGGCACAGCTGCGTCAGCGGGATGAACACCTTGGGCGAGAACGTGACGCGCGTGCCGAACGCCTCGTCGCGACGGGCCGCCGCCGACGCGAGCAACTGCGCCCGATCCAGCGCCGCGACGTCATCGGCGGCGTGGTGGCCGACCGTCATCGCGTCGCCTCCATGCGAAGCGATGCTAGAAAGCTCGCTCGACACCGTCTGAGGCAAGCGATCGGATGCGGTCAGTCGGCGGTCGCGGCGACCGTCTCCCGGCCGGCACTGGCCGCGTGCTCGCGGCTGTCGGCGGAGGAGATCAGCACCGCCGCCAGCAGCGCGCCTGCGAGCGCGAAGCCGACGCCGACCAGGAACGCGCGGTCGAAGCCCTTGGTCAGCGCGGCGCTCGGGCTGACGGTGCCCATCAGGCTCTGGGTGCGGCTGTTGGCGATCGTCGCGAGGATCGCGAGCCCGAGCGCGCCGCCGACCTGCTGGGAGGTGTTGATCAGGCCGGAAGCGAGCCCCGCCTCGCCGGGCTTGATCCCGGTGACCGCGGCGATCGTGACCGGCACGAACGCCAGGCCGAGTCCGACCGCGGCCAGCAGCGACGGTCCGAGCAGGTCTGAGTAGAAGTGGGCGCCGTGGGTTGGCAGCAGCGAGAACCAGAACAGGCCCCCCGCGATGCACACCAGACCGAAGATCAGGGGCGGCTTGAATCCCATCTTCGTGACGAGCGTCGAGGCGCCACCGGCGGAGACGATGATCCCGACGGCGAGCGGCAGGTACGCGATCCCGGTGTGGATCGGCGAGTAGCCCATCACCTCCTGCACGTACAGGGAGATGAAGTAGAACATCGAGAACAGCGACATGCCGATCAGCAGGCCGACGACGTTGGCGCCGCGCAGCGTCCGCAGGCGGAAGATCTCAAACGGCATCAGCGGGTCGCGTCTGCGCAGCTCGATCGCGACGAACGCGATCAGCAGCAGCGCCGCGACGATCAGGCAGATGATCGTCCGTGGCGCACCCCAGCCGATGTTGACCGCGTCGACGACCGCATAGACGAGCAGCGCCAGGCCGGCGGTGACGGTGACCGCGCCGGGGAGGTCGAACGAGTTGCCGGCGTCCTCCTTGTGGCTCTCGCGCAGCGTTCGCGGGGCCAGCGCGGCCGCGACGATCCCGATCGGCACGTTGACGAACAGCACCCAGCGCCAGCTCAGCCCGCTCGTGAGGATCCCGCCGAGCAGCACCCCGGCGGCGCCGCCGGCGCCCGCGACCGCACCCCAGATCCCGAGCGCTCGGTTGCGCTCGGGGCCGTCGGCGAACGTGTTGGTGATGATCGACAGCGCCGCGGGGGAGACGATCGCGGCGCCGAGGCCCTGCACGGCGCGCGCGGCGATGAGCCACACCTCGGATTGGGCCAGCCCGCCGAGCAGCGACGACAGCGAGAACACGACGAGGCCGAGCATGAACATCCGGCGTCGGCCGAGCAGGTCCGCCATCCGTCCGCCGAGCAGCAAAAAGCCGCCGAACGTGAGCGTGTAGGCGTTGACGACCCAGGTCAGGTTGTCGCGCGAGAAGTGCAGCGCGGTCCCGATCGACGGCAGCGCGACGTTGACGATCGACGCGTCGATCACGATCACGAACTGGGTCATCGCGAGCAGCAGCAGCGCCCGCGTCTTCGCGCGTTCGGTCATCTCCGGCTGGGTCTCGGCGGTCAAGAGCGAGGTCATCGTGTCGGGCTCCCCGGTCGGTCGATTGCACCGTACATGCCGTCAGGGTGCCGACGATTGCGGTCAGCTCGCGTCCGCTGCGCGGCGCGAACTCAGCGCTTGCCAACATACCGGTACGTGACCACCGTCTCGTCCACGGACAGCGCGTTCGAGGCCGACCAGGCGCTGTTGACCGGGGTGCTGCGGGAGGTGATCGCGCTCGCCGAGGGCGAGGACGCGGTCGCGCTGCTCGACCAGGCGGTGGCGCTCGGCACGGGCGCGCGGCAGGGATCCGAGGACGCCGCCGATGCGCTCGCACGGCTCATCGGAGCGCTCGACCTGGGGCGGATGGAGGTGCTGGTTCGCGCGCTCACCCGCTGGTTTCAGCTGATCAACCTGGCCGAGGACAACGAGCGCATCCGGCGGCTGCGCGAGCGCGACGTCGCCGACCCTGGGAGGCCCCGCAGCGGCTCGCTGCGCGAGGCGATCGGCGATCTCGCCGCCGCGGGCATGAGCCGCGAGCAGCTGCAACGGATGCTCTGGCAGGCGGAGCTGCGGTTGGTGATGACCGCGCACCCGACCGAGGCGCGGCGGCGGACGACGATCGACAAACTCGCGCGCGTGTTTGCGGTGCTGCACGAGCTCGACGAGCGCGCCGCGCCCGACCGCGAGGACGCGCGCGGGCGCCTGGCGGCAACCGTGCAGGAGCTGTGGGGTTCGGACGACATCCGCGCCGCCGAACTGACGGTGCTCGACGAGGTCCGCGGCGGGCTCGTGCTGTTCTCCTCGACGCTGGCCGACACGGTCCCTCGGATCTACCGCGATCTCGAGCGCGCCGTCGGGGAGTGCTATCCCGACGACGAGGACACCGAGCAGATCGCGGTGCCGCCGCTGCTGCGGTTCGGGTCCTGGATCGGCGGCGACCGCGACGGCAACCCGTTCGTCACCCCGCAGATGACCGTGCAGGCGCTCGAGCTCATGCGCGAGCAGTGCCTGCGGCTACTGGAGGCAGGGCTCGAGCAGCTCGCCGGGCGGCTGTCGCTGTCGGACCGCCTGACGGGTGCCGCGACCGGGCTGACGCCGATCATCGAGTTCGGCGAACGGACATTTCCCGAGTTGGCGCAGACGCTCGCCCAACTCAACCCCGAGGAGCCCTACCGGCGCGCGGTCACGTTCATGCGCGAGCGGGTCCGCGCGACCCAGGTCCACGCCGCCAGCGGCTACGACACCCCCGCCGAACTGCTCGCCGACCTGCGCGCCGTGCAACGCTCGCTGTGCGACGGGTTCGGAGCGCTGACCGCCGACGCCGAGCTGCGCGACGTGATCCGGCAGGTGGAGGTGTTCGGCTTCCATTACGCGCGGCTTGACATCCGCCAGCACGCGAACGTCCACCGCGCGGCGCTGCACGAGATCTACGCGCGGCTCGGGGTGTGCGAGGACTACGCTGGGCTCGCCGACGATCAGCGCGAGGCGTTGCTGCAGCGCCAGATCGCCGACCGGCGGCCGTTGGTGCCCACCGACATCGAGCACTTCACGCCGTCCACGCGCGAGACGATCGAGACGTTCCGGATGCTGCGTGAGACGTTGGCGGGCGCCAACCGCGGCGCGATCCAGGCCTACGTCGTGTCGGGCACCGAACGGCCCGCGGATCTGCTCGAGGTGCTGCTGCTGATGAAGGAGACGTCGTTGTGCGAGGCCGGCGGTGGCGGCGCGCAGCTGCGGATCGTGCCGCTGCTCGAGGCCGGCGCGACGCTCGCGGCCGGTGGCGAAACGATCGGCAGGCTGCTGGCGATGCCGGTGTACCGGCAGGCGCTGCGCGCGGTCGGCGACGAGCAGGAGGTGATGGTCGGCTACTCGGACTCCAACAAGGACGTGGGCTATCTGGCGTCGGCGTGGGCGGCGTACACGGCGCAGGTCCAGATCGCCGAGGTCGTGCACGAGCACGGCGTCGAGTTGCTGTTCTTCCACGGTCGCGGCGGCGCCGTCGGCCGCGGCGGCGGCCCCACCAACCGCGCGATCAGAGCGCTGCCGCCCGGCACCGTCGGCGCGCGGCTGAAGATGACCGAGCAGGGCGAGGTGCTGTCGGCCAAGTACGCGGTGCCGGAGATCGCTCACCGCGAGCTCGAGCTGACGACGTCGGCGACGCTCGAGACCGCGCGGCCGGGCGGGCCGGCGCGTGGGATCGATTTTCATCCGCTGATGGAGGAGATGGCGGCCGAGTCGGAGGCCAAGTACCGCGCGGTCGTCGACGATCCGGACTTCGTCGCGTTCTTCGAGGCGGTGACGCCGGTCGCCGAGATCTCGCAGCTGCGGCTCGGCTCGCGGCCGGCCCGACGGTCGCGAGCGGCGGGGATCGACGACCTTCGCGCGATCCCGTGGGTGTTCTCGTGGACGCAGTCGCGGATCCTCTTGCCGGGCTGGCTCGGGCTCGGGACCGCGCTGCGCGGCGCCCGCGAGCGCCACGGGATCGAGCTGCTGCGCACGATCCGCGACCAGTGGCCGTTCTTCGCCGGCGTCCTGTCCAACGCCGAGATGGGCTGCGCCAAGGCCGACCTGCAGATCGCACGGCGCTACGTCGCGCTGTGGGACGACGCTTCGCCGCGCGACCGGATCTGGCGCGAGTTGGAGGCCGAGCTCGAGCTGACGATCGCGGAACTCGTGGCGCTCGGCGGTGGCTCGCGGCTGCTGGACGCGGATCCGGTGCTGCAGGCGTCGATCGATCGGCGCAATCCGGTGGTCGACCCGCTGTCGTTCGTGCAGGTCGAGCTGACGCGGCGGCTGCGGGCGGCCGCGTCGGCTTCGCCTCCGGCTTCCGCTTCGGGGGACGGCTCCTCTGAGCAGCTGCGGCGCGTGAGCCGGCTGACGATCAACGGGATCGCGTCCGGGTTGCGCAACACGGGCTGACGGGTTGTTGTGCGGTCAGCCGGTCCGGGCGGCCAGGGCGGCGACGACGTCGGCGTGGACGCCCACGGGATCCTGCTCGACATCGGGCCAGGTGTAGCGGAGCACGAGCCAGCCGTGGCGGCGCAACGTGCGGTCGTTGCGGCGGTCGCGACGGACCTGCGCGGGCGACTGATGGTTGCCGAGGCCGTCGAGCTCGACGATCAGCTCGGCGTCGTAGTAGACGTTGTCGGAGCGGATTCCGTGGATTGGGACGTTGACTGCGTCCGGCTTGGGCGTGCCGGTGCGCTCGCAGTAGACGATCCAGTTGCGTTCGAAACGGCTGCGGGTCATCGCGAAGCGCGGGTCGAAGTGGGCAATCGCGTCGCGCAGGCGGGCGCTGCCCGGCAGGCCCTGGCGGCACAGGGCCAGCAACGCGTCCGGGTCGTACGCGCCCCGGAAGTCGAGCTCGGCGAGGGCGACGCGGACGAGCACCGGCTCGTCGGCGCACGTCGCGGCGAGATCGAACACGGTCTGATTCGGCGTTGTCGTGGGGATGCCCTTGTGGTCGACGCGCGGGAGGTCGCGCTCGCTGTGCAGCATGATTCCGCGTGGCCCTCTGCGGCGGCGTGGCGTGGAGACGTGGATGAGCGGCGATGGGTGTTCGATCAGAGCCCACCACCATGCTGCGGTCTTGTGCGAGACCATTGCGCCGGGGCCGGCGAACAGGACGGCTTCGAACAGATCCGACGCGACAGTCCGACCCGGATGACCGACCGCATGGACGCCTCGTAGGCGCGGATGCAGGTAGCCAGCGCGTGTCCAGTCGCGGATTGTCGAGTCGCTGACGCCGAGCGCGCGTAGCCGAGCACGTGTGATCCGGCCGAATTGCCGAGCGGCCAACTGACCGACGCGAAGTTTCGCAAGTTGCTGCGACCCCTCCGCAGCAACTTGCGGAGGTTCCGGCGACGGCGGCATCACTGGTAGTAGCCGCGAGCCGGGCGGGTTGCACCCTGTACCGTGAGTGGCCGCAATCCGGCATGCCGCGCGTTCCTGATCTCTCGGGCTCGGCCCTCGACGACCGATACGAGCTTCACGCCGTGATCGGCGAGGGGGCGTTCGGCCGCGTCTATGAGGGACGCGATCGCCGGCTCGACCGGCCGGTCGCGGTCAAGGTGATCAAGCCGTGGTGGGCCGACGACCCCGAGTGGGTGGCGACGTTCGAGCGCGAGACGCGGTTGCTGGCGCGGGTTTCGGACCCCGGCATCGTGCAGATCTACGACGTCGGCAACGCCCCCCAGGGCCGCTACTACGTGTCCGAGCTGGTGCGCGGTTCCAACCTCGCGCAGCGGCTCGCGGACGGCCCGATCGCGCCGTGGGAGGCAGCCGAGATCGCCGCCCAGCTGTGCCGGGCGCTCGCCGCTGCGCACGCGCGGCGGATCGTCCACCGCGACGTCAAGCCGCCGAACATCCTGCTGTCGGCCGACGGCGAGGTGAAGGTCGGCGACTTCGGCGTGGCCGGCCTCGCGGAGGGCTCAAGCGGCGCCGGCTCGCAGACGATCGTCGGCACGCCCGCGTACATGGCGCCCGAGCAGAGCCGCGGCCGCGCGGCGACGCCTGCCACCGACGTCTACAGCGCCGGCGTCGTGCTCTACGAGATGCTCGCCGGCAAGCGGCCGTTCGCCGCGGAGCTGGCCGTCGACCTGGCGCTCTGCCATCTGTACGACCCGCCGCCGCCGCTGCCGGCGACCGTGCCCGAGCCGCTGCAACGGATCGTCACGCGCGCGCTCGCCAAGGATCCGGCGACGCGCTACCGCGACTGCGGGGAGATGGCCGACGCGCTCGTCGACGCGCGCCGCCGTGCCGCCGAGCGCGGCCGCCGGCGCGCCGAGAGCGTCGGCGCTCGATTGCTGTCGGGATCGCGCAAGCGGCGTGCCGGCCTGCGGCCGCCGGTCAGCGCACGAGCGGCCGCCGGCACGCGCGTAGGCGCCGGCGCCGGACCAGGGGGCGCCGCCGGCACGGCGACGCTCGACGGCCCGGGCGACTCCGGGCGATCCGGGGAGAGCCGCTCGACCGGTCGCGAATCCGGCAATCGGCTGGCTTCCGACCGCGCGTCCGCCGCTCGCCAGGCTGGCCACGCGTCCGCTGGCAGCGAGCCCGCGGGCCAGCCGGGCGGCCGCCAAGCGCCTCGCTGGGCGCCGACGCCGCCGCGCCGCCCCGGTCAGACGGTCGTCGCCCACCGGCCCGGCGACACCCGCCCGGGTCCGCTCGTGTCGCCGCGCACGAACCACAACCCGCCCGCGCGCCGCCGCGCGATCGGCGCGCTCGTGGCCGCGTTCGCGGTTGTCGGCGGCGGGCTTGCGGTGGCGCTCCTGGCCGGGTCCGGATCGGGCGCTCACCGCGCGACGATCCCGCGCACGCGCGTCCCCGACGTCCGCGGCATGAGCAGCGCCGCCGCCACCGCCAGGCTGCGCCGCAATCACCTGCACGTGCACATGATCCCGGTGGCCTGGCCCGGGCACGCGGCCGGCAGCGTCCGCGCCGAATCAAGGGTCGCAAAGTGGCTGAGGAAGGGGTCGACGGTCACGCTCAGAGTGGCGGAGGTCCCGAGCTGGAAGACCGTCACCAGGTTCACGGGCAAAAGCTCCCCGGTGTTCCAGATCGAGGGCAGCCGCTTCCGGCTCGTCTACGACGTGCGCGACGAGAAGTCGTGCACGCTGTGGATCTTCTGCTCGCGCTCGAGCGCCGAGATCTCCGACACCGGCTCCGGCAACACCGTCGACACGTTCGATCTCAGCGACGGCAACCATCAGACTCAGGTGTTCGACACCGGCCCCGGCAGCTATCAGGTGAAGGTCGACCCGGCGTCCGGCGACGCGCGCTGGTCGTTCACCGTTCAGGACTGGTACTGACGCCCCAGCGCCGGCGTGCTTGAAAGTGGGCACCCCGGCGATACGCTGGTCTGAACACTCACCTTCGGTGAAGGGAGCGGCAATGGCACTCGCTGACAGGTTGAAGAGCCTCTTCAAGCAGGGCCAGGGAGCGATCGCGTCCAACAAGGACAAGACCCACCAGGCGGTCGACAAGGTCGCCGAGGAGGCCGACCGGCGGACGCGCGGCAAGTACAGCGACCAGATCGACAAGGCCCAGCGCAAGGCCGATGAGGCGGTCGACAGGATGGACGAGCAAGGCAGGGGCGGCGGCGCCGACGCGCCCGGCCAGGCGGGCGCCGCGGGCGGCAGCACTGACACGCTGGTCGAGCCGGGCGGCGCGGGCGGCCCGGCGGACGCGCCCGGGCAGCCGGGCGGCGCGGGCGGCCGCGCCGACACATTGGGCGAGCCGGGCGGCGCGGGCACGGAACGCTCAGGCGGCAGCGCTGGCACCGAGGGAGGCGGCAGCACCACCGGCTGACGGTCCCGCGCCTCAGCGCACCACGTGGCTCAGGCCCGCGTGGGGTCGCCGGCCAGCTGCTGCGCGATCGTGTCGACGAACGCGTCGACGTCCGGCTCGGTCGTGTCCCACGCGCACATCCACCGGACCTCGTTGGTGCGCTCGTCCCAGGTGTAGAACGAGAATCGATCCTGGAGCGGCTCGATCGCCTCGGCGGGCAGCGTCGCGAACACGACGTTCGCCCGCGTCTCGCGGCTGAGCCGCACGCCGTCGATCGCGGCTACCGCATCGCGCAGACGAGCCGCCATCGCGTTCGCATGTGTGGCGTTGCGCCGCCACAGCTCGCCATCGAGGTAGGCGTCGAACTGCGCGGCGATGAAGCGCATCTTCGAGGCGAGCTGCAGCGTCTGCTTGCGCAGGTAGAGAAAGCCGTCGGCGAGCCGCGGATCGGCGAATACGACCGCCTCGCCGCCGAGCAGGCCGTTCTTGGTGCCGCCAAAGGAGACGATGTCGGCACCGGCGGCGGTGCTCGCCTCGCCCAGCGACACCCCGAGCGCGGCGGCGGCGTTCGTCAGCCGCGAGCCGTCGACGTGGAGCACGAGCCCGTGCTCGTGCGCGAACGACGCCAGCGCACGCAGCTCGCCGGGGTCGTACACCGTTCCGAGCTCGGTCGACTGCGAGACCGTCAGCACGCGCGGCTGCACGACGTGCTCGTCACCGATCCGCTCCAGGCGGCGCTCGGCGAGTGCGGGTGTGAGTTTGCCGTCGTCGGTCGCCACGGTCAGCAGCTTGATGCCGGCGAGCGATTCGGCGGCGCCGCACTCGTCGACGTTGACGTGCGCGCTCTCGGCGCAGATCGCGCCCTCCCACGGCCGGCAGGCGGCGCGCAGCGACAGCACGTTCGCGGCCGAGCCGTTGAACACGAAGAACGCGCGTGCGCGATCGCCGAACTGCGCGGCGACCTTCGCCTCGATCCGTTGCGTGTACGGGTCGTGACCGTAGGCGAGCGCGTGGCCGTCGTTGACGGCGGCGATCGCGGCGAGCACCTCGGGGTGCACGCCGGCGGCGTTGTCGGAGGCAAATCCCCGTGGTCGCAGCTCGCTCATCGAGCCGCGAGGTTATCCGTCCGAGCCACGGCAACCCGGCAGCCGGCAGCCGGCAGCCGTGGCGCGGCGGCCAACGGTGGTCAGCCGCGCAGCCCGTCGCGCACCGCGACCGCGGTCGCCGGATCATCGGTGATCACGCACTCGACCGCGGGTTCGGCCAGCCAGCGGGCCAGGCGCGCCGGCTGATTGACGGTCCACACCCAGATCGGGAGCCGCCGGGTGGCGAGCAGCTTCGCGGTCGCGCGGCGCTCGGACAGGACGAGCATGTCGGCGCCGCAGACGACGGCGTCGGTGAGCGGGTTGCCGATGTGCATCGGCCCGGCGATCAGGCCGGTCGTGCGCGATGGGTCCTGCTCGCGCACGGCGCGGATCGCGGCCGGATCGAACGAGGTCAGCACCAACGTTCCGCTCCAGCCGGCGATCGCCTCCAGCAGCGCCGGCACGACCCGCGCCTCCTTGATCTCGAGGTCGAGGCCGATCCGGCCGCGGGCGAGCTCCAGCAGGTCCTGCAACGGGGTGGGATCGGGCACGATCGTCGCCGTCGCGACCGAGCCTCGCGAGCGCGCCGAGGCGGCCACGCGGACGCGGTCGTGCGCAAGCACCAGCCCTCCGCGACGATCGGCGCGGACGTCTGACTCGATCAGCTCGCAGCCGGACGCGATCGCCGCCTCGAACGAGCGCAGCGAGTTGTCGGGCAGGCCCCGGCTGGCCCCACGGTGGGCGCAGATGAGCGTCCGCTGCTCGGCGGCGACCGTGCCGTTGCGATCGGGCACGGCGCCCGTCTTGACGCCGGTCACGGCCTCCGTCACGCCGGGAACGTTAGTGGGTGGGTCCGACCGTACGTTGCGGAGATCGCCGTAGCGACGATCTCCGGAACGGCAGTCTCCGGCTCAGCCGGTCTCGACCAGCTCGGCGGCGTGGTCCAGCGCGGTCGCGATCGCATCGGCGATCCGCGACAGCTCGTCCTCCTCGATCACGAACGGCGGCGAGATCTGGATCGTGTTGTTGGTGATGATGCGGATCACCACGCGCTCGTCCAGGCACGCCCGCGCGACCGCGGCCGAGTCGACGTCGGGCGCCAGCTGCACGCCGGCGAGCAGGCCGATGCCGCTGCGGACGTCGGTGACGAGCGGATGGGCCGCCAACGGCTGCACCGCCCGCGTGAGCACCGGCTCAAGCGCCTTGACGCGTTGAACGAGATCCTCTGATTCGAGCACGTCGAGGTTGGCGTGCGCGACCGCGCAGGCGGTCGCGTGGCCCGAGTACGTGACCCCGTGGCGGAAGATCGGCGCCTCGTCGGTGAAGAACGGCTCCCACACGCGCGGCGCGACCAGCAGGCCGCCCAGCGGCGCGTACCCGGAGGTGATGCCCTTCGCGATCACGAGCATGTCCGGGTGCAGGTCGAACAGCCCCGTCGCGAACATCTCGCCGGTGCGCCCGAAGCCGGTGATCACCTCGTCGGCGACGAACAGCACGTCGTGCTCGCGGCAGATCGCCTCGACGCGCTGCAGGTACCCCTCAGCGGGCAGGATCACGCCGCCGGTGCCGATGATCGGCTCGGCGAACACGGCGGCGACGCGGTCGGGGCCGAGGCGGGCGATCTCATCCTCGAGCGCGTCGGCGTCGTTGGCGGGCACGCGCGCCGTCTCGGGGATCAGCGACTCCGAGCCGTAACCCTCGCGGTTGTAGGGGATGCCGGCGATCGAGGTGCCGAACCCGTGCAGGCCGTGGTAGGCCCACTCGCGGCTGATGATGATCCGCTTGTTGGTCTCGCCGCGCAGCTGCCAGTAGCGGCGCGCGAGCTTGGACGCGGTGTCGATCGCGTCCGAGCCACCGGAGACGAAGAACACCTTGGCGTCCTCGATCGGGCCGATCGCGGCGACGCGGTCGGCGAGCGAGACCGCCTGGTCGTTGACGAAGTTGCCGAATGTGTGGTACGTCTCGAGCTTGCGCATCTGCTCGGCGGCGGCCTGGGCCACCGTCTCACGGCCGTGGCCGATGTTCGCGTGCCACAGGCCCGCGGGCGCGTCCAGGAGCCGCACGCCCTGGTCGGTCACCAGCCAGGATCCCTCGCCGCCGACGATCGTGACGCGGTTGGCGAGGGCGGTGGCCATCTGTGCTTGCGGCTGCCAGAGAGCGCCGCCGTTGATCTTCGAAGACTCAGAGCTCATGGCTGCTGACGCTAACGGATGACCGGCGGGCCCCGACGTCCAACGCGAACGGGCGCTCTGCGCCGTCGGTGCCGGATCAGGGCGTCAGTGGAGGATCAGGCGCAGCGAGATCACGAGCAGCCCGAACACGATTCCCAGCAGCCCGCTGACGGCCAGTTCGCGGCCGTGCTGCTCGGAGCGGACGCCGATCACGACCTCGGTGACGACGATCATCGCCGCGGAGGCCCAGATCGCCAGCCGGATCCCGTTGTACAGGTCGACGCCCGCGATCCAGCAGCCGATCAGCACCACCAGCGGTACCAGCGCGCCCTCGGAGACCGCGAACTCGTGCTCGGCGCTGCGCCAGAACCCCGCCACCGTGAACGCCTCGCCCTCGGCGGCGCGATGGCCGGCAAACTCCGAATAGGACAGCGCCAGCCAGTAGATGATCTCGGTGAGGGCGACCCCGGCGAGCGTCTCCCAGTAGGTATGGACCTTCGCGCTCTCGGCCGACAGCAGCGCCGCGACCAGGATCGTGCCGTACACGAGGCCACCTGGGTTGGTCGGCAGCGGCAGCGCGTCGACCCAGTGCCGGAACGTCTTCATCGGCCGGGAATCTTGCCGTACGCGCCCGCCGCCACGGCCGCGGCACTCGGAGACGGCCTCCGGGCGTGCGATACCGTGCCGCCGAGATGACGACGGTGGACGCGAGGTGACCGAGCCGTCCAGGGAGTTCTTCCCGCGTCAGGCCGGGGTCCGCGAGTTCTCGGGGACGGCGCTGGCGACGATCTCCGACTGTGCGCCGAGCGGCCGGGCGCGGCTCGACGCGCTCGCGCGCTGGCAGCAAGACGTCGCCTACGCCGACATCCGCGACGTCGGGCTGGAGTCGGTGGCGGTGTGGGTCGTGCGCCGCACGCGGATCCGCGTCAACCGGTGGCCGCGGTTCGGCGAGGAGCTGCGGCTGACGACGTTCATCACCGGCCTCGGGCGGATGTGGGCCGAGCGGCGGACCGACCTCTGGCGCGTGGACAGCGAGGGCGGCAACGCCGGCGCCGACACGGCGGCCAGCGGCGCCGACACAGCGGCCACCGGCGCCGACACAGCGGACGCCGGCGCCGATGCAGGTAACGCCGGCGTCGATGCGAGGAACGCCGGCGCAATGGACGCCGACCAGCCCCGCGGCCGACCCGACGTCGAGGGGATGTCCTTATGGGTGCACTTGGACCCCGAGCGCCGAATGCCGTTCCCGCTCACCGAGGCGGAGATCACCACCTACTCGGGCCCGGAGCCGCAGCGGCGCATCACCGCCCGCCTGCGCCACCCGGCGCCGCCGCCGGCCGAGCAGCGCCAGTCATCGCCGTGGCGGTTCCGCGCGACCGAATGCGACCTCGCCGAGCATGTCAACAACGCCGCCTACTGGCTCCCGTTGGAGGAGGAGCTGCTCCAGCGCCGACCTTCAACCGAGGATCCACCGCTGCCGCTCGACGTCGAGCTCGAGTACCGCGCGCCCGCTCAGCCCGGGGCGATGCGATGGGTCGCGGATGGCCCGGCCCGCTGGATCGTGGGCAACGACGAGGCAGGAGCAGATGAGGTGCACGCCTCGTTCCTGCTGGCGCCTCAGCTCAGGTCGTAAACACGATCTTGCCGACGACCTCGCCGGCGTGCATCGCCTCAAAGCCCGCGCGCGCGTCGGCCAGCGGCATCGTCGAATGGATCGTCGGGCGGACGTCGCGCTCGAGGCAGAACCGGATCAGGCGCGCGAGCTCGTCGCTGGTGCCCATCGTCGAACCGGTCACGGTCAGCTGCAGGAAGAACACGCGGGTCAGCTCGGCAGGCGGTGCGTCACCCGACGTGGCGCCCGAGATCACGAGCGTGCCGCCGGGCTTCAGCGAGCGGATCGAATGCCGGTAGGTCGCCTCGCCGACGGTCTCCATCACGACGTCGACTCGCTCGGGCAGCCGCGCGCCCGACTCGAACGCCTGCTCGGCGCCGAGCCCGAGCGCCTGCTCGCGCTTGTCGGCCGAGCGCGACGTCACCCAGATGCGGGCGCCCGCGGCGGAGCCGAGGACGATCAGCGCGGTCGCGACGCCGCCCCCGGCGCCCTGCACGAGCACGGTCATGCCGGGCACGACATGGCCGCGTGTGAACAGCATCCGGTAGGCCGTCAGCCATGCGGTCGGCAGGCAGGCGGCGTGCTCGAACGACAGCTCGGGAGGCTTTGGGATCACATTCCGAGTCGGCACCGCGACGCGCTCGGCGAGCGCCCCCTGATGGCGCTCGGACAGCAGCGAGCGACGCGGATCGAGCGTCTCGTCCCCGCGCCAGGAGTCCGACGAGATGACCGCGTGGACGAGCACCTCGTTGCCGTTCTCGTCGAGGCCGGCAGCGTCGCAGCCGAGGATCATCGGCAGCTGCTCGGCGCCGAGGCCGACCCCTCGCAGCGACCACAGGTCGTGGTGGTTGAGCGCGGCGGCCTTGACGGTGACGGTCGTCCACCCGTCAGGCGGCTCGGGCTCCGGGCGGTCGCCGACGACGAGCCCCGAGAGCGGGTCGTCGCGGTCGATGGAGGCGGCGTAGACGGCAAGCATGGTCGCGAACCGTATCGATCCGCTGTCGGCCAGGGCTGCCAGACTGAGATCGATGTCCAAGGTGAAAGCAAGCGCCGGCGCGCAACTGCCGGCCGACCCCGAGGTCGTGTTCGCGTTCCTACGCGACTACCACGACAACCGCCCGCGGATCCTGACCGACAACTACAGCGCCTACCGAGTCGAGGAGGGCGGCACCGGCGACGGGACCGTGTACGCCTACCACTTCGCCGCCGGCGGGCGCGAGCGCGACTACCGGCTGCAGGTGCAGGAGCGCGGCACGCGCCTGCACGAGAGCGATCGCATGTCCTCGTTCGAGTCGGTCTGGTCGGTCGACCCGGCGCCGGGCGGCTCGCACGTCACGATCGAGAGCTCCTGGGACGGCGCCGGCGGGATAGCCGGCCTGTTCGAGGGCTTCTTCGCGCCCAAGGGCCTGCGGCGGATCTACACGCAGGTGCTGCAGCGCCTGCGCGACGAGCTCGGCGCGCGGTAGCCCCGCGACCCCGCGACCCCGCGACCGCGACCCACGCGGCGCCGCGCCGGCGCGCCCGAAACTACCATCAGCCCGGCGCCGGCAGGACGGCACGCCGTGCTGCCGATCGATCATGGCCGACCACGCTCATCCGTCCCCATCGTCTCCTGCCGGCAAGCTCGACCGCCGCGCGTTCCTGGCGGCGGCCGCGGCGACCGGCGCCGGTGTCGGGCTCGCGGCCTGCGGCGGCGCCGGCGACCGCCACCACCGCGGGCAGATCGTCGCGACGCTGCGCTCCAACGAATCGCACGGACTGCGCTCGGCGCCGGAGCTGCGCCCGCCGCCGATCGAGGTCGCCAGGCGCCCCGCCGAGCCGGGCCGCGGAACGTACGTGTTCACCGACGTACACGCCGGCACCGGTCAGCAGGGGCCGCTGATCATCGATCGGGCCGGACGGCTCGTGTACTTCAGGCCGGTCTCGTCGGGCGGGACGACGACGCTGCGGGCGTTCAACGTGCGCGTCCAGCGCTACCGCTCACGGCCGGTGCTCACGCACTGGATCGGGGCGACCGTGTACGGGCACGGGCAGGGCCACTACGAGCTCTATGACGAGCGCTACCGGCTGCTCACGAAGGTCCATGCCGGCAACGGCTACCTCGGCGACCTGCACGAGTTCCGGCTCACCGACCGCGGGACGGCGCTGCTGACCGCGTACGGGCGTGGCGTCGCCGAGCTTCCGGCGGGACGCGACAGCCCGGCCCGCACCGGCCCGTACTTCTACGGCGTCGCCCAGGAGGTCGACGTCGCCACCGGCCGCGTACTGCTGCAATGGCGCTCGGACCGGCACGTGCCGTTCTCGGCCTCCTATCAACCCGTGCCACCGGCCGGCCCCGAGGCCGTGTGGGACTCGTTCCACATCAACTCGATCGAGGTAGACCCCTCCGACGGCAACCTGATCATCAGCGGCCGCTACACGTGGTCGTTCTACAAGATCGACCGCCACAGCGGCCGGGTGCTGTGGACCTGCGGTGGCCGCCAGACGGACTTCGCGATGGGCCACGACACCCACTTCGCCTACCAGCACCACGTCGTCCCGCACGACGGCGGCCTGTTCACGATCTTCGACAACGAGGGCGGGCCGCCGAACCAGGCCAAGCAGTCGCGCGCGCTCGTGCTCCGCGTCGACGAGCGCCGCCGACGCGTCAGCTTCGTGCGCCAGTATCGCCACCGGCCGCCGGTGCTGTCCGAGGCCGAGGGCTCGGTGCAGCCGCTCGGCGACTACCCGTGCAACGTGTTCGTCGGTTGGGGCGACTCGACCTGGTTCACCGAATACGACCGCGCCGGCGAGCCGGTGCTCGATGTCAAGCTGGCGGCGCCGGAGGTGCTCTCCTACCGCGCCTTCCAAAACGCCTGGCGGGGCGTCCCGGCCGACCCGCCCCGGCTCGCGGTCGTCCGCCACGGCCGCGGAGCGCGGCTGTACGCGAGCTGGAACGGCTCGACCGAGCATCGCGCCTGGGCCGTGCTCGAGGGCGCCGGCGCGCACGCGCTCGGCGTCGCCGAGGCGCACGGGTTCGAGACCGAGATCCACCTGCCGCGTGCGCCGAACAAGATCGCGGTCGAACCCATCAGCGCGTCCGGCGCCGTGGCGGGATCCCGTTCGGCGCTCGTACGGGTGCGAGCATGACGGCGCCGCCGCCCACGATCGACCGCCGGCGCTTCCTGGCGGCGCTCGGTGCGCTCGGCACCGGCGCCGGGCTGGCGGCATGCGGCGGCTCCGGGACCCGGGCGAGCGTGGGACCCGGGGCGAGCGCCGGCTCCACCAGCACGGCGAGCGCCGCCGGCAGCGACGGGTTTCGGTCGCGCCCGGATCTGAGGCCGCCGGCGATCCGCGTCGTGACGGCGCCCAGGCGGCGGTCGGACGACCACGTCTTCACCGACGTTCACGCCGGCACCGGCCAGCAGGGCGCCCTGATCCTCGACCGCCGTGGCCAGGTCGCCTACTTCGAGCCGGTCTCCGACCACGGCGGCAACGGCCGCCGGATCTTCAACGTCCGCGTCCAGCGCTACCGGGGCGAGCCGGTGATGACGTACTGGCTCGGCGCGATGGTGTCCGGCCACGGGCAGGGCAACTACCACCTCTATGACCAGTCCTACCGCCAGGTCGCGGTGGTCCGCGCCGGCAACGGCTACTCCGGTGACCTGCACGAGTTCCGGCTGACGTCGCGCGGAACCGCGCTGCTGTCGGCGTACGGCACGGGCCACACCGAGATCGCGACGCCGCGCGCGATCGACGGACCGCAGGAGGGACCCTACTTCTACGGGGTCGCCCAGGAGGTCGACATCGCGACCGGGCGGGTGCTGTTGCAGTGGCGCTCCAACGATCACGTGCCGCTGGCGGCGTCCTACGAGAACCCGCCCGACCAGGTCTCCAACTCGTGGGATTACTTCCACATCAACACGATCGAGGTCGATCCCGACGACGGCAACCTGATCATCTCGGGCCGCAACACCTGGGCCTTCTACAAGGTCGACCGCGACAGCGGTCGCGTGATCTGGACCTGTGGCGGCAGGGACAGCGACTTCCACATGGGCGCCGGGACGACGTTTCGCTTCCAGCACCACGTGGTCCCGCACGGCGGCGGCCTGTTCACGATCTTCGACAACCAGGGCGGCCCCCCGCAGGAGGTCGCGCAATCACGAGCGCTGGTGCTGCACGTCTCCCAGCGCCGGCGCCGGGTGCGGTTCGTGCGCGAGATCCATCACCGCCCCCGCGTGTACTCGAGCTCGCTCGGCTCCGTCCAGAAGATGCGGAACGGCGGCTACTTCGTCGGGTGGGGGGTGTCGACCTGGTTCACCGAGTACGACCGTCGCGGCAGGGTGCTGGTCGACGCCCGCCTGGAGCCGGTCGGCCTGAACTCCTACCGCGCCTTCCAGCAGCGCTGGCAGGGACGGCCGTACTGGCCGCCGCGAATCGCCGTGCAGCGGTCTGGCGCCCATGCGACCGTGTACGTCAGCTGGAACGGCGCGACCGTCCACCGTGCATGGCAGCTGCTCGGCGGCGAGCGCCGGGACCGGCTGGCGCCGCTCGGCGTCCACGAGGTGCACGGCTTCGAGACCGCGATCACGGTCGACCGCGCGCCACCGTGGCTGGCGGTCCGCGCGCTCGACGAGCGCGGCGCCGAGCTGGCGACCTCGCAGGCCCAAAGCGGCTGACCACCGCGCGGCGCGGACGGCCGCACGACCCCGCACCCGCCGCGGGCGCACACTGTAGGTCCGACATGGACTCGTTCGCGACGATTCCGACCGAGATCAGGCGCCGCGTCGCGGCCGGCGAGCGCGTCGCCTTGATCATGCTCGACGGCCTCGGCGCCGAGCTGCTGGCCCGCCACGAGCGCCACCCGTTCGTCCGCCGCCTTGCGCTGACGCCGCTGCGCAGCCAGTTCCCCGCGACCACGACCGCGCACGTGACGACCATGCACTACGGCCTGCCCGTGCAGGAGCACGGCCTGTACGAGTGGAACATCTTCGAGCCGTCGCTGGGCGAGATGATCTGCCCGCTGTTGTTCGACGTCGCCGGCGGGCATGCCCGCGACAGTCTCGCGGGACGTCTGGATCCCGACGCGCTGGCGCCCGGACCGACGCTCTACGAGACGCTCGGCTGCCGCGCGCTGGTCGTCCAGCCCCACCACATCGATGGCTCGACGTACACCGCGATGGCGACACGCGGCGCCGACCGGACCGTGTTCGCCGATCTGAGTCAGGGCGTGCGGCTGCTCCTCGACGCGCTCGACGCGGGCCGCGGATACGCGTACGGCTTCCTGTACTGGGATCGGATCGATGCCGCCGGCCACGAGCACGGCCCCGACTCGCTGCAGTTCGCCGACGCGGCACGCGCCGCGCTCGACGCGCTCGAGCTGGCGCTCGGGGCCGGGCAGGCGCCGTCGCGGCTGTCGGTGCTGCTGTGCGCCGACCACGGTCAGGTCACGGTCAGCCCCGACCGCGTCGACTACCTCGACGAGCTCTGGCCGCAGCTGCCGGGGCTGCTCAGCCAACCGCGGCCGGCGGGGTCCTCGCGCGACGCGTTCCTGCACGTCGTACCGGGCGCGCGGGGCGACGTGATCGACGGCCTGCGCGAGCGACTCGGCGAGCGCGCGCGGGTGCTCGCCGCCGACGAGCTGTTCGACGAGATCGGGCCGCGGCTGCGCGCGCGGCTCGGCGACGTCGCGGTGCTGCCGGCCGCCGGGCGGCAGGCCTGGCTGCGCTCCGCGGCCGCGGGCGAGCGCTGGTTCCGCGGCCATCACGGAGGCTTGGAGGAGCGCGAGACCGCGACGTATCTCGCCGAGCTGGTGGGCGGCTGACGTCGGCGGACGTCAGCCGTCGCGCGGCCGCGTCAGCCGGAGGGCCGGTGGACCTTCGTCGAGACCTCGGTGGGGAGTTCCGTCGCGCCGGTACGGGCTGACCTGGTGATCAGCATGCGCTGGCGGTAGGACGCGGCTACCGGCGGCGCGCGCTGCTGACGTTGACCATGATCTCGTCGACGCGGTCAAGCGCAAGCGGCGGCGTCGACAGCGGCGGCTCTTGCTCCGGGCGCGCCGCGATCCCGCGGATCATGATGTCCAGGTACCGACGATGCAGGTCGGGGTCGAGCTCGGCCGATGCGTCGATCAGCGGCCCCATCATCGCCTGGATCACCGGTAGGTCGGCCGCCTCGATGTCCTGCCGCAGTTGTCCGTCCGCGTGCGCGCGGCGGACGAGCTCCTCGCCCATCGGCATCAGCCGCGCGCGGATCCGCGAGATCCGCTCAAGCCCCACGTGGCCGCCCGTCAGGAGGTCCTTGATCGCGTGATCGGATGCCTGCAGCTCGGTCGAGAACCGGATGAACGACGTCAGCCCGTGCCACGCGTCGGGATCGGCGACGGCCTCCTCCATGCGCCGCACGAGCTCCTCGAAGCGCTGCTCGAACAGGCCCTCGACGAGCTGGTCCTTGTCGGGGAAGTGGCGGTAGACGGTGCCGACGCCGACGCCCGCGTAATGGGCGATGTCGTTCAGCGACGCGCTCAGACCGCGCCTGCGGAACAGCTCGTCGGCGGCCTCGAGGATCCGCTGCCGGTTGCGGGCCGCGTCACGCCGAAGCGGCCGCGGCGACTCGCTGCTCGCGTGTGGCACAGGTCACACGCTAGCAAAAGCGGATTGACAGTATCCGTTTTGCTGGTAGAGTCCTCCGCAGAAACGGATACGGCTAATCCATTTCGGCACGAACGAAGACTAAAGACACTCTGAAATGAGCACCAACACCACCACCCGCGACCACCGTTGGCTGATCCTCGCGATCCTCGGGATCGCCCAGTTGATGGTCGTGCTCGACGCGACCGTCGTGAACGTCGCGCTTCCATCCGCCCAGCACGCGCTTGGCTTCTCCGACGACAGCCGTCAATGGATCGTCACCGCCTACGCGCTGGCGTTCGGCAGCCTGCTGCTGCTCGGTGGCAAGCTGTCGGACCTGTTCGGCCGCAAGTGGACGTTCATCATCGGCCTCGGCGGGTTCGCGATCGCGTCAGCCGCCGGCGGCGCCGCCCAGTCGTTCATGATGCTCGCGGTCGCACGGGCGCTGCAGGGCGCGTTCGGGGCGCTGCTGGCACCGGCCGCGCTGTCGCTGCTGACGACGACGTTCACCGATCCGGCCGAGCGCAACCGGGCGTTCGGCATCTACGGGGCGATCGCGGGCTCGGGCGCGTCCGTCGGGCTGCTGCTCGGCGGCGTGCTGACCGAGTACCTGAGCTGGCGCTACTGCATGTTCGTCAACCTCGCGTTCGCGCTGGTCGCGATCGCCGGCGGGCTGGTGCTGCTGGCGCATCACGTCCACGAGGAGCGGCCGCGAATCGACGTGCCGGGCGCGGCGACGATCACGCTCGGACTGTTCGCGCTCGTCTACGGGTTCAGCCACGCGCAGACGACCAGCTGGGGCGACGCCATGACGCTCGCGTTCCTCGCCGCCGGCGTCGTGCTGCTGGGCGTGTTCGTGGCGATCGAGCGGCGCGTCGCCGAACCGCTGCTGCCGCTGCGGGTCGTCACCGACCGCAATCGCGGCGCCTCGTTTGCGGCGATGCTGCTGGCCGCCGTCGCGATGTTCGGCGTGTTCCTGTTCCTCACCTACTACCTGCAGCAGAGCCGCGGCTACTCGCCGGTGACGACGGGCCTCGCGTTCCTGCCGATGACCGGGCTCGTGATGATCGTCGCGGTCGTCGCGACGACGCAACTGCTCGATCGCATCGGTCCGCGGGTTCTGGTCGCGGTCGGAATGCTGTGCGGCGCCGGCGGCATGCTGCTGCTGGCGCAGATCGGCCTGCACTCAAGCTACGTCGGCGGGATCCTGCCGGGCCTGCTGCTGATGGCGGTCGGGCTCGGCCTGATCTTCGCGACCGCGATGAACATGGCGACGCTCGACGTGCAGGACGACGACTCCGGGGTCGCGTCGGCGACCGTCAACGCCTGCCAGCAGGTCGGCGGCGCGCTCGGGACCGCGCTGCTGTCGACGTTGGCGGCGTCGGCGACGACGAGCTACCTGCACGGCAGGGTGCCGACCGCCCAGCTGGTCGCACAGGCGCCGATTCATGGCTACGCGGTCGCGTTCTACGTCGCGGCGGCGATCTTCGCCGCCGGCGCGATCGTCACCGGGATGCTGTATCGCCCCGGCGTGCCGGAGGTCGACCCCGCCGCCGAGCCGGTCCTGGTCGGCGGCTGACGCATCGGGCCCCCGGCGAGCGCGGCGCCGGTGGCCCGTCCATGCGGCCGTCGGAGACGATCAGGTCTCGATGTCGCGCGGCCACTGGAACGTCTGGCGCATGTCGGGCTGGTAGCGGCTCATGAAGCCGAGCAGCCCGTTGCGGAAGCGGATCAGTGCCCGATTGCGTGGCGCGCGCGGACCGCCGGGGTAGAACAGCTCCGAGTGCACCCCTCCGAGCGGGATGATCGGCTCGTACGGTGGCGAGAACGCGAACGTGAAGTAGAACGAGACCGCCTCGCCGATCGTCTCGACGTTCGGCAGATAGGTGAGCAAGCGCCTCGTGCTCAGGCGCTCGTGCGGGCCTGGGATGTCCGTTCGCTGCAGCGTCTGTGGGAAGTTCGCGACGAACGTGTGGCTCGGGTTCGAGGCCGAGAACATCCGCGAGGAGCCGTGCACGGTGATGCGATACAGCAGGCTCGTCAGAATCCGCTCGAGCGCTGCACGCGAGCGGGGCGCACGCAGCCCGCGGACGTTGCCGGTGGTGGGCGCGGCGGCGGTCTGAATCCACGCCTGGAGCGCCGCGTCGGCCGAGACCGCCGCGTCCGACGGGTAGCTCGCGCGCACGATCGACCCCACGTACTCGGCCACAAGATCCCAGACTTCGAGCGTCTGCGCCGCCACCGGATATCGGTCCCAGGGCGTGTTGGAGGTGAAGTCGCGGCGCCGCAGACCGAGCGAACGGAGCGTCGCCGCCGGGTCGTCGTCGAAGTAGGAGCGCCCGGCGGCGAAATCGTCGGCGAGCGACAAAAACTGCGTCGCGCTCGACACCGAGGTCGGCGGCCCGATCTGCGACCACGCCTGCAGGAGCACGTCGTCGAACCCGATCAGCGAACCGGAATGCGGCGCCATCATCACGCTGATCGGGTGCGTGGAGGGGAGCGCGTTGATCATCGTCATCAACATCGCGGCCGTCACCAGGTGCCACTGGTAGACGTGTCCGAGCCAGATGCCGAACACGGTGATCGAGGTCTTGGCCGCCTGCAGCGCGTACAGCCACGCACCGTCGGACGATCGCGCGGCGGTGAACACGGTGCTCCTGGTCCCGCCGGGGCCGGTGACCGAGATCGCGACCGGCGTCAGTGTCTTCGTTTGCGGATCTCGAACGAGCGCGGTCACGGTCGCGGGCGTGAACCGCACCGATCCGTTCACCGACTGTGGGGTCAGCGAGGTAAAGCGACTCATGTCGATCACGTACAGCTCGCCGCGAGCGAACGGCGCCTGCAGCTCGCGCTGCCAGGCCGACCCGAACATGCGGCGCAGCGCGGGCGCTCGCGCGGGCCTGACCCGCTCTGGCAGCAGCAGGTTGAACGCCAACCCGTGCTGGGCGATCATCGGCCAGAACTGGGCCGTGGCCGCGGACGGGTCGGTCAGCGACGCCGACCACTCCGGCAGCAGCGCGGCCCCCTGTTGGGCGACGTCGGGCATCGTGGTCCAGGACAGCGCGAACTGCTGGGGGGCCTCCAGGGACGGCGGCGGTCCGCTGGTACGAGCGGCCGGGCGCACGCGGTCCTGCTCGCGCAGCCGTCGCATGTACCGCTGCGGGAGCGTCGCGTGCGAGCCGTCGCTCAACAGCGTCCGCAGCTCGTCGAGCTGCAGCGGTCGCGAACCGACCGCGCCGGGCTCGAACAACAGCGCGTACGCGGTGCGCGTGACGCCGCCGATCGTGATCCTCCTCGTCAGGCCCTGCTTGGCCTGAGCGGTCTGCTGGGAGCGCGTGCTGAGCTTGGAGAGCGTCTGCAGCGCCTCGCCTGCGTCGACCGGGATCGCGGGCAGATTCGGATACAGCGCCTGCAGCGGCAGCTGCCCGATCGGCGGGACCGCGGTCGGCGAGCCGTCGTCGGTGTGGTCGGTCGGCGCCGACGGCGTCTTGGTCGCTGATGACGTCGTGGGGGAGATCAGTGCCGCGCCCGCACCGGCAAGCCCCGTGCCGATGAACGCCCGTCGTCGGAGCCCACCCGCGTCACGCGCCTGCCCCTGGGGTGACGTCCCCTCGCCCACGGGCGGAACGATACAGGCCGTGTCTCCGGACCGGCGGCGCGAGCGCCCGAGGTGACCGATACAGTGCTCGCAGTGTCCGGTTGCATTCCGGGCCTGCGGCCGGGCAGGCTTGCCCACGATCTGAGCAGGGGCCAGGGGCGGCGTGCGTATGCGCTAGCGCTGCGACTCGTCGCGGTCCCGTTGTCGCTGGTCTGCGCGCTCGCGTCTGCGTTTGCGGCCGGGCCGGCTCGCGCCGCGGCGGATGTCCAGCCGTCCGCGGTGCGCGTGCCTGCCGCCAGCGTGCAGCTGTTCGCGGTGCCGACGCCCGGCGCCGGCCTGTCGAACATCGTCGCCGGCCCCGACGGCGCGCTGTGGTTCAACGAGCGCAACGCGTTCGCGGTCGGCCGCATCACGACCGACGGCGCGGTCGCGGAGTTCCCGATCCAACGCGCCGTCTACAGCCACGACGGCGACGGCCCGACGACGATCGTCTCCAGCGGCGGCAGCCTCTGGACGCTGGCGAACGTCGGCTCGACGATCGACCAGATCGCGACCACCGGCGTCTCCACGCAGCTGTACGCCCGGCTCAACCAGTCGGCGACGAACATCGCGCCCGACAGCGCCGGAGGCGTCTGGGCCGCGAGCCTCTCGGGGGCGGGTGGCGGGCCCGTGTCCGGCGGCCTGTTCCGCGTCGATCCGCCGACCGGGCATGTGCGCAACTACCGCAACGCGCGCTTCGGTGGCCAGTTCCAGCCGCTGCCGATGGCCGCAGGCCCGAATGGCGCGAACTGGTTCGCCGACGGCGGCTCTTCGGTCAAGTCGATCACGAACGGCGGCAAGGTGCGCGCGGTCCACATCCACGGCTCGGGCTCCAAGTTGGTGACATCGCTGGCGTTTGACCGCACGGGCAATCTGTGGTTCACCGAGTACGTGCCGGGCGGCGGCTACAACCCCTCGACCAAGGGCGCGATCGGCGAGATCGCGGCCGGCACCAGGACCGCGACGCTGAAGCGGCTGCCGGGCAACGAGACGCCCGGGTCGCTGGCGCTCGGTCCCGACGGGGGCGTCTGGTTCACCTGGTCGAAGGGGATCGGCCGAATCGCACCCGCGACCGGCGCGACCCAGCTGGTGCGGCTCGGCGCCGCCTATGCCCCGTCGGCGATCGCGTTCGGGGCCGGTCGCACGCTGTGGTTCGTCGACCCGATCGCCAACGACGTCGGCATGATCGCGCTCTCGCAACTGCCGATCGGCCCACACACGCCGCTGCCGCAACCGGTCGTGCGATTGGCCGGCGGGCTGCAGACCGCCGCCGACGACCGGCGGCTGGCGGTCCGCTGCCGGCTGTCGGCCGCCGCCAGCTGTGCGGTGACTGCCCGCCTGAGCGCCGCGACCGCACGCCGGTTGCACCTGGAGCCGCGCAAGACCCACCATCCGATCACGCTCGGCACGGCGACCCGCACCCGGCGCAAGCGCGGCACGGCGAAGCTGACGATCAAGCTGTCGCCGCAGGTCGTGGCCGCGTTCGCGCGCCCGCGCGTGACGCAGGTACCGGTGCTCGTGACCGCGAAGGCGACGATCGTCACCGGTCGCTCGCGGACCGCCACCCGCACGATCACGCTACGGCGCTGAGAGGTGGTTGCGATCAGTCCCAGCGGCCGATCGGGTATGTAATCGCCGCCTGCGCGGCCGCGATCCGCGCGATCGGCACGCGGTAGGGGGAGCAGGAGACGTAGTCCAGGCCGGCGCGGTGGAAGAACTCGACCGATTCGGGGTCGCCGCCGTGCTCGCCGCAGATCCCCAGCTTGAGTCCCGGGTGAGCCTCGCGGCCGACCCAGGCTGCGAGTCGCACCAGCCAGCCGACGCCGGGCTTGTCGATCGTCTCGAACGGGCTGCGGTCGATGATCTTGCGCTCCATGTACGCGGGCACGAACTTCGACTCGACGTCGTCGCGTGAGAACCCCAGCGCGGTCTGGGTGAGGTCGTTGGTGCCGAACGAGAAGAAGTCGGCGTGCCGCGCGATCAGGTTGGCGACGAAGCATGCCCGCGGCAGCTCGATCATCGTCCCGACCGTGTAGTCGGAGCCGACCGTCAGCCCCTCCTGCTCGCCGACGCGGACGACGAGGTCGCGCATGATCTGCAGCTCCTGCTCGTAGTCGACGAGCGGGATCATGATCTCGGGGTGGGGCGGCTCGTCGGCGGCCTTGGCCGCGCGCATGATCGCGTGGACCTGCATCTCGTAGATCTCGGGGTAGAGGATCCCCAGTCGGCAGCCGCGGGTGCCGAGCATCGGGTTCTCTTCGGAGATGTCGAGCACCCGGTCGAGCATCCGCTCCAGGTCGGGCAGGTCATCTGACTCCTCGATGCGCGCCCGTTCGACCTGCGCCGACAGGTCGGCGAGGTTTGGCAGGAACTCGTGCAGGGGCGGGTCCAGGAGTCGCACGGTCACCGGCAGGCCAGCCATCGCCTCAAAGATCTGTTCGAAGTCCTGCTGCTGGAGCGGCAAGAGATCGGCGAGCGCGCGCTGGCGCTGCTCGCGGGTGTCGGCCATGATCATCGCCCGCATCTTCGGCTGGCGGTCCTCGGCCATGAACATGTGCTCGGTCCGGCACAGGCCGATGCCCTGGGCGCCGAGCTCGCGTGCGCGGCGCGCGTCCTCGGGCGTGTCGGCGTTGGTGCGCACCGACAGGCGGCGGAGCTGGTCGGCCCACTCCAGCACCCGCTCGAAGTTCTCGTCGACCTGCGCCTCGACGAGCGGCACGTCGTCGATCGTGACCTGGCCCTTGGTGCCGTCGATCGCGATCGCGTCGCCCTCGTGCAGGCTCGTGCCGCCATGTGCCCCGGACGGGGTATTGACCGACACGGTCTTCGAGTGCAGGTCGATCGCCAGCGCCTGGGCGCCGACCACGGCCGGGCGGCCCATCCCGCGCGCGACCAGCGCCGCGTGCGAGGCCTTGCCGCCCTCGGACGTGAGGATCCCCTTGGCGGCGTGGAAGCCGGCGACGTCCTCGGCGTCGGTGAACGGCCGCACGAGGATCACGTCGCGGCCCTCCTCGGCGGCCTTGACGGCGTCCGACGCGGTGAACACGATCGCGCCCTTGGCCGCGCCCGGCGAGGCGTTGACGCCGCGGGCCAGCACCTGGTAGGAGGCGTGCGGGTCAAACGTCGGGTGCAGCAGCGCGTCCAGCGCACCGGGGTCGATCGTTAAAAGCGCCTCCTCGCGAGACAGCAGCTCCTCCTCGACGGCGTCGACCGCGAAGCGGACCGCCGCCTGGGCGGGGCGCTTGGCGTTGCGCGTCTGCAGCATGTACAGCTTGCCCTCTTCGACCGTGAACTCGACATCCTGCATGTCGCGGTAGTGGCGCTCGAGCGTGCGCAGGATCTCCATCAGTTGCGCGTGCACGTCGGGGAGCCACTGGACGACCTCGGCGATGTCACGTGGGGTGCGCACGCCCGAGACGACGTCCTCGCCCTGCGCGTTGGGCAGAAAGTCGCCCGACGGCTCCGGCGCGCCGGTGACTTCGTCGCGGCTGAACGCGACGCCGGAGCCCGACGTGTCGCCCTTGTTGCCGAACACCATCTGCTGGACGTTGACCGCGGTGCCCCAGTCGTCGGGGATCCGGTTCAGCCGGCGGTAGGCGACCGCGCGCTCGCCGACCCAGGAGTCGAACACGGCGCGGATCGCGAGGCGCAGCTGCTCGGCCGGATCCTGGGGAAACGGCTCGCCGGTCTCGTTGGAGTAGATCGCCTTGAACGTCTGCGTCAGCTCCTGCAGCGCATCGACGTCCAGGTCGGTGTCCTCTGACACGCCGCGCTTGGCCTTGGCGTCCTTGATCGCATCCTCGAAGCGCTCCCCTGCGATCCCGCGCGAGACGTTGCCGAACATCTGCACGAACCGCCGGTAGGAGTCCCACGCGAACCGCGGGTTGTCGGTGGTGGCGGCCAGGCCCTTGACCGAGTCGTCGTTGAGCCCGAGGTTCAGGACCGTGTCGAGCATCCCGGGCATCGACTCGCGCGCGCCGGAGCGCACCGACACCAGCAGCGGATCGCCGCGGTCGCCGAGCCGCTTGCCGGTGTGCTCCTCCAACCGCGCAAGCGCGGCGGCGACCTCGTCGGACATGCCCTCGGGCTCGCGCTGCTCGGCGCGCATGTACTCGACGCATGCCTCGGTCGTGATCGTGAACCCCGCCGGCACCCGCTCGGGACCGAGCACCTGCGTCATCTCGGCGACATTGGCCCCCTTGCCGCCGAGCAGCTCCCGCATGTCCTTGGAGCCCTCCGCGAAGTCGTACACCCACTTCGACATGGCGGCATCCTACCCGTGGCCGGGGGAGGGAACCGTCAGACGGAGACGGCGGCGCCGGCGGCGTGGGGCTCGAGGTGCAGCGCCTCGGCGAGCAGCTCGTAGGAGCGCCGCCGCGCCTCGTGGTCGTAGGTGATCGTGACGACGATCACCTCGTCGGCAAGGTACTCGGCGGCGAGTTCCTCGATCCCCGCGCGGACCTTCTCCGGCGTCCCGACGATCGTTCGCCGGCCTCCGGGACGGCCTGGCAACGGGATCCCCTCCGCCTGCAGGAACTTGACCGCGCGCTCGGGCGGCGGCACCGCGATCAGCCGTCCGCGCCGCAGCATCGTCATCGCCATCCGGCTCGAGGCGGCGAGGAACACCGCCTCGTCGTCGGTCGGCGCGCACAGCACCCAGGCGCCGACCGCGGTCCGCTGGGCCTGCAGGGTGCGGACCGGCTGGAACCGTTCGCGGTAGACGCCGGCGAGCGGCGCGCCTGACGAATTTATGAAGTCGGCGAACGCGTACGGCAGTCCGAGCTCGCCCGCCCAGATCGCGCTCTGCTCCGAGGAGCCCAGCAGCCACGGGGTCGGTAGCTCGGAGAGCCCCGGCAGCGTCTTGGCCAGGTGGCGGAACGGGTGGTCGGATGGAAGGTCGTCCTCGAGGTAGGCGAGCAGCTCGGCCAGCTGCTGGGGGAAGTCGTCGGGCGAGGCCTGCCGGCGGTCGCGCTGCAGGGCGAACGTCGTCATCGGATCGGTGCCCGCCGCGCGCCCGATCCCGAGGTCGATGCGGCTGGGGTACAGCGCCGCGAGGATCGTGAACGACTCGGCGACCTTCAGCGGGCTGTAGTGCGGGAGCATGACGCCGCCCGAACCAACCCTGATCGACTCGGTCGCCGACGCGATCGGCCCGATCAGGACCTCGGGCGAGGGGCCGGCGAGCATCGGCCCGCCGTGGTGCTCGGCGACCCAGTAGCGGTGATAGCCGAGCCGGTCGGCCAGCTGCGCCAGGTCGATCGTGTTGCGCAGCGCCTGCGCGCCGCCGCTGCCCTCGGCGATCGGCGACTGGTCCAGAACCGAGAGCAACATGGGCTCGATGGTAGAAACAGGGTCGCCGATGACCGCGATCACGCAGCTGCGGCGGGTGCGGGCGACCCGCTACGTGACCCCGCTGCGCGAGGGCGGGTCGCTGCCGGGGCTGGTCGAGGCCGACGACGACGGCCTCTACGTCGCGAAGTTCCGCGGCGCCGGACAGGGTCTGCGGGCGCTGATCGCCGAGGTGATCGTCGGCGAGCTGATTCGCGAGGCGGGGCTGCCGATCCCCGAGCTGGTGGCGCTCGAGCTCGACCCGCGCCTCGGAGCGGCCGAGCCCGACCCGGAGATCCAGGAGCTGATCGAGGCTTCCGAGGGCCTCAACCTCGGCGTCGACTTTTTGCCGGGCGCGCTGGCGTACACCGCCGCGGGAGCGTTTCAACCCGACCCAGAGACCGCGGCCGAGATCGTGTGGCTCGACGCGCTCTGCACGAACGTCGACCGCACGGCCCGCAATCCCAACATGCTGCGCTGGCATGAGCGGCTGTGGCTCATCGACCACGGCGCCGCGCTGTACCTGGCTCACGGCGGCCTCGATCCCGCGGTCCAGGCTGCGCGGCCGTTCCCGCTCGTCGCCGAGCACGTGCTGATGGCGCGGGCGGAGTCGGTGCGCGACGCCGGTGAGCGGCTGCGCGCCGGGCGCGTGACCGAGGACGCGATCGCCCGCGCAGTCTCGCTCGTCGTGCCCGACTGGTGGGACGGGGTCGACCCGCCGGACGCCTACGTCGAGTATCTGACGCGCCGCATGGCGTGGGGCGGATTCGAGGAGGAGGCCGATCGTGCCCGTGGCGACCACGACTGATCAGGCGCCGTTCAGCTATGTGATCCTGCGGGCCGTGCCGAGCGTCGAGCGCGGCGAGCGGATCAACGTCGGCGTCGTCGTGTTCTGCCGCCAACGGCGGTTCCTCGGGATCCGCTGGAAGATCGATCCGGGACGGCTCGCGGCGCTCACCCGGTGCGTCGAGGGGGTCGCGGACGACGACGTCGCGGCCGAACTCGACGGGCACCTGCGCGCGCTTTCGCGCGTGGCCGACGGGGATCCCGGCGCCGGGCCGCTGGCGGCGCTCGACCAGTCGGACCGGTTCGGCTGGCTGGCGGCGCCGTCGAGCACGATCGTGCAGCCGTCCGAGGTGCACACGGGCCTCTGCGAGGACCCCGCGGCGACGCTCGAGGCGCTGTTCGAACGTCTGGTCGCGACCGCGCCGCCGTCAGCCTGACCGCCGGAGGTGCAAAGCGAGTCCGGTATAGACGTACTTATCTCGCAAATGCTGTGCCGTTCGCCGCCGCAGGCAAACGCGGAGCGTCGTCAGCCGCGGCGCATCAGCCGGCCGACCGCGTCCATCAGCTCCGCCGTCTTCTCGTCGCGCTCGTCGGCGGTGCCGGCGCCGACCACGCAGTGGTGCGCGTGGTCATCGAGCAGCCCGAGCGCGACCTTGTCGAGCGCCGCGCGGACCGCGGAGATCTGCGTCAGCACGTCGATGCAGTAGCGGTCCTCGGCGACCATCCCCTCGATCCCGCGCACCTGGCCCTCGATCCGGCGCAGGCGCGCGAGCAGCTGGTCCTTGGTGGCGGTGTACCCGCGAGCGGTCGTCTCTGCCATGGCAAGAACGATACCACTACCCCCTACGGGTATAGTGCGATGACATGGTTGTGGTCTGGCACGGGATCCGCGACGCGCTGCTGATGGCGTGGGAGGTGTGGTGGGCGCTCGTCGCCGGCTTCGCGATCTCCGCGATCGTGCAGGCCTGGGTGCCGCGCGAGCGGATCGAGCGCGCGATGGGCGCCGACCCCGAGCACCCGGTCACGCCGGTCGCGCGCGCAACCGCGCTCGGCGCCGCCTCGTCGTCGTGCTCGTACGCGGCGGTCGCGATCGCCCGCTCGCTGCTGGACAAGGGCGCGTCGCTGGTGTCGGCGCTCGCGTTCCAGTTCGCGTCGACCAACCTCGTGTGGGAGCTCGGACTCGTCCTGTGGGTGCTGATCGGGTGGCAGTTCACGGTCGGCGAATACCTCGGCGGGATCGTGATGATCGTGTTGATGGCGATCGCCGCACGAACGTTCGTCAGCCCGGCGGTCGAGCGCGAGGCGCGCGAGCATGCGCACCGTGCCGATCCCGGCCACCAGCACCACCACGCCGGGGGCGAGCAGGGCTGGCGCGCGCGGCTGACGTCGATCCGCGCGTGGTCTGACGTCGCTCACAACTTCCGCGGCGACTGGCAGATGCTGTGGCGCGAGATCGCGCTCGGGTTCGTGCTCGCCGGGTTCATCGCGCAGGTGCCCAACGGCGTCTTCAGGGCGCTGTTCATCACGTCGGCGCCGGCGCCGCTGCCGGCGATCGAGAACGCCGTCGTGGGGCCCGTGATCGCCGTGCTGAGCTTCGTCTGCTCGGTCGGCAACGTGCCGCTCGCGGCGGTGCTGTGGTCGGGCGGGATCGGCTTCTCGGGTGTGCTCGCGTTCCTGTTCGCCGACCTGATCGTGCTGCCGATCGTCATGATCTACCGCAAGTACTACGGCGGGCGCTTCGCGTGGCGGATCACGGCCCTGATGTTCTGCACGATGGTCATCGCGGCGCTGATCGTCGCCGGCGTGCTCGACCTCGTCGGCGCGGTGCCGTCGGGGCCGCGTCCGACCCGCGCGAACGTGTTCTCGTCGATCGAGGTCGGCTACAAGCTGTGGCTGAACGTCGCCGCGACCGTCGTGTTCGTCGCGCTGACGTGGCTGACGATGCGCCGCGGCGCCCTCGATCCGGTGTGCGGGATGCGCGTCGACCGAGCCAAAGCGGTCGTCCGCGAGACGCCGGCAGGGACGCGCTACTTCTGCTCCGAGCACTGCGCGTCCCGCTTTGACGCGGGCGCGCACGCGCGGTTGGGCCACGAGGGTCACGCCGGGCACGCGCCAGCGTCCCATTAGCGGTTTTCGGCGATCCTGTCGCCGTGCTCGAACGGGCCGCCCAACGGTGCAAGCTTGGTGTAGTGCAGGCGCTCGAGGCGATCCCGGCGGCGCCGCGGCCGCTGGCACCGCCACCGGCCGGCAGCGGCCTGCGCCCGGTCCCGGGCGATCCCGGCCCGCCGCTGATCGGCTACTCGCTGAGCCTGCTCACCGACGTCCTTCGCCATGCGCGCCGCCGCTACGAGCGCTACGGGCCGGTCAGCTGGTCGGGTGGCGTCGACCGGCCCGCGGTCAGCATCCTCGGTCCCGACGCGATCGAGGAGGTGCTCGCCGATCGCGACCGCGCGATCTCCAACCGCAGCGGCTGGGGCTACATGATCGGCCCGTTCTTCACGGGCGCGGTGATGCTGATGGACGGCGACGAGCATCGCCGCCATCGCCGGATCATGCACGAGGCGTTCCGTCACGAGCGGCTCGCGGCATATCTGCGGGCGCTGTATCCGACGATCGAGCGCGGTCTGCACCGCTGGGGATCGAGCGAGCGGTTCCGCGCCTACGACGCGGTCAAGCAGCTGACGCTCGACATCGGCACCGAGGTGTTCGTCGGCGCGTCGCTCGGCGCCGACGCCGACCGCGTCAACCGCGCGTTCGTCGACGCCGTCCACGGCGGCAAGGCGGTGATCCGGACCGATGCCGGATTCGGCGCCTGGCACCGCGGGCTCATCGGCCGACGGCTGCTGGAGGATCATTTCCGGGCGCTGTTGCCCGGCAGGCGGGGCGGCGGCGGGGAGGACAAGTGCATCGGCCTGCACTTCGGATCGATGGAGGTCAAGGCGCTGATGCACCGGCTGCTGCTGCGCTTTCAGTGGAGCGTTCCGCCCGGCTACGAGCCATCGCTCGGCTACGGCACCGGCCCCAACCCGTCCGACGGACTGCCCGTGATGTTGCGCGCGGCCGGTCGCTAACTCAAACGCAGCGCTGCCTCGGCGTCCCGGCGTGTGCCGTCATGCCGCGGCGCCAGGCACTGCCCTGCGGTATCGCTGCCATAGCGTTCCGTACAGGGCGTGCGTGTCACGCAAAAGCTCAACGAGCGACAGGTCGACGTCACGCCCGTAGGCGCCGAGCACGTCCTGCGCGAACGCTTCGCCATGGTGCTTGCGCGCGTCGTCGAGGAGCCCGACGACATCCCATGACGGCGAGCCGTAGCACGCGTCTTCGAAGTCGTTCCACCGCGGTCCGGCGCGCGTTGACAGAAGGTTGGAGAGCGAGGCGTCGCCGTGCAGCGGCTGACCCACGTCGTCCACCTGGTGCAGCAGCGGCGCCAGCCGGTCGCGTTCTGAGACCAGCGTCTCATCGCCGGCGGTTTCGGCGAGCGCCGCGAGCAGCCAGTCGATCTCCTCGACGACCGCGGACCGGGGCGGAAGGTCGCCTGGGTAGCCGGCCATCGCGTCGTGCAGCGAGCGCAAGCTCTCGCCGAGCTCGCGAGCCGACACGTCCGCTGGGATGACGTCCACGTGCTCCCAGAACGACATCCACAAGCCGCCGCTGACGTGGGGCCCGGGATCGATAGCGCGCGTCGGCGCAACGATCGGCGCGCCGGTGCCGGCGAGGAAATTGCCGAGCTCGACCTCGCGCGCTAGCCATGCTCTGGGGTCGGCATGCAGAACGGCCGTGCCGGTCATCACGCGTGCCACGATCGGCGCCGGTCGCAGCCAGATGATTCGGTTGCTTCCACGGCCCACGACGCGCGGCTCGGCGACGCACAGCCCTTCAGCGGATGCCACCGCCAGCGCAGCTGCGATCGCAGCCCGACTACGGTCGTCTAGGAGCTCCGCCAAACCACCGACAGACCCTAGGGCACGATCACGACGATCGGGGCGTCGCGGTCGCGGGCCAGCCGTCGCCCGAGCGAGCCGGCAAGTCGGTGGCGCAGCTTCGTCGAGCGGCCGACCGCGATCACGTCTGCGCGCATCGCGCGGGCGATCTCCTTCAGGCGCGCGGCGGCGTCGCCGTGGAGGTGGCGGAAGCAGATCTGGACGTCGAGGTCGCCGGTCCTGCGCTCGATCTCCGCCTGCAGCTTGTCGGCTTGCTCGGCGTTGCTGCGGTCGACGGCGGTGGCATAGGCGCCGGCGTCGAAGCACGCGACCGCCGCGCCCCTGCTGAGGCTCTTCTCGGTCGTACAGGTGACGTAGACGGCGATCACCCGACCATCGAGCCGGCCCGCCTCGCCGCACGCCCACCAGAACGCGCTCCAGGACGCCTCGGTGCCGTCGATGCCGACGACGATCGTCGGCGTGCCCGAGTCACCGCCGACGGAAACGGCGGTCCGGTGCGGGAGCGTGTCGGGTGCGCGGCGGTTCACGACGTGATCGAACAACTCAGAGCGCTTCCGGTCGGTTCATCGCCACCCCTCAGGCTGCAGGCGCTTCACGAGCGACGCCATCGGCCGGGTCGCCGCCTCGAGCGCAGCGATCTCGTGACCCGACAGATCCAGCAGGCAGGTGCGCATGCGCTGCCGGTAGCGAGCGCGCACCAGCTCCAGCGCCTCGTGCCCGGCGCCCGTCAGCGATACCAGCACGACCCGCCCGTCGGCGGCGGACCGCTCGCGCTGGACGAGACCCTCGTTCTCCAGGTTCTTGACCAGCAGCGTCACGGTCGGCTGCGCGAGGCCGTCGAGCTCCGCCAGCGCGGTGATCCGCTGAGGACCCGATTCGAGCCGCGCCAGCAGGCTCGCCTCCGTGCGGGACACGCCCACGTCGAGCCGCAACAACACGAGCCGTGACAGCAGCCCCGCCTGCTGCACGAGAGTGACCGCGAGCCGATCGACGGCGTCGTCGCGCTGATCGCGGTCCGCGGTGGCGGTTTCCATGGTCATCGGAAAAGAATATTGTTTCCAAATGTATGGTCAAGCGGCTGGAGAACCGGCCGCGCGCCGTGTCTCGACGGCCGAACCTGGGCGCGCCGCCGCTCATCGCCGTCTACGCGGCGGCGGCTGCCTGCATCGGCACCTCTGGCTCGGACCCGCCGTCTCCCTCGGTGCGCACGATCAACACGGGCACGTCGGAGTGGTTGAGCGCGTAGTGGCTGACGCTGCCGAGCACCGCGGCGCTCAGCGCGCCGCGGCCGCGGGTCCCCATCACGACGAGGTCGTAGTCGCCGCTGCGGATCCGGCCGATCAGCGCCTCGCGGATCGGCTCCTCGGACAGGATCGTCGTCACCGGGATCGACTCGGGCACGCGGTCGACGGCCGCGCGCAGCGTCAGCTCGGCCTCGTGCTGCAGCTGCGGTCCGAGCGGCTCGATGCCGGGCGCGCTCATCGGCGTGTTGGCCCAGTACGGGGGCCGCGAGACCGCTGTCAGCAACGTCAGCCGGGAGTGCTCGGACGCGGCCAGGTCGATCGCCTGGCTCAGGGCTGCGTGTGCGTGCGGGGAGCCGTCGACGCATACGAGGATGTTGCGGAACATGTCGTCACTCGTTCATCCAAAGGCTTGATTGGCATGCCAAATATTAGCATGACAGCGGTTGCTAGGGTGGGGGACATGGCGCAGTCAGCGATCGCCCCGGCCGATGTCACCGATCCTCAGCGCACGGGCGGTGCGGATCTCGTCGGCGACCGCGGCGACGAGCGTTTCCTGGCGGCGTTCGACGCGTTCTCGCAGGCGATCCGACGGGCGCGGGGCGTCAGCAGTGACCATCCCGGACACCTGACGTTCTCGCAGTACGCGCTGCTGCGCACGCTCGCCGATCGCGACGGCGCGCGGGTCTCCGACCTCGCCGGGCGCGCCGCGGTGACGCCGTCGACGGCGACCCGGATCCTCGATGCGCTCGAGCGCCGCGCGATCGTCTCGCGGACGCGCTCGTCGCACGACCGACGCGGGGTCACGGTCCGCCTGACCGACGCCGGCCGCAGCGCGCTGGCGCGCCAGGACGCCTGGATGCAGGCCCGCCAGCGCGACTTCTACGAGCAACTGCCCGCGCACGAGCAGGCGATCGCCGCCGACCTGCTGCTGCGGATGTCGACGCTGATCGACGAGCTCGCCGCCGGCCCGGCGGACTGACGCGGCCCAGACGCGAAGGAGCGGCGTGCCACTGCCGACCCCCCCGTTTGTCGGATGTTGCGAGCCGCCGGCTGGCAAGCGGGTCCGCCGTGCCCGAGCCTGAGCGGTCGTGCCCGACGTTCTCGTCCCTGACCCTCGCCCGACTCGAGGATTCGTAGCGATGCCGTCGGCGCGACCTGGAGCTGCGGCGGTGTCGGTCGGGATCAGCCTGCCCGAGGGGGTCGTGGCCAACGCCGAGATCGAGCGTCGGCTGGACCTGGCGCCCGGCTGGATCGCACGGCGCACCGGCATCGAGACGCGGCGCCGGGCGGCGGAGGACGAGCGCCTGCAGACGCATGCGACCGCGGCCGCGCGTCAGGCGCTCGCGCGCGCCGGCGTCGATGGCTCAGAGGTCGAGCTCGTGATCGTCGCGACCACGACCGCGGACGAGATCATGCCCGGCGCGGCGCCGCTCGTCGCCCACGACATCGGCGCGGCCCGCGCCGGGGCGTTCGACCTCGGCGCCGCCTGTACCGGCTTCTTGTCGGCGCTGTCGGTCGGCGCGGCGCAGGTCGAATCCGGCCGCGTGGGCACGGCCGTGATCGTCGGCGCCGACCTGATGTCGCGGATCATCGACCCGCTCGATCGCTCGACCGCCGTCGTGTTCGGTGACGGTGCCGGCGCAGTCGTGTTGCGCGCGACCGAGGGCGACAGCCTGATCGGCCCTGTGGTGCTCGGCTCCGACGGCTCCGGCGCCGACCACATCCAGGTCCTGCGCGAGGACGGGCAGATCCGGATGCGCGGGCATGAGACGTTCCGCGAGGCGGTCGCGACGCTGGCGCTGTGCACCGAGCAGGCGATCCGCGCCGCCGACGTCGGCCTCGACGAGATCGACCTGTTCGTCTACCACCAGGCCAACGGCCGGATCCTGACCGCGGTCGGCGAGCGGCTCGGGCTCGACCGCGCCAAGGTCGTCGACTGCATCGCCCATCTCGGCAACACGACGGCGGCGACGCTGCCGCTGGCGCTCGACCACGCCCAACGCGACGGGCGCCTTCGACCGGGCGCCAAGGTCCTGCTCGGCGCGTTCGGCGCCGGCTTCACGTGGGGGGCGACCGTCATGACGTGGAAGGCGCCCACGCCGCCCGCCCGCCGTTGAGCACCGGCGGCGTGCTCCTGACCGGCGCCACCGGGTTCGTCGGGTCCGAGCTCGTCGCGCGTTGGCTGGAGCGCACCGCCCGTGACGTGACCGCGATCGTGCGGGCGGCCGACGACGCGGACGCTCGTGCCCGCATCGACGATGTGCTCGACGATCTGTTCGGCGAGCGCGCCGAGCAATACCGCGAGCGCACGCACGCGGTCGCCGGCGACATCACCGCGCCGGGACTCGGGCTCACCGACTTGGCGTTGGACGAGCTCGCCGAGCGCAGCTCGACGATCGTGCACTCGGCGGCGTCGGTCTCGTTCACGCTGCCGCTCGCGCAGGCGCGCGCGATCAACCTCCACGGGACCCGGCGGATCCTGGATTTGGCGGGGCGAGCCGATCGGCGCGGTGGCCTGGACTGCTTCTGCCACGTCTCCACCGCATATGTCGCGGGCGATCACACCGGTCGCTTCGCCGAGGCCGATCTCGACCTCGGCCAGGGATTTCACAACTCCTACGAACGATCCAAGTTCGAAGCCGAGCAGCTCGTCGCCACCGCTGACCTGCCGACCCGGGTGATGCGCCCGAGCATCATCGTCGGCGAGTGCGAGAGCGGCTGGACGCCCGCGTTCAACGTCCTCTACTGGCCGCTGCGCGCGCTGTCACGCGGAGTGTTCACGGCGATCCCGGCCTATCCCAGCTCGCCCGTCGATGTCGTCTCGATCGACTACGTCGCGGATGCCGTGTACGCGCTCTGCGGCGAGGCCGGCGCCGACGGCGAGACCTACCATCTGATCGCCGGCCCGCAGGCGAGCACGATGTCGGAGATCTGCGCGATCGCGAGCCGCTACTTCCACAGGCCGGCCCCGCGGGTGGTGGCGCCCCCGGAGTTCGCGAAGCTGCCGCCGTCCGGGATCGCGGCCGAGTCGGCGCTGACCGCCGGCCGCATCTACTTCCCGTACTTCTCGTTCGGCTCGGTGTTCGACGGCGAGAGCACCCGCGCCCGGCTGGAGCCCGCCGGGATCCGCTGCACGCCGCTGGCCGATTACCTCGAGCGGCTGCTGGACTTCGCGACGCGCAGCCGTTGGGGCAAGCGGCGCATCCGGCGCGCCGACGCGCTCGCGGTCTAGTTGTAGTCCCGGCAGTTAGCTTGAGGCGCGCCCCGGCTGATGCAGGGCGGGGGCGTAGATGAGCTCTTGGGTGCGGCCGTCGAGCGTGCGGCTGTCGATCAGCTCGAGGTCGAAGTCAGCCGCACCCCGGAAGATCGGAGCGTCGCCGGTCTGCCCGGTGATCACCGGAAAGAGCGTCACCTGGACGCGGTCGACCAGGCCGGCGGCCATCAGCGCCCGGTTCATCGACAGGCTGCCGTGCGAGCGCAGCGGCACCTCGGACTCCTCCTTGAGCCGCGCCACGACCTCGACGGCGTCACCGCTTGCGACGGTCGCGTCCGGCCAGTCGAGCGGTTCCGTCAGCGTGCTCGACACCACCGTTGCCGGCATGTTCCGCATCCGCGTGACCCATGCGTCACGCACCTCGGACTCGTCGGTGCTCGACGCCAGCATCTGCGCGAACGCGCGGTATGTGTTGGCCCCGAAGACCATCCGCTGCCGCTCGGCGAACAGGGCGAGGCGGTGATCGAGCAGCTCGGGACCCTGCTTGCCCCAGTAGCCGCCCCAGCTGGCGTCGCTGACGCCGCCGAAGCCATCAAGGCTGGAAAAGACGTCAAAGGTGTAGGTAGCGGTCATGTGCTGTCTCCAAGAACGGTTGATCGGGATCAAATAGGCAGACCGCGGACCACCTCAGGACTCATCGCCGTCGCGTGCTCGGCCGCCCGATGAGTCAAGATGCCGACTGTGGAGACGCGCGGGCCATTCCGTGTTGTGTCGGCGTTGGGGCTGATCGCCTGTGTGCTCGTGTGTCTCGGCGTGGGAGGGTCCACGGCGGCCCGAGGCCAGGCTCGGCTTGCGCGCGCATACGGCGCCGGGGTCGAGCACCCGGCGCCCACCGCGCGACCGGTCAGGCTGACGATCGAGGTGAACGGCGACATCCTGGTTCACGCCCCGGTGTGGCAGCGAGCGCGCGCCGACGGCCACGGCCACTATCAGTTCGCGCCGATGTTGCACGAGATCAGGCCCTACATTCGGTCTGCCGACTTGGCGATCTGTCATGTCGAGACACCGATGACGCCGCGGCCGCCGGAGGGCTATCCGGTGTTCAACACGCCGACGCAGCTGGCGCGCGCGATCAGGCGGACGGGCTGGCGCGTGTGCGACACCGCGTCCAATCACTCGCTGGATCAGGGGCAATACGGCATCGATCAGACCGGCTTGGCGCTCGACCGCGCGGGCGTTCTGCACACCGGGTCGTTCTCGTCGGGCGCGGCGCAGCGGCGAACGCTGATCGTGTCGGTCAAAGGCGTCAAGGTCGCATTCCTTGCGTACACCGAGATGACCAACGGGATCCCGTTGCCGCATCCGTGGTCGGTCAACATCGCGAACGTCAACGCCGTCCGTCGCGCGGCGCGAACGGCACGGCGACGGGGCGCACAGGTCGTGATCGTCAACTTCCACTGGGGCACCGAATATCAGGCTGCGCCCAGCGCGTTCCAGCTGGCCACCGCGCGTGCACTCACCACCGATCCCGACATCACCGCGATCGTCGGCCAGCACGCACACGTCGTGCAACCGATCAGGCGCGTGCACGGCAAGCTGGTCGTGTTCGGAGAAGGTCAGATCCTCTCCAACCAGTCAGCGGCGTGCTGCTCGGTACAGACCGAGGACGGCATGCTCGTGTTCCTCCACATCACCGTTGATCGCAGGCGATCCAAGCTCGTGAGCATCGGGTACATGCCGACCTGGGATCGCCATCCCGACTACACCGTGTTGCCGATCGGCGACGCGCTCGAGCATCACCGGGCCCGCCCGCGTGTGCTCCGGGCGTCCTACAACCGCACCACCTCCGTGGTGGGCCGGATCCCGCACGTGCTCGGACCGCTGCCGGGTCGCCTGCCGTAGCGACGACGCCGCGCCGCCCGCGCCTCGCTGATACTTTGAGCCCATGCTCCTGGGGGAGGCTCGTCCGACGGACGATGCGCGCCGGCCGCGGCCCGTCGCCGGCGGATCGTCGCGGAGGGGAGGAATCCGGCGCTGACGCGGAGCGTGCTCGGAGGTCTCGTCGCGGCGGTCGCACTGCTGCTGCTCGGACTCGGCGGCGTCGCCGACGCCGGCGCGAAGACGCTGCCGGTGATCCCCAAGGACCTGGACGCGACCGGCGCCGATCTCGTCGTCAAGCCCGGCCAGATCGTGTTCACGGGCGACGGGACGGGTGCGATCGCGGGGACTCGGCTGCCGACCCAGCGTGGGTCGGGGATCACGTGGAGCTCCTGGACCGCCGATACGGCCCATGGGACCGGCAAGCTCTGGCTCAACGACTGCAACCCCTACTGCGCGGGCGGGACCTACCACGGCTATCCGGTCCGCCTGGTCGCGTGGAAGCCCGGCCTCGAGGGGGGGCGGCTCGTGTTCACCCGGCTGACGCTGTTCTTCACCGGCGACGCGCCGGACGGCTATCCGACCGACCACTACACGTTCACCGACCTGCACGACGCGGGGCCTCTGTATCCCGGATATGGCTGGGGGCCGTCCAGCCCCGGGGCGTGCAACATCCCGGGCGCCCAGGCAGGATGCGACAACATCGGGGATCTGCCCGGCAGCGGTAGCAGCACCGACAAGTGCATGGACGTGCCGGTGCTGGGCAGCCTGCGGATCTCCGGCGACTGCTTCGCGGTCAAGCGCTCCTCCGAGGGCTGGGAGCTCGTGCTGGAGTCCGGCAAGACCGTCGACATCAGCGGCCTGACGCTCACGACGCCGAGCGACGGCGAGCTGGCGATCGTGGTCGCCGCGGGTCAGGGCGGGCAGCGGTTCGGGGCGTTGAAGGAGATCAACGCGAAGAAGGGCGTCGACGTGTCGCTCGGCGGCGTGCAGCTCGGCAGGCAGAAGTTCGCCTGGAAGTTCCCGTCGGGCACCGAGGGCGCGCAGCACGATGTCGGCACCGGCCCCGACAGCGCCGTCAAGGGCCTGAAGCTGACCGGCTCGGTGTCGCTCGGGTTCGAGGAGGGCGGCAAGCTGACCGCCACCGCCAACGCGACGCTCGGAGGAGAATTTGGCGAGATCACGGGCGAGGTCAAGCTCGAATCGGCCAACCCCGGTGGGCTCAAGCTCTCAGACCTCGAGGTCAAGCTCGCCAACACGAAGATCCCGCTCGGGCCGCTGACGCTGCAATCGGCCGGGATCAAGTTCGAGCCGCCCGACAAGTGGACCGGCTCGGCGCAGGTCCAGCTCCCGGGCGAGGTGCCCGGCGAGGGCGCGCAGATCAAGGGCTCGCTGACGCTGCTGGTCAACGACGGCGGCGTGCAGTTCAGCGGCGCATCGCTGGACGGGAGCAACCTCAACATCGCGATCGGGCCAGACGGCGTGTTCCTACAGGAGGTCGGCGGCTCGCTGGCGCTGCATCCGCTGGTGATCAAGGGCACGATCGGGGTCACGGCGGGGCCGGAGCTGTCGTTCGCCGGCGGCAAGTACTCGCTGTTGTCGTTGAAGGACTCGTTCGGCTACACCGACGAGAACGACGCCAACAAGTACACGATGAACGGCTCGGCGACGATGCTCAACGAGATCTCGATCGGACAGTTCGACGCGGCGTTCGTGCCCGGCCAGGGGTTCGCGGCGTCCGGTCAGCTGGGCTATCAGTTCGGTCCGGTCGGCGTCGACGCGAGGATCAACGGCTGGATCGGCCACGGCCAGTTCGACTTCGACGGCGACGGCCACATCAGCCTGCCGCTGCTGGGCGCCGACGGGCACATCGTGGTCTCGTCGGACGGGATCGCCGCGTGCGCCGGCGTGAAGGTGCTGTGGCACACGTTCGAGGCCGGGATGGGCTACCACTGGGGCGGCAGCTTCAACGTGTTCGACGGCTGCAACCTCGCGCCGTACCAGATCCCGGCGCCGGAGGGCGTGCCGAAGCCATCCGCCGCCGACGGGGCCGGCGTGAGCTCGACGGGCTCGCGCGCGATCAGGCTCAAGGCCTCCAAGCACGCGACGATGGTCGCCGTCCACGGCGCCCATACGGCGCCGGCGGTGCGGGTCGCCGGCCCCCATGGGGCCACGATCGCGCCCGGCGCGCGCGGAGCGGCATATGACCCGAAGTTCGCCTACCTGCTGGAGTCGCCCAGGCAGAAGGAGACATTCGTCGTGCTGGCTCCACATCGCCATGCCGCGCGCTACACGTTCACCCGCCTGGGCGCCGAGCGGATCTCGGCGATCAAGCTCAAGCCGCGGCTGCCCGCGCCGAAGGTCCGGGCGACGGTCTCCGCACACACGATCAGGTTCAGGGCACGGAGGATCAAGGGCCAGCGGCTGCGCTTCGTCGAGCAGGGCGGCGGTGTCGGCCGGGCGATCGCCACCACCCGTGCCAACCATGGTCGAATCCACTTCACGCCGCACCCCGGCGGCGACGCGACCCGGCGGATCAAGGTGATCGTGCTCGAGCACGGCTTGCCGCGGACGGTGCTGACGGTCGCCAAGTATCGGTATCGGTACCAGCGTCCAAGCCGCCCGGCGCATGTCCGGATCGCGCGCCACGGCAAGCGGGTGAGGGTCAGCTGGCGTCACCGCGGCTGGAGCGCCGGGTTCCGGGTGAGGCTGCGTACGTCGAGCGGACAGCGGCTGCTGGCGGTCGCCGGCCCGCACGCGCATCGGGTCAGGTTCACCGGCGTCCGGGGCCGTCGCACGAAGGCGACGGTCGTCGCGGTCGGCCTGCACGGCGGCAACTCTCGCACCGCGAGCGCATCGCGCGGAGGCTCTCACCACCACGGCCATCACCGTCGTCATCGGCACCGGCACCGCCACCACTGACATCTGACCGGCGGCCGGGGCGACGACCGCTGACCGGCGTCCGGGCGACGATCGCTGACCAGCGCCCGAGCGACGACCGCTGACCGGCGGCCGGGGCGACGATTGCTGACCGGTGGCCGGGCGACGACCTCTGACCGGCGGCCGACGAACGCCGGCTCGCGGCTGCCGCACCCGTCCCCCCAGCCGGGGGGTTGCAGGCACCATCCACTTGCCCGCGCCGTGGGCGGGTCAGACGATCACATCATGACGCAGCTGGCGGACGTCGCGCGGTTTCGCCCCGACGACCCGGACGCGCTCGTTCGGGCCTCGCTGGCGTGCCCCGTGTGCCTGTGCTCCGACAGTGTCGCCTGGGCCGGCGCGCTCGACGGTTACGATCCGTCGATCGAATGCGAATGCGCCGCATGTCAGCGACGGTGGAGCATCTACCTCGTGCCCGAGCAGGCGCTGCGGCTCGGGCTGATGGCGGCCCGCGCCGGCTGACCGGACGCACGGCCGCGCCCGTCCGGGGCGAGGGGGGCCGGTGAGCGAGACCGTCGCCCGCGAGAGCGAGGCGGGGCTCGGGGTTGGCGCCGTCGAGCTGCTCGTCGAGGTGCTCTCGCAATCAGCTCGCGGCAACACACCTCCGAACCACGCACCGCCGACCGGCGCCACGCCGACGGGGTTCTACGACCGGCTGTGCGAGGCCATCTGCCGGCTGGCGCAGATGCGCCGCGCGGTGATCTTCCAGTACGACGCCGGCTCGCGGCGGGTGCGCGCGGTCGGTGCCCACGGGCTCAGTCTCGCCCCGTTCGCGTCGGCGCAGCTGTCGGTCGAGTCGGCGCCGTTCACGGCGCGCGCGCTCGCGACCGACACGGTCGTCGAGCTCGCCGGCGACCTGCGCGGGCAGGCGTCGGAGGAGTTCGCCGAGCTGATCTCCGAGCCCGCACAGCTCGTGTGCGCGCCGATGACGGCCGCCGGCCGGGGACTGGGCGTGATCCTCGCCGACCGCCCGATGACCGACCCGCCGCTGCGCGAGGCCGACCGGGGGCTGCTGTGGACGCTTGGCAAGGTTGCGGGGCTGGTGTCGGTGGCGCGCACGGTGGCCACCCAGTCCGAGCGCGCGAAGGCGCTCGAGCAGCGGATCGACCTCGCCCGTGAGATCCACGAGGGCGTGATCCAGCGGCTGTTCGGCGTCTCGATGGCGCTCGACGGCGACGGCGATCTGCCGGCCGCGGCGCGCGAGCGGTGCGCCGCCGAAACCCAGGCCGCGCTCGCCGAGCTGCGCTCGGCGCTGCAGCGTCCACTCGGCCGCGCGCCGCGCGCGACGCAGACGACGCTGGTGGCGGAGATCGAGCGGTTGGCGCGGCTGCATCCGGCGATCGGGCTCGCGCTCGATCGGTCGGACGACGGCGCGCAGGTGCCGGCGGCGCTCGAGCCGCTCGCCCAATCGGTGCTGCGCGAAGCGGTGCGCAACGTCGTCAAGCACGCCGAGCCGACCCATGTGTCCGTCCGAGTCGGCCATGCCGGCGGCGCGTTCTCGATGGAGATCGTCAACGACGGCGTCGACCCCGCCGCGCGGCGACGGGCGGGGATGGGGCTGCGGCTGGCGACCGTCGAGGCGCTGCAGTTGGGCGGCTTCGTCGAGTTCGGCGAGCGCGAGGGTGGGCGGGGTCGACTCTGGCAGGTGCGGCTGATCGTCCCCGACTCCGACGACGATGAGTGACGCCAGCCGGACGGCCCAGCGCAGCCCGACGCGGCTGCGGGTGCTCGTCGTCGATGACCACGACGTCGTGCACTGGGGGTTTCGGCTGATGCTCACCCAGCAGTCCTGGGTGGAGCGCTGCTTAAGCGCGCAGAACGGCCACGATGCACTCGAGCTGGCCGCGCGCTACCGCCCGCACGTGGCGCTCGTCGACCTGTTCATCGGCGAGGAGTCCGGCGCCGAGGTGTGCGAGCGGATCCGCTCCGAGCAGCCGTCGACGCGCGTGCTGCTGTTCTCGGGGGCCGGCGAGATCTCCTCGCGCGCGGCCCGCGCCGCCGGCGCCTCCGGCTTTGCCTACAAGGACTGGCCGGCGCGGCGGATCGCCGAGGCAGTGCGGCTCGTCGGCATGGGGCGGACGGTGTTCGAGCGCCACGAGCCACGCGGCACGATGGGCCTGTCCGAACGCGAGCGGGCGGTGCTCGAGCTGATGTCCTCGGGCGCCACCAATCCCGAGATCGGTGAGGCGCTGCACATCTCGCGCCACACCGTCAAGGAGCACTGCTCGGCTGTGTACCGCAAGCTCGGCGTTCGCAACCGCACCGAGGCGGTGCAGCGCGCGCAGCTGCTCGGGCTGCTGCGCTGAGCGTGCTTTAGGGGACGTCGCTCAGCCAGGCGCCGCCGAGGGATCGCCAATCTCGTAACCACAGGGGTTACGAGAATGGCAATCCGCTTCCGGGTGGCAGCTCGCTATGCCTGCTGGAGCTCGCGGCCGTCTGAGCCCCACAGCGTGTGGTAGGTGCCGTCGCGGTCGACGCGCTGGTAGGTGTGGGCGCCGAACAGGTCTCGCAGCCCCTGGATCAGCGACGCCGGGCCAGTGGCGCGGCGGTAGCCGTCGTAGTAGGCCAGCGAGGACGAGAACGCCGGCGTCGGGATCCCCAGCTCCGCGGCGCGGGCGACGACCCGCCGCCACGGATCCTGGGCGCGCTGCAGCGCCTGCGCGAAGAAGTCGGCGAGCATCAGGTTCGGCAGCCCGGGCTCGGCGTCGTAGGCCTCGCGGATCCGGTCCAGGAAGCGGGCGCGGATGATGCAGCCGCCGCGCCAGATCGTCGCCATCGAGCCGAGGTCGATCTCCCAGCCTTCGTCGTCGGCGGCCGCCGCCATCTGCTGGAAGCCCTGCGCGTAGGCGACGATCTTCGACGCGTACAGCGCGTGCGCGAGGTCGTCGGCGAGTGACTCGTCGGCGACGGCGGTCGTCCTTGGGCCGGCGAGCACGTCGGCGGCGTGTACGCGCTCGGACTTCAGGGCGCTCAGCGAGCGGGCGAACACCGCCTCGGTGATGCCGGTCAGCGGTACGCCAAGCTCGAGCGCGTTCTGCGCGGTCCAGCGGCCCGTGCCCTTCTGGCCGGCCGCGTCGAGGATCACGTCGACGAGCGGTGAGCCGGTGTGCTCGTCGGTCTGGGCGAGCACGCGGGCGGTGATCTCGATCAGGAACGACTCGAGCTCGGTCTCGTTCCAGCGCTCGAACCGCCGGCCGATCTCGGCGACCTCCAACCCGCAGGCGTGGCGCAGCAGGTCGTAGCTCTCGGCGATCAGCTGCATGTCGGCGTACTCGATGCCGTTGTGGACCATCTTCACGTAGTGGCCGGCGCCGTCGGCGCCGACGTAGGTCACACACGGTGTGTCGTCGACGCGCGCCGCGATCGCCTCGAAGATGTGGCGCACGGACTCGTCGTAGGGGACACGGTCGCCGCCGGGCATGATGCTCGGCCCGTGCAGCGCGCCCTCCTCGCCGCCCGAGACGCCGACGCCGAGGAAATGGATTCCGCGCTGCGACAGCGCGGCATGGCGGCGCTGCGTGTCGCGGAAGTTGGCGTTGCCGCCGTCGATCAGAACGTCGCCCTCGTCCAGGTGCGGGGCGATCTCCTCGATCACCGCGTCGGTCGCGGCGCCGGCTTGCACCATGCTCATCAACACCCGCGGCCTTGCCAGCGCCGCGACCCAACCCTCGACCGACTCCTCGCCGCCGATCGGACCTTCGGAGCCGTGCTCCTCGAGGAACCTCGTCATCCGGCTCGTGGTGCGGTTGTGGACGACGACCGGGATTTCGTGGTGGGCGACGTTGCGGGCGAGGTTGGCGCCCATCGTCGCGAGGCCGGTGAGGCCGAAGTGGGTGTCTGAGGAGCTCATGAGCACGCGACCCTACCGCGCGGTGGTCACGCGCGGTCGGCGACCGCGGCGCCAAGCCGATCGACGACGCCGTGCGCGAACTCGCGCAGCTCGTCGGGCCCGAGAATCTCGATCGGTTCGCCGATCGACGCCATCCACACGACGAAGCCGGTGTGCCAGGCGCCGCGCGTTGAGACGATGCAGGCGTGCTCGCCGTCGGGCTCGACGGTCGCATAGCGGCCGGGGACCCGCTGGCGGACCTTTAGCGCGGGCGCCGTCACGCGGACGCGCCCGGGCTCGCCGGAGCCGTCGCGCTCCTCGCCGCGGCGCTGCAGCTGGCGCTTGACGTAGGCCGCGGGATCACCACCAGGCACCGTCCGGCGGCGGCCGCGGCCGCCGACCCGGACGCGCCCGCGGATACGGTCGACGCGGAACGTGCGCCAGTCGTCGCGCTGCAGGTCGAAGGCGACCAGATACCAGCGGTGGCCGCTGTAGACGACCGCCGCCGGCTCGGTGTGGCGCTGCGACGAGCGGTCGTCGCGCGCGACGTAGGAAAAGCGCAACTGCGAGCCGTCGCGGCACGCGGCCGCGACCTCGGCGAGCAGGTCGGCGTCGATCTGGGGCTCCTCGAAGCTGAATGCAGAGGTGGCGTCGCCGAGCGCGCGCACGCGCCGGCGCAGCCGCGACGGAAGCACCTGCTCGAGCTTGGCCAGTGCCCGCACCGACGTCTCCTCGATCCCGGCGATCGAGCCCGACGCCGCGGTCCTCAGCCCGACGGCGACCGCGACCGCCTCGGCATCGTCGAGCAGCAACGGCGGCAGCTCGCCGCCGGCGCCGAGCCGATAGCCGCCGGCGACGCCGCGCGCGGACTCGACCGGGTAGCCGAGCGAGCGCAGCTTGTCGACGTCGCGACGGATCGTGCGCGGCCCGACCTCGAGCCGGTCGGCGAGCTCGTCGCCGGTCCATTCGCGTCGCATCTGCAGCAGCGACAGCAGCGCCAGCAGTCGTGCGGAGGTCTGCACCATGACACCCGGGAGGATGACAGCTATTGCGGACTGAAGCTGACCTAAGTGGTCTGCGAGACGTTCAATTGAGGACCGAAATCGACCGTATTTGACGAGAGCATGCCGGTCATGTCAACACTTGCTCTCAACACCTCCGAACACCCCGCGCCAGCCGTCCATCGGATCGGCGCCCGCGCGGCCTGGCTCGGGTTTGCCGTCGTGCTCGCGGCGATGGTGATGGACCTGCTGGACTCGACGATCGCGCAGACCGCCGCGCCGGCGATCCGCCGAGACCTCGGCGGCTCGTTTGCGACGCTGGAGTGGATCTCGGCCGCGTACACGCTGGCGATGTCGGTGACGCTGCTGCTCGGCAGCCGGCTCGGCGACATCCTCGGCCGCCGCCACGTGCTGCTGACCGGCGTCGGCGCGTTCGGCGCGGCCTCGGCTCTGTGCGCGCTGGCGCCGACGCCCGGCGCGCTGATCGCCGCGATCATGGTGCCGCAGGGGTTCGGGCTCGTGCGCGAGCTGTTCGGCGACGAGGGGCCAGCAGAAGGCGTTCGGCGTCGTCGGGCCGGTGATGGGCCTCGGCGCGGTCGCCGGGCCGCTCGTCGGCGGCGGGCTGATCGATCTGAATGTGCTCGGTACCGGCTGGCGCGCGATCTTCCTCGTCAACGTTCCGATCGCGCTGCTTGCGATCGTCGCCGGGCTGCGCTACCTGCCGCACACGCCGCCGTCGACCCCGGGCGCGCGGCCGGACCTCGTTTCCGTGGCGCTGTCGATGATCGGCGGCTTTGGGCTCGTCTACCCGCTGATCGAGGCGCGCGCGCACGGGTGGCCGATCTGGTCGTTCGCATTGCTCGGTGTGGGCGTGGTCGCGTTCGCGGCGTTCGGTCTGGTGCAGACGCGGCGCGTGGTCTCCGGTCGCTCGCCGCTGGTGGACCCGTCGATCCTCCGCCGGCGGCCGTACGTCGCTGGGCTCGTCGTGGTCGTCTGCTTCATCGGCGCGATGGGCGGGATGATGATCGCGCTCAACGTGATGCTCCAGACCGGCCTGCACTACAGCCCGCTTGCGAGCGGCCTGGCGACCGTGGCGATCCCGCTCGCCGCGATCGGCGGCTCGATCACCTCCTCGGCGCTGCTGGCGCGGATCGGGCGCACGACGATGCACATCGGCGTGGTCGTGATGGCGCTCGGGCTCGGCGTCGTCGTGGTCGTGCTGCACGCCGCCGGCGGCGGCCTGAGCGGCTGGGACCTGGCGGCGCCGCTGGCAATCACCGGCTTCGGCATGGGGATGGTGTTCGTGCCGATGTTCGACGTGATCCTCGCCGGCGTCGCGCCGCATCAGCTCGGCTCCGCGTCGGGACTGCTGGAGTCGGTGCAGCAGCTGGCGATGTCGCTCGGGATCGCGGCGGTCGGCACCGTGTTCTTCGACTCGCTCGGGGGCCACGGCTTCGGCCCGGCCGCGTTCGTGCGCGCCGCCGACCACGGGCTGCTGGTGGCGATCGGCTTCCTGGTCGCGGCCGCGGCAGCCGTGTTCCTGCTGCCCAAGCACGCGCGGGAACACTCGTAGCCGACCCCGCGGCCCGCGGACTGCTGGGCACAAAACGTTCGTATAGCGAATGTTTGATGCCCAGCCCGCGGAGGCGCGTGCCGCTCAGCGCGGCCGCCGGCGTCGCGTAGCCGTCACGAACGCGGTGCCGGCGACGAGCATCACGACGCCGTAGACGCCCGGCACGGCGGCGGCGCGGGTGCCGAACGCCTGCGTCGCGAGCGCGGCGGCGACCGCGAAGTCCCGCATCCCGATCGCCAGCGCGCCGGGGACGGCGACCGCGACGTCGCGCGCCGGCCAGGCCCGCCACAGCCATCCGAGCAGCGCCGCGCCGGCGCAGAACGCGATGCTCGCCACCAGCGCCGCGCCGAGTCCGTGCGCGCCGCGGGCGCCGCTCAGCGACGCGTACACCAGGACGACCACCGCGAGCGCGGCGATCCCGTCGCGCTCGCCGTCACGGCGGGCGATCCGATCGCCGGTCGCGCGCGCCGTGCGCAGCACGACCCCGATGGCCAGCGGCGCCAGCACAACGAGCGCAAAGCGCGCCAGCAGCTGGCCAGAGCCGCCGTGACCGTGGCCGCCGGCGAGCCACCCGATCGCGGCCGGTCCGGCCAGCGCGGCCAGGATCAGCGAGCCCGTGACGGCGCCGAGCACGATCGTCGCATCGGCGCCGGCCAGCGCCGCCAGCCCGACTGACGCGACCTCCGAGCTGGACAGCCCGACGGCGAGCAGGCCGTCGCGGGTTGCCGGCCCGAACGCGTGCCCGAGCAGCCACGCGAATGCGGCAAGCACCACCAGCGGAGCGATCGACAGGACGGCGACGGTGGCCGCGTGGGCGCGCAGCGCCGCCAGCTCCGACCACGGGATCCCGAGAGCGGTCGCGAGCACGAGCAGCGCCAGCAGCAGATCGGAGCGGCCCGCGACCGCGCTTGACGGCACCAGTAATGCGAGCGCGGCAGCGATCAGCGTCAGCGGCAGGATCAGCCGCGTGGCCGCGGTAAGTGTGGCGCGCAATAAGGTCGAATGCATGGACTACCGAACGCTGGGAACGACCGGAACCAAGGTCACACCACTTTGCCTGGGCGCGATGATGTTCGGCGCCTGGGGCAACCCCGACCACGACGACAGCATCCGCATCATCCACCGCGCGCTCGACGCCGGCATCAACTTCATCGACACCGCCGACGTGTACAGCCGCGGCGAGTCCGAGGAGATCGTCGGCAAGGCGCTCGCCGGCGGCAAGCGCGACGACGTCGTGCTCGCGACCAAGGTGCACGGCACGATGGGCGACGATCCCAACCAGTTCGGCAACTCCCGCCGCTGGATCATCAAGGAGGTCGAGGCGTCGCTGAAGCGGCTGCAGACCGACTGGATCGACCTCTACCAGATCCACCGCCCCGAGGCCGACACCGACATCGACGAGACGCTCGGCGCGCTGACCGACCTCGTCCGCGCCGGCAAGGTCCGCTACATCGGCTCCTCGACGTTCCCGGCGTCGCAGATCGTCGAGGCGCAATGGGTGGCCCAGCGGCGGGGACGCGAGCGGTTCGTGTGCGAACAGCCGCCGTACTCGATGCTCGTGCGTGAGATCGAACGCGACATGCTGCCGACCGCGCGCCGCCACGGCATGGGCGTGATCCCGTGGAGCCCGCTCGCCGGCGGCTGGCTGACCGGGCGCTACCGCAAGGGTCAGGAGCTCCCGAGCTCATCGCGGGCACAGCGGCTACCGGCGCGCTTCGATATCTCGATCCCCGCCAACCAGCGCAAGCTCGACGCCGCCGACGCGCTCGCTCAGCTCGCCGACGAGGCCGGGATCACGTTGATCGAGATGGCGATCGCGTTCGTGATCCGCCATCCGGCGGTGACCTCGGCGATCATCGGGCCGCGGACGATGGAGCACCTCGAGTCGCAGCTGACCGCGGCCGACGTGGTGCTGCCCGACGATGTGCTCGACCGCATCGACGAGATCGTCCCGCCCGGCGTCAACGTCAACCCGGACGATGGCGGCTGGCCGAACCCGGGCCTGGAGCCGTCGGCGCGCCGCCGCTGACCTGCGTCGACCACGAGCGGCCGGCCCCGCGGTCACTCCCCTCGCTGCAGCCACGCGGCGGTGTCGGCGTCGGCCGGATAGAACGCCTCCAGCGCCAGCTCGGAGACGGTCACGTCGACCGCGGTCCCGAACGTCGTCAGGGTCGAGATGAACGACAGCGGCGGCCCCTGCGCTCCGGCCGCCAGCCGCAGCGCGACCATCAGCGACAGTCCGCCGGGGTCCTGGGGGGCGGGCTCGCCCGGGTAGGAAAGCGCCTCGTCCAGCAGCTCGGCCAGGCGCGGATCGCCGGTCAGCTGCGCCTCGCGCTGCAGGCGGTGGACGAGATGGCCCTTCCACTCGGCCAGGTTGAGGGCCCGCGGCGCCATCCCGTCGGGATGTAGCGCCACGCGGATCCCGTTGACCGGCGGCGTCAGCAGCTCGTCGGCGACGCCTTCCAGGAGCGGGCCGAGCGCCGCGTTTGAGGCGACCAGGTTGTGCCACCGATCGACGGCGAGCGCCGGGTACGGCTCATGCCCAGCGAGAACATGGCCGACCGCGTCGCGCACGCTGGCGAGCTCGGGATCGTCGAGCGAGTGGTCGCTGTAGCGCGGCGCGTAGCCGGCGGCCAGCAGCAGCTGGTTGCGCTCGCGCAACGGCACCTCGAGCTGCTCAGCGAGCGTCAGCACCATCTCCGCGCTGGGCTGCGAGCGGCCGGTCTCGACGAAGCTGAGGTGCCTCGTCGAGACGCCGGCGTCGAGTGCCAGCTCCATCTGGCTGAGCCGCCGCCGCTGGCGCCAGTCGCGCAGCAGCGCGCCGATCCGGCTGTCGGTCGTCGTCACCGACATCAGCGTACGCGTCCGGGGAGCAGCCGCGTGAGTGCCGCCACGACCAGCAGGACCACGGCGAGCGTGCCGACGCCCCGCTCGAATGCGACCGCGAAGCCATGGTGCAGTGCGCCGTAGAAGATCGCCCCGATGCCGGCGACACCGATCGCGTTGCCGACGTTCTGCGCGGTCGCGAGCACGCCCGACACCGAGCCGACGTGCTCGGCGGGCGCGCTGTTCATCACCAGCGTCGCCAGCGGCGTGATCCCGAGGCCCATACCGGCGCCGACGAAGATCAGGCCGGGCGTCAGCGCCAGCACCGAGCCGCCGTCGCCGACCAGCAGCACGGTGCCAACCAGCAGCGCGTGCCCCGTCGCGAGCGCCAGCGCCCCGACTGCCAGCACGCTGCGGCCGTGAACCGCGGTCAGCGCCGGAGCGCGCAGCGAGGTCGCGAGGTACGCGACCGCGAGGATCGTGAACACCAACCCCGAGTGCAGCGCACTCATCCCACGCCCCTGCTGCAGGTACAGCGCGAGCACGAGGAAGAACGACGCCTGCCCGCACCAGAACACGAGCTGGCCGACGAGACCGGCCGTGAACGCCCGTGAGGCGAACAGCCCGGGCGCCAGCAGCGGGTCGCCGCCCGCGGCGGCGAGCCGGCGCTGCTGGACGACGAACGCGCCAACGAGCAGGGGCGCCAGGCCGAGCGAGACCCACGTCCACAGCGGCCAGCCGTGCGCCTGGCCTTCGACCAGCGGCAGCACGATCGCGGTCACGGCGGCGGTCGCGAGCGCGGTCCCGGCGACGTCGACACGGCCGCCGTGCGGCGCGCGGGACTCAGGCACGAGCCGCGTCAGTGCCAGCGCGCCGGCGCCGATCGGGAGGTTGATGAGAAACACGGTGCGCCAGCCCAGGCCGGCGGGGTTGGCGGCAAGCAGCACGCCGCCAAGCAGCTGCCCGCCGACGGCGGCCAGGCCCATCGCCATGCCGTAGGCGGACAGCGCGCGGAGGCGGTCAGGGCCGTCGTACAGGGCGCCGATCAGCGCCAGCACGTTGGGCATCAGCATCGCAGCGCCGACGCCCTGCAGCAGCCGCGCGACCACCAGCAGCGTCGCGTTGGGCGCGATGCCGCAGCCCGCCGAGCCGACCGTGAACACGGTCAATCCGAGCGTGAACAGGCGCCGGCGGCCGAATCGGTCGCCGAGCCGGGAGGCGGCGATCAACAGGACCGCCGACGTCAGCGCGTAGCCCGCGACGACCCATTCCACCGAGCCCGCCGACGCGTGCAGCTCGCTCTGCATCGCCGGCAGCGCGACGTTGACGATGAAGAAGTCCAGCACCACCATGAAGGTGGCGGTGAGAATGATCGGCAGCGGCGTCCAGCGACTGGCGCGCACGCTTGCGATCGCCGCGCGCAGGTCGCCGCGCGGCCGGGTTCGATCGATGCTCTGTGTGCTCATGGCCGCAGACGATCCCGGCCGCGGCGTCGCGGGTCGATTACCCCCCAGGTAACGACGCGGCTGCTAGGAGAGGCGCTCGGTGTCGAGCGCGTCGAGCATCAGCTCGAGCATCCGCGGCCAGTGCTCGGGCTCCAGCCGCTTGGCCGCCCGCGTGGCCGCGAATAGCAGGCGCAGGTCAAGCGAGGTGGCATCGGCTCGCAACCGGCCCTCGGTGCGCGCTGCCGCCAGCACCCGCTCCTGCGCGTCCGCCGCGCGCGCGGTCGAATCGATCACGTCCTCGTGGTCAGAAACGAGCGCGCGGGCCTCGCCGACGAACGGCTCGACCGCCTGCTCGGCGGCGAGCTCGCGCAACATCTGCGTGAGCGCGGTCCAGCGGTCGCCGGGCCGCGACTCGGCGTCGCGGGCCGCGTCGGTGATCTGGTCCATGCGTCTGACGACGAGCGCCGCGTACAGCTCGTACTTGGACGGATACAGCCGGTAGATGCTGGCGACGCCGGCGCCCGCCGCATCGGCGACGTCGCTCATCGGCGCGTCCAGCCCCTGGCGGGAGAACACCGAGGTAGCGGCCGCCAGCAGCCGTTCGCGCTTCTCGGCGCCGGTCAGCGACGACCACCCGAAGCCGGGAGCGCCGGATCCCGCGGTGGTCTCGCCGGCCACCGGAACGTTCATTCCGCTAGGGTAATCGCTCGTGTCGACATCGGCCGTCAAGGGTCACCGTAGCTCTCCGGCGGCGACAGTGGCGGCCTCATCGGGCGGGTCCGAAGCGCCGGACCCGCGGGGCGAGCGCTACAAGTGGATCGCGCTCTCCAACTGCACGCTCGGGGTGCTGCTGGCGACGCTCGACGCGTCGATCACGCTGATCGCGATGCCCGACATCTTCGACGGCATCAAGCTCGATCCGCTCGTGCCCGGCAACAGCTTCTACCTGTTGTGGATGATCCTCGGGTTCCTCGTCGTCTCCAGCGTGCTGATCGTGTCGCTGGGGCGGCTCGGGGACATGTTCGGACGGGTGCGGATCTACAACCTCGGGTTCGTGATCTACACGGTCGCGTCGCTGCTGCTGGCGGTCGACTGGCTGACGGGAACCGACGGGGCCCTGTTCCTGATCGTGTTCCGCGTCGTGCAGGGGATCGGCGCCGCCTGCCTGTTGGCCAACTCGGCGGCGATCATCACCGACGCGTTCGGACCCAACCAGCGCGGCATGGCGCTCGGCATCAACAACATCGTCGGCGTCTCGGGGATGTTCGTCGGGCTCGTGCTGGGCGGCGTGCTGGCGCCGATCAGCTGGCGGATGGTGTTCCTGATCTCGGTCCCGGTCGGCCTGTTCGGCACCATCTGGGCCTACCTCAAGCTCGAGGAGCTCTCGACCCCGCGGCGGGCTCGGATCGACTGGGCGGGGAACGTCACGTTCGCGCTCGGGCTGATCCTGATCATGGTTGCGGTGACGTTCGGGATCCGGCCGGCGGGCGGCTCGAGCACGGGCTGGGCGTCAACCAAGGTGCTGATCCTGATCGGGTCTGGCGTCGCCTCGCTGATCCTGTTCGCGATCGTCGAGCGACGGGTTTCGGAGCCGATGTTCAAGCTGCCGCTGTTCAGGATCCGAGCGTTCACGTTCGGGACGCTGTCGACGTTTCTGTCGGCGGTCGCGCGCGGCGGCCTGATGTTCATGCTGATCATCTGGCTGCAGGGGATCTGGCTGCCCGAGCACGGCTACAGCTTCACCGAGACGCCGCTGTGGGCGGGCATCTACATGCTGCCGCTGACGATCGGGATGCTGATCGCCGGCCCGACTTCCGGCTTTCTGTCCGATCGCTTCGGCGCACGCCCGTTCGCGACCGGCGGGATGGTCGGCGCCGCGCTCAGTTTCGTGTTGCTGTTGATGCTGCCGATCGACTTCCCCTACCCGCTGTTTGCGGGCTGCCTGTTGCTCAACGGCATTTCGATGGGGATGTTCGCGTCGCCCAACCGCGCCGGCGTGATGAACAGCCTGCCGCCGTCGGATCGCGGAGCCGGCGGCGGCATGAACCAGACGTTCCAGAACTCCGCCCAGGTGCTGTCGATGGGCGTGTTCTTCACGCTGATGATCATCGGCCTGTCGGCGACGCTGCCGCATGACATGCTCGCCGGGCTGACCGCCCACGGCGTCCCGCGCGCAGACGCCGCCACGGCCGCCGGCCTGCCAGCGATCTCGATCCTGTTCGCGGCCTTCCTCGGCTACAACCCGATCCAGCATCTGGTCGGCGCGCGCGTGCTCGACCGGCTGCCGCCCGGGCAGCACCACGCGCTCACCGGGCACGCGTTCTTCCCGCACCTGATCTCGAACTCGTTCCGCGGCGGCCTGCACGACGCGTTCCTGTTTGCGATCGTCGCCTGCCTGATCGCCGCGGTCGCCTCGTGGTCGCGAGGCGCGTTCACGCGCGACGCCGATCCGGCATCCGGCGCGGACGCAGGCGACTCCTCGGCGACCGGCGTGGGACGGGTCCCGGCAGCGGGGCTCGTCCGCGGCTGAACGTTCCGTGTTCAGTCGACGTTCGCCGCCAGCCGCGCGAGAACGTCGTCGACGCGCGCGAGCTCCTCGTCGGCGATCCCCGTCCGCAGCCGCGTGTCGAACGCGATTGCGGCGTCGCGCAGCCGCGCGAACTGGGCGCGGCCGCGGTCGGTGAGCTCGACGACCTGGACGCGCCGGTTGCCGTCGTCGCGGCGGCGTGTGACGAGGCCGTCGGCCTCCATCGCAGAGAGATGGTGGCTGAGCGTCGCCTCTCGTAGCCCGAGCGTTTCGGCCAGCGCACGCTGCATGGCGATCCGGTCGCTCGTGAGGTTGAGCAGCACCAGCCACACCGGGAGTGAGCCGCCTGCCTGTGCCAGCGCTTCGTCGAACGCGCGGGCGACGATGCGCGCGGCGCGGTTGAGGGCGAGGCCGATCGGGGTCCGTGTCATGGGGGAGATGATACCTTGACATCTAAGAGTTAGATATCTAAGGTTGTTGGGACCGATGGACGAGAATCAGACGCGAACGGAGGGACGATCGATGAAGATCGCGGTGATCGGAGCAACCGGCAGGACCGGCCGCGAGGTGGTCAGACAGGCGCGTGCGCGCGGCCACGAGGTGATCGCGGTTGCGCGTTCGCCCGAGCGGTTGCGCGTCTCCGGCGACGGCGTGACGGCGGTCGCCGCCGACGCCCACGACGGCGAGGCGCTGCGCCGCGCCGTCGAGGGCAGCGAGGCGATCGTGTCGACGCTCGGCGCCGCGGCAGGCCGCGAGCGGACCGACGTCTACTCGGCCGGCATCGCAAACCTGCTGCGGGCGATGGACGGCGGCTGGGCCCGGCGTCTGGCCGTGATCTCGGCCGCACCGGTCGGCCCGCGCGAGCAGCAGCCGGCCGTGTTCCGGTTGCTGGTCGGGCCGATCCTCGATCGCCTGTTCGGCGGCGCGTACGCCGACATGCGCCGGATGGAGCACGAGCTCGAGCGGCGCCGCGACGTCGAATGGACGTGCCTGCGGCCGCCGCGACTGGTGACGCGGCCCCCCGGCGGTTACCGGCTCGACCGCCGGCCGCTGCCGCGCACCCGGACGCTCACCTACCCGGATCTGGCCGCGGCGCTGCTGGACTGCGTCGACGGCCCCGAGGCCCGCACCGGGATGCTGTACGTCGCCGGCTGACCCGTCCCGCGCCGGCGTTCGCGGCGCGGTCGGCAGCCCGACGGGCGCGCCGCGAACGATGGCGCGGGCCGGGGCATATGCGCCCGCCGATCGCCAAGGTCCGCGTCAGCCGGCCGAAGGCGAACATTGGCGAGGGTGAGAATAAGTCTCGCCCGCTCGCCATGGTTGGGCCGGGATCGGCGGTCGCATGACAAGCGACACATTCGGCTGGCCAGCCAGCCAGTTCGGAGGTTAAGATCGGCGAGGCATCACCGGACGCCAGGAGGAGACGTGACCGACACCGGGGCAGACGTGACCGCGACCGGAACCCAGCCCGACCACGAACCAGGCGCGGGCGCGCCGCCCCCCGAGCTCGACCGCGTGCGCGTCGTCAACCGCGCGGACTGGCGGCACGGGCCGCCGCATGCGCTGTTTGAACGGCTGCGCCGGGAGTGCCCGGTGCACTGGTCAAGCGGCTTCGACGAGTATCCCGACGAGGCCGGCTACTGGTCGGTTACGACCGCGCAGGACATCCACGGGGTCAGCCGCGACTGGCAGACCTACTCCTCGGAGCTGGGCGGGATCACCGCCGCCAACGTGTCGTTCCCGATCGAGCTGATGCGGGCGATGTTCATCGGCATGGATCCGCCCAAGCACGACCGGCTGAAGATGCTGTTCCAGGCCGGCTTCACGCCGCGCCGGATTGCGGCCCACGAGCCCGAGATCCGCGAGATCGTCGGTCACGTGCTTGACCGCCTAGACGGCCGCGAACGCTGCGATCTGGTCACGGACGTCGCCCAGCCGATCGTGTCGCGGGTGATCGGCGGCTTCATGGGGATCGACCCGGCCGAGGACGTGGCCTGGTCGAGGCTGATGAACACCGCGCTCGCCGCCGGCGACCCGGACCTCAACCCCGAGGGCATGGACTCGATCGTCGCCAACGAGATCCCCGAGATCTTCCGGCGCTGCTCGGAGATGATCGCCGCGCGGCGTGAGCGCCCGACCGACGATCTGACGAGCGTGCTCGTGCACGCCGAGATCGACGGCCAGCGGCTCGAGGAGCACGAGATCGTGATGGGGTTCTTCCTGCTCGTCGCCGCCGGCAACGACTCGACCAAGGCGACGTACTGCAGCGGCATGCGGGCGCTGATGGACGATCCGCAGCAGCGGGCGGCGGTGCTCGCCGATCCGACCCTGATCCCGGGCGTAGTCGAGGAGTCGCTGCGCATGTTCCCCGCGTTCGCCCACTTCCGGCGGACGGCGACGCGCGACGTAGAGCTCGGCGGGAAGCAGATCCGCGCCGGCGACAAGGTCGTGATGTGGTACGTGTCCTCCAACCGCGACGAGAACATCTACATCGAGCCGCACCGCTTCGACGTTTGCCGCAACCCCGAGCACCAGGCGTTCGGCGCCGGCGGCCGCCACTTCTGCCTCGGCGCCGCGCTGGCGCGCCTCGAGCTCAACGTGATGTTCGAGCAGACGCTGCGCCGCTATCCGCAGATGGCCCCGGCGGGGGAGCCCACCTGGGTCGAGTCAGGCTTCATCAACCAGCTCAAGACGCTGCCGGTCACGCTCGGGCCGCGCGCCGACTGAGCGCAGCCCCGCACCGCCTGAGCACGACGACTCAGAGCAGGTTGGTCCAGAACGTCTGCGGCGTGCCGATGTCGGTCTCGGCCCGGATCACGTGGATGATCGCGTTGATCAGCGCCAGGTGCGTGAACGCCTGCGGGAAGTTGCCGAGGTGGCGGCCGGTGACCGGGTCGATCTCCTCGGCGAACAGGCCGAGCGGGCTCGCGAACCCGAGCAGGCGCTCGCACAGCGAACGGGCCCGCTCGATCTCGCCGATCTCACACAGCGCCGACACGAGCCAGAACGAGCAGATCAAAAACGCGCCCTCGCGGCCCTCGAGGCCGTCGTCGGTTTCCTCGGTGCGATAGCGCAGCACCAGCCCCTGTTCGGTCAGCTCGTCGGCGATCGTGAGCACGGTCGCCCGGATCCGCGGATCGTCGGCCGGCAAAAAGCGCATCAGCGGCAGCAGCAGCAGCGACGCGTCGAGCGCGGTCGTGTCGTAGTGCTGGACGAACACGCCGCGCTCGTCGACGCCGTGCTCGCAGATGTCGGCGTGGATCTCGTCGGCGACCTCGCGCCAGCGCCGTGCACGCTCGGAGTCCTCGCGCAGCTCCGCCAGCCGCGAGCCGCGATCGCACGCGACCCAGCAGAACACCTTCGACGAGGTGAAGTGCTTGGGCTCGCCGCGCACTTCCCAGATCCCGCGGTCGGGCTCGCGCCAGTGCTCGATCGCCTCCTCCACCTGGCGTGACAGCATCCGCCAGACGCGATCGTCGAGCGAGTCGCGCGAGCGCGTGTGGATCCAGATCGAGTCCAGCAGCGCGCCCCAGACGTCGTGCTGCTCCTGCGAGTAGGCGCCGTTGCCGATCCGGACCGGGCGGGCGCGCTCGTAGCCCTCGAGGTGGTCGAGCATCTGCTCGTCGAGGGTGCGCTCGCCGTCGATCCCGTACATCACCTGCAGCTTCTCGTGGCCGGAAGCGACGTCGGCGATGAAGTAGAAGAAGTCGTTGGCCTCCCACTCGAAGCCGAGCGACAGCAGTGCCCACAGCATGAACGTGGAGTCACGGATCCAGCTGTAGCGGTAGTCCCAGTTGCGCTCGCCCTGCGGCGTCTCGGGCAGCGACGTCGTCGCGGCGGCCAGCAGCGCGCCGCTGGGCGCGTACGTGAGGCCCTTGAGCGTCAGCGCCGAACGCTGCAGATGGCTGCGCCACGGATGGTCGGGGAAGCGGCCGCGATCGAGCCAGTGCTGCCAGTGATGGGCGGTCCACACGAGCCGGTCGTAGGCCTCCTCCTGGTCGCGCGGGGGCGGATGCTCTGACCACGACAGCGCGCAGTAGACGATCTCGCCCTCCTTCATCATGTGCCGCGCGGTCGCGCGCGAGCCCTCGAAGCCGAGCCGCAGGTCGGTCGTCAGCGTCAGCTGCACCGAGCCGTCGGCGTTGGCCGCGGTGCCGCTGTGGTAGCTGTCGCCGTCGTAGCGCCACTGCGCAGGCTCTCGGCCGTAGTCGAACTTCGGCTCGCAGTCGAGCAGCAGTTGCACCTCGCCGTTGACGCAGCGGACCATCCGCAACAGGACGTGGTCGGCGTCGTAGTCGGTCGGCGCGCGGCGATGCGTGTGCGAGCGGTCGTGCTCGTGGTGCCAGTGGCCGATCAGCAGCACGTCGCGGACGATGATCCAGCCCTTGCCGGTGCCCCAGCTGGTCTCGAGCACCATCGTCCCGGGCAGGTACTGCCGCGCGGCCGGCACGCTGATCCCCTCCGGGCCGAGCCGGAAGGTGCCGGCGTCGCGGTCGAGCATCGCGCCGAACACGCTCGGCGAGTCGACGCGCGGCAGGCACATCCACTCGATCGCGCCGGTCGGGCCGACGAGCGCGACCGTCTCGCAGTCCGACAGGAACGCGTAGTCGGCGATTGGCGGAAACGGGCTCGGCGCCAGGTTGACCGCCGGCTCCAGCGCGACCGCGTCGGTGCGACGTCGGCCGTGGCGCCGCCAGTGATCACCGCCGCCGTTGCTGAAATCCTCGCGCAAGCGGCCAGTATTGCGATTGGGGCCCGAAACGCAAGTTACGCCAGGTTCCTGTCAGCCGGCGAGACCGCCGAGCACGGCAAACGGGTTGCCCGGCATGTCCTTCCAGACGCCGCGGCCGTTGAGCTCGACGGTGACCTCCAGGCCGGGGTTCTCCGTACGCATCCGGTCGGCAAGCGCGTCGGCGGCGTCGGAGTCGGCGGCGCCGATCAGCACCACGCTGAACCGGTGGATCGCGCTGATGCCCTCGTCCTCGAGCCGCTTGACGAGGTCCCGGGCGTCGCCGCGGGAACGCGCCTGGACGCGAACCTCGTACTCGGGGTAGCCCTGCTCGGCGGACTCCGCGCGCTCGTCGGCGATCCGCTCGGCGTGCTCGGCGGCCGCCTGTGCGGGGTCGACCGGCTCGGGCTCGTCGGCGGGCTCCCAGCGCTCTGCCTGCGGATGCCAGTGGCGCAACTCGACCTCGGCCTCCCAACCCTGATCGGCGATCAGCCGCTCGATCAGGCGCTGCGCCGCCTCCGCCTGGGCGCGACTGCCGGCGTAGCAGAACACGTCGCCGCCGTCGACGGAGACCACCACCTTGTCGCGGAACGAGCGCTCGAGGTCGTGTTCGAGCTCCTCGGCCTGCAGCGCCTCGCCGAGGCGGTGCGCGAAGCCGTGCTCGTGCAGGTCGATGTGCAGGCGCCAGTCGTCGTTCATCGGCTCAAGCGTACCCGTGCTGCTGAAGCTCAGGGCCTGAGCGAGCCGACTCCGAGCGAACCGTCGGCCGGGGCCGAGCCGTCCGCGGCCTCGCCACCGCCTGCGCGAGCCTGCGCGTTCTCGCCGGCCGCAGCGGGCGGGTCCTCGAGCCAGTCGACGGTCGGGACCACGAACAGGTTGCCGGTGATGGCGACCGAGAAGTCGAGGATCCGGTCGTGCGCCGCGTCGTCGGTGCCGAAGAACATGTTCCGAAGCATCTGCTCGATCACGGCGGGATCATTCACGTAGCCGATGAAATACGTGCCGAATTCGCGAGTGCCGACGGCGCCGAACGGCATGTTGAAGCGCACGATGTCCCGCTCATCACCGTGCTCGTCCTCGATCACGTTGAGCGCGATGTGCGAGTCCGGCGGTTTGACCTCGTCGGACATCTCGATGTCCGACAGCTTCGTGCGGCCCATCACGCGCTCCTGCTCCGCGACTGAGAGCGCGTCCCACGCCGTCAGGTCGTGCAGGTACTTCTGCACGACCGCGTAGCTCGAGCCGGCGAAGCCGGGGTCCTGCTCGGCGGAGACCGTCACCGCCTCGACCGCGCCGTCGCCTTCGGGGTTCTCGGTGCCGTCCACGAACCCGAGCAGGTCGCGCTCGTCGAAGGAGCGGAAGCCGTGCACCTCGTCGATCACGGTCGCGGCGTCGCCGAGATGCTCGGTCAGTCGCTGCGCGAGCTCGAAGCACATGTCCATCCGCTGCGCGCGGATGTGGAAGAGGATGTCGCCGGGGGTGCTCGGCGCAGCGTGCACGGGGCCGTCGAAGGCCGGCAGCCGGTGCAGGCTCGCCGGGCGCGGGCGACCGGGGTAGAGCCGGTCCCAGGCGTCTGAGCCGATGCCGACCACGCACCCGAGCTCCGCCTCCGGCACCCGAAACCCCACCGAGCGCCGTAGGCCGCCGACATCGGCGAGGCCGTCGCGGACATCGTCCTCGCGGCCGGGCGCGATCAGCAGCACGAGGAAGATCGCGGCGTTGGTTGGCTCGCGGACGATGGCCTGCGACTCGGTCACGGGGCCATTATGCGCGCTGCGCCCGCCAGCGCGTCGCCCGTCACGAGGCGTCAGGCGGCCAGCTGCAGGCCAAACGCCTCGCGCAGCCCCTCGCGGCCGGCGTCGGTCACGTGCACCGCCCGTCCGCGGCGCGCGCGCGTGATCCAGCCGAGCTCGAGCGTCCGCTCCGCGATCGCCGCGCCGAGCGCGCCGGCGAGATGATGGCGCTGCTCGGACCAGTCGACGCAATAGCGGATCAGCGGCCGGCGCAGGCGCGTCAGCGCCTCGAGGTCGAGCCCGAACGCCGTGAGCTCGGCGTGGCCGCGGTCGGTGAGCTCGTAGCGGTGCTCGCGACCCGCCGCCGACAGGCGGTCGCCGCCGTCCTCGCCCGGTGTGAACGTGCCGTCGCCGCCCGTCAAAAGGCCGCGCTCGAGCATCGCGGCCATCAGCCCCGCGCCGAGCATCCCGGCGAGGTGGTCGTAGCACGTGCGGGCGCTGCGGACCGCGTTGGCGCGGGTTCCCTGGCGCAGCGAGCGGACGGGCGCCTCCGGCGCAAGCGTCATCAGCTTCTCCAGCGCCTCGCCGACGGCGGGGCCGGGCAGGCGGTAGTAGCGGTGGCGGCCCTGTTGATGGACGGTCAGCAGGCTGCCGTCGACGAGCTTGCCCAGATGCGCGCTGGTCGTCGACGGCGAGACGCCGGCCTCGGAGGCGAGCACCGTCGCCGGCAGCGAGCGGCCGTCGCCGAGCGCGAGCAGGATCCGCGCCCGCGCCGGATCGGCGATCAGCGCTCCGACCTTCGCGATGTCGGCGTCACCGGTCATGACCGTGACCGTAGCGGCGAAACGGTTCGATCCAGGACGAAATGTCGAGGCACTTGACCTATGTGAAATAGCTATGTAGAATAGATGAGGTGAATGAGGACGCGATACCCAGATTCAGAACGCAGATGCGAATGCTCGGCCGACGGCTGCGGCGCGAGCTGCCTCCCGTGTGCGGCGTCTCTCGCTCGGCGGTGCAGGTGCTACGCGTCATCTCCCGCGGCCCCGATCCGTCGCCCGGCGACGTCGCCCAGCGGCTGCGGATGACGAGCTCGAACGTGGCCGCCGCGCTGCGCGAGCTCGAGTCCGCCGGGCTCGTCCGGCGCCTGCGCGACCCACAGGATGGCCGCCGCGTGCGGCTGTCGCTGACGTCTGCAGGCGCCGACGCGGTGTCGTGCGTGCACGCCGAGCGCGACACCTGGTTTGGCCGCGCGATCGAGGCCGTCCTCGACGACGACGAGCTGGCGACGCTGCTGGCCGCCGGCGATCTGATGCAGCGGCTGGCCGAATACCACGACGAGGGCGAGGATGACCGCGCCGCGGCGGTCGCCGGGGCCGCCCGGGAGCGCGTGACCGCTGCAACTGAGGGACGACGATGAGCATCGACAGAGGAATCGCGGCCTCCAACGGCGCCGGCGCGCCGGGCGCGATGCGCGCGCTGCGCGGCGGCTCGGAGAACAAGCAACCTGACCTCATGGACCCCACACGTCAGCGTGACGGCCGGCGGATCCTTGCGCTGTTCAGGCCCTACCGCGGCCGGCTTGCGGTCGTGCTGACGATGATCATCGCCTCCGCGGCCGCCTCGATGGTCAGCCCGTTCCTGCTGAGCCGCGCGATCAACGTCGGGTTGCTGCAGCACGACGGCACGGTGCTGTCGGTGACGGTCCTGGCGATGATCGGGATCGCGTTCTTCTCGCAGGCGACGAGCGTCTGGCAGACGTATCTGTCAAACATCGTCGGGCAGCGGGTGATGCACGACCTGCGGGCGGGTGTCTACCGGCACCTGCAGCGGATGTCGCTGGCGTTCTTCACGCGCACTCGGACCGGCGAGGTGCAGTCGCGGATCGCCAACGACATCGGCGGCCTGGACGCGATCGTGACCACCACCGCGACGACGATCGCCTCCAACGCGACGACCGTGATCGCGGCGCTCGTGGCGATGTGCCTGCTCGACTGGCGACTGGCGCTGTTCTCGCTTGTGTTCGTGCCGCCGTCGGTGTGGGGGACGCGCCGGATCGGCAAGATCCGCCGCTCGATCACGTCCACCCAGCAGAAGCAGCTCGCCGATCTGTCGGCGCTCGTGTCCGAGTCGCTGTCGGTGTCGGGGATCATGCTCGGCAAGACGATGGGCCGCGGCGACGACCTCGCCGACCGCTTCACGCAGGAGTCCAAGGACATCGCCGACCTCGAGGTCCGCAGCCGGATGGCGGGCCGCTGGATGATGGGCACGATCCAGTTCATCTTCGCCGTGCAGCCGGCGCTGATCTACTGGCTGGCGGGCCAGAGCTTCATCGGCACCTCGGTCTCGATCGGCACCGTCGTCGCGTTCACGACGCTGCAGACGCGGCTGCTGTTCCCGATCAACTCGCTGCTCGGCGTGCAGGCCGACATGGAGGCGTCGCTGGCGATCTTCGACCGCATCTTCGAGTACCTCGACCTGCCGGTCGACATCACCGAGTGCGAGCACCCGGTGACGCTGCGGCCCGACGAGGTGCTCGGCGAGGTGCGGCTGCAGGACGTGTCGTTCCGGTACGCGGGCCCTGACCCGACGCACCCCGACGACGACGCCGAGTGGACCCTGCGTGACATCGATCTGGTCGTGCCGGCGGGCACGCGCACCGCGATCGTCGGCGAGACCGGCTCGGGCAAGACGACGCTCGGCTACCTGGTCGCGCGGCTCTACGACCCCCAGGAGGGCCGGGTGACGATCGACGGCGTCGACATCCGCGACGCGTCGCTGCAGTCGCTGGCGCAGACCGTCGGCGTCGTCTCCCAGGAGACGTACCTGTTCCACGCGTCGGTGCGCGAGAACCTGCGCTTCGCGCGGCCCGACGCGACCGACGAGGAGATCGAGGCGGCCGCGCGGACGGCACGCATCCACGACCTGATCGCGTCGCTGCCGCAGGGCTACGACACCGTCGTCGGCGAGCGCGGCTACCGCTTCTCCGGCGGCGAGAAGCAGCGGATGGCGATCGCGCGGACGGTGCTGCGCAACCCGCCGGTGCTCGTCCTCGACGAGGCCACCTCGGCCCTGGATACGCAGACGGAGTTCGCCGTGCAGGCGGCGCTCGAGCGCCTCGCCGAGGGGCGCACGACGATCACGATCGCCCACCGGCTGTCAACCGTGCGCGACGCCGAGCAGATCGTGGTGCTCGACAAGGGCAGGATCGTCGAGCGCGGGACCCACGAGGAGCTGCTCGAGCGCGGCGGCCACTACGCGGCGCTCGTCGCCCGGGACGTCACCGAAGATCCGGTGTAGCGGCGAGGTCGCGGCGGTCGTTGCGTGCCAGCACGCTTGGGCTGGGCATCAAACGTTCGGATAGCGAACGTTTGATGCCCAGCCTCCGCGCGGCAGCCCCGGGCCCGGCGCGCGAGTCAGCGCAGCAGGCCGCGCGAGATCACGAGCCGCTGGATGTCGGAGGTGCCCTCTTCGATCTCCTCGAGCTTGGCGTCGCGCATCCACTTCTGCACCGGGTACTCGCGCGAGTAGCCCCAGCCGCCGAGCGTTTGCACCGCCGCCCAGGTGCACCACATCGCGGTCTCCGACGCGGCCAGCTTGGCCATCGCCGCCTCGCTGGTGACGCGAACGCCTGAGTCGATCATCTGCGCGGCGCGCCAGGTCAGCAGCCGCGCCGCGTCGACCCGCAGCGCCATGTCGGCGAGACGGAACGCGACCGCCTGGTGCTCGGCGATCGGCTTGCCGAACTGGGTGCGCTCCTTGGCGTAGTCGGTCGCGTACTCCAGCGCCGCGCGCGCCAGGCCGACGGCCGAGGCCGCGAGCGTGATCCGCGAGCGGTCAAACGTGCGCATCAGCCCGACGAACCCCTGGCCCTCGTCGCCGAGCCGGCGGTCGTCTGCGACGAACACGTCGTCGAGGAACAGCTCGGTGTTGATGATCGCGCGCTGGCCGACCTTGCGGATCGGCGGCCCGCAGCGAAAGCCCTCGTCCTCGGCGTCGACCAGGAACGCGGTGATGCCGCGGTGGCCGGCGTCGGGGTCGACGGTCGCGAACACGACGTAGAAGCGCGAGACGCCGCCGTTTGAGATCCATGCCTTCTGGCCCGACAGCACGTAGCCGCCGTCGACGCGCCGCGCCCGGGTGCGGATCGAGGCCGCGTCCGAGCCCGAGCCGGGTTCGGTGATCGCCAGCGCCGTGAGCGGCGGGTCGACCGTCGTCAGCGGCGTCAGCCACCGCTGCTTCTGCTCCTCTGAGCCGAGCTCGAGCACCGGCTCGGCGAAGAAGCCGCCGGACGTGATCAGGTTGCCGATCCCCGAGCAGCCGTGCGACAGCTCCTCGCCGACCAGGCACGAGGTCACGCAGTCGGTCATGCCGGCGCCGCCGTACTCGGTCGGCAGCATGAACGCGGTCAGCCCGATCTCCGACGCCTTGTGCCAGATCTCGCGCGGCCAGTGAATGTCGGCCTCGTCCACCGCCAGCGAGATCGGGCGGATCTCGCGCGCCGCGAAGTCGCGGCACAGGCGCTGGATGTCGCGCTGCTCGTCGGTCAGCTCAAGCATGGACCGCCTCCGCCGCGGCGCCGAAGCGGACGAGCGAGTCAAAGCCGCGCTTGGTCACCTCGTTGGCGATGATCGTGCGCTGGATCTCCGAGGTGCCCTCCCAGATGCGGTCGACGCGGATGTCGCGGTACAGCCGCTCGACCGGGTTCTCGCGCATGTAGCCGCGGCCGCCGAGGATCTGCAGCGAGCGGTCGATCACGCGCCCGGCGGCCTCGGACGCGGTCAGCTTGACCATCGCCGCCTTGGCGTGCAGGCGCTTGCGATCGAGCCCGTTGTCGGCCTCCCACGCGACCTGGTGGGTGAGCGTCCGGCACAGCGCGATGTCGCAGACACTGTCGGCGATCATCCCCGAGATCAGCTGGTTGGCGATGATCGGGCGGCCGAACTGGACGCGTTCGGACGCCCATTCGGTCGCGATCTCGAGCGCCCGCTCGGCGGCGCCGGTTGCGCGGGCGGCGATCATCAGCCGTTCCTCGACGAACCACTCGCGGGTGAGGTCGTAGCCGCCGCCGATCTCGCCCAGGATCTGGTCGGCGCCGACCCGCACCTCGTCGAACAGGAACTCGGGGTGCTCGAACACGAACGTGTGCATGTAGGCGGGCGTGCGCTTGACGCTGACGCCGGGCGAGTCCTTGTCGACGAGGAACAGCGTCGGCGCGCGCTCGGGGCCGGCGAGCGCCTGCACGATCAGGAAGTCGGCGACGTCGCCGACGGTCACGAACCACTTCTCGCCGGTGATCCGATAGCCGCCCTCACCGTCGGGCACGGCGACGGTCTCGATCAGCGAGGGGTCAGAGCCGGCCTTCTCCTCGGTGACCGCAAAGCAATCGCGACGGTCGCCGGCGATCGCCGGCAGCAGGTAGCGCTCGCGCTGCGCCTCGGTGCAGTGGCGCAGCGCGTTGGCTGGACGCCAGACAGCGTCCCACAGCGCGTTCGTCAGCCGCCCGAGCCGCTCTTGGACGATCACCTGGTCGAGCACCGGCAGGCCCTGGCCGCCCCACTCGGCGGGCATGTTGATCGCGTTCAGCCGATGCTCGAGCACCGCCCGCCGGATCTCGGCCAGCGACTCGGCGGGCAGCCCGCGGCCCTCCTCGCACGGGATCTCGAACGGGATCATCGCGTCGGTCAGTGACTGCGCGCGCTCACGCAGCTCTAACTGCTCTGGCGTGTAGGTGAAGTCCATCTGGCTAGTGCTCCTCGGTGACGGGGACGATGCGCGCGTCGAGGGCGAGCGCGCCGGTGGGCAGGACGAGCAGCGGGTTGACCTCGAGCTCGGCCAGTTCTGGGTGGGCGGCGGCGATGCGCGACAGCGCCGCCAGCGCCTGCGCGGCGGCGTGCACGTCGAGCGCCGGGCGGCCGCGCGCACCGCGCAGCAGCGGCGCGATCCGCAGCGAAACGATCAGTTGGAGTGCCCGTTCGGCGTCGAGTGGGGCGAGCGCGACGGCGGTGTCGCGCAGCACCTCCGCGTGCACGCCGCCGGCGCCGGCGAGCGCGATCGGACCGAGGCGGCGATCCCAACGCGTGCCGATCAACAGCTCGGCCCCGTCGCCCATCGGCGCCATCTGCTCGACCGAGAACGACGGCGGGTCCAGCCGTCCGGCGAGCCGCGCGTGGGCGTCGCGCACTGCCGCGGCATCGCCGAGCGCGAGCGCGACGGCGCCCGCGTCTGACTTGTGCAGCAAGCCCAGCGCCTTGAGCGCGACCGGATAGCCGAGTTCGTCGGCGGCGACGACCATGGCGTCGACGCCGGCGTCCGCGTCGACGATCCGGGCGGCGACGAACGGGACGCCGCCGTCGTTCAGCAGCTCGCGGGCGCGCGCGTAGTCGCCGGAGGCCACGGAGCGCAGCGGGGCGGCCGGCTCGGGCAGCGCCGGGACGTCGGCCCGCGCGTTCGTGCGGGGCTGCAGGCGCGCGAGGGCGGCCGCCGCCCGCTCGACGCTCCCGTACACGGCGACGCCGGCGTCGCGCAGCGTGGCCGCGGCGGCGCCGTCGGGGAACATCGTGTGCACGACGATCGGGCGCCGCGTGGTCGCCGCGACCTCGGAGATCATCGCCGCCGTGCGCCGCTCCTCGACCGCGGCCGCCGGCCCATATTCCTCGTAGCCGCCGAAGAAGCCCGTCACGAGCAGGCCGTCGAGCTCGCCGGAGTCCAGCAGCGCGTGCGCGACGCGGTCGAACGTGTGCACGTCCCGCTCGGCCCCGCCCGCGAGATCGACCGGGTTGGAGACCGCGGCGGTGGCCGGGAGGCCGTCGCGCAGCGACCGCCGCAGGCCGCCCGAGAGCTCGGGCAGGTGCAGGCCGCGGCGCTCGGCCTCGGCGGCCG
>DASUHF010000053.1:0-22253 GCA_036273655.1 Solirubrobacteraceae bacterium | reverse complement strand
GACGCGGCTGGACCCGCGTCCTGTGGCGCTGCTGGCAAGACGGCATCCCCTACAACCCCCAACGCCACACCGCCCTGCAACGACACCTCCAAATCACCAATCCCAACGCTGGGGGTTGACACAGGACGTCTCATCGGCGCGCCTCCTCGGACGCGGTGACGAGCTCGCGCGCGTGGTAGCGGCTACTGGGCAGCGAGCCGCCGATCAGCGCGAGCAGCCCGGGCACGCTGTCCTCCGGGAGCGGACGGTCGGAGATGTCCTCGCCGGGAAACGCGTCCTGGTGCATGCGTGTGCGCATGTCTCCGGGGTCGACGGCGTACACGCGCAGACGGGGCTGCTCGGCGGCGAGGATCGCGGTCAACTGGTCGAGCGCCGCCTTCGAGGCGCCGTAGCCGCCCCACCCTTCGTAGGGGTCGACCGCTGCGTCGGAGGTGATGTTCAGCACCGCGGCGCCATCGGGCATCGACGGCAGGGCGTCCTGGATCAACGCCAGCGGCGCCAGCACGTTGACCGACAGGACCCATTGCAGGTCCGAGATCGGATAACGGGCGAGCTCGGGTTGCGGCGCCCGCGGATCGGCGGACGGGCCCTTCAGCAGCGATGCGTTGTTGACGAGCAGGTCGATCGGGCTGCCCGCCCGGGCGAGCAGCACCTCGCGATGCCGGGGGTCGCTGACGTCCCCGACGACCGCGGTCACATCGGTCTGCTCCGACAGCTCGGCGGCGGCGAGCTCCAGCTCGCGCTCGCCGCGAGCGTCGATCGTCAGCGTCCAGCCGCGCCGCGCGAGCGCACGTGCCAGCGCCAGACCGAGACCGCGTGAGGCTCCGGTGATGATTGCTTGAGGCATGGCCGCGACGCTACGCGCGGCCAGGTCTTGGTTTGTAGTGGCAATTGGTCCTAGGACCAACCCGCCCGTGCCGCCGAGCGCGCGACGTGCCTCAGCCCACCTGCGGAAAACCGCACGAACGTCGCCGCGTACCGCAACCGGACGCGCCACGAACCCCCGCACATAGCACCCCAGCATGCCGCAGACCACGTGGGCAGCGAGCATTGCTCAGGTTCGCTGGCGGCGTGACGGCTTTCCCGAACCCGCGCCTGTCGACATCACCTCACCAGGCCGGCGCGTACGGCGACCAACGCGGCCTGCGTGCGATCTGCGACGCCGAGCTTGGCGAGTACGTGGCCGACGTGGGTCTTGACGGTCTTCTCGGCGACGCCGAGCTCGAGCGCGATCCGCTTGTTCGAGCGACCGGCGGCGATCAGGGCCAGCACCTGCCGCTCGCGCGGCGTCAGCGTATCGGTCTCCGCCCACCCCATGCGCGCCGCCGCGTCGCCGTCGGACAGCGTCCGCAGCAGCCGCGCGGCGACGGTCGGATCGATCGCGGCGCGCTCACCGCAGGCGTCGCGCACCGCCCGCGCCAGCTCGGCCGGCTCGACGTCCTTGAGCAGGTAGCCGGCGGCGCCGGCGCGGATCGCGGGGAGAATCCGCTCGTCGTCGAGGAAGCTCGTGAGCACGATCACGCGGCTGCGCGAGCCGCGATCGTGCAGCTCGCGCATCGCCTGCACGCCGTCGAGCACCGGCATCACCAGGTCCATCAGGATCACGTCCGGTGACAGCGCTGCCTCGGCCGCGAGCGCCTCGCGGCCGTCGGCCGCCTCCCCCACGACCTCGATCCCATCCTGCAGCGCCAGGAAGTTGCGCAACCCCTCGCGCACGACCGCGTGGTCGTCGACGATCAGGACGCCGATCGGATCCGGCGCTGTCATCGGCGCGAAGCCGCCGGCGGCGGCACCGTCAGCGTGACCGTCGTGCCCGCGCCCGCCGCCGAGCGGACCACGAGCCGGCCGCCGAGCTCTCGGGCGCGCTCCTCCATCGATGTCAGACCCAGCCGGCGCGAGCGCACCGCCGGGTCGGCGGGATCGAAGCCGACGCCGTCGTCGGCCACCGTCAGCACCGTCTCGTCTTGGTCGGCGGACAGCGTCACCGTCACGCGCTCGGCGGCCGCGTGCCGGATCGCGTTGTGCAGCGCCTCCTCGGCGATTCGCAGCATGTCGGCGTCGCGGTCGTCGACGGCGTCGAGCGGTTGCGACGGTTCGACCACCAGGCCGATGTCGACCGCGTGTACGCGGCGGAGCATCTCGACCTCTTTGGTGAGCGCGCCGGCGAGCCCGTCGCGATCCAGGCTCGCCGGCCGCAGCCCCATGATCAGTGCCCGCAACTCGGTCAGCGCCTCGCGGCCGAGCTCGCGGACGCGCCGCAGCTGGTCGGCCGCCTGCTCGGGATCGCGCTCGAGCAGCGTGGTCGCGGTCTCGGCGGCGAGGTTGAGGCTGAACAGCTTCTGGCTGACGACGTCGTGCAGCTCGAGCGCCAGCCGGTTGCGCTCGGACAGGATCGTCAGCTCGCGACTGCGCTCGTACAGGCGCGCGTTGGAGATCGCAATCGCGGCGTGGGCAGCCAGCAGCTCGATCAGTTCCCGATCGCCGTCGCTGAAACGATCCCGGTCGAGCTTCTCGGTCAAGTAGAAGGCGCCGATCACGCGGTCGCGCGCGACGATCGGAACGCCGAGGAACGAGCGCATGTCGGGATGCTGTCGCGGCCACCAGCCCCGGAACCGCGGGTCCTCGTGGATGTCGTCGGTCAGGTACGGCTCGCGCTGCTGCAGCATCGCGCCGAGCATCCCGTGGGTGCGCGGCAGCGGCCCCATCGACGCGATCAGCTCGTCGCTCATCCCGGACACGAGGAAGCGCCGGAAACCGCCGGCGCCGTCGGGCGTACCGAGCGCTGCGTATCTGGCGCCGGCCAGCTCACGCGCGGAGTCGACCAGCCGCTGCAGCACCTCCTCGACCGAGCGCTCGGCCGCGACCGCCAGCACGGCATCCGATACCGCCCGCAACGCTGGGCTGACCGGCTCCTGCATGCACGGTGACGATACCCCGGGTGCCCGAAGGTGCCCTAACCTCGCTCATGTATGCCGAGGCTCTGGTACTGGACGACGGTTGCGATCTTCGTGTTCGTGGTCGCGGGCATGGTGATCGCGATCACGCGCCTGGCATGAGCGAGTCGATCCTGGTCGGGACCGACGGCTCCAGTGCGGCTGGCGTCGCGGTACAGCGGGCGATCGAGCTCGCGCGGGCGTTCGATCGCCGCCTGCTGATCGTCTCCGCCTACGCGCCCGGCCCGGCCCCCTCAGATCCGGACGGCGTGTCCGACGGCCCGCCGTCGTGGGAGATGCACGCCCGCGACGAGGCGCTGGAGCTGCTCGCGTCCGCCGAGCGGGCCGCCCGCGACCGCGGGCTCGCAGAGGTCGAGACGTTCGCGCGGGTCGGCGACGGCGCCGACGCGATCCTCGACATCGCCGAGGAGCAGCGCTGCGAGCTGATCGTCGTCGGGCACACCGGGCGCACCGGCGCGACCCGCTTCCTGCTTGGATCGGTGCCCAACAAGGTCTCGCACCACGCGCCCTGCTCGGTGCTGATCGTGCGCAGCGGCTGATCGCGTCGATTGCACGCCCGCCCGAGGCGTGGGAGCAAGCTTTCACCTGTCGCAAGGAATCTCCCACCCAGCGCGCGCCGTCAGCGCGACGGCGGCCGCGTGGTCGCCGCGCCGGCGTTGACCAGGCCGTGGCCGTAGGCGTCGTTGCGGGCGGTCGCGCCGGCCGGCAGCGGCGTCGCGGTCCGCTCCAGTTGCCGCAGGACGTGGGCCGGCGTGGGGCGCGGACCGAGCACGTGGCTGGCGACCACGAGCGCGGCCGCGGCCGCCACCTCGGGAGCCGCCATCGAGGTACCGATGTAGTAGCCGGGGTAGCCGAAGCGCCCGAACTTCCCTGGGTTGCCCGCGAACGGCGGATCCGAGAGCGTCAGCTGATAGATCGGCGGCAGCACGCGATTCGGATGGCAGGCGGGGTCCGACGCGATCACGGCGTCGTCGCCGCCACCGGGCGCGACCAGGTCCAGGCCCGGTCCCTCGTTGGAGTAGGCAGCCTGGCAGCCGTCCTTGGTGGTCGCGCCGACCGAGATCACGCCCGAGAGCCGTGCCGGGAACGCGACCTTGTGCGCCTCGTCGTTGCCGGCAGCGGCGACGACCACGACGCGATGGTCGCGAGCGTAGTTCACCGCCCGCACGATCAGCGGGATCTGCGATGCGGAGTGGACGCGACCGAGCAGGAACTCGAGGCTCAGGTTGATCACGCGGGCGCCGTGGTCGACGGCATAGCGGATGCCCCGAGCGATCGTCGACTCGGCGCCCTCGCCGCGCTGGTTGAGCACGCGCACCGGCATGATCGAGGCGCCATACGCGAGGCCGGTGAGGCCGACGCCGTTGTTCGTCCGCTCGGCGACGGCGCCGGCGACGAACGTGCCGTGGCCATTTCGGTCCAGCGGATAGCGGTTGTGGGCGATGAAGTCGTACGGCGCGACGAAGCGGCCGCCGCGGAAGTCCGGCGAGATCCGAAACTTGTGCCAGTTGCGGTAGGCGACGCCGGTGTCGAGCACGGCCACGGTCACGCCCTTGCCGCCGGCACGCTGGTCGGCGAGCAGGTTGGCCCACGCCTGCGGCGCATCGACGCCGGTGCCGGCAAGCATGTTCCACTGCATCTGCTCCCAGCCGCGCCGGTGGTCGGCCATGCCCGGATCGTCGGGGAAGAACGGTCCGGTCGCATGCGCGACGTAGTCGGGGTATGCGTAGGCCACGCCGGGCCTGTCCCGCAGCCGGCGCAGCGCCTCGGCGACGGGCTCGTGGCGCGGGAGCCACCTGACGACGGTCCTGATCCGCGGCGGTCGGCTTGCCGCGGCGGGCGTGACGATCGTGTGGCCGTCGGACGTACGCGAGCGCAGCGGCGCGTAGCCGACGATCACGCGGTGCGGCGCCCAGGCGGCCGAGCCGCCCGCGGTGTGCACCCCCGCCGCGTCGGCGCGCACAGGGGCGAGCCCGAGCAGGACCGTCGCCGCAGCAACCGCGACCGCCGCGGACGCTGCGCGACCGGCGACCGTCGCGACCCGACTCGCGGCGCGGCTGTGACACGTGGTCTGAGTCATTGGACGTCGGGCCCCGGGGCCCGCGACGCCGTGCACGCCGAAAGCAGGGACCCCCGCGACGGTTAACTCCATCGCGGTGACAAAGTTGCCCCGATGAGCTTGACCGATCCACGCGACGGCCGCGCCGGCGAGCGCTTCACCGACGACGAGCGGTTCATGCGCATCGCGCTGGCCGAGGCGCGCGGCGCGATGCAGCACGGCGACACGCCGGTCGGCGCCGTGGTCGTCCGCGACGGCGAGCCGATCGGAGTCGGCCGCAACGAACGCGAGCTGCGCGGTGACCCGACCGCACACGCGGAGATGATCGCGCTACGCGGGGCGGCACGCGAGGTGGGCAACTGGCGGGTGCTCGACTCGACCCTGTACGTGACGCTCGAGCCGTGCGCGATGTGCGCGGGCGCGATCGTCCTCGCGCGCGTGCCGCGAGTCGTGTTCGGCGCGCCGGACCCCAAGGCCGGCGCCGCGGGCAGCGTTCTCGACGTGCTCGCCGAGCCGCGCCTCAACCACCGCCCCGTGGTGCAGGCGGGCATGCTCGCCGACGAGTGCGGCGAGCTGCTGCGCGCGTTCTTCGCCGCCAGGCGAGCCCGCGCCGACGGCGGTCCTCAATCACGCCTTTAGCTAACTTTGTGCGGGCCCCACCGGAGAGGTGGCAGAGCGGTTGAATGCGCCGGTCTCGAAAACCGGTATGGGCGGTTTCGTCCATCGGGGGTTCGAATCCCCCCCTCTCCGTCGTCGTCACGGCCCACCAGGCTCGGAGCAGGTCTGGAAGCGCGGCGAAGGATGCGCGTCGCCAATAGCCTACGTTTGCCGCGAAATGCGCACGCTCAACCTCGACGCCGACCTGCCTTCTCTCCGGCCGCGCCTGATCGTGCTGGTGCTCGCGCTCCTGTCCGCGCTGCTTCTCGCGGCGGCGCCGGCACACCCCAGGATGATGCAGGTCGACCCGCAGACGCCGTGCGTGGTCCACGGCGACAATGTCCAGTCGATCCTGCAGGCGCACGACGCCACGGTGCTGCGGATCGTCCTGCCTTACTTTCCCAGCCCGAACGCGCTGCGTTGCGTTGAGCGCGCCAAGGCGCAGGGCTACCACGTCTACGTCTCATTGCAGTACGACAACGCGTGGAGCCCGACGCGGGTCGCGTCCTACTTCGCCCGGACCCTGCCGCCCTACGCTCCGTACGCGTGGGCAGTGTCGGTCGGCAACGAGCAGGACATCGGCAACGACACGGATCTCCCGCAAGGAGCACCGCCGCGCCAGGCGCGGGTGTGCACGGGCACCGGACCCCGGCGACGCTGCCAGCGAAGCGCGGGCGCATACTACCGGCGGGTGTGGAACGCGGTCGAGCCGGTGGTGGCTCGCGTCGCTCCGAACGCTCGCCGCGTGTACGGGGAGACCACGCCCTGGGGGTTCAGCTTCCTGAAGGACAGCTTCCAGACAGGACGGCCGCGCGGCGCGCAGGCTGTCGCTTTTCACTGCTATGACACGAAGTGGGGCGGTCTGCGAGCCGTCCCGCGGGTCGCAGCCTGGGCCGGCAAGCGCCACCTTCCGCTGTGGTGCTCCGAGATGAGCGACGCCCTTCGCCCCCTCGCGTGGGGGCGCCGCGATACGCCCTGGCAGTGGCAGGTGCTGCTGGCCGGGATCGAGCGGCGCTCCCCGGATCTGAAGATGGTCTCCTACTACCAATGGCGCCAGATCGGCGCCCCATAGCCAACCGCGTCAGCTCGGCCGGCATCCGGGATCGCTGAGCGCGATCCGGGGATACGGAGGAAGATCCCCGCATGATCGACCGCTCCATGATCGACCGCCGGCGCTTCGTGCAGGTCTCCGGGACGGCCGTGGCCGCTCTGACCGGGAGCCTTGCCGCCGCGCGGACCGCCGCGGCGCGTGCCACCACGGTGGGTGTCGGCTCGGCGGTGGCCCGCTCGCACCTCAAGACGACACCGATCCGGCCGCCGGCGGCGCCGCTGATCGTGCGCTCCCCGTACCTGAGCACCTGGCAGCGCTCGACCGTGTCCCCCGGCACCTGGCAGACGTTCTGGAACGGGGACACCACCGCGATGGCCGGGATCGTGCGGATCGATGGCACCTCGTTCGTGTTCGCCGGCGACCCGAGCATCGGCGACACCGGCGCCGCGCTCGAGCAGACCCGCCTGACGCTCACGGCCACCCGATCGGTGTTCACGTTGCAGAGCCGCGGCGTGCAGATCACGCTCGAGTACCTCTCCCCGATCGAGCCCGGCGACCTGCAACGCCAGTCGATCCCGATGGCGTGGGTGCTCGTCACCGCGCGGAGCATCGATGGCGCGTCCCACGACGTCTCGCTGTACCTGGACGTCTCAGGCGAGTGGCTGTCGGGAGATCCGAGCCAGCAGTTCACGTGGGCGCCCGTCACGGTTCCCTACCGCGGCGGCGCGCTCCAGGCATGGACGATGCAGCTGGAGCAGCCGCAGATCCTCACCGAGATCGACAACCGGGCGCAATGGGGAACGATTATCCTGGCCACCCCGCAGATCCCCGGCCTCAGCTACCAGTCCGGTCCCTCGGGCACCGTCCGGATGCAGTTCGTCGACCAAGGCGTGCTGCTCGACACGGACGACACGTCCTACACGTCGATCGGCGGCGACAGCTATCCCTCGTTCGGCTTCGCGCTCGACCTCGGGCACGTCGGCAGCCGGCCCCAAACCCGGCACTTCTCGCTCGGTCATGTCCGCACGCCGCTCGTGAGCTACCTGGGCACGCCCCTGCAGCCGCTCTGGACCGAGTACTTCTCGGACTGGCAGCAGATGCTCGCGTTCTTCCACGCCGACATCGCCGGCGCCCGGCGGCGAGCGAACAGGCTCGACGCCAAGGTGTCCGCCGATGCCAGAAAGGCGGGCGGAGCCAAGTACGAGGCGCTCTGCGTACTCTCGCTGCGCCAGGCCTACGGAGCCACCGAGCTTGCGGTGGGACCGGACAACACTCCCTGGGCCTTCCTGAAGGAGATCTCCTCCGACGGCGACACCTCGACCGTGGACGTGATCTTCCCGGCATCACCGGTGTGGATCTACCTGGATCCGCAGTATCTGTCGCTGCTTCTGCGACCGATCTTCGGGTATCCGGCGAGCGGCCGGTGGACCGCACGGTTCGCCCCGCATGATCTCGGCCACTACCCGGTGGCCTCTGGCTATCCGCACAACGGCGGCGAGAACATGCCCGTCGAGGAGTCGGGGAACATGCTCATCATGGCCGCCGCCTACATGCGGGCCGCTCCGGGCACCACCGCTCTCGTCTATCTACAGGCCAACTACAGATGGCTGAAGCGGTGGGCAGACTACCTCGTGGCCACCCTGCCGGACCCCGGCCTGCAGAACCAGACCGATGACTTCGCCGGCAAGATCGCCCACAGCGTGAACCTCGCGCTCAAGGGGATCGTCGCGGTCGCGGCGATGGGCCAGATCGCCCATGGGTGCGGCGAGCACGCTGACGCGATCCACTTCCGCAACAAGGCGAGGCGGTTGATCGCCTATTGGCTCAAACACGCGCAGGCGCCCGGGCACCGCCACCTCGGCCTCACCTATCGCCGCCCGGGCAGGCGCAACCGCGCCTGGGGAACGACCTATAACGCCTACCCCGACGCACTGCTCGGCACCGGCCTCGTGCCCGATTCGGTCGCGGCGGAGCAGGCGGCGTTCTACCGGACCAAAATCAACCGGTTCGGGCTGCCGCTGCAGACTCCGCACCGCTACGGCAAGACCGACTGGGAGATGTGGCTGTCGGCCTGGCTGCATCGCCACCCGATCGGGCAGGAGCTGATCGAGCGCGAGTACCGGTACGCGAACACGACCCGGAGCCGCGTTCCGTTCTGCGATCTGTACAGCACGATCTCGGGCCATCAGGTGTACGGCTTCCAAGCCCGGCCGGTGCAGGGCGGGATCTTCGCGCTGCTCGCGCTGCACGCGCTCGAGGGCCGGCGCGCCTGAGACGCAGGCCCGACCTCGGCCCGATCCCCACGCCTCGAGCCCACGCCCAAAAGGGCAAGCCGGCCGGTGCCGGCGGAACCCAGGTCAGGGGTGGGCGTCAGGAACGACGTGCTCGGAGGTGTGCACGTCCGCGGCCGGACCCTGCGCCAGGGCGAGCATGACCGCCGCGCCGATGACCAGGACACCGCCGACGACGGTTGCCAGGGACGGCACCTCTGAGAAGAACAGCCACACCCAGAACGGGCCGAGCACGACCTCGAGCAGTGAGATGACCGCGATCTCGGCGGCCGAGATGCGCTGAGCGCCGATTGTGAGCAGCGCCAGGCCCACGCCGATCTGGCCGACGCCGAACGCGACCAGCATGGCGAGATCATGCGAATTGACCGAGGCGGGCTGCGCAAACGGAATCGACGCGATCAGCAGCAGGAACTGAGCCAGACAGGTCGCAGGCGCCATCGACATCTCCTGACGGTGGCGGGCGATCACCACGACAAGCGCGAACGCCACCGATGTCACGGCCGACAGGCCGAGCCCGAGCGGACCAGCGCCACTGGGCGCGCCGACCATGATCGCCACACCACACAACGCGATAGCCATCGCCGCAACGGCACCGCGGGTGAGCGACTCTCCGAGCAGCCGCCAGGACATTGCGGCGGCGATCAGCGGCGAGCCGGCCTGGAAGATCAGGACGTTTGCGACCGACGTGTGATTCAGGGCGATGATGAACGCCGCCGAAGCCACGCACAGACAGAGCGCCAGGGCAAGATCCCACCAATGCAGACGCCGCAGCGGACTCGACCCCCGAACGTGCTGGACGAGAACGAAGACCAGCAGCGTGAGCATTCCGAACAGCGAGCGTCCGGCGATCTGGGTCCCGATGTTGACGTGCAACTCGCGCTGCAGAACGCCGGCTGAGGACCATGCGATCGCTCCGGCCGCGACGTACAGTTGCCCGGATCGCCGCTGTGCAATCTTCGCCTCGGCACGAACGAGCGCCGATGCAGCCGCGGACTCCTCGCGGATCACTGTGATCCTCGTCTCCTGTGGCTCGACGACGAGCGGCGACGGTGCGCGCGCCTCGAGGGTCGCCGAGTTGGCTGAGAAGTCGATCTCACCGACGATCCAACGGGTAGCGGCCCATATCTGGGCAGCCTACGAGCGGGAGCCGGCACGTATGCCGACATGCGGGCGGCGATCGGTCATGATCGGCCGCGATGCTGACCCGGGCTTTCGCCGCGTGAACGAGGCGATCGCGCTCGTCGCGCTCGCCGCGTGCCTCGTCACCGCGGTGGCGCGGCGGCGCGAGGTGCCGGACTGGGCCGTCGCGATCGTGGCGGCGGCCGTCGTGCTCGCGACGGGCGCGATCGGGATCGACGGCGTCGGCCACGCGCTGGCTCGGCTCGGGCCGACGCTCGGATTCCTCGCGGCGCTGCTGGTGCTGGCCGACGGGTGCCGGCGGGCCGGCCTGTTCGAGGCGCTCGGTGCCGAAATGGCGATCGGTGCGCGCGGGCGGCCGCGGCGACTGCTGGCGCTCGTGTTCGCGGCGGCGGCCGTCACGACCGCGGTACTGAGCCTCGACGCGACCGTCGTGCTGCTGACGCCGATCGTGTTCGCGACCGCCGCGCGGCTGCCCGCGCGGCCGCGGCCGCACGTCTATGCCTGCACGCATCTGGCCAACAGCGCGTCGCTGCTGCTGCCGGTCTCGAACCTCACCAACCTGCTCGCGTTCGCCGCCTGCGGGATCGCGTTCACGCGCTTCGCGGTACTGATGGCGCTGCCATGGGCGGTTGCGCTCGCGATCGAGTGGATCGTGCTGTCGCGGGTGTTCGCCGACGATCTGCGGCCCTCGCCGGAGGCGCGCGAGCACGCCGACGGGCCACACCCGGAGCTGCCGCGGCTGGCGCTCGCGATCGTCGCGCTGACGCTCGGGGGCTTTGCCGTCAGCTCGGTCGCCGGCATTGCGCCGGTGTGGTTTGCGACCGCCGGCGCGGTCGCGATCACGATCGCGCGGCCGCCGGAGTCGCTGCCGTCGCTCGTCGTCGCCGCGGAGCCGACGTTCCTCGTGTTCGTCGCCGGCCTCGGGATCGTCGTCGCCGCCGCGGGAGCGCACGGCCTCAGCTCGGTCGTGCGCTCGGCACTGCCGTCGGGCACGAGCCTGCCGGCGCTGCTCGCGGTCGCCGGGATCAGCGCCGTCCTGGCGAACCTCGTCAACAACCTGCCGGCGACCCTGATCGTGGTCGCGGTCGTGTCCGCGAGCGCGCCGGGAGCCGTGTTGGCGATGCTGATCGGGGTCAACGTCGGCCCCAACCTGACCTACGTCGGCTCGCTGGCCACACTGCTGTGGCGGCGGATCATCCATGCCCACGACGAGCAGGTTGACACGGCCCGGTTCCTGAAGCTCGGGGCGCTGACCGTGCCCGCAACGGTGCTGGCGTCGACGGTCGCGCTGTGGTTGGCTCTACGGGTGATCTGATGCGTGCGCTGGTGTGGATCACCGAGAGCTCGTGGCCGGCCTGCGTCGACCGTGCGCGGGAGCTGCTGCCGGCCGACGCCGAGATCACGCTCCTGCACGTCGCCTCTTCCGAGGTGGAGGCGCTCGCCGAGCATCCGGGGCCGGGGCGACTCGGCCGCCACCGCCCACCGCCGCCGGGTCCGAGTGTCCGCGAGATCTCCGACGAGGAGGCGGCGGCGCTGCTGCACGAGGCAGCACGTCGGCTCGCGCGACCCGCCGAGACGGTCGCTCATCGCGGCCGCGTCGAACGTGAAGTGCTCGAGGCCGCCGCCGACGCCGACCTGCTCATCCTCGGCCGCGACGGCGAGCCGCGCCGCGAGCCCAAGAGCATCGGACACGAGGCGCGATTCGTGGTCGACCACGTCGGCTGCGAGGTGCTGCTGGTGTGGCCGGAGCCACCCGGCGGCCTCGAGTCGGTGCGGTGGCCGCCGCACCTGCGATGAGCGTGAGCGTCGGTAAGCTGCGCCGAGGCGACGATGCCCTCCGACGATCAGATCTCCGCGCAGATCGAGCGGCTCGAGTCCGAGCGCGACGCGCTGTGGGAGCGCGAGGCCGGCGACGACCCTTCGCGTGGCACGGACGCCGACCGCCTGGAGGAGATCCGCGTCGATCTCGACCGGCTTTGGGACCTGCTGCGCCAGCGGCGCGCGTTGCGCGACGCCGGCCAGGACCCCGACCTCGCCAACGAGCGGGCGGCCGAGACTGTCGAGCGCTACTGGCAGTGACCTCCTGCCGGCGCCGTACAACCGGCGGATGATCAGATCGGCCGCGGCTCCGGGCTCGGCGGTCCGGGGTCCGGCACCGGCTCGGGGTCGGGCGGATGCGGCGTGCGCGGTGGCGGCTGGGGAGCCGGCTCGGGCGACGGCGACGGATCCGGGGTCGGCGTCGGCGGGCTCGGATCCGGGGTCGGCGGTGCCGGGGCTGGGTCGGGGTCGATCGGGGTCGGCGGCTCGGTCGGCTGTGGCACTTCATCCGACGGCGCTCCGCCTGACGGCTGCAGCATTTCCTCGGGCGGTTGCGGCGCGTGCGTGAGCGGCATCTCGACTCCCCTCTGTCGACGACGTGATTGCCGAGGGGGACGGGCGAATGGGCTCTGTCGATCAAGGATGCGGAGCTCCGCGATCACCGCCTCGTCCGCCCGCCTTGACCCTGGGCGGGGTCCCGCTACCCGGGCGCTCCAGCGTCAAACAGCGACGACCGGGCTCGACGCGCTGCGAGCACACGCGGCGGCGGCGGCGGCGCGGGAAGGATCGGCCGCGGGCGGCGTCATTGCTTGCAGATGCCCGGTGGCGACCAGACGATCACGATCTCCGCCCGTGCGCGCGTGCAGGTCGATGGCGCCGTCGCGTTCGCGTTCCTGGCCGAGCCGCGCAATCACGGGCGGCTGCAGGTCCCGGGGATCCGGCTGCTGACGCTCGACGACGCGCGCACCGGTTCGCGCCGCCTCGGTCGGACGGGTGTGCCCGACGACGTACGGCACGGAGTGCTTGCCGGCGGAGTGTTCGCGCTCGACGGCCCGGTCGGGATGAGACGCATCGCGCGCACCACCGTCACGTTTTGCCAGCCGCCGCACCGGCTCGCCGGCTCTGCCTGGCTGGATTCGGGGAGCGAGGCGCACGTCAGCTGGACGCTGCACCCGTCCGCCGCGGACGCCGTCACCGTCGAGCTGACCGCGCTGCTCGGCCCGATCGCACGCGTCGATCGGCTGGCGCTCGCACTCGGCGGCCGCCGCTGGATCCGAGACCGGTTCGCGCGGACGCTGCGGCGACTGGCGAACGAGCTCGAGCATGCGGCGGCCACGGCCTCGTCCGCGCCCCGTGCGTCCGCGCCCCGTGCGTCCGCGCCCCGAGCGCCCTGCGTGTCCGCGTCGGCGCGCTCGCCGGCGTCCGCGCCGGGACCCGGAAGTCGCGTCACCACGCAGCACGCCTGACGTCGCGGTTGCCCCGTCGCCGGGGCGGGTACCAATGCCGAACGTGAGCAGACCGTCCGAGCATCGTTTCGGCTCCGGCCGGCCGTTCTCAATCGGGGTCGAGGAGGAGCTGTTCGTCGTCGACCCGGTGACCGGACATCAGGCGAACTCGTCGGCGGCCGTGATCGGGCGGCTGGGCTATATGGGTGGCGCCGTCGCGCAGGAGCTCCACGCCTGCCAGGTCGAGCTGATCACCGGGGTGCACGACACCGTCGGCGAGGCGGTCGCCGAACTGGATTCGATCCGGCGCGCGGTGTGCGAGACCGGCGCCGGTCTTCTCGGCTCGGGCACCCACCCGTCGGCGGCCGAAGGCGATGCCGAGATCACCGACAAGGACCGCTACGAGCGGATCCGGTACCTGCTCGGCGATGCGGCCGTGACACCCGTGGCGGGCATGCACGTGCACGTCGGGATCTCCGACCCCGAGACCGCGATCGTCGTCTTCAACCGGCTGCGTGAGCACCTGCCGCTGCTGCAGGCGCTCGCCGCCAACTCGCCGTTTCGCCACGGTCGTGAGACGGGCCTCGCGTCGGCGCGCCGGATCACGATGCGCGGCTGGCCGAGGTCCGGCGTCCCACGGGCGCTGCGCGACTTCGACGACTTCTGCGAGCTCGCCGCGCTGCTGACGACCGCCGCCGACGTCGAGGACTACACGTGGTTCTGGTGGGGGCTGCGGCCTCACCCGCGGCTCGGGACCGTCGAGATCCGCGCCTTCGACGCACAGTCGTCGCTCACGGACGCCGGCGCGATCATCGCCCTCACCCACTGCCTTGCCCGCGCCGCCGCGGAGCAGCCGCGTGCCGCCGCGGTGGCGCCCGAGCTGGTCGAGGAGGGGATGTTCCGCGCCTCTCGGTTCGGGACCGAGGCGAGCCTGCCGGGTCCAGACGGCCGCCTGCGACCCGTCTCCGAGCTGCTCGCGCACGCGCGCGACGACGCCGCGCCGCACGCCGCCGAGCTGGGCTGCGAGTCAGAGCTCGAGCAACTCGACGGGCTGCTCGAACGCGGCGGCGGCGCCGGTCGACAGCGGCGGATGCACGAGATCGCGGGCATGGACGCGCTGCTGCGTGACCTGACCGCGCTGACGAGCGGCGACGCGCGCGAGTAGCGCATCGCCTGAGAGGGACCGCTCGTGCGGCGCCTCGGCAGCCGAGTTGGGCGCCCGACGGCGTCGATCGCCGCAGCTACTTGACTAGGTCCGCAGCGCCTCACTCGGACTCAGCCGCGCCGCCTTGCCGGCGGGATACAGCCCGGCGAGCGCGCCGATCGCCAGCCCGCACGCGGGCGCGGCGATCAGCGCCCACGTCGGCACCACGAACGGCTGCTGGCGGCTGGAGGCATAGATCCACGTCGCGCCTGCCCCGAACAGCAGCCCGGCGGCCCCGCCGAGCGCGGCCAGCAACGCCGACTCGGCCAGGAACTGGGCACTGATGTGGATCCGCCTGGCGCCGAGCGCGCGCCGCAGCCCGATCTCGCCGCGCCGCTCCAGCACCGAGATCACCATGATGTTGGCGATCCCGATCGCGCCGACGAGCAGCGCCACGGCGCCGAGCCCGAGCAGCAGCGTCGTGAACTGACCCTTTGCCGCCGCCCGCGCCTTCAGCGCGTCGGTCGGCCGCGCGACCGACACGCTGGAGGGGTTCTGGGGATCGGCGGTCACCGCCAACAACCCCGCGACCCGCTCGACGTCTGACTGGTCGGCGCGCACGTAGATCTCCGACGGGTTCGGCGCCGTCGCAAACAGCCGCTCGGCGACGTGCAGCGAGATGAACACGACCGAGTTCAAGGTCGAGTCCAGCACGACAGGAGCGAGGATTCCGACAACCTGAAACCAGCGGTCGTCGACGTACAGCAGCAGATGACCGCCGACGTGCTCGATCTGCAGCACCGACGCCGCCTCGGAGCCGAGTACGACCTCGGGGTAGCGGGACGAGACGTGATCCAGGAAGTGGCCCGACTGCATGCCCACCGACAGCACGCGCGGCAGCGCGTCGGAGGCGGCGTCGACGCCGATCCCGCCGGTCTCGGCGCTCGGCACGTACGGGCTGCGCAGCACCTCCGCGGTTTGCAGCTGGTAGACGGCGGCCGCCGCCTGCACCCCGTTCATCCGATCGAGCATCGGCACCGACGTCTGCGGCAGCACCGCCGTGCCGCCGAAGATGGTCGAGCCGGGCGTCACCGTCAGCAGGTTCGTCCCGAGCGCGTCGATCTCCGCCAGCAGGTTGGCCTGGGCTGAGGCCGAGACGCCGACGACCGCGACCATCGCGCCGATCCCGATCGCGATCCCGAGCGCCGACAACGCTGCTCGCAGCCGACGCGTTCGCAGCCCCTGCAGCGCCGTGCCGAGGAGCTCGCGCGCCGGCAGCCGCGAGCGCTCGATGCCGCTCGACGCCGGCGACGGTGCCGCGGGCGGGGTTGGCAGCGCCGACTCCGCGGCCATCTCAGCCGCGCTCGTCGGCGGTGATCTCGCCGTCTCGCATCTCGATTCGCCGCGGGAAGCCGGCGGCGATCTGGCGGTCGTGGGTGATCAGGACGAGCGTCGCGCCGTCGGCGGCAAGCCCCTTCAACAGCCCCACCACCTCCTCCCCCGAGCGCGAGTCGAGGTTGCCCGTCGGCTCGTCGGCGAGCACGATCAGCGGCCGCTTGACGATCGCCCGCGCGATCGCGACCCGCTGGCGCTCGCCGCCCGACAGCATCGACGGCCGGTGCGCCAGCCGCCCTGAGAGCCCGACCCGCTCGAGCGCCGCGCGTGCCGCCTCGCGCCGGCGGCGGACCCGCGCGCCCGCATACAGCAGCCCGGTCGCGACGTTGTCGAGCGCGGTCAGCGAGTCCTGCAGATGGAAGTCCTGGAACACGAACCCGATCCGATGTGCGCGCAGTCCCGCCAGCCGCGCCTCGGACGCCTGCTCGATGTCGGTACCCGCGACGTGCACCGAGCCGCTGGTGGCGCGCTCGAGCGTGCCGAGCACCGTGAGCATCGTCGTCTTGCCCGATCCCGACGCGCCGACGATCGCCACCTGCTCGCCGCTGAGCACCGACACGCTCACGCCGCGCAGCGCGCGCACCGCGCCCGGATACTCCTTGACGACGTCGCGCAACTCGAGCACGGGCGCCATCTCCTCAGCCCTCCGAGTCGGTCACGCGCAACCCCGGCACGACACCCTTCCCGGACACCTGCACGTATCCGGCCGCGAACAGGCCTGTGCGGACCGGAATCAGCGTGTGCGGCGGCGACGCCTGTTGCAACGCGTAGGTCTGGCCCGATGTGGCGACCAGCGCCGTGACCGGAACCGACAGGACATGGCGGGCGCTGGATTTCACGAAGTCGACGCTGACCGCGGCCTGGTCGAGCCGCGCGCCGGCGTGGTGACCCTTGAGCCTGATCGTGACGGGAATCGTCGACGACCCGCTGCCGGAGTCGCCCGAGCCGCTGCCGGAGTCGCCCGAGCCGCCCGAGCCCGAGCTCGAACTGGACTCCGCGACGCGGCTGACCGATGCGATCGTGCCCTTGGCGGTGCTGCCGTCGGGCATCAGCACGGTCACGGCCGAGCCGACGACGGCCTCCGACTGCGAGCTGGCGGGGAGATCGACCGTGACGACCAGCGTCGGCGAGCTCGTCTGCAGGATCGCGGCCGCGCTCGCATCGGCGGCCGACGACGAGTGCTCGGAGCCGTGGTGGTTGGACCCGGGCTGGCCCGAGTGCGAGCCTCGGTGGGCCGCGTCCTGCGCCTGCAGCTGGCGCCGCAGCGCCGCGACCTGGGAGCTGAGCTGCGCGATCGCTGACCGCAGCGCGCCGGTCGAGCTCGGCGCGCCGGCCGAGGGGGTCCCCGCGTGCGCGCCGGGATGCCGGTTGCCGGATCCGCTGGGCGACGGGGTGCTCATCGGGGTCGTGCCACGATGGCGCGTCGGCGTCGTCGTCGACCCGGTCGTCGATGCCGGGGTCGTGGCGGTCGTGGCTGTGTGCGTTCCGGTCGTCGCTGTGCTCGTCGTCGCTGTGCTCGTCGTCGCTGTGCTCGTCGTGGCCGTGGTCGTGCTGCTCGTCTCGGTGCCGGTCGTGGTCGTCGACCCGGTTGCGGCCGGACGGTCGAGGCTCACGAACCTGGCGCTTGGCGAGGCGGCGAGCGGAGCGGCCGCCGGCGAGCCGCCGGACCCAGAGCCGCCGCTGCCGGTGCCGCCGACGGTCGCATCGAGCTGCGAGACCAGCTGCGGTCCGGGCAGGAACACGATCCGGCCGAGCGCGAGCTTCCCGGTCGGCGTCACGCCGATCGACTCCTGCAGTTCCTCGACCCCCACGGTCGTCGCTGCCTGCCACTCGTCGTCGACGACGATCCCGTCGGCGTCGAACCCGAGCCGGACGAGGTTGCGGTTCAGCTGCGTGATGTCCGCGCCGGGCGGGTCATGGGAATCGAGGTCGCGGAACGCGGGGGTCGAGCCGTACATCAGGATCACGGGCTTGTCCGCGACCCGGTAGAGGACCTGATCGGCCATGATCACGTGGCCGACGCTCGGCAGCCAGGTGATCGTGCCGCTGATGCGGTTGTAGACGGTCTGCGGGTTGGCGTAGCCGAGCGTGCCGGACTCGGTATCGCTCGCGACCAGGTTGCGCCGACGGACGGTGACGACGCCGAGCCCGGTGCTGCCGGCCGCCTGCGAGCCGCTCTGCGACGGCGAGCCCTGGCTGCGCAACACGAGCACGACGACGACAGCAACGGCGATCGCCAGCGCGGCGCCGGCGACGATCCGCCCGCGCGCCCGGGCGCGCCCCAACGACAGCTCGCGGGTTGGCTCGCGCGAGCGCCCACGCGGCCACCTCAGCCGCATCCGGGTACCGGCGCGCGGTCGCTGCCGATGGACGTCATCCTCAGCCGCCGTTGGCCGGCGCCCTGCTGCCACCGCCCCCGCCGGCGCCCGGGAAGTTGCACGCCTTCGCCGCCTGCAGGAACGCGGGAGACTGCGGGTTCAGGCCGGCGGCACCGAGATTGAAGAACAGCCCGTCGATACCGAGAACCGCACCCGGGCCCGGCGATGGCGGCGCCCCGCCTGTCCTCGTCGTCGGGTCGGGGAAGTTCGTCAGCCCGTGAGCACGCATGCAGTTGGCGAGCGCCAGCATCCGCTGCTTGGCCTGCTCGGTCGGCTTCTGGTTGCCGACAAGACCGGGCAGCAGGTGCTGGCAGGCCTTCTCGGCGGACCTGAACGCCGGCGCCGACGGGTCAACCCCGTTGCTCGGGGAGATCTTGATGCTCAGTCCCCCTCCTTGCGTCGACGGATCGGGGAAGTTCGGCACCCCATGCGCGCGCATGCACTTGGAGAACTTCAGGGCCGACTGGTACTTGCCGGGCTTCGACCCGCCGTTCGCATCGCCCGACCCGCTCGATCCGCCTCCGCATGCCGCCACCGCGAGCGTGCAGCCGCACGCGACCAGCGCGGCCACGACGATCGTCTGCAGGCGATCGGTCCTGGTTGACTTCGGCATCTCGCCTCCCGTCCTCGGTTGGGTGCAGGGCGGTTGTACGCTCTGGCGGCTAACACGGCCGTAACGCCGTTACGCCGTTGTTATGCGCGATCGGCGATGCTGGCCGTACGCCGCCGGCGGCGGGCAGGATCGCCGCCGCCGGCGCGGCGCCACAATGGGACTCAGAAGCCGCCAATGAGGGTGTTGATCGCCGAGGACCATCCACGGCTTGCCGAGACGGTCGCAACCGTGCTGCGCCGTGACGGGATCGCGGTGGACATTGCGTTCGACGGGTCCGAGGCGCTGCATCGCACCGCGCTGGCAACGTATGACGTGATCGTGCTCGACCGTGATCTGCCCCGCGTCCACGGCGACGACGTCTGCCGGCGGCTGGTCGCGGACGGCTCGCCGTCGCCGATCCTGATGCTGACCGCGGCGGGGACGCTCGCTGACCGCGTGCAGGGGCTCGGCATCGGCGCCGACGACTATTTGTCAAAGCCGTTCGCGATGGCGGAGCTGGTCGCGCGCATCCACGCGCTCGCGCGCCGCTCGCGCCGGCCGCTGCCGCCGACCTTGAGCTGCGGTGACGTCGAGCTCGACTGCGCCCATCGCATCGCGCGCCGCGCGGGGCGTTCGCTTGCGCTGAGCCCCAAGGAGCTGGCGGTGCTCGAGGTGCTGCTGCGCGCCGAAGGCGCGGTCATCTCCAGCGAAGAGATCCTGCAGCGCGCCTGGGATGACGCGACCGACCCGTTCACGAACGCGGTGCGGATGACCGTCAGCCGCCTGCGCGCGAAGCTCGGCGAGCCCGCGGTGATCGAGACCGTGACCCCGGTCGGCTATCGGATCGGAGACGGCGTGTGAAACGTCGGCTCGGGGCGCACATCTACCGGCTGCGGCATCCGCGGACGACCGTCCGCTGGCGGCTGACACTCCTGTACGGCGGCATGTTCCTCGTGTGCGGTACGGCGCTGCTCGCGATCACGTACGGGCTGGTCGCGCACGCAACCGGTTCGCGGTCGGAACGGCCGTTCTCCCAGAAGGTCGTTGCGGGCGCGAGCAGCCCGCTGCACCTCGTCCGCAGGGGGCGTGCGATCGAATGGGCCGGGCCAGGGGCGAGCGTGCCTCCGGAGAAGATCCGCAACCTGTTGCGGACCAACGCCGGCCGGGCCGCCGTCCAGATCGCCGGACGCACGCAACGAGGCTCGGACCTGCACAAGCTCGAGGTCGAGTCGGCGATCGCGCTGGCGATCATGACGATCCTGTCCGGCGCGCTCGGATGGTTTGTCGCCGGCCGGGTGCTGGCGCCGGTGCGGACCATGATCGAGACGACTCAGGAGATTTCGGAGACCAACCTCCACCGGCGGCTGGCGGTCGCCGGTCCGCCGGACGAGCTGCGGACGCTGGCCGGCACGATCGACGGGCTGCTGGCCCGGCTCGAAGGCGCGTTTGACGCGCAGCGGCGGTTCGCCGCCAACGCCTCGCATGAGCTCCGCACGCCGCTGGCGACCTCGCGCGCGCTGCTGGAGATGGTGACCTCGGACCCGGCAGCCACCGTCGCGGACTTCCGGCGCGCCGCCGGCCAGGCGCTCGAGGAGTCAGAGCGCCAGGAGCAGCTGATCGGCGCGCTGCTGTCGTTCGCTCAAGGGCAGCAGGGGCTCGGCGGGCGCGAGCCGGTGCGGCTCGACGAGGTCGCCGCCACCGCGATCGACGATCACTCCGCCGAGGCCGCCTCACGTGAGGTGACGATCGAGCATGAGCTGGCGCCCGCAACGGTCGCGGGCGACCCGAGGCTGATCGAGCGACTGGCCTCCAACCTCGTCGCAAACGCCGTGCGCCACAACGTCGGCGGCGGCATCGCACGGGTGTCGGTCGCCAAGCCCGCCGACCTCGACCCCGACGCCGACGCTGGTGCCGGCGCGACCCTGCGGATTTCCAACACCGGCCCGATCGTGCACCCCGATCAGATCGAGCGAATGCTGGCCCCGTTCGGGCGCCTCGACGGCGAGCGCATCGGCCACGGCGACGGGTTCGGCCTGGGGTTGTCGATCGTCTCCGCGATCGCCGACGCACACGATGCCGCCCTGACGCTCACCCCGCGTGACGGCGGCGGGCTCGATGTCGACGTGCACTTCCCGGCGCCGGTGCACGCTCAGCGCTCGCCGGGATCGGAGCGACCGCCCACGTCCGAGCGCTTCGGGATCCACCCCTCCTCGCGCCACGCCGACCCCGGCCGTCCGGGCAGCAAACAGACGATCAAGAAACCGACGACGGTCAGGATCAGCCCGAACATCAGCCCGAGGCGCTCGCCGTAGCCCTTGCGCCCGGCCATCCAGGCGGCGCCGGCGGCCGATCCGAGCCACAAAAACAGGAAGTACAGCGCCTTCGCGCCGATCGTGGCGACGATCAGCATCGGCTCACCGCCGTTGGAGCGAGCGGGCGGACACCCCATGCGCTCGCTCGTCGCCGCAGGCGCCGCCGATCGCAATCACGTACCGAGGTATGCACGTTGCACCTCCGGGTCGTCGCGCAACTCGTCCGAGACCCCCGACAGCGCGATCTGCCCCGTCTCGAGCACGTAGCCGCGGCGCGAGGCGTCGAGCGCGTAGTTGGCGTTCTGCTCGACGAGCAGGATCGTCACCCCGTCCTGGTTGATCTGGGTGATCGTCTCGTAGATCCGCTGCACGAGGATCGGCGCGATCCCCATCGACGGCTCGTCGAGCATCAGCAGCCGCGGCCGCGCCATCAGCGCCCGGCCGATCGCGAGCATCTGCTGCTCGCCGCCGGACATCGTGCCGGCCTTCTGCCGCTCCCGCTCGCGCAGCCGCGGGAACAGCTCGAACACCCGCTCGAGGTCGTCGCCGACGCCCGCGCCGCGCCGGTGGTGGGCGCCGAGGTCGAGGTTCTCGCGGACCGTCATCCGCGCGAAGCAGTGCCGGCCTTCGGGCGACAGCGCGATCCCGTGGCTGACGACCTCGTGCGCGGGAACGCGGGTGATCTCTCGCCCGTCGAACATGATCCGTCCGCGCCGCGCGGGCGTCAGCCCCGAGACCGAGCGCAAGGTCGTCGACTTGCCGGCGCCGTTTGAGCCGATCAACGTCACGACCTCGCCCTCGTCAACGGTCAGCGACACGCCCTTGAGCGCCTCGATCGAGCCGTAGAACGTGTGGATCTCGTCGACCTCGAGCAGCGCCACTAGATGATTGATTCCACGCGGTTAGGCGCAGTAGTTGACGAGGGCACGGCTGGGGGCTCCGATCTGGTGGTTGAGGGTGATCGCGGCGGCGAGGCAGCAGAAGCGTTGCAGGACGCGTTCTCTGAGGCCTTGGAGG
>DASUHF010000052.1:0-9156 GCA_036273655.1 Solirubrobacteraceae bacterium | reverse complement strand
TTGGCGTGCGGCCGCGGATGATTCGCGGATACGCGCCACTGCTCGGCGCAGGTGGGGTGAGGAACCCTGGCCGCTCGTGGTCTCAATGCTCGATAATCGGGCTTATGTAGACCTGGAAGGAGGAGCGCGGGCCGCTGGCGGGACGGCGCCGGCGCGAATGCTGATGCGCCTGACCCCGCAGCCGGCGCGTCGGCGGTCCGCTGGGCCTAGACCAGCAGTCGAGTCACCGCGGCCGCCGCAGCCGCGACCGCGAGCGTGACGGGCAACGGCATCCGCAGCCACAGCGCCAGCGCGGCCGCCACGAGCCCGGCGGCGCGCGCGTCGATCACCAGTTGCCCTGGATGCGCGCCGGTGAACGGCTCCTCGATCACGAGGCCCGCGAGCAGCGCCGGCGCCAGCAACCCGATCACCCCGTTCAGGCGCTCGGGCAATGGGCGGTCGCCGAGGAACGCCGGTCCCGCGGCCTTGATCGCAAACGTCCCGACCCCCAGCAGCGCGATCACCGTCCAGCCGTCGTGCGTCACCTGCACTCCTTCCCCGGCGCCCCGGCGCCTCGCCGCCAGCGCAGGCCGATGAGCGCCCCGGCGGCGGACGCGGCGACCGGGATGCCGGCGGGCGCGGACGGGATCAACGCCAGGCACACGGTGGCGCCGAGGACGGTCGCGACGAGCGAGCGGCGATCTCTCAGCTGATCGATCAGCAAGGCGAGGAAGAACGCGGGGAAGATCGCGTCCAGGCCGAGCGCGTGCGTGTGGGCCAGCGCAGCGCCGCCGAAGGCTCCGGCGACGGTCCCCGTCCACCAGCCGACCGCCTGCGGGATCGTGGCGCCGATCAGGAGCTCGCGGTCGAAGCGACCGGCGTCGTCGCCTGCGATCGCCCACGACGCGTCGACCAGCGTCTGCGCCTCGAGCGCGCGGCGCCACGCCCGCCCACGGAACGCGGACGCGGCGGCGACGCCCATCGGCAAAAAGCGCAGGTTCATCAACAGGCCGGCGAGCGCGGCCGCGGCCGTCGAGCCGCCGCCCGCGAGCACGCCGATCGCGGCAAGCTGAGCGGATCCGGCGAACACCAGCACCGACATCGCGATCGCGGCGGCCGCCCCGATCACGGGCCGCGCGACGAGGCCGAACGCAAGTCCGATTGCGAACGTCGCGATGCCGGCGCTGAGGCCCGCCCGCATCCCGGACCGCAGCCCGCCCGGGTGCGGATTGCACAACACCCGAGTATTCTTACCAGATGATGCCGCTTGACCGGTAAGCGCAACGGCGTCTCCCCGAACGCCACGCGACTCGTCGGCGGCGAGCTCTGCCTCGACCTCGCCAATACCGTCGACTGGACGGCGGCCGGCGACGAGCGCCCTGACCACACCGAGGCGCTGTCGACGCCCGATGATCTCGTCGCCTGGGGCGCGCGGCTGGGCCTGGCGACGAGCAACGACGTGCCCATGAGCGGTCACGAGCTGAAGGCGGTCCGGCGGCTCCGACTCGCGCTCCACCACACGTTCGCGTCGCTCGCGGCCGGGGCGACTCCCGCCGGGCACGTGACCGCAGCGCTGATGTCGCACTACGCCGAGGCCGCGGCGGCCGGCCGTCTGGACCGCGACGGCGACCGGTGGAAGATCACCTGGGCGGCGGACGACCTGCGCCGGATCCGATTCGCGGCAGCCGTCAGCGCGATCGAGTTGCTGAGCGACGCCTCGAGGCTCGCGCGCGTCCGGGTCTGCCCGGGCAACAACTGCGGCTGGCTGTTCGTCGACACGACCGGGCGCCGGCGCTGGTGCTCGATGGAGACGTGCGGCAGCCGCGCGAAGATGCGGCGCCTGTACGCCCGACGACAATCAGGAGGAGAACGATGCGCAAGCTGATCGAATCGACGATCGTCTCGCTCGACGGCGTGATCGAGTCACCGGACCGCTGGGCGGTGTTCGATCAGGAGGCCGTGCGCCACTCGATGGCCGCGCTTGACGGCTGCGACGCCTTTGTGATGGGCCGCGTCGCCTACGAGCGGCTGCGGGCGATGTGGGAGCCGGTGTCCGGCAACCCGTACATCGACGCGATCAATGCGATGCCGAAGTACGTCGCCTCCTCATCGCTCACCGACGTCGGCTGGAACGCGACCCTGCTCGGCTCCGACGTCGTGCAGGAGCTCGAACGGATCAAGGCCGGGCCCGGCAAGGACCTGATCAAGTACGGCACCAGCCGCCTCGATTCGGCGCTGCTTGGAGCCGGGCTGATCGACGAGTTGCGCGTCTGGATCATGCCGGTCGTGGTCGGCTCGGGCCGGCGGCTGTTCGAGGATGTCGACACGACCGTCGTCGATCTCCGGCTGACCGAGGTGCACAAGCTCGACAACGGCTCGGCGATCCTGAGCTACGTGCCGGAGCTCAACGGGCGCGCCCCCACGAGCTGAGCGATGTCGTCACCATCTGTCTGCATCGTCGGTGCAGGCGCAAGTGGGCTAGCGAGCGCGGTGCACCTTGCGCGCCGCGGGGTCGCCGAGGTGACCGTGATCGAAGCCGAGTATCCCGCCGGCGGGTCCTCCGGCCTGTCGGTCGGGGTGATCGAGACACAGCACACCAACCCGCTCGCCCTCGAGATCAGCGCTCGCGCGATGCAGTTCTTCGACGAGCTCGAACGCGACCACGGGCTGAGGATCGTCCGTACCGGATATCTGCGGCTGGCCCGCAGCGCAAGCGAGGCCGAGACGTTCGAGCCAAGCGTCAGGGCTCAGCACGATCTTGGGATCGCCGATGCGCGGATCCTGCGGCCGGATGAGATCGCCAAGCTTGTTCCGCACCTGAACACGGAGGGAATCGAGTGCGGCCTCTGGGGCCCGCGCGACGGGTTCATCGACGGACACCTGTACTGCTCGCTGCTCGCGGAGCTGGCGCGATCGCTTGGCGTGCGGATCCTCGTCCGGCAGCCATTGAAGGAATCGGTGCGCACCGCGTCCGGCGGCCATCGGATTCGAACTCCCGGTCACGAGCTTGACGCCGACCTCGTCGTCAACGCGGCGGGCGCCTGGGCACCGGCGGTGGCCGAGATCCTCGGCACCGAGATGCCGATCAGCCCACAGCGTCACGAGGCCGTCATCGTCCACCTGCGCAAGCCGCTGCACTACGTGATGCCGATGGTGATGGATTACGCGCAGCGCTCGCACGAGGCTGGCGTGTATTTCCGGCATGAGCGGTCACAGCAGCTGGTCGCCGGGCTTCACAGCGACCGCGAAGCCGAAGAGGTCTCAGATCTCAAGCACTACGCGCGGTCGGCGAGCCCGGAGTTCCTGGAGGGCGTCGCCGAGCGCCTCTCGGAACGGCTGCCGTCGCTTGCCGACGCCTCGCTGGCGCACGGTTGGGCCGGCTTGTATCCCGTCAGCCCGGACGGGCTCCCGCAGGTGGGTCCGTCCGCCGCGAACCCGACGGTCATCGCCGCCGGCGGCGCCGGCGGATACGGCATCCAGTTCTCCCCTGTCATCGGCGAGCTGGTGGCTGACTGGATCATCGACGGCCAACCGAAGGCCAGCAGCTACGGCCCGGCGCTGGATCCGCGACGTGCCGCACTTGGGACGTGAAGCCCCGTTAATCCTGTGCGGGCGGTCCGCTTGGTGCCCCGGTTTGCTCGATCGGGCCCGACGCGTACCGCGGCGATTGTGTCCGCGCCGCCCGGGTAGGGTTCGGGCGGTGCAGACGACGATCACGCTCACGGTTGACGGTCAGCGCCGGACCGCGACCGTCGACACGCGGGTGACCCTCCTTGACCTGCTGCGCGAGCACCTCGGCGTCGTCGCGCCCAAGAAGGGCTGCGACCACGGTCAGTGCGGCTCGTGCACGGTGCTGCTCGACGGACGGCGCGTGACGACGTGCCTGGCGTTCGCGGTCCAGCACGACGGCGCCGAGATCACGACCGCCGCGGGCCTCGGCACGGCCGACGAGCCGCACCCGATGCAGCGCGCGTTCCTGGATCACGACGGGTTCCAGTGTGGGTACTGCACGCCGGGTCAGATCTGCTCGGCGGTCGGGATGTTGGCCGAGCTCGAGGCCGGCTGGCCGAGCCACGTGACGCGCGACGTCGTCTCGCGCCCGCAGCGCACCCCGGCGGAGATCCGCGAGCGGATGAGCGGCAACCTGTGCCGGTGCGGCGCCTACGTCAACATCGTCGCGGCGATCGAGCAGGCGGCGGGCGGATGAGACCGTTTGCGTTCGAGCGCGCGACCGACGCGCAGGCCGCGGTGGCGCTGGTCGCCGACCGTCCCGGCGCGGCGTTCCTCGCAGGCGGCACGAACCTCGTCGACCATATGAAGCTCGGGATCACCGCCCCGGAGCTGCTCGTCGACGTCACCCGGCTGCCGCTGGACACCGTGCAGGAGCACGACGGGGGCGTGCGGATCGGCGCCGGCGTGCGCAACTCCGACCTGTCCGCGCACCCGCTGATCCGCGAGCGCTACCCGGTCCTGTCGCAGGCGCTGGTGGCCGGCGCCTCCGGGCAGCTGCGCAACCTGGCGACGACGGCCGGCAACCTGCTGCAGCGCACGCGCTGCGTGTACTTCCAGGATCGGACGACGCCGTGCAACAAGCGCGAGCCGGGCTCCGGCTGCTCGGCGATCGGCGGCCACTCGCGGGATCTGGCCGTCCTCGGCGTCTCCGAGCACTGCATCGCCACTCACCCTTCCGACATGGCGGTGGCGATGGCGGCGCTCGACGCCGTCGTCCAAACCCAGGGACCGGACGGGCCGCGCAGCATCCCGATCGGCGAGCTGCACCGGCTGCCCGGCGACACGCCCGAGCACGACACCACGCTCGCCCACGGCGAGCTGATCACCGCCGTCGACCTGCCGGCGGTCGCCGGCGCCTCCGCCTACCGCAAGGTCCGCGACCGCTCCTCGTATGCGTTCGCGCTGGTGTCGGTCGCCGCCGTGCTCGACGTCACCGCCGGCACGATCGCAGACGTGCGAATCGCGCTCGGCGGCGTCGCCCACAAGCCGTGGCGCGCGGCGACGGCCGAGGCACGGCTGCGTGGCGGCCCGGCCACCGAGGAGGCGTTTGTGGCTGCGGCGGGCGCCGAGCTGCAGGCGGCCACGCCGACCGTCGACAACGCGTTCAAGGTGCCGCTGGCGCGCAACACGATCGTCGCCGTCCTGCGCGATTTGTGTACGCGGGAACACTGATGGCGGTCGTCGAGCAGCGTGAGATCGGCGCCGACCACGAGCGGCGCGACGGCCCGGCGAAGGTAACCGGCACCGCGCCCTACGCCGCCGAGCACCCGTTCGCGGACCCCGCGTACGCGCACCCGGTGCAGGCCTCGATCGCGCGCGGGACGATCACCGCGATCGACGCCGGCGCCGCGGCCGCCGTGCCCGGCGTGCTGGCGATCCTCACGCACGAGAACGCCGAGCGCCTCGCCTCCGACGAGGACCAGGAGTACTGGGTGCTGCAGTCACCCGAGGTCTCCTTCCGCGGTCAGTTCGTGGCCGTCGTGATCGCCGACGGGCCGGAGGCCGCGCGCGAGGCCGCGGAACGGGTCGAGGTCTCCTACGAGCGGCGCGACCACGATGTCGTGCTGCGCGCCGACCATCCCGAGCTGTATGCGCCCGAGCAGGTGAACCCGAGCTTCCCCACCGACACCGAGGACGGCGACGTCGAGGCCGCGCTCGCCGCGTCGGCGGCGACGGTCGATGCGATCTACACGACGGCGGCCAACCACAACAACCCGATGGAGCCGCACACGACGGTGGCGCGGTGGGATCCGGCGGCAGAGCACCTGACGCTGCACGACTCGACGCAGAGCGTCCACAACGTACGCGAGCTGCTCGCACCGCTGTTCGGCCTCGACACCGAGCAGGTGACGGTGATCGCACCGCACATCGGCGGCGGCTTCGGCTCCAAGGGCATGCCGCACGCGCACGACGTGCTTGCGTGCCTGGCCGCGCGCGCGCTCCCAGCTCGCGACGTCAAGCTGGCGCTGACCCGGCAGATGCTGTTCTCGGTCGCGGGTTACCGGACGCCCACGATCCAGCGACTGCGGCTCGGCGCCGACGCCGACGGCCACCTGCTGGCGCTCGTCCACGACGTCTGGGAGCAGACATCGCGGATCAAGGAATTCGCCGAGCAGACGGCCGTCGTCAGCCGCGGCATGTACGCGGCACGGGCGCGAGCGACCACCCACCGGCTCGCGCCGCTCGACGTGCCGGTCCCGTCGTGGATGCGGGCGCCGGGCGAGAACCCGGGCATGTATGCGGCCGAGGCGGCGGTCGACGAGCTCGCGATCGCACTCGGGATCGATCCGATCGAGCTGCGCATCCGCAACGAGCCCGACGTCGACCCGGCGTCCGGCAAGCCGTACTCGACGCGCAACCTCGTCGAGTGCCTGCGCCGCGGCGCCGAGCGCTTCGGCTGGGCCGACCGCGACCACGCGCCCTCGCGCAAGCCCGGTCCCGACGGCCGCCTCGCCGGCACCGGCGTCGCGGCGTCGACGTACCCCGTCTACCGCATGTCGGTCTCGGATGCGACGATCGACGTGCTCCCCGACGGGCGCTATCGCGTGCAGATCGGGGCCGTGGACCTCGGCACCGGCACTTGGACCGCGCTGGCGCAGGTCGCGGCGGACGCGCTCGGCGTCGGGCTCGAGCAGGTCGAGCTGCAGATCGGCGACACCTCGCTGCCGCACGCCTCGGTGGCCGGCGGCTCCTCGGGCATCACGACCTGGGGAACGGCCGTGACCGAGGCGGCGCGCAACCTGCTCGAGGCACACGGCGACCACCCGGACGCCGGCGCGTCAGCCACCGGCAGCGTCAGCAAAAACGAGGCCGCCAAGCGCTACGCGATGCATGCGTTCGGCGCCCAGTTCGTGGCGGTGCAGATCGACCCGGACACCGGCGAGATCACCGTGCCGCGGGCGCTCGGCGTGTTCGCCGCCGGCCGGATCGTCAACCCCCGCACGGCGCGCTCGCAGTTGATCGGCGGCATGACCATGGGCCTGTCGACGGCGCTCTGGGAGCAGAGCGTGATCGATCCCGTCACCGGCCACTACGTCAACCACGACCTCGCCGGCTATCACGTCGCCACCTGCGCCGACATCCGCGACCTCGAGGCCGAGTGGATCGAGGAGGACGACCCGCACGTCAATCCGATGGGCACGAAAGGCATCGGCGAGATCGGCATCGTCGGCACCGCCGCCGCGGTCGTCAACGCGATCCACAACGCCACCGGGATCCGCATCCGCGACCTCCCGATCACACCCGACAAGCTGCTGACGGCCGGGCTCTGAGCGGCGGCGTGCCGAGGGCGACGACCTACACGGCGAGCAGATCGACGACGAGCTGCGCGACCTGATCGGGCGTATCGGTGATCGAGAAGTGGGCGGCGCCGGTGATCGTCTTCAGCGTCACGTTCGGTGCGGCGTCGATGATCGCGCGCTCGGTCTCGGTCAGACCTACCTCGTCACGGTCGCCACGCCCGACCCACACCGGTCTGGACGCGGTCGCGAGCCTGCTCGCGACCTCACCGCCGTGCGCGCGTATGTGCTCGAAGAAGGCGATGAGCTGCGCGCGGTTGGCCGAGCGCGGGTTGCGCTTCATCTCGCCGAGCAGTTCGTCGAAGCGGTCGTCCGGCAGACGGCCGCGCATCCCGCGCTTGAGCGTCGGGTTGATGCCGAGCCACACGAGCGTGCCGACCACCGGGGTGTGGCTGGCCTCGTCGAGCGAGCGTAGGTCGTCCTACTCGTCCTCGCGCGACAGCGACGGCGACAGCAGCAGCAGCTTGCCGCCGAAGCGACCGCGGGCGGCGATCTCGATGCCGATGTTCGCGCACAGCGAATGGCCGACGATCACGTCGATCGACTCGGCGGCCGCGAACTCCTCGACGACCGCGGCATAGCCCTCGATCGAGAAGTCAAAGCCGTCCGGCGCGGGCACCCCGGCAAACCCGGGCGGGTCGGCGGCGATCGCCGCGACGCCCGCCTGCCGCAGCGCCGGCTCGGCGAGCACGTCGGTGAAGAACTCCGCGCTGCAGAACAGTCCGGGAAGCATCAGCGCCCGCCAGCGGGGCTGCTCGACGTCGTTGTCGATCGCCGGCCATCCGCGCAGCTGACGCCGCTGCAACACCGGGTCGCCGGTCGTCACGCGCGTGGCTCGAAGCTCGGTTCCGAGGCGGCGCGCGCCGCCATGCCGGCGGCCGCGCGCGCCTGGTCGGGATAGCGCTCGGTGAACTTGAAGCCGCCGATGACCAACGCGATCGGGACGATCCAGTTCAGCCACACCGTGCCGGTGGACACGTGCTGGGAGATCACACCGAGGATCGCACAGGCCGCGAACACGAGGCCCCACACGAGCGTCAGCGTGCGATTGATCTGCTTGAACAGCGGGCTCGCCCACACCTCCGGCGGCGCCGACTCACGCGCGTACTGCTCGGTGAACGGCATGAACGCCAGCGAGCCGAGCACGACGACTGCGAGCACGCCGCTCGAGATCGCCTGCGCGTAGTCCTCGAGCCAGTTCAGCTGGCTGCGATCGAGGAACAGCGCCGCGATCGTGAGCGCGCCGAAGAACAGCACCGAGACGACGTCGAGCAGCTTGACATGGCCTCGTTCGGTCGACGGGATCAGCAGGATCAGCGCGGCGAGCAGCGCGCCGCCCGCCGCATATCACCACGTGCTCGGGCTCGAAACGACCCAGAAGATGATCCACGGAACGAAGCCGACGAACCCATTTGCCCCCATAACGCGGCACACCGTACGCCCTCAGGGTCGCTACACCGATGGGGCCATCGCCAATGCACAGATTTTCCAACAAATCCTGTACTGAGGCACATACACCTCGGTGACAGCTGGACCGCCGCCCTCCCCCTCCCGACCGAAGGTCTAGGGTGCGATGTTGTGGTTGAGGTGGAAGACGTTGGCGGGGTCGTAGCGGCGTTTGATCTCGCGTAGCCGGTCGTAGTTGGGTCCGTAGGCTGCTTGTACAGCGTCGTTGGTTTGGTCGTCGCCGAGGTAGTTGAGCCAGCGACGCGCGGCGAGGTGGGGTGACAGCGCGGCGTGGGTCTGGCGTGTCCAGCGGATGTTGGTGTCTGTGGCTGCCGGGTCTGTCCATACCGACGGGATCAGGAGGTTCCAGCCGGGTTCGCGGTGTGGGACGGCGGTGTCGGTGGGGGCGACGCGGGTGACA
>DASUHF010000051.1:0-2843 GCA_036273655.1 Solirubrobacteraceae bacterium | reverse complement strand
CTCGCGAGCACCGACTCGGCGGATCCGACGCTCCTGGCGCCGTTTCCCGGGTCGATGATCGCCGCCGACAACGGCGATCTCTACATCCTGAACGGCGCCACCTTCGGCGGTGACTCGATCACACAGTTCGATCCGATCACCCACGCGCAAACGATCATCCGCACCCCGACACCCGCCTCAGGGCCTTGTGATTGGGACGCCACAAGTCGCGGCACGCTGTGGTTCGGCGAGCTCACCGCCGGCAAGATCGGAACCCTGACAGTTGACAGGTAGCGCGCCGATGCGACGCATGTCCGACGGGCGCATGGCCGATGAACATGGTTCGGTCAAGCTCGTGACGATCCTGCTGACGGATCTGGTCGGCTCCACGCAGCTGTTCACGAGCGTTGGCCCCGCCCGGGCCGAGCAGCTGCGCGGCGAGCATTTCACGCTGATTCGCGACGCGATCGATCGCACCGGCGGGGAGGAGTTCAAGAACTCCGGCGACGGACTGTGGGTGGCGTTCGACTCGGCATCGGCGGCGATCGAGTGCGCGGTGCTGATCCAGCAGTCGTTCGAGCGCCGCTACCGGCGCGCCGAGCAGCGGCTGCACGTCAGGATCGGCTGCAGCGCCGGCGAGTCGACGGTCCGCGGCGGCGACTACTTCGGCATGCCGCCGGTCGAGGCGGCGCGCCTCTGCGACCACGCTCCCGCCGACGGGATTCTGATCTCCGCCGCCGTGCGGCTGCTGGCCGGACGGGCTCAGGACGTCGAGCTCGAGCCGGTCGGCCGGCTTGAGCTCAAGGGGATGCCGGAGCCGATCGAGGCGTTCGCCGTCTCGTGGCGGCCGCTTGAACCGGAGGCCGGCGCGGCGTCAGAGCTCGGTGGCCCACCGCTCCCGTTGGTGTTGCGCTCGGTGCCATCGGTCGCCTACGTCGGGCGCGCCGAGGAGCGGGCGCTGATCGAACGCGCCCGGGATACCGCCAGGGGCGGCCGGCGCCAGGTCGTGCTGGTCTCGGGCGAGCCCGGGATCGGCAAGACGCGGCTGGCGTCCTACTCGGCGCTCGCGGCCCACGGCGAGGGGTTCGCGGTCTGCTGGGGCGCCTGCTCGGAGGACGTCAGCGCGCCGTTTGAGCCATGGATTACGGCCTGCGCGCAGCTGCTCGATCACGCGCCCGCGGAGCTGCTACGCGCGCACGTCGACCGCCACGGCGGCGAGCTTGCCCGCCTGACGCGCGCGCTCGCGCACCGCGTTCCCGAGACGCCGTCACCGCAGGCCTCGGATCCCGAGACCGAGCGCTTCCTGTTGTTCTCGGCGGTGGCGGACTTCCTCGACGAGGCCGCCCGCTCCCGGCCGGTGTGTCTCGTGCTCGACGACTTCCAGTGGGCCGACAGCCAGTCGATCGCGCTGCTCAAGCACATCGCGCGAGCCGTCGAGCAGAGTCCGCTGCTGATCCTGCTCACGTATCGAGACTCGGACCTGACCCGGGAGCACCCATTGAGCGGCGCGCTCGCCGACCTGCGCCGGATCGAGGGCGTGCAGCGAATCGTGCTGCGCGGACTTGGACCGGACGAGGTCGCCGAGGTGATGAGCGCCGCCGCCGGCCACGAGCTCGACGAGGATGGCGTCGAGCTCGCCGCCGAGATGGCGGCCGAGACCGGCGGCAACCCGTTCTTCGTCGCAGAGCTGCTGCGCCACCTGCTCGAATCGGACGTGGTCGTGTTCGACGAGGCGACGTCGCGCTGGCGCGTGGACCGCTCGAAGGGCGTCGGCCTGCCCGACAGCCTCCGCGACGTGATCGACCGGCGCGTCGAGCGCCTCGGCCCGGGGTCGCGGGAGATGCTGTGCACCGCGGCGGTGATCGGGCGCTCGTTCGACGTCGAGTTGCTGGGGCGACTGGTCAAAGCCGGCGAGGGCGTGCTGCTCGACGGGCTCGAGGCCGCCGTGGCGGCGTCGCTGCTGCACGAGTCCACCGAAGAGATCGGACGCTTCGAATTCGCTCACGCCCTCATCAACGAGGCCCTGTACGAGTCTCTCGGTCGTACCCGCCGGGCGCGCATGCACCATCAGGTTGCGCTGGCGCTCGAGGAGCTGTACGGCAGCGATCCTGGCGAGCACGTGGCCGAGCTGGCGCTGCACTGGCGGCTGGCGACCGTCGCGGTCGATCGCGGTAAGGCAAGCGAGTACGCGCGCCGGGCCGGCCGCCAGGCGCTGCAACGACTCGCGCCCGGCGAGGCCGCGCGCTGGTTCGCCGACGCGCTCGAGCTGCTCGACGCCGGAGACGGCGTCGCGCGGTGCGAGGCGCTGATCGGCCTTGGCGAGGCGCGCCGCCAGATCGGCGACGGCGCCTTCCGCGAGACGCTGCTCGAAGCGGGCGAGCTCGCGGCCCGCCTGGGCAACCCGCACCTGCAGGCCCGAGCGGCGCTGGCCAACACGCGCGGCTGGGTGGCGTCCGTGGGCGCCGTCGACGAGGACCGTGTCCACGCGCTCGCGGCCGCGCTCGACGCGCTGGCGGGGGATGCGCCGCAGCGCCCGCTGCTGCTGGTCCAGCTGGCGATCGAGATCGCGTTCGCCAACGAGTACGAGCGGGTGCGGGCCCTGTGCGACGAGGCGATCGCGACCGCGCACGCCGGCGACGACGTCAGCCTGCGCGCGCGGGTCGCGATCGGGGCGAGCGGCGCGCTGTTCTTGGTGAGGCTTCCCGACACGCTCGACCAGCGGCTCGAGCTCACCGGCGAGGCGATCGTGCTGGCCGATCAGACCGGCGACCCACAGCTTCAGGCGCGCGCCTGGATGTGGCGGCGCGAGGCGGCGTTCCAGGCCGGCGACCTGCAGATGATCGACGCCGCGATGGAGCGCACGA
>DASUHF010000050.1:0-18395 GCA_036273655.1 Solirubrobacteraceae bacterium | reverse complement strand
CAACCAGGCCGCTACTCGTTGGGACATACCGGGATCCTGCGCTAGTGGTCGGTCCCGTAGGTACGTTTCGCTCCGCCAGGCGTGCCTCGAATGCGGACGTACTTGCGGGAGCGGCCACTAGACACCGTGCAGCGACCGGGTAGTCCGGGCGCTCGGTGAAGATGGTCGGGCGGCGCCGGGCGGACGACACCCCCATGCGGACTAGGCTCGACCCGATGAGCGACCTCCCCCTCCCCACGCGGCCGCTCGGCGACTCCGGACAGAACGTCTCGGTCGTCGGCCTGGGCTGCAACAACTTCGGGCGCCGGACCGACCTGGCCGGCACCCGCGCGGTGATCGACGCGGCGCTCGACGCCGGCGTGACGTTCCTGGACACGGCCGACATCTACGGACAGCGCGGCCGCAGCGAGGAGTACCTCGGAGAGGTGTTGTCATCCCAGCCATCCCGGCGCGACCGCGTCGTGCTCGCGACCAAGTTCGGCATGGACATGCACGACGGCAAGGGACCGCGAGGCTCGCGCGCGTACGTGCGCGACGCGGTGCAGGCCTCGCTGCGGCGCCTGCAGACCGACGTGATCGACTACTACTGGTACCACGAGCCCGACGGCGTGACGCCGATCGAGGAGACGCTCGGCGCGTTGCACGAGCTGGTCACCGCCGGCACCGTCCGCGCGATCGGCGCGTCCAACTTCACCGGCGCGCAGCTGCGCGAGGCCGCGGCGGTCGCCCAGCGCGACGGCCTGACGCCGTTCACCGCGGTCCAGAACGAGTACAGCCTGCTCGTGCGCGGCGACGAGCAGGACGCGCTGCCCGCCTGCCGCGAGCTGGGGATCGGATACGTACCGTTCTTCCCGCTCGCCTCGGGACTTCTGACCGGCAAGTATCGCCGCGGCGAGCCCGCCCCGGAGGGCACCCGCCTGGCCGAACGCGACCAGGTCGCCACTTCCGCGCAGTTCGACCTGATCGAGGCGCTTGCGTCCTACGCGCAGACGCGCGGCGTATCGCTGCTGGACGTCGCGATAGGCGGCCTGCTCGCTGACGCCACGATCCCGACCGTGATCGCCGGCGCCACAAGGCCCGACCAGGTCCGCTCCAATGCGGCGGCGGCCCGTTGGATTCCGGCCGGGGACGACCTGCGGGAGCTGCGACAACTGCTCGCCGACCACCCGCTCTAGATGGTCAAGGTCGCACGTGTCCGCGAGCTTGCGCTGGCGTTGCCCGAGGCGACCGAGCAGGACCACCACGGCCGTCCCTCGTTCCGGGTCGGCCGGATCTTCGCGACGCTGTGGACCGAGCGGCGGCTGAACGTGATGCTCGACCACGACGGCATCCTCACCGCGGTGCAATCGCGGCCGGAGGCGTGCTCGGAGATCTACTCGGGCAAGCGTTTGGCGGCCGTCCAGGTCGACCTCGACGCCGCCGACGATGCGCTCGTCGCCGAGCTGCTCGCCGACGCCTGGGAGCACAAGGCTCCGGAGCGGCTGCTGCGCGATCGCTGACGGATCGGCGCAAGCGCGCCGCCACGAGTTGACTTTTCGGCGTCGACGCCATGGAATGCCCGTGTTCTCCGGGAGAGTGGGCCGTGAACCGCACAAACAAGCAACTTTTGGCGCAAAAGCTGCCGTTTCGCGGCGATAACGCCGTGCAATTCCTGCGCCATGGCTGTACCGCTGCCGCAAAGGACGGTTAAGTGGAGCAACGATGAACGCCTTTGCTGACTCTTTGAGCCTCTCCGCTTCGCAAGCCGCGCGGGCGCTGGGCGTCTCGCTCGGCACGATCCGCTGCTGGTCCGATCTCGGGTATCTGCCGTCGCAGCGCACCCAGGCCGGCCAGCTGCGCTTCAGCCACGAGGACGTCGAGGCGTTCGCGCTGACGATCGAGCGCCGGCAGGTCGCGCCGCTCGGGTCACGCCAGGCGCTCTGAGCCGACGGCGTTCGCGCGGATCGAGCGAGCGCCCCGAGCCCGTCTCTCAGCCTGCGTCTGCGACCAACCGACTCGGCAGCGCGAACGGCGACAGGTCGATCTCGCTGCGCCCGTCGACGATCGTCTGCGCCACCGCCTCACCGATCGCGGGCGAGTGCTTGAAGCCGTGGCCGGAGCAGGCCGCGACGACGGTGACGTTGGCATGGACGGGATCCGGTCCGATCATGAACCGGCAGCCGTCGGTGTTGGTGTACAGGCACGAGGCGCTGCGCAACGGCTCCGCGGACACCCACGGGAAGTACCGCGCCAGATACGCGCGGTGCAGCTCGGCGGCCGCGGCGTCGGCGGCGCGCGCATCGCGCTGCTCGTCCGGATCGATCGTCGCCTCGTAGCGCTCGGTCGCGACCTTGATTCCACCGCCCGGGCCGTCGATCGCCGGAAAGCCGTAGAAGCCGCCCGCGAGGTGGGTGAACCCGTCGCGTTCGCCGTCCATCTCCCAGATGAACACCGGCATCTCGCGCAGCGCGTCGTAGCCGCGGCTGATCGGGAACCAGTGCAGCAGCTGTGGATAGACCGCGAACAGCGACGCCGCCTCCGGCAGCAGCCGCGTGATCCATGCGCCCGCGCACAGCACCAGCTCGCCCGCCTCGAGCACCTCGGCGTCGGTCGTCACCGTGACGCCGTCGCCGCTTGCCACCCATGACCGCACGGTCTCGCCGAGGCGCAGCTGCGCGCCCGCGCGGCGCGCGAGCGACAGCTGCGCGGCGACCGCCGCCTCGGGGCGGACGAAGCCGGCCCCCGGTTCGAGGTAGGCCTCGGTGCGGGCCGGCGTCGTGAACATCGGGAACCTGGTCGTCAGCTGGCGGCCGGACAAGTTCTCGTGCGCGACCTCATACAGCGATGCGGCCGCACGCGTCCGGGCCAGGAACGGGTCATCGCGGTCGCCGATCACGAGGCCGCCGACCTGGTGCAGGAGCGCCGCGCCGGTCGCCTCCTCGATCTGCCGCCACAGCTCGTGCGAGCGGCGGACCAGCGGCACGTGCTCGGCGCCTTCGCCGATCGCGATCCGCGAGATCCGCGTCTCCCCATGCGTGGAGCCCCGGTCGTGCGGCGGCCGGAACCGGTCGATGCCGACCACGCGCAGCCCGCGCCGCGCGAGCTGGAACGTGACCGCGCTGCCCATCGCGCCGAGGCCGACGACGATCGCGTCCGCCCGCGAAAGCCGGCTCACGCCCGGACCGCCGTACGCGCAGGGTGTCGCATCCGCGCATTCTGCACCGGCGACCAGCCGCTCCGCATCCCGCCCCACGCAGCAAGCGCCACAATCATTTATTGCTCCTGCCTATAGATCTCAGGCGATATGCGTCTTTGACTTCTAGGTACTGGTGGCGCATCATTCTCAGCGCAGTACCTCTCCTCCCTCGAGCACGCCCCGAGTCCGGCCTCATATCCCGCCGGTACCGGGGCGTTCTCACTTAAAGGCCGCTTCTCAGCTAAGGCCGCGGGTCAGGTGTCGCGGGCGCGCAGCAGGATCGCCGCGATCACGAGCGACAGCGCCGTCCAGGCGCAGAACACGGCAAACCCGACCCACGGTGAGAGCGTGTGCGGGTCGGGGTTGATCGTCCACAGCGCGCCGCCCGCGTTGGACGGCAGGAACTTGTCGACGACGTTGGTGATGCTCGAGGGCAGGATCCCGACGAGCGGCGGGATCACGAACATGATCGCCACCAGCGCCGAGATGCCCCCGGGGGTGGAGCGCGTGATCGCGCCGATCCCGAGCCCGAACAGGCCGAACACCGTCATGTACAGCGCCGCGCCGATCAGCGCGCGCAGCACGCCGGGGTGCGACAGCGCGATGTTGATGTGGTGGCCGGAGAGGATCCCCTGGCCGGCGAAGAACACGATGAACACCGCGGGCAGGCTGACGACGAGCGCGACGGCGGCAAACACGAACGCCTTGCTCCACAGGACCGGCAGCCGCGTCGGCACCGCCGCGAACGTCGAACGGATCATCCCCGTCGCATACTCGCCCGTGATCGTCATCACCCCGAGCACGCCGAACGCAAGCTGGGCGATGTTGACGCCGGCGAGGTTGGCGCGCAGCGGCTTGAAGTCCAAGCGGTCGTGCAGGGCAAGATGCGGCCAGCGCGCCTCGAACACGACGCACACGATGATCCCCATCGCGATCACGAACAGCCCGGCGGCAAACAGCGACCACATCGTCGAGCGCACGGATCGCAGCTTCGTCCACTCCGACCGAATCACGCGGATCGGCGTGACGCGAATCTGATCGTTGGCGGCGGGCGCCGCGACCGAGCTCATCAGAGCACCGCCGCGTCGGCGTCCGGATCTGCGCCGAGCTCGGCCGTCGCGTGGAACTCGACGTCCTGCTGGGTCATCTCCATGAACGCCTGCTCAAGCGACGCCTGATCCGGCGTCAGCTCATAGAGCACGATCCCGCGTTCGGCTGCGAGCGTTCCGACCTGCTCGGGATCGACGCCGGTGAACCGCGCCCGATCGCCGTCGCGCGAGTCCAGTTCGCCATCCGGAATCTCGGCCACGCATGCGACGAGCTCGTCCAGCTGAGGCGAGCGCACCCTGACCGAGCGGCCGGTCGAGCCGCGCACGAACGCCTCCACGCTGGTGTCCGCGATCAGCCGCCCCCGCCCGATCACGATCAGATGCTCGGCGGTGAGCGCCATCTCGCTCATCAGATGCGACGAGACGAACACGGTGCGGCCCTGGGCGGCGAAGCCCTTGAGCAGGTTGCGGACCCACTGGATGCCCTCGGGATCCAGCCCGTTGACCGGCTCGTCGAGCATGATCGTCTCCGGATCGGCGAGCAGCGCCGAGGCGATCCCCAGCCGCTGCCCCATCCCGAGCGAGAACCCGCCGGCGCGTTTGCCGGCGACATCGTGGAGCCCGACCAGGTCGATCAGCTCCTGGACGCGGTCGGCGCCGATCCCATGCGTCTGGGCGAGCGCAAGCAGATGGTTTCGCGCCGAACGGCCCGTGTGCACCGAGCGCGCCTCCAACAGCGCGCCAAGCTCGCGCAGCGGCGCCGCATGCTCGACATACGGCCGCCCGTTGACCCGGGTGAAGCCCCGGTCGGGCGAGTCGAGCCCCAGGATCACACGCATCGTCGTCGACTTGCCGGCCCCGTTGGGACCGAGGAACCCGGTGACGACCCCGGGCTGCACCGTGAAGCTGAGATCGTCCACGGCGAGCTTGTCGCCGTAGCGCTTGGTGACGTGCTCGACCTCGATCACGCGCGGCACCATCGCACGCAAGCTTGAAATTTCCATGAAACGCGCGCGCGCCGTGGTCGGCCCGTCCGGCCGCCGTCAGCGTGCTCGCATCCACAGCACCGTCGCCGCCGCCCGAGCGCCGGACGTCGCGGCGCCGTTCATCGTGCTCGCCTGCTCGCCCGCCGTGTGCTCGCCGGCGAACACGATCGACCCCCACGGGCGCGCCCAGGCCGCATCGTCGGCAGCGTCCAATCCGATCCCGGGAGCGCTGTAGGAGCCGCGCGTCCACGGGTCGGCGCCCCAGTGGGTCACCAATGGTTCGTCCGTGTCGGCGGCGCGCAGATCCGGGCACAGCGCCAGCGCCTGCTGAGCCCACGCCTTGGCGCCGCGGGCGGCGCCCACGGCCGCGATCGCCGTAGACCCCCCGGCGAATCCGGACAGCACCGGCGCGGCGCGCTCGCCGTCGGGCGCCGCCGACGTCCAGCACCACCACAGCGCGTCCGGCGACGCGACCCGTTCGGGAGCCCCGCCCGCCCGCAATGGCACGTGCAGCTTGGCGGCGTCGCCGAACCGCGTCCGTGACGCCGCCGCGGCGACGTCCGGCGGAAGCTCTCCGACGAGCTCGTCCAGCAGCGGCAACGGGACCGCGACGACCACGGCGCTGGCCATCAGCGTCGAACCGTCGGCGCAGCGCACGGTGACCCCGGACCCGTCCCGCCCCACGGCCGCCACCGGTGTCGACAGCCGCACCCGCTCCCCGAGCCGGCGCGCGATCGAGCGCGCGACCGACTGGTTGCCGCCCGCCACGCGCGCCGCGGGGTCATAGCCCTCCGGCTCGCCTCCGAACAGCCGCCGGGCGCTCGCCTCGCGCAGCGGCACCGTCAGCGACGTCTCGACGCGGTGCACGGCACCGGCATCGGCCGGCGTGTGGACCACCACCGCATCTGACGCGGGGAAGTCGTGCGAGCACGCGGCGACGCGCTCGCGCGCGGTCGCCAGCGTTGCGCGCAGCTCGTCCTCGGTCGGCGCCGGCCGCTGCGGCGTGGGGCGGCGATCGAACGAGAAGCCGTGCGGGATCAGCTCGAGGCCGAGCTCGTCGCAGAGCCCGCGCAGGACGTGCTGATCGGGCGCGATGAACTCACCCCCGCGCTCGACGACGGTGCCGTCGGCAAGCGCGTGTGACCACGTTCGCCCGCCGACCCTGTCGCGCGCCTCGAGCACGACCACCTCGACGCCCGCCAGGTGCAGCCGCCAGGCCGCGTGCAATCCCGCGAGCCCCGCCCCGACCACGGCGACCGGGCACGCGCTGGCATCCTTGACGACGTGAGCCGTCGCCTCCTGCAGCTGTCGCTCCTCGTCGGCGCGCTCGTCCTCGCCGCTGCCGCGCCGGCCCTGGCCGACCGCGTGATCGGCCGCGGCACCCCCGCCGGCTGCACCTCGGCCGCGGTCGTCGCGGCGGTCCGCCACGGCGGCGTGATCCGCTTTGACTGCGGGCCTGCGCCGGTGACGATCCACATGCACGCGACCGCCAAGCTCGTCAACACCAGCCGCCGCGTCGTGATCGACGGTGGCGGCCTGGTGACCCTGAGCGGCGATCGACGGCGGCGCATCCTCTACCTCGACACCTGCGACAGGCGCCAGATCTGGACCACCTCGCACTGCCAGAACCAGGCGACCCCGCGGCTGACCGTCGAGCGCCTCGGCCTGCGCGACGGCAACTCCACCGGGCAGCGATTCGACGGAGGCGGCGGCGGCGCGATCTTCGACCGCGGCGGGCGGCTCCGAGTCGTCGACTCGACGTTCACCGGCAACCGCTGCGACGCGACCGGGCCTGACCTCGGCGGCGGCGCCGTCCGCGCGCTGTCGCAGTACCGCTCGCTGCCGGTGCAAGTGATCGGCAGCCGCTTCGAGCGCAACGTCTGCAGCAACGGCGGCGCGCTGAGCAGCATCGGCGTCTCGTGGACCGTCGCCCACAGCACGTTCACCGACAACCGCGCGATCGGGCGCGGCGCCAACCCGGCCAGGCGCGGGACGCCGGGCGGCGGCAGCGGCGGCGCGATCTACAACGACGGCGACCGGATGTCGCTGCGGATCTGGCGCAGCACGTTCGCGCACAACCACGCCAACGAGGGCGGCGGCGCGATCTTCTTCGTCTCCAACGATCGCACCGGCACGCTCTCGATCGCCGGCAGCACGTTGACCGACAACGTCAGCGACGGCTTCCACACTGCCGGGCTGCCCGGGATCTTCTTTCTCGGCGCTCACCGGCCGTCGATCGTCAACTCGAAGCTTCGGTGACCGGAGGCCGCGCGGGCAGGTAGCGCCGTGCGGTCACGTATTCGCGCCCGAAACTCGTGAGCGGGACGATCCGCACGGCGCTCGCCGAGTTGGGCGATTCGATCACCCGCCCGCGGCCGACGTACATCGCCACGTGCGTGATCGAACGAGACGGCGGTTCGGTGGCGAAGAACACCAGATCCCCGGGCTGCAGCGCGCGCCGCGCGACCAGTCGGCCGGCTCGTGCCTGGAGCGCGGCCGTGCGCGGCAGCAGGATGCCGACGGCGTCATACAGCGTGAACGTCAGGCCCGAGCAATCGAACCCGAACGCCGAGGTGCCCGCGTACAGATACCGGAGCCCGAGGAACCGCTTGGCTGCGGCGACCAGCCCGCGACCGGTGGGGATCGGCCAGGCGACGCCGGCCGTGCGGATCGCGACGGCGGCTCGGGGGAGCAGGGCGGTGCCGCCGGTGGGGGTCTGCACGACGACCCAGCGCCCCAGCCGGCCGACCGCGGGCAGCCGCGTGTTGTAGCTCAACAGCAGCTCGCGACCGCCGGGACCGCCGCCGCGGGTGCGGCGCCGCAACCAGACCCGGGGCCTGGTGACGAGCGCGACGGAGGTCGCGTTCGCATCCGACGGGACCGCCGCCGGCACCGGCACGAGCTGGCGCGCGGGTAGCCACCCCGGGTAGCTGAGTCCGGTGGGCGTGGGCTGGCCGGTGAGGGAGATCTTCGTCCATGCTCCCCGGCGAGCGAGCACCACGGCCTCCTGACCGTACAGCGCCTGCGTCACGAGACGACCGTCCAACCAGCGGCGCTGATCGGTGCCCATCGCCGCCAGCCACGGGTGCAGCCGCACCGGGTTGGCCAGCGACGGCCGATCGAGCGGACGGGTCCGCGCTCGCTTCATCCACATCGTCGCCACCGACACGTCGACCAGCGCCTCCTGCCCCGCGTGCACGCGGGCCGGACGGGTCGCCGGCGACCCGCGCACCTCCGTGGATGTCCGCGACGCGCTCGCGGATGCCGGCACGAGCGCGACGAACACGCCGATGCCGAGGAGCAGGCCGGCGGCGCGCGCACCGGCGCCCGCTTGAACGAGCCGTCGCAGCATCTGCGTCGACACTCTGTCAAGTTCGACCTCGCGGCACGCCGGCCGTGTCCGCGCCCGCGCCGTTTGGCGCCGACGCAGGGTCGGGGCCGACACCTGACGCCGCGGCGCGCGGTGCCGGCGGCGCGAGCGCCGGGCCCAGCTCGGCCTGGCGCCGTCGCAGCTCCTGCTTGGAGCCCACGCCGAGCTTGAGGTAGACACGAGACAGATGGGTCTCGACGGTGCGCGGCGAGAGATGCAGCGCGACTGCGATCTCGCGCATGGTCGCGCCGGTCACGGCGATCGCGGCCACACGCGCCTCCTGCGGCGTCAGCCCGTCGTCCTCGCGCGGACGCCGGCGGCGTCCCCCGGCGGCACTCAGCTCGGCTGAGGCAAGCGCGGCCAGCGGTGCGGCGCCGTGCGCGTCGGCGACGTGGAGCGCCTGCGCAAGCGGAGTCCGCGCTCTGCGGGCATGATTGCTGCGTCGCAGCCATGCCCCGTAGCGCAGCAGCACTCGCGCCCGGTCCAATGGCGCGATCACCGGCAGCGCCAGCGCCTGCTGGTAGTGAGCTTCGGCCCCCGCGGCGTCGCCCGCGGCCGCCGCGCAGCCGGCCACGCCGGCGAGCATCACCATGCGCGGCCAGATGCACGGCAACCACTCGACGCAGCCGCGGAGCCACTCGACGATCGCCGCGGCCTCGTCGTACTCGTTGGCCGCGAGCGCCGCCTCGACCGCGCCCGCCGCCCACGGGACGAGGCACGGCTCTCGCACTCCAAGCCGATCGGCGAGGTGGGCGCCGTCACGATACAGCCGTGCCGCTTCGTCGACGCGACCCTCGGCCCAGCGGTGCTCGGCGCGGTTCATCGTCAGATACAGCCGCACGAACCAGCTGCGTGCACCCGGCAGCCCGTCGACCCTGTCGCACAGCGCGGCGGCCTCGTCGAGGCGGCCCAGCCACACCAGCGCCCGGGCGCGGAGCACCAACAGATACGGAAGCAGCAGCGGACTGACCTGTAGCTCCTCATCGATGTCCTCGGTCTCGGTGATCGCCTCCAGGAGCGCCCCCTGGTGGCAGAGGATCCCGATCCGGCAGATCCGCAGCGGCACGGTCGCCCACGCCACTCCCGCCGAGCGCAACCAGGCCGTCCCGTGCTCGATGTACTCCTCGGCTTCGTCGTAGCGCTCGGTCATCCCACACGCGCCGACGTGGATCAGGAACGCGTTGAAGGAGTCCGCGGTGTCGCCTGGGCGCGCCACGAGGCTGGCGCGCGCTGACCGCGCGGCCCGCGCCACGGCCGGGATGCCCGACGGATCGCCGGCTTCCAGCGCGAACCCCGCCCGGGCGATCGCGTGCATCTCGTCGGCATCGCCGTCGCGGTCGCCCAGGGCGGCGAGCGCGGCCACCGGACCGTCGAGCTCCCAGACGACATGCGAGCGCTCGAGCACGATTGCCGTCGGCGCCGCTGAGGGGCCGCCCGCGGCGGCGACGAGGTCGTCGTAGGTCTCCAGCGAGTCCCGCAGCCGGCCGGCGTACGCCTGTGCTCTCCCCGCGCGCATCAGCACCGACCGGCGCTCCGGCGCGTCCAGCGGCCGCGCCAACAGCCGTCGGTAGGCGTCCAACGCCTCTCCCGCGCGACCGGACGCGAACAACGCGTCGGCGTACCGGTGCAGCAGCGCGTCCGACGGCATGGGACCGGCGAGCGCAACCGCGGCCTCCAGCTGGCGCAGTCCCGTTTCGAGCGCACCGGCCAGCAGCGCCAGCTCGGCGGCATCGGCGATCACCGCGATCGCGCTCTCGTCGTCCAGTCCCGCGGCGATCGCGTGCGGGGCCGCAGCCGACGCGTCGCCGTGCTCGAGCTGGTTGGCGAACGCCCGGCCGTGCATCAGCGCGCGGTGCGTCGGGCCGATGTCGTGATACACGGCGGATGCCATGAGGTCGTGCGTGAACTCCAGCGACGATCCGTCGGCCCGCAGCACGCCTGCCGCGACGAGCGTGTCGAGCGCCGCCGCGAACTCCTTCTGACTCAGCCCGGAGACGGCGCGTACGGCCGTGCTCCGAGCTGGTGCGCCGAGCACCGCCGCCGCCTGCGCGCACGCGCTCGCCGCCTTGCCGACGCCGCCCATGTGCGACAGCAGCAGAAGCTGGCGCATACGCTCGCCGCCGCCGCCCTCGCCCGGGACCGGCAGCGACCCGGTGAGGCGCAACGTCCGCGCCGCCTCCACCAGCAGCAGCGGGTTACCGCCCGTCAGCCGCCAGGCGTCGTGGGTGAACCTGCCGGCCAGCGGATCGCCGAGGCGGTCCATGAGCACGTGCCCGGCGGCATCCTCGCTCAGCGGCGCAAGCGCGACGATCCGAGCGACATCCTCGTGCGCCAGCGCGCGCGCGAGTGCGCCGGCCGGGGCCGGCCACGGGCGCAGCGCGCCGATCATCGCGATCGGCAGCCGTGCGAGCCGGCGCGCGAGGAAGCCGACGACCGCAAGCGAGTCCAGATCGGCCCACTGCAGGTCGTCGAGCAGCGCCACCGTCGGTCCGGCGGCTGCCCACGAGCGCATCTGCGCGCGCGCCGCGGCGTACACGGCGGCGCGCCGGGCGGCGGGGTCATCGAGCATCTCGCGATCGGCAAGCAGCCCGGCCGCGGCGAGCTGATCGACGAACGCGAACGGCAGGTCGCGCTCCATCACGGCACCGCGCGCCTGCACCAGCCGGGTCTCGGCACCGGCCAGCTCGGATGCTCGTCGCAGCAGCGCCGTCTTGCCGACGCCGGCCTCGCCCTGCAGGAACACCACCGCTCCAGCGCCGCCGTGGGCAGCCGCCAGCGCCTCCGAGATCGCTCCTAGGGCCTCGTTGCGTTCGTGGAGATCGTCGTCGGCCATCAGCCGGAGCCGAATATCGGCGCGAAACCTCGTTCCCTTAGAGATCAGTGCATTTCCCGGACGCAATGCACCGCCAACTGGTCGAAACTCGCTCGCGTGTGCTCGCCACCCGCCGGCACCGACGTTCGGGTCAGGTTGCAGATGCGGCTCGATGGGCAGGGGCGCCCGACGGGAGTCGTGGCGCCCGCGGGCGGCGAGGAAACCACGTTCGTCGGTTGGACGGCGCTGATGAGCGAGCTCTCGGGCCTGCTCGAGCCGGCCGGCCCCGAGCAAGCCGACCGATGAGAGCGAGGACCACATGAGATGCACGGCGCGGATCCGGATCGCCTCGGCGATCGTCGCGGTCGTGGCGCTGGTCGCCGTGGCGGCGGCGCCGGCGGACGCAAGCGGGCGCACGCATCCGGGGCATACCGGACGCGCACGCGCCGCCAGGCTGGCGTTGGTGTCGCCGGCCAACGACGCCCGGCTCCGCGTCGTGTCGCCGACGCTGGTCGTGCGTCTGCGGACGAACGCCGATTTCCGCGCGCGCCTGAACGGCCGTAACGTGACGGCGCGCTTTGGCAGGCCGGTGCGGGGGATCCGCACCGCGCGGTTCGTGCGCGGTCGCGACTTCCGCCTCGGCCGCGGGACGTTCATGGCCGCCACCGGCCGCCGCGGCACCCATGCCGTGCGCACCGTCGGCTTCGCGTTCACCGCCTGGCGGCGGGATCCCCGGCCGATGAGGCTCACCCGTCGCCGCAACCAGACCGCCGGCGGCGGCGAGATGTCGATGCTGTCGATCGACGTCGTCTCGGACGCCAAGGTCACGAGCAAGCGGATCTGGGTCAACGGCAAGCCGATCCGCGATCACCTGCTGGGCCCGGGAGACAGGTCGTATCCGATCGCCCATGGCTGCGGCTGTCATCTCGACATCGGCGCCAACCACGGTCTGCGCTTCGGCGCCAACAAGGTGACGGCCCAGTTCTCGCACCCTGGCTGGACGTTCCAGCGCACCACGAAGACCTTCTGGATCGCCCGCAACGCGCCGCTCGTCGGCGCCGGACAGGACAGGTATGTCGCAGCTGGTCGGACGGCGCTGCTGAACGGGTCCTCGACCAAGGCCGCGCGACCGGGGATGAAGCTGATCTACCGCTGGCGGATCGTCTCGGCGCCCAAGCACGCGCGAGTGCGGTTGGTCGGTGCGCGCCGGGTCCGTGCGCGCCTGATCGCCCGCACCCGCGGCGACTATCGCGTCCGCCTCGCCGTCAACGAGGTTCCGCGTGGCGGCGCTAAGCGCGCGGCAGCGGCGAAGACGACGGGCGCGAGCGCCGATGACGTCGACGTCGGCGTGGCGCCGACCGACGATCCGATGGGCGTCGGGATCCAGACCATCACCAACACCGGCGCCATCTATCTCGGAGCGCCGATCAACAAGTCCTATCCGATTCCCAGCGGAGAATGGATGCAGATCCTGGTCCTCAACCAGTCGTACCTGACCGAGATCAGCGACACGTTCTACACGCCGCAGCAGATGTCCGAGGCGAAGGCGCTGATCGACGGACTCAACCCCGGCGACGACGACATCGTGATCGTGTCGGTGCCGCAGGCCCAGAACCTCGTGTATCCGACGCGCTGGTCGCCGAACCGCCAGGCGAACTTCGACTATCAGAGCTTGACGGCGCTCATCTCGGAGATCGGAGGGGTGTCCGACACACCCGACGGCTGGGCGATCACGAGCAACGACCAGTTCTCCGTGATCGGCCAGAAGGGGCTGGCGGCCGGCCAGGCCTGGCAGAACGTGGGCGCTTCGGAGGCCGGCGTCTACGGGCTGGCGCACGGCACGCTCGGCCGCGGACGCAACGGCAGCCTCAACGGCTACATGCAGGACGTGGCGGGCAACGCCTACTCGTTCGTGTCGCCCGAGTACGTGCCGATCGACACTCAGGCGCCGGGATCTGACGCCTACACCCACAACACGATCACGGTCGGCAGTCAGACCTTCAACTCGGCCACGATCGCCAATGGCGACACCGGCGCGCAGCTCGTGGTGCTCAACGCCACCGGCGCCCTCACCCCCGTCGCCCAGACCACGTACACGATCATCAAGGCCGGCGGCACCGCCGTCGACGGCTCGGCCGGCGATCCGGCCAACGGCAACTTCGGCACCGGCGTCAAGGGCCTGGCGTCGACGCTTCAATACTTCGACCGCACCGTCCCCACCTGGGATCTCGTGATTCTGCAGACCTTCGGGCAGGCCCAGTGGTGGGGCAACACCCCCAACGGCTCGCCGAGCTGGGCCAACGACAACGTCAACGCCCCGACCTTCGGCGACTGGGGCGGAAACCCGTTCGTGTCGCCTGACGGCACCGACAACCCCAACAACGCGCTCTACAACGTGTGGAACCCCGGTTACCCGACCGTCGCCGGACAGATCGGATCGCTGACCAGCGGCGCCGGTCACGACACCGTCGCGGGGTTCGGCGTCGGCCAGAACAACAACGGCACGCCGAACGGCGGGTTGACTGTCGTCGCCAGCACGCACCCGTACGACGGCCGCCTGAACTTCTTCCAGGGCCAGACCGGTACCACGAAGTCCGCGGCACAGATGGTGGGCACGCTGACCCGCACCAAGCAGGGCCAGTGGACGGTGCAGACGGCGAGCCCGAGCAACGCGTTCAGCCCCAGCAGGTTGTGGCAGACGGCGTTCGCCAACCCACAGCCGTGGCCATACACGAACCCGGGACCGGCGCCGGGCGGCACGAACGTGACCGCGGCCGAAGCCAAGCAGTATCAGGCCGCGATGCAGTACATCGCCGGGAGGCTGTGGCCGACCGAGGGGATCACCGACGTCCGCCCTCAGTACGTGCTCAAGAAGTCAGCCGCTTGGGACACACTGGCGGGCGAGACGCAGAACATGCCCTACCCGGGCGATGGCCACGGGTTCACCGCCCCCGAGTTCACCACCCTCCAGAACCAGTTGGTGACCGAGATGGGCTATGTCCATTCGGTGCAGCACATCGTCAACCAGTGGCAGTCGATCTTCACCAACTCGGCGTTCGACGGCTACGTCAACCTGCAGAAGATCGCCCGCGGCGTATTTGACAACGCGCTCGCCAACGCCGAGCAGCACGCCAACGACACCACGAGCCTCAACTGGCTGGACGTCGGCGACTACTCGCTGGAGGTCGCCGCGTCGATCATCGGGTTCACGCCTGCGTCGGTGCTCGCCGAGCCGATGGGGCTGGTGGCCAACGTGCTCGGGCTGGCCTCGGCATCGCTGCCCAGTGAGCCGGGCAGCGGAGCCTCACGTGCTGACTCGCAGGCGATCTGGGACCGCGCCGACCTGCTCGCCGGTGACCTGGTGACGCGGTTTAACAACGTGTCCAACTCGCTCTCCCACCTCGAGGACGTGTTCTTCGCCAACTGGGCCAAGCTCCAGGCCGCCGGCCAGAACGCCAACGGGTCCTGGGCGTTCGGCACCCAGGTCCAGACGGCGCTCAAGCAGTCGTTGGCGGTGACCACCGCGCGCCAGTTCTACGAGGCGCTGCTGCCGCTCACCTACACCGAATGGGTAATCAATCCCAACGCCACGGGCGCCGAGAACGACCCGACCTTCGGTGGCGACGGACGCGCGCTGCCCGGACGCGGCTACCGCTGCTGGGGCAACGGCGACCCGGCATATCCCAGCCCGCCGAAGACCTACCCGTTCGCAAACAGCCCCGACGGCGCGTTGCATTGGGGCGCCGTCCACGGCTGGAGCGCCCCCGGCAGCGACACATGGCCCGCCGCCGCCAACCAGACGTGGTACGAGATCCGCGTGCTCAAGAGCAGCGACGACCCGATGCAGGTCATCAACGACTACTGGCGCGGCAACAACCCGACGATCTGGGAACCCGGAGCCGATCCACCGGCGAGCCTCGTCAACGGCCTGTTCGAGCCGATCAACCCCGGCGACACCAGCGGCCTGCCGACTCAGCTGGGAATGAACAAGACCGATTTCTTCGGCGACTACGGCAACGGATGGGGCTGGCGCAAGGCGATGTGCTCCTAAGCCTGCTCAGGGGCGCGCCTGAGCCCGTGAAGCCACTCGCCGACCTGGGCGGGGTCGCTCGGCGGCGCCGCGACGAGCACGAGCTCGTCGACGCCGAGCTGCTCGAGTTCGCGGACGTCCGCCGGCCGGGGGTCGACGAGCGCGACCGCGATCTCGATCTCGGCCGGGTCGCGTCCAAGCTCGCAGCAGAGCCGGCGCAGCCGGGCGAGACGGTCGCGCACGTGCTCGGCGCCGTCGAGGTTGAAGCCGTACCAGCCATCGCCGCGCCTCGCGACCCGGCGCAGCGCGGCGTCGCTGTTGCCGCCGACGATCACCGGGACACGGCGCTCCCGCGGCGGCTTGGGGTTGACGCGGATGCCGTGAAACGAGACGAACCGGCCCTGAAATGACGCCACGTCGTCGCGCCAGATCGTGCGCATCGCGTCCAGATACTCGTCGGCGCGGGCGCCGCGGCGCCCGAACGGGATCCCGAGCGCGTCGAACTCCTCGCGCGACCAGCCGACTCCGATTCCGAGCGCGAACCGGCCACCGGCGAGTGCGTCGAGACTCGCGACCTGCTTGGCGAGCATCACCGGGTTGTGCTCGGGCAGCAACAGCACGCCGGTTCCCAGGCGGATCGTCCGCGTCGCGGCGGCCGCGAAGCTGAGCGCCAGCAGCGGGTCGAGCCAGTCCGCCTGCGCCGGCACCGTGATCCTGCCGTCGGCGGCATACGGGTAGCGCGACTCGGCCTCGTCGACCATCACCACGTGCTCGCCCGCCCACAGCGTCGCAAAGCCGGCGTCCTCGGCGCCAGCCGCGACCGCGTCGATCACCTCACGGCGAGCGCCGTCGCCGATCCCGAGCGCGTGCAGGCCGAAACGCATCGACGATCAGTCGTGTCAGTGCGCCGCCGCGACGGGGTGGACGGCGCGGGCGCCGCGACGGCACCACGCCTCATAGCGGGCCTGGCGATCGACGTACTCCGCCGCCTCGGCCGGGGTCAGCAGCGTCTCGCCGTGGCGGGTCTGGATCGACCCATCGGCGATCAGCACCGCGGCGTAGGGGTCAGAGGCTGCGAGGTGCTCGCCGATCTTGGTCCAGTTGATGCGCTTCATGATCGTCTCCGTTTCTCGTGTCGTGCCGGCCGCCTCAGCCGGTATCGACAGCGTCCCGCGACCACGCGCTGACGACAGTCGGCCGCCCGCGCGATCCGGTGGGTGACGGCACCGTCCTCCGATCGGTGGACCCCCGGTGCCACCGACCTCAGCCGAGCTCGGGCAGCAGGTCGGCGATCGACTCGACGACCCGCGAGGCGCGATACGGATGGCGCTCGGCGTCCTCGCGGGTCGTCAGCCCGGTCAGCACCAGCACCGTCTCCATCCCCGCCTCCAGTCCCGCGACGACGTCGGTGTCCATGCGGTCGCCGATCATCGCGGTCGTCTCGGAGTGCGCGTCGATCGCGTTCAGCGCCGAGCGCATCATCAGCGGGTTGGGCTTGCCGACGAAGTACGGATCGATCCCGGTCGCGCGGCTGATCAGCGCCGCCACCGAGCCGGTGGCCGGCAGCGGCCCGCCGGGCGCCGGCCCGGTGGCGTCGGGGTTGGTCGCGATGAAGCGGGCGCCCGAGACGATCAGGCGGATCGCGCTGGCGATCCGCTCGAAGCTGTACGTCCGCGTCTCCCCGAGCACGACGTAGTCGGGGCTGCGCTCGGTCAGCGTGTAGCCGGCGTCGTGCAGCGCGGTCGTCAGGCCCGACTCGCCGATCACGAACGCCGATCCGCGCGGTCGCTGATCGTCGAGGAAGCGCGCGGTCGCCAGTGCCGACGTCCAGATCGACTCCTCGGGCACGTCGAGGCCGTTGGAGCGAAGCCGCGCGGCGAGGTCGCGCGGCGTGTAGATCGAGTTGTTGGTCAACACCAGGAACGGCACCTCGAGCACGCGCAGCCGCGCGATGAACTCCTCGGCTCCCGGGATCGGGCTCTCCTCGCGCACCAGCACGCCGTCCATGTCCATCAGCCATGAGCGGATCTCGCGCTTGGTCATGTCGGCGGATCATCGCGCAAACGCCGAGCGCCGCGGCGGCGACGCGCCCGCGACCGGTCGTCCGCGCGCGGTCAGCTGCCCGCGGCGACGGCCCGCAGTTCGTCCAGCGACTCGTCGATCCGCTGGCGCAGGTCGCGGCCGGGCTCGTCTTCGAGCCATCGCGCAAAGCCGGTCTTGAACGCGGCGACCGCTGCCTCGGCGGCGAGGCTGGCGGCGGGCTCGGCGATCCCGCGCCCGCGCAGCTGCTCGGCGAGCAACGCCGTCATCGAGGCGAGCTTGATCAGCTCACGCTCCTGCAGCTCGACGCTGGGGGCGATGATCGCGGCGCGACGGCGCGGGAGGTCTCCGCCCTCCTGGATCATCGCGGCGGCCGCGCGCATGCCCGCGGCCGCGACGTCGATCGGCGCCGTCTCAGCCGGGGTCGCGGCGACCGCCTCGACGATCACCCCGTTGAGGATGTCATTTCCGGCGAACAGCACCTCGCGCTTGTCGGCGAAATGGCGGAAGAACGTGCGCTCGGTGAGCCCGGCGCGGGCAGCGATCTCCGCGACCGTGGTGCGCTCATATCCGTGCTCTCCATACAGCTCCAGCGCCGCCTGCAAGAGCCTGCCACGAGCGCCTGGCTGCCACCGACCCATGCTCGGATCGTAGCCGACGACAGTGACTGACATCGTCGTGCTACCTTGATGTCAGCAACTGACATCACTGGCCGCCGCCGACGGTCGTGCGGCGGTCCCAACGAAGGAGTTCCTCATGCGCGTATTCGTCACCGGGGCGTCGGGCTGGATCGGGTCCGCCGTCGTTCCAGAGCTGATCGAAGCCGGCCATCAGGTGGTCGGGCTCGCCCGCTCCGACGCCGCCGCCGGGGCGATCGCCGCCGCCGGCGCGGAGGTCCAGCGCGGGACGCTCGACGACCTCGATGTCCTGCGC
>DASUHF010000049.1:0-45689 GCA_036273655.1 Solirubrobacteraceae bacterium | reverse complement strand
CCCACGGACGCACCGCCGCAGCGCGCGCGAGGCGCCCGTAGAGCGCCGTCAGCGCGCCGCCGCCGTGGCTGACGCAGACGTCGAGCGACGGGTGACGGTCGAGCACACCCCCGAAGATCAGCGCCGCGACGGCGAGCGTCTCCTGATAGGCGAAGCCGACGACGAGGTCCAGATCGAAGCGGCGCAGGCGCGGGTCGCTCGGCGGCCCATCGGGGCAGATCGAGGTAGGGTGCACGAACAGAGGCACGTCGAGCTGCACCAGCGCCCGGTAGAAGGGGTCCATCGCGGGCGCGTCGAGTCCGACCGCCGGGTCCGTGTCGATGTAGGCGGCCACGAGGCCGAGTTCGCGTACCGCGCGGTCGAGCTCGGCGATCGCGGCCGTGATGTCCTGCATCGGCAGCTGAGCCGCGCCGAGGAGTCGATCGGGGTGACGCGCGACGATCGCGGCGAGGTCGTCGTTGTGCGCGCGGCAGTAGGCGGCTGCAGCGCCCGCCCCGAGGCGGCTGAAGAAGGTCAGCGGGTTGGGCGAGAGCAATTGGCGCTCGATGCCGTACTCGTCCATCGCGGCGATCCGAAGCTCCGGGTCCATGAACGGGCTGCCGCGATAGCGGACACCGTGCAGCACGTAGTCACCGATGCGAAACCAGGGGCGCCCGTCGGTCTGCCCCAGCTCAGGGCCGGCGCTGCCCGCGGCGCCGATTGAGCCCTCGAGCACAACATGGGCATGGACGTCGATCATGCCGCACACAGGCCCGGCAGCGGCTCACGCGACGCCGCCGGCGACGGTGACCTCTAGGCGAACACCGCTTCGTCAAGCGTCTCGTACAGCATTTCGTCGGAGCCGAGCTTGCGGATCGCGGTCGGGATTGGATCGAAGTACACGATCTCTGAGATCAGTTTTGGGACCTCGTCCTCGGTAAACGGGAAGAACCATGCGAGGCGGCTAGAAACCAAGTACCGGGCATCCGGGTCGTCGGGGACGAACCCGTCTGGCAGCTTGTCCGGCAGATCCGCCATCGGGAATGCTTGATGCCAGGTGCCGTGCGCCGCGATCCCCCAGTCCCCCACCGCAAGATGGTCGATGTCGAGCTGCAGCACGTTGGTTCCGTTGTCGACCATCGACTGGTAGAAGCCCTTGATCGACTCGTAGTCGGGGAGCTCGATGTAGTCACCGAGACCGTAGAAGTGGTAGGAGCCACCGTCGGCAACCGTTTCGAGCACCTTCTCGGGGCGACCGAGCACCTCCCACTTGATGTGGTCCTTCATCGTCTCCAGGATCGCCCTGTGGCGGGGATTGTCCGTCGCCTGCTGCGCGTCGTCGTACGCGCGCCAACCCTTGTTCAGGTCCAGTACTGGCATCGCTCACCTGCTCTCTCGCTCATGTAGTCGCCACGGGTCAGACGCGATTCTTGGCGCGCTCAGACGGCGGCCCGCGCAGCCGTGCCGCCAGCCACGGGGTTGCCCTTGAGCAGCGGCATCACGTCACGCCCGAACCGCGCAATGTCATTGGGGTATTCGGGAACGGTGATCAGGAAGCCGTCGAGCCCGTCGACCTTGGCGAGCTCGTGCATCTTCTCGGCGACGGTCGTGGGCGAGCCCGAGATCACCGGGAAGCCGACCAGGAAAGCGTCCGTCGAGAAGAAGATGTTCTTCGTGGACTCCTCGTCGCCTTCACCGTAGTCGCGGCCCGCCAGGCGCGCCACCGTCTCGTAGTCCTGGTGCTCGCGCCAGTCCGCGATCGCGGCGCTGGCCTCCTCGTCGGTCTCACGCACGACCACTTGGTAGAGCGCGTACATCCCCACCTTTCGGCCGGCCTCGGCGGCAAGGCGCTGCAGGCGCTGACTAAATGCCGTCATCTCGTCGAAGTCGGTCTTGCCGAGGGCCAGCTGGTAGTCGGCGAGCTCGGCGCAGAACTTGGTGCCAGGGTCAGACTGACCGGCGCAGACGATCTCGATCGGCTGCTTGGGCGTGGGACCGAACTGACAGTGGTCCATCGTGAAGTACTCGCCCTTGAAGTTCGAGCCGCCGGTCTCCCACAACTCACGAATGATCTTCGTGTACTCGGTGGCCAACTCGTACCGCGTCTTGAAGTGCTGGTCGCCCGGCCACATCCCCATCTGGCTGTAGGACTGCTTCTCGAGGCCGGAGACGATGTTGAGCCCGAATCGCCCGTTGGACATGTCGTTGATCGTGACCGCGGCCTTCGCGGCCAGCACCGGCGGCGTGCTGAGCGTGCCGACCGAGCCATAGAGCGTGATCCGCTCGGTCACCAGGGCCAGGCCGGCCATCACCGACAGCGAGTCGGCGGTTTCGTGAAAGTGACGAGTGGGCCCGTCCATGCCCCGCAACTGAACGGTGCACAGCGAGAAATCGAAGCCGCCCCGTTCGGCGGCGACGGCGGTGTCGCGGATCAGCGACCAATCAGGCGAGAACTTCTGCGAGGTCGACGAGATGATCCAGCCGTTGCTCATGCTGGGACAAGCGAAACCAACCTCCATCTGACCTCTCTCCTCGTTGGCTGAGGGGGATTTCGATCTGAAAATTATTATCACTATTATCGGGAAGCGCAAGCGCAAACGGTCGGTTGGTTGAAACGATCAACGCCGACGAGCAACTTCAAGAGGACCCGAATGCCCGATCAGACGATCCGACCCGGCGGCTGTCTCTGTGGCGCCGTCACCTTCCGGGCTGACTGCACCGAGCTGCTGATGGCGGCCCACTGCCATTGCCTGGATTGCCGCAAGGCGACCGGCAGCGCGTTCGCCACGGTGGTTGCGTTGCCGGCGGAAGCGGTCACGATCCAGAGCGGACAGACTCGGTCGTGGACGGTGACCGGGATGAGCGGCGAGGTGACCCGCGAGTTCTGCGGGCGCTCTGGTTCGCCGCTGTTCTCGCGCTCCACGGGCTCGCCGGGCGTCACCTTCGTCAAGGCCGGAGCGTTCGACGACGCCGACTGGATCACGCCGGAGCTCTCCTGCTGGACCAGCCGTCAGCTCCCGTGGGCCACGCTGCCCGCCGAACTGCCCACGGTGCCCACCAACCCCTAGGGCCGAACGGCGGCGTCGCCCGGTCACGCGGGCGAGCTGCATCAGTAGCGGACGGTGTCGGCGAAGATCGGAAGCCGCCGGCCGAGCACGGCCTCGGTGGCGGTGATCCCCGAGCGCGCCGCCTTGTCGATCCCGATCCCGCGCGCCCGGGTCGTGTCGCCGGTCAGCCACAGCCCGTCGATGCCGCGCACCTCGGCGTCGGGGCGCACCGCGCCGACCAGCCCCGGCTTGCAGATGACGCCGTAGGAGTTGACGACATGGGGCTTGCGCCACAGCGCGCCGCGCGCGGCGGGAAGCATGTCGAGCACGTCGAGCCACAGCTTCTCGAACATCTCGTCGTACCAGCGGCGGCTGCCGTAGTTCTCGGTGGCGTCGAACGCGGCGCCGAAGCACGTGAGGTACTCGCCCGGCGGCGAGATCCCCGAGTCATAGCCGGTGAAGTTCAGGGTGAAGCCGGGCATCCCGCAGCGCGGGGTCGTGGAGAACGATGACATCTCGCGCTCGCTCATCGCGATCACCGGCTCCTTCGCGGCGATCCAGAACCCGAGCCAGCATGCGCGGTTGCGGTTGTGGGCGAGCATCTTGACGCGCTCGCGCAGATCCCAGGGCAGGGCGCCCTCGGCGAACAGCCGCTGCAGGTCCCAGACGGGCGCGTTGACGACCACCTGGTCGGCCTCGAGGACCTCGCCGGGAGCGCCGCGATCGTCGGTGTTGCGGAGCCGCACGCCGGCGACAGCGCCGTTGGCGACGAGCACCTCCTCGGCCGGCGCCGACAGCCGCAGGGTCCCGTCCATCGCCGTCAGCGCGTCGCCCATCTCGTTCCACAGCTTCTCCCAGCCGCCGATCGGCCAGAACGAGTAGCCGGCGGTGCGCTTGCGGTCGTAGTGGAGCTTGCGCGTGTAGAGGTTCTCGGAGGCCGAGTGCTCCCAGGGCTTGAACGTCACCTGCTCGAGGACGGAGATCTGCTCCCAGACGAGGTACACGCCCTCGTCGCTGGTGTACTGCGACATCCACTCGCGCAACGAGGCGTGATTCCACGACTCGAAGTCGCTGTAGTCGGATCCCGTGACCGCCTCGATGCAGCGCTTCAGCCCGGCCTTGGAGGCGCCGGCGTACTGCTCCTGGATCGGCTTCCAGCCGCTGCCGTCCCAGAACGGCATCGAGTCGCTGCGTTCGCTGTGCTCCATCGACAGGCCGATGTGCTCGAGCGCCTTCGTGAGGCTGTCACCGGGATCCTCGACGAGATGGGACCCGAGGCCGATCTCGTGGCCGCGGTAGCGATGGTGCATCGCGCGACCGCCGAGATACGGGTGGGCCTCGACGAGCGCCACGCGCTTGCCCTCCTTGGCCAGCAGCGTCGCGCTGACCAGGCCGGCGACGCCCGCGCCGATCACCACCACGTCGTAGCGCATCCGCCGACAATATCTCACGAATCAACCGTTTGTTTGAAATACTTGGCGGCGATCGTGGGACGTGGGAGCTCGCATCCGGCGCAGGAGTTGTGGCTGGCCGAGGGCGTGATGCCGATGGGCCAGGCGATCATGCGCTCGGCGCGGCGCGCGCCGGAGCACGACGCGGTCGTGTTCCCGGGCCTGCGCCTGACATACGACGAGCTGGCGGCCCGGTGCTGGTCGGTCGCCCGCTCGCTCGCCGGCCTCGGGATCGGCCCCCGCGAGCACGTCGGCGTGCTGATGACCAACCACCCGGAGCTGATCACGACGATCTTCGGCGCCTCGCTGCTCGGCGCGACCGTGGTCCCGATCAACGCCCGCTACCGCACCGCCGAGCTCGATGCGATCGTCGAGGACTCGGACATCGTTGCGCTGATCACCCACGACGGCGCCGACGAGTACGTCGACTTCACCGAGCTCTGCCACGCAGCGCTGCCGGGCCTTGCCGAGGCGCGTGACCCGCGGGCGCTGTCACTGTCGCGCCACCCGTTCCTGCGCTCGGTCGTGATGATGGGCGACCGCAGCCCGGCGGGCATGATCGACCGCGCCGCGTTCGACGCACTCGGCGACAACGTCGACGAGGCGGCGCTGCGCACCCGGGCCGAGGGAGTCTCGCTGCGCGACTTCGCGTTGATCCTCTACACCTCGGGGACGACCTCCCAGCCGCGCGGCGCGATGATCACCCACGAGGCGTTCGTGCGTGATTGGATCGGCGTCGCCGGCATCTGGCACACGAGCGCCGAGGATCGCCACTACACGCCGCTGCCGCTGTTCCACGTCACCGGCCTGGGCTGCCTGTTCTGGGTGCTCGCATGCGGCGCGACGTTCTTCACCGACTACAGCTTCGACGCCGAGCGGACGCTGACGGCGCTCGAGCAGGAGCGGATCACCGAGTTCTATCCCGCCTACCAGCCGGTGATGGAGGCGGTGCTCGCCCAGCCGCATTTCCCCGATGCCGATCTCAGCGCGCTGCGGATCTTCCAGAACGTCGCGCCGCCCGAGAGCCTCGAGAAGTTCCAGAGCCGCCTCCCGCACGCAGTGCAGCTGTCGTGCTACGGCGGCACCGAGGGCGGCGTGGTGACGATGACGCGCCCCGAGGACCCGGCCGACGTGCGCCGCAACACCTGCGGCGCGCCCCAGGCGGGCGTCGAGCTGCGGATCGTCGACGTCGACACCGGCGCCGTGCTCGGCCCCGGCGAGCGCGGGATCATCCAGTTCCGCGGCTACAACACCCTGACCCGCTACTGGAAGTCGCCGAAGAAGACCGCCGAGTCGGTGCTCGAGGATGGGTGGGTGACGATGCAGGACCTCGGCGTCTGCGATGAGGCGGGCCGCGTGCTGTTCCTCGGCCGCCAGAAGGAGACCCTCAAGGTCGGCGGCGAGAACGTCGCGCCGCAGGAGATCGAGGCGATGCTGTCCACCCATCCGGCCGTCAAGCTCGTGCAGGTCGCGGGGATCCCCGACGACCGGCTGCTCGAGGTCCCGGTCGCGTTCGTCGAGCTCGTGCCCGGGGCGTCGGCCGACGAGCGGGAGCTGATCGACCACTGCCGCGGCAAGATCGCGTCGTTCAAGGTGCCGCGCATGGTCCGCTTCGTGGCCGACGGCGAATGGCCGATGTCGGCGACGAAGATCCAGCGCTTCGCGCTGCGCGAGCGCCTGCTCGCCGAGCTCGAGTCCGTCGGCGAGCGCTGACGGGAAGCTCGTCCATCAGTCGGCGGCGGCGGCGTCGCCGGCCCGCAGACCGAACGTCAGCGCAGGACCGAGCGTGCCCCCGGCGCCCGGATATGCCATCCCGTAGCAACTCGCGGACACGTTGCCGGCGGCATACAGACCGGGAATCGGCTGACCGTCGGCGATCGACAGCACGCGGCCGTCGGCGTCGGTCTTCGCACCGCCCTTGGTCGACAGGCAGCCCGGTAGCACCGCAACCGCGAAGTACGGGCCGTCGCCGAGCGCCCCGAGCCTTCCGATGAAGCGGTCGTACGGATAGCTGCCGCGCCCGAAGTCGGGGTCCTCGCCGGCGCTCGCGCCCGCGTTGAAGCGCTCGACGGTCGCCTCCAGGATCGCGGGTTCGATCTCGATCCCGCGCGCGAGCTCGGCCACGGTCTCACCGCGGATCAGCCAGTCGGGGTCCGGGTCCCTGCGCCCGAGCGGCCCGAGGCGATAGCCGGTGCGGACGGCGTTGTCGAAGATCATCCACGCCGGCACGTGCGGGAAGCGGAACTCGGCGGGATTGAAGTTCTGCAGCGTGCGACCGAGGTCGTTGTAGTTCTGGGCCTCGTTGACGAACCGGCGGCCGCCGCCGTCGACGATCAGCGTGCCCGGGCGGGCGCGCTCGGCGAGGATCAGGCGGAACATCGGCGCGCCGTCGATCGTCTCGCCGGGGACCGAGATCGCCGGGCACCACCACGCCTCGCTCATGTTGCCCAGCTGCGCGCCGGCGCCGATCGCCATCCGCAACCCGTCGCCGCGGGCGGTCGGGGCGCCGACGGGCCCGAGCATCGGGCCGCGCAGGAAGTGCTTGGCGAGCTCGGGGTCGCGCTCGAAGCCGCCGGTCGCGAGTACGACCGCGTCAGCGTCGGGCAGCTCGCGCAGCCGCGTCCCCGGGTAGATGTCGACACCGAGGTCCAGGCACGCCTGCAGCAGGCCGGCAAGCAGCGCGCGGCCGAGCGTGATCGTCCCCTTCGCCCTCCGTTCGGCCAGCAGCTCGCGGTCCAGCGTGCCGGTCGAGAGCTCGACGTAGGTGACGGGCCCGAGAACGTTCGGCGCGTCGCGCAGCAGCTCGCGGACCTCGTCGGTCGGATCGTATGGCTGTGGCTCGAGCGTTCGGCCGCCCTGCTCGCGGCCACCCTCGAACTCGGCGTGGTAATCGCAATATGGGACAGACTGCAGCCGCACCGGCGTGTCGCGCTGCAGCCGCTCGGCCGCCGGACCCGCCTCCCGCGCAAACACCTCGAGCATCTCGTCGTCGGCGTCGCCGAGCGCGAGCTTGCGCAGGTAGGCGAGCGCGAGCTCGGGGGTGTCATCCTCGAGCGCCGCGTGCGCGGGCAGCCACGCGTTGCCGCCGGACAGCGCCGTCGTGCCGCCGAGCTTGTCGTGGGCCTCGTAGACGCTGACGCGGGCGCCGCCCTGCGCCGCGGCGAACGCGGCCGCAAGCCCGGAGGCCCCACTTCCGATCACGGCCACATGCTTCATCGACGATCGATCTCCTCGCGTTGCGGTGACGCCAGGCAACGGCTCCGGCGACGGGTCGGCCATTATAGTTGTCAACCAATCATTTGTTTGGTTCGACGACCGCGCCGATCGGCGTCCGAGGGAGCGATTCATGAGCGTCAACGGGTTCTTCCACGCGGGAGTGACGGTGTCCGACATGGACCGATCGCTGCGGTTCTACCGGGACGCGCTGGGCCTCGAGGTCGCCTCCGACGGCATCACCGGCGGCGAGACCGCGGAGCGGATCTGGAACATGCCGGTCGGCCGCGTCCGGGTCGTGTTCCTGCGGGTGCCGGGCAGCGACGCGATGATCGAGCTGTTCGAGTTCTGCGAGGTCGAGCGCCACCCGGCGTCCTCGCGCCCACCGGACTACGGCGCCGGCCACATGTGCCTGTTCTGCGAGGACGCCGACGCGTTGCATGCGCGCGCGGTCGAGCACGGGTTCACATCGCGATCGAGAGAAGCCGTCGCGATCGAGCGCGGGGCGCACAAGGGCGCCAAGGCCGCCTACCTGATCGACCCAGACGGCTACCACGTCGAGATCTACGAGCGCCCGCCGCGGAGATCAAGCGCCGGGTCGCCGCCGAGGGGCGTCCCGGAAGCGGCGAGCGGCGAACCGGGCTGAGCGGGTCGTTCAGGCCGCCTGTGGTCCGCGCGCGACATCGAGCGCGGCGAGCCGGCCGAATGCCAGTGCCCGGCTCAGCGAGTAGCCGCTGTTGTAACCGACGCCGGCCGCCGCGCGGGTCGAGCACTCCCCGATCGCGTAGAGCCCCGGGATCGTGCTCCCGTCCTCATGCTGGACTCGCCCGGATGCTCCTGCCTTCACCCCGGCGGCGGCGATGCCGGTGCTCAGCAGGCGTATCCGCATCCCGAAGTACGGAGGCTCGCTGACGGCGCCGAGGCACGGGTTGGGCTGGTTGGTCCAGTCACCCCTGAACCGGCGTACGGAGAGGTTCGATCCTCGCCCATGATCCGGATCCTCGCCCGTGGCTGCGTGCTCGTTGAAGCGCGCCGCGGTGCGCTCGAGACCGTCGGGGTCGACGCCCAGCCCTGCCGCGATGTCCGCCAGCGTCGACGCCTCGACGACGAGACCTTCGGGATAGGGGTCCCCGGGCATCGTCGCCCCGAGACCGTAACGCTGGTGGTGCCGGCTGTCCCAGATCATGAAGATCGGGAGGTTCGCGGGCTGTCCCGCGCCGTCGAGGCTCAGCGCCGCCGCGACGATGCGGGAGTGAAACGAGTCGTCGCAGAAGCGCTCACCGCCGCGGTTGACCAGGAACGTGTGCGGAAGGCAGTGCTCGTAGCACGCGCGGTAGCCGGTGTCGCCCTCGAAGCTCGGGACCGGCAGCCTGTAGCCGGGGAGCACCGGCGCGGCCCACGCGGGGAGCGCCGCCACCGCGCCACCGACGGCCTCGACGAGTCCGACGGCATCGCCGCTGATCGAGTCGGGCGCGACGCTGCCGCCGTCCTCGGGCGGAATCCCCGTGAACCGGCTTGAGAGCTCCGCCGACCAGTCGTGGGCGCCGGTCGCCAGGATCACGGGGCCATCGAGCTCGATCTCGGCGCCGTCTGAGCGCCGGCATCGAACCCCGACGACCTCGCCGTCACGTGCGAGCAGTGCGACTACTTCGTGGCCCGGCATCAGGCGCACTGTGCGGTCGAGGACTCCCTTCAACAGGGCGCCCGCAATCCCGGTGCCGAACGTGAGCACGTCGTCTGCGCGCCGACGCTCGACGAGCCCCCAATCGAACTTCGTCCTGCTCGACATCCCGCCCCAGGAGAACATTTCGCCGTAGGTCACGCCGACCGGGAAGTGCGGACTGACCGGGAGCAGCGAGCGATGCTCTCCGAGCAGCGAGCCGTCGAAGGGGGCGCCGGTGAGGTAGCGGCCCGTCGCACGCGACCCGTCGACATCCGGGTAGTAGTAGTCGGGATAGTCGGGGATCACCTCCCACTCGACCACCCCCTGATCCTCGAGGTAGCGGGCCGCCTCGGCGGCTCCGGCAAGCCACTGGCGAGCGAGCTCGAGATCGACGCTCGCCGCATCGCGTGCGGCCGCGCCACACACGTACTGAAGCGTCGCCTCCAGCGAGTCCTCGAGGCTCTGACGTTCCTCGACGTGGTTGGCGCCGACCCACACCTGGCCACCGGAGTACGCGGCGGCGCCTCCGAAGCGCGGCGCCTTCTCGACCAGGATCGTCTCGAGTCCTTCGTCTGCCGCGGTGATGGCAGCCGACATCCCGCCGATGCCGCCTCCCACGATCACCACGCGCCTGCTCGGCTCAACCGTCATGGGCACACCCCTCCAACTCGCTCGCGATCCGCCGCGCCAGCGGCTCCTTCTGGACCTTGGTCGCCGACATCGGCCACTCCTCCTCGCTCACCAACCGGACGTATCGCGGGACCTTGAAGCGCGCGATCTGGCCGCGGCAGTGCTCGAGCAGTTCCTCGGCGGTGACCGACGAGCCGGGGAGCAGCTCGACGAAGGCCGCCGGGACCTCGCCGAGGCGCCCGTCGGGCGCGCCCACGACGACGACCAGCTTGACCTGGGGATGGCGACCGAGATGCTCCTCGATCTCGGCGGGCGAGACGTTCTCACCGCCGACCTTGAGCATGTCCTTCAGCCGGCCGAGGAAGATCAGCCGTCCCGCCTCGTCGAGCCGGCCCTGGTCGCCCGTCGACAACCAGCCGTCGCGGTCGAACGCGGCGGCGGTCTTCTCAGGGTCGCGGTGGTAGCGCTCGCACAGGGTGACGCCGCGGATCGAGATCTCGCCGACGGCGCCGGGACCGAGCACCGCGCCGGTGGCCGGGTCGACGATCCGCACCTCGGAGCCCGGCAGCGGTGGCCCGGTCGTGCCGACGCGCAGCTCGAGATCGTCGTCGAGGTGGTTGTACGTGATCGCGCCGCCGCCCTCGGTCAGCCCGTAGAGCGACAGCTGCGTGACGTGCGGCAGCGCCGCCTGCATCTGGCGCAGGAGGTCGGGCGGTCCGACGTTGAGCATCGCCCGGCCGGCCGACATGTCGGTGTCGCCGAAGCGCGGGTGGGTGAGCACCGCCTGGGTGATCGGCGGGTAGGCCGAGTAGAGGATCGTCGGGCGCTCGGCGGCGAGCAGTTCGAGCGCGCGGTCGGGCTCGAAGTACGTGTCCGATACGAAGCAGGCGCGGTGCGCGGCGCACATGATCATCGGGCCGACCGCGCCCATGTGAAACAGCGGGCACGGCGCCCAGACGCGGTCGGACGGGCCGAGTTCGAACACGCGCCCGACCTCGATCCAGCAGCGCACGATCGCCTCGTGCGTGAGCACGCAGCCGCGCGGCTCAGCGGTCGTGCCCGACGTGTAGAGCACGAGCGCGCTCGAACGCAGCCTGACCTGCACGCGGCGGCGGTCGAGCTCGTCGTCGCCGACGGTAGCGGCGCCGCGCGCGAACGACTCGGCGTCGACCGTACCCGGCGCGCGGCGCTCGCCCAGCACCACGACCGACCGCAGGCGTGGCGCGTCCGGCACGTCGACCGCGTTCGGGTCGGCGGACCCGGTGAGGCCCGGGAGCGCCTCGCCGAGCAGGCCGAGCAGGTCGACGTAGCCGTCGGACTCATCGGAGCAGACGATCGCGACGAGATCGCCATTGGAGACGACGAACGGGATCTCGACCGCTCGGTAGCGGAGGTTGATCGGGACGACGACCGCGCCCGCCAGCGCGACTCCGTAGATCGTGCTCATCGCGTTCAGGCCGTTGGGCATCATCACGCCGACGTGCTCGCCGGATCCGATGCCGAGTGCGATCAGGCCACGCGCGACGTCCCGCGCTCGGTCGGCGAGCAGCGCCCAGGTCGCGCGCTCGTGCGGGTAGATCGCGGCCGGCTCATCGGGACGCTCCGCCGCCGCGCGCAGCAGCAGGTCCCCGAGCGTGATCGCCTCCGCAAACCCGGTGGGCGCAGCGCTCATGCGAGCTCCGTCGCCGATGCAGAGACATCGAGCCGGCGGCGGCCTGGCACGAGCGCGGCAACGATCGTCGCCGCGACGAGCCCGATCGTGCACACCCAGTAGGCGAGCTCGAACCCGTGATTGGTCGGCAGGCCGGCGGCGGAGGTGTGCTGCGCGACGAGCGTCTCGCACACCTGGATCCCGAGCGCGCCCCCGATCACGCGCATGATCGTGTTGATCGACGTCGCGGCGCCCGTCTGCTCGCCCGGGCAGGCCTCGAGGATGATGTTCGGCATCGCGGCGTAGGCGAGCCCCATGCCGACGCCGAACAGGCCGGTGGCGACGTAGATATGCCATGCGGTCGAGTCCGCGACCGCGATCATGAGGAAGCCGATCGCCGACACGGCGCTGCCCGCGACGAGCGGGACCTTGGAGCCCCAGCGCGCCTCGATCATGCCCGCGAGCGGGCCGATCATGACCATCCCCACGGTCGCCGGGACCAGGAACAGCCCGGCGGTCAGCACCGAATCGGCGAACCCGTAGCCGGTCGACGCCGGCTGCTCGGCGAACTGCGGGATCACGGCAAAGCCGGCGAACAGGCCGACGCCGAGCAGGAACGCGACCGCATTGGTGCGCCACACAGCCGGGATCCCCATCGTCTCCATGTCGATCAACGGCTCCGCGGTCCTGGCTTCGACCGCCGTCCATGCGACGAGCACGGCAAGACCGGCCGCGAGCAGCCCGAGCGTCCGCGCCGACCCCCAACCCCAGGTCTGTGCCTCGCTGATCGCCACCAGCAGCGCCAGCAGGCCACCGGTCAGCAGCGCGCCGCCGAACCAGTCGACGCTGCCGCCCGGCCGCTTCGGCGACTCGGGCACGTACACCATCGTCGCGATCATCGTCGGGACGACCAGCGCCAGCGGGAACCAGAACAGCCAGTGGTAGGAGAAGCTGCGGATGATCAGACCCGAGAGCAGGAAGCCGGCGCCGGTGCCGATCCCGATCGAGATCGACATGATCCCGATCGCGACCGCGACCCGCTCGCCCTCGTACTCGTCGCGCAGGATCCCGTACGCGAGCGGGAACACGCCGCTGGAGACGCCGGCGAGCACCCTGCCCGCGGTCAGCGGGATGAAGGACGTCGAGACCGCGCACAGCAGGACGCCGACGAGCACGATCACGAGCACGACGACCAGCGCCCGCTTGCGACCGTACATGTCGCCGAGCCGGCCGGCGATCGGCGTCGCCACCGAGCCTGAGAGCACAAACGTGGTGAGGATCCAGGTGGCGTCCGCGTCGGAGCCTCCGATCCCGGCCGCCAGAACGTGCACCGCCGGCACCACGAGCGTGACCAGCACCGTGTAGATCAGCCCGCTGGCGAACAGGATCGTCAGGACCAGGCGATAGCTGGCCCGGTCGGCGTGCGGCGTCGCTGCGGCGGCGATCACCGGGCCACTTAGCCGGTGACGGTGATGTCCGGCATCCCGCCGTGGATCTCGAGCACCTGCGCGGTCACGTAGCCCGCATCCTCGGAGCAGAAGTAGGCGACCGCGGCGGCGACGTCGTCGGGGATGCCCGCGCGGCCGAGCGGGATCCGCGAGACGATCGACTCGCGCACCTCGGGCGACATCCCGAGACCGCCCGCCCCCTCCCGAGCGGCGGTCATGCGGGTGTCGATGAAGCCCGGGGCGACCGCGTTGACCGTCACCCCGAACCGCGCCCATTCGGCCGCGATCGACTTCGTCAGTCCGATCAGCCCGGCCTTTGCCGACGAATAGTTGGCGTTGCCCGGACTGCCGTAGATGCCCGACACCGAGGAGACGTTGACGATCCTGCGGGGGCGGCTGCGCTCTCGATCGCGAAACCACGGCGCTACCGCCTGGATCATGTTGAACGCGCCGCCGAGCACGACCTGCTGCACGACATCCCAGGTGGCGCGATCCATGCGGTGGACCATCGCATCGCGCGTCAGCCCGGCGTTGTTGACGAGGACGTCGAGGCCGCCGAAGCGGTCGGCGGCGGCCTGGGCCCAGCCGGCGCACGCCTCGGCGTCGGCGACGTCGCCGGCCAGCGCCAGCGCGGCGCCGCCCGCCCGCTCGATCGCTGCCGCCGTCTGGAGCGCGGGCTCGGCGTCGAGGTCGATCACCGCGACCGCGGTCCCGTCGGCGGCGAGGCGGTGCGCGATCGCCGCACCGATGCCGCGGCCCGCTCCCGTGATCAGGGCGACCCGCCGTCCGCTCTCCCCCGTGGACATGCCGCGAATCTACCAAACGTATGGTTGGCAGGGTAAGATCTCACCCGATGGCGGAGCGAGCGAAGATCGTCTCCCTCAGCGACGCCGCGGAGCTCGTGCCCGACGGGGCGCTGCTCGCCGTCGGCGGCCTCTCGCTGAACTGTACGCCGATGTCGTTCTGCCGCGAGCTGGTCCGCGCCCGACGGCGGGAGCTCGAGCTCGTCGCGGTCGTCTCCGGCATGTCGACGGACTGGCTCGTCGCCGCGGGATGCGTGCGCAAGCTGATCATGGGCCTGACCTCGTTCGAGGGGTTCGGGCTGGCCCCGAACTTCCGCCGCGCAGCCCAGGCCGGGGGGATCGACGTCGAGGAGTACTCGGAACACACGTTGATCTGCGCCCTGCAGGCGGCGACCGCCGGCGTCCCGTTCATGCCGACCCGCGCCGGGCTCGGCACCGACATGCCCGCGCTGCACCCCGACCGCACCTGGGAGATGGTCGACGAGCGCAGCGGCCAGCGGTTCCTGGCGTGCGCGGCGCTCCAGCCCGACATCGCGGTGATCCACGTGCACGAGGCCGACGCCGACGGCAACGCGCGCATGAACCCCAAGCTCGTGTGGTTCGACACCGAGCTCGTCAAAGCGGCCAAGCGCGTGATCGTCACCGCCGAGCGGATCATCGACAACGCCGAGTTCCGGGCCGCGCCAGAGCGCACCTCGATCCCCGGATACGCCGTCGACCACGTGATCGAGGCACCGCGCGGCGCCTGGCCGACCGCGTGCTGGCCGGAGTACCCCTACGACGGGCAGTTCTACCTCGACTACCAGCGAGCCGCCCGCGACCCCGAGGCGTTCGCCGCGTTCTTCTCAGAGCACGTCGCGCCGCTCCCCGACCCCGCCGCGCGATGAGCAACTGGACGATCGACGAGCTGATGGTCGCGGCGCTCGCGCGCGAACTGCCCGATGACACGGTCTGCTTCAACGGCGCGGTCTCGTTCATCCCGGTCACCGCGTTCCTGCTCGCCCGCGCAACCCACGCCCCCGGCTTGATCTGGGTGGCGAGCTCGATCGCGGTCGATCCCCGGCCCGACCGGATCGGCGAGTCGACGCTGTCGGACGCGCTGTGGGACGGAGCCGCGATGCTGCAGAGCTCGGCCGCCGACTTCTGGTCCTACGCGCAGTCGGGCCGGCTGAACACGTTCTGCTTCCGCGGCGCCCAGATGGACGCGTATGGCAACGTCAACAACACCGTGATCGGCTCGTTCGACGCACCCAAGATCCGCTTGCCAGGCGGCGGCGGGATGGCCGACCTCGGCTGCCAGGTCCCGCGCATCCTGCTGTGGTCGACGACGCACGATCCGCGCACGTTCGTCGACAAGCTCGACTTCCGCTCGGGCTTGGGGTGGGGGGACGGCGGCGATCATCGCGCGCGGCTCGGGCTGCCCGGCGGCCCGCGCGCCTGCGTCACGAACCTCGCGATGATGGACTTCCACCCGGAGTCCAAGCGGATGCGGCTGCGCTCCGTCCACCCCGGCGTGACGGTCGATCAGGTCGTCGCCGCGACCGGCTTCGAGCTCGTGATCGAGGGCGACGTGCCCGAGACCGAGCCACCCACCGACGAGCAGGTTCGGGTGATCCGCGAGGTCGATCCGACCGACGCGCGCAAGCGCGAGTTCGGCTGATCGGGGTGCGCCCGCCGACGGGCTGAGACCGTGGACCTGCGCCTGCTGCGGTTCGTCGTCGTCGTCGCCGAGGAGCGTCACTTCGGCCGGGCCGCCGAGCGCGTGCATCTGACCCAGTCGGGCCTCTCGCAGGCGGTGCAGCGCCTCGAGCGCGAGCTCGGCTTCGAGGTCTTTCATCGCTCGAGCCGCAGCGTCGAGCTGACCGAGGCCGGGCGCGCGTTCCTGCAGGACGCGACCACGCTGCTCACCTCCGCCGATCAGATGGTGCAGCGCGCGCGGGCCATCTCGGAGGGCAGGATCGGCGAGCTGCACGTCGGCTACTCGCCCTCGATCCGGGTGACGGCCGCACGCGTGCTTGCCGACTTCGCGCGCCGGCGGCCGGGCCTGGACGTCACCCACCGCCAGGAGTACACGTACCCGCTGATCACCGCCGTGCGCTCGGGCTCGGTCGACGCGGCGATCTCGATCAGCCAGGAGCTGCCCGACGATCTCGTCGCAGAGCCGTTCGCCGACATCCCGCTCGTGTGCCTGGTGCCCGAGACCCACCCGCTCGCCAGGCGCGAGCGCGCGACGCTCGCCGAGATCGCGGCGCACGAGGTGGCGGCGGTCGACGGGCCGAGCCTCGGCTTCTGGCGGCGATTCCTCTCAGAGCTGTTCGCGTCCGAGGACCTGACGCCGAGCTTCGTATCGGAGCCGGACCCGGTCGGCGGCGACCTGCCGATGCCACGCCGCGGACCGCTGTGGCTCGTTCCGGCCGAGCTGTCGACGCATCCCGACCACGAGATCGTGCTCGACCCGCCGCGCTACGTCTCGTTCGACCTCATCTGCCGGCGCGACGCCGAGAGCCCGGCTCTCAGCCGACTGCGCGGGGATGTCGCCGCGACGCGCGGCGACATGCCGGCGGCAACGCCGGCCGGCCACCCGGCGCCGCCCACGGCTCAGAGCGCGGTGAACAGCGCCGGAAGCCGATCCCACGGCCGGCGCGCCCCGGCACCGGCGCGCATCGGCCGCGGCTGATCGGGATCGAGGCGAAGATCGGCCAGGCGCGCGGTGATGGCGGCCGTCACCTCCTGGAGCTCGGCGCGTCCGATCGCGTGTCCGACGCACGCCCGCGGGCCCCACGAGAACGCGACGTGGTTGCGCGGGCCCTTGCGGGTCAGGTCGATCTGATGGGGACACTGGTACTGGCCCGAGTCGCGACCCGCGGCGACCGAGACGCCGATGATCGACTGACCGCGGCGCAGGGTCTCGCCGAAGAACTCGGTGTCTTCGCGCAGCTGGCGGATGATGTAGGAGCCGGGCATCATCAGCCGCAGCGCCTCCTCGACGAAGTTCGGGACCAGCGACGGATCCTCGCGCAGCCGCTGCTGGTAGTCGGGGAATTTCATCAAGACGTACAAGACGTCGCCGATCGCGCCGGCGCCCGTTCCGACGCCGGCCTCGAACAGCGTGGTCAGGTTGGCGTACATCGCGTCGTCGTTGATCTCGCCGTCGATCAGGTCCGGGGTGGCGCGCCACAGGCGCGAGATGAGATCGTCGCCGTCGCCACTGCGGCGTGCGTCGAGGTATGGCATGAGCAGCGCGCGCATCTCGAGCGAGACCTCGGTCGCCCGCGCGCGCAGCTCGTCGTCGGCCGGCTTGGAGAGCAGCTTCCAGCGCAGGTCGCCGAACTCGTTGCCGACGGCCAGGTAGCGCTCCATCAGTTCGCCGTCCGCGGGGATCTCCATCATCCGCAGCATCACCGGCAGCGGCAGCCGGCGAGCGAAGTCGGCCATCAGGTCGGCCGACCCGGCGTCGGCGAAGCCGTCGATCAGCTCGCCGATCAGTGGCTGGATGACGTGCTCGCGCCATTCGCCGACCTGCTTGGGCGAGAACTGGTTCATCCACCAGCGGTGCAGCCGCGCGTGCTCCTCGCCCTCGGTGAACTGGAACTTCTTGGGCCCGCCCTCGAACCAGATGTAGAAGTCGCGGTCCAGCCACGGCGGCGCCAGCTCCGCGTTCCGGCCGGGGAACTGGAACAGGTCGGGATCGTCGGCGATCCGGCGGAACCCGCGGTAGCTGCCCGACAGCCACACCCCGAGCTCCTCGCTCCAGGTGATGTCGACGCCCGGCTCGACGCGGCCGACAAGGTCGAGCAGCTCAAACCACTCCGGCCACTCGGTCGCGATGTCCACCTCGTCGCTGCGGTCTGCCACGGTCATCTGCTCTCTCCTCCGGCGTTGGACGCGCTCTGCACTGCATGGTCGGGCACCGGGACGGCGCTGTCCATCGACGTTGGGCTCCCACCGATCAGTGACGCTGATCGATCACCGTGGGTGGCGATCCGCCTGCAGGCGGCGAGCGCCGCGACGGGTTACCCTGGCGCGCGATCCCGGCGATGGCCGCTCCGAGCTTCGACACAGACATCCGCCCGCTGTTTCGCGACCGCGACCGCACTGACATGGAGTTCGCGTTCGACCTGTGGTCATACGACGACGTGTGCGACAACGCCGAGGGCATCTACGAGCGCCTGGATGACGGCTCGATGCCGTGTGACGGCGAATGGCCGCCCGAGCATCTGCGGTTGCTGCGGTCGTGGATCGACGGCGGCTGCCAGCCGTAATCGTTCAGCGTGTGCTGCGGTGAGAGTGAGGAGGAGCCAATGGCAGTAGAGACGCAGATAACGCCGGTCATCGTCGTCGGCGCGGGTCTCTCAGGCCTGGCGACTGCGCTCGGGGTCGCGCTCGGCGGCCGACCCGTGATCGTGCTCGAGGCAGCCGACCTGGTCGGCGGCGCCGCTGCGTTCTCCGGTGGCCAGGTGTGGGTCGGCGCCAATCACGTCGCGGCGCGAGAGGGCCTCCACGATGACCTCGATCTCACCGAGCGATACGTCCGCGGCATCGCCGCGGCCCATCCGGAGGCACTCGATGAGGCGGCGATGCGGCGCTGGCTGGCGGTCGCTCCGGAGGCGACCCGCTACTGGGAGGACGTCGGGGCGATCCGGTGGGCCGTGATCCCCGAGATGGCCGACTATCACGTGGAGGTCCCGGGAGCGGTCCGCGCCGGGCGATACCTCACCAACGAACCGATCGACGGATCGCTGCTCGGCGAGTGGCGCCGATACCTGCGCGTCAGCCCGCACTTCCCGGTCGGCCTGACGTACGCCGAGATGTACGTCAAGGGTCGACGTGGATCGTTGGTCGACGACGAGGACGGCGCGGTCGCGCAACACGCCGGGGTTCCCGCCTTCGGCTTGCCCGACTCCCACCAACCGGCCGGCGACGAGGGTCGGGACCGGCTCACGTTCGGGACCGGCGTGGTCGCGAGCTTCCTCGCACGGGCACTCCGCGAGGATCGGGTCGAGATCCGGCGCAACACGCGCGTCACCGAGTTGATCACCGACGGTGGCGAGCACGTGATCGGGGTGCGTGCGCGGGATCCCAACGGTGAGCTCGAGCTCACAGGCCCGGTCGTGCTCGCGACCAGCACCTACGACTGGGATCCCGATCTCGTCCGCGAGTTCCTCGGTCTGGAGCCCGATGACTTCGGCAGCGTCGCGCCTCAATCGCTCCGTGGTGACGGCATCCGGCTCGCGCGCTCGGTCGGCGGCGCCACCGCCAGGATCCCCGCCACGAGTGTGCCGATCCTGCCCGGATGGACCTCCCGTGGCGGGACCGGCTACGGCTACGGACCCGAGTACGCGCTTCCGCACTGCATGATCGTCGACGCCGCCGGCCGGCGATTCTGCGACGACTCATACTGGCCGGACATCGTCGGCCACGCGCTCGCCCCGGATGACCGGCACCTCCCGTTCTTCTTGATTTGGGACGAGCAGCACCACCGCTCCTACGGGCTCGGCGAGACGCCCCCGGGCGAGCCGTACCCGGACGGGATGGTGACCTCGAGCGACACGTTGTCCGATCTCGGCCGCAAGCTAGGCATCGACGGCGAGGTGCTCGAGCGAACGGCGGCGCGCTTCAGCGCGCACGCCGACAGCGGCGAGGATCCCGAGTTCGGCCGCGGGACCGTGCCGGTCGTCCGCCGCTTCGCCGGCGATCCCAACCACGAGCCCAACCCGACGCTCGGCCCGATCACCGAGCCGCCCTTCCACGGACTGCGGCTGAAGTTCGTCGGCACAGGGATCGGCTCCTCGGGCGTCCACATCGACGGCGACGCGCACGTCCTCGATGACAACGGCGCCCCGATCCCGAACCTTTATGCCGTCGGCTCGTGCGCGGCCCTCACCCAGGCCGGGAGCGGCTACAACAGCGGCTTCGCGCTCGGCCGCGGGCTCACGCTCGCCTACCTCGCCGCCCGCCAGCTGCGCGGAGATCCGGTGCCCGTCTGAGCATCACCCCCCTGTGCGGGGCGAGCGGCGTTCGATCAACGCTGCTGATCGATCACGACGACATGCGAATGGCCCCGCTCGGGTGGCGACCATAGACTCGATCGCGGTCCTGCGACAAGGGAGAACGAGGATGGCGGTACTGAACGAGGCGCTGGCCGACGAGCTGCAGCGCCAAGGCGTGAAGCGGGTGTTCGCGCTGCTCGGCGAGGACGTCGTCCAGCTCGGCGTGTGCCTCACGCAACGCGGGATCGAGCTGGTCACCGCGCGCCACGAGTCGGGCGCGATCGCGATGGCCGACGGCTACGCGCGCGTCTCCGGCGAGCTCGCCGTGGCGCTCATCAGTCGCGGCCCGGGCGTGACCAACGCGCTCACCGGCCTCGCCAACGCGGCCAAGGCCTCCAACCCGGTGCTGGTGATCACCGGCGACTGCCCGCAGGCGATCCGGGGGGTCGTCTACTCCAAGTGGATGGACCAGACCGCGCTGTTTGAGGCCGCCGAGATCCCGTTCGTGACGATCGCCTCGCCGGACTCGGCGGTCGCCGACCTGGCCGCCGCCGCCGAGTGGGCACGCGGCGGCAAGCTGATGGTGACCCAGTTCCCCGGCGAGATCCTCGAGGCCGACGCCCGGGAGGCTCCCGCCTCGATCACGCTGCCGCCGCCGCGGCCCATCCCCGGGCCGCCCGATCCCGCGCAGATCACGCTGCTCGCCGACCTGCTCGGCGAGGACTGGGCGTTTGCGCACCCGGTCATCCTCGGCGGTCGCGGCGCACACCGGGCCGGTGCCAAGCAGGCGCTGCTCGAGCTCGGCGACCGGATCGGCGCGATCATGGCGACAACGCTGATGGGCAAGGGGCTGTTCGACGACGACCCGTTCTCGGTCGGGATCTCGGGCACCTACTCCAACGAGTCGGCGATCGAGCTGCTCGGCATGGCCGATGTCGTGCTCGCGTTCGGCAGCTCGCTCGATCCGCTGACGACGATCAGCGGCACGCTGTGGTCGAAGGCGCGCGTGTTCCGCTTCGACGTCGACCCCGGCCAGGAGCAGCGGGGATCGGTCCCGGCCGAGATCTTCGTGCAGGGCGATGCCCGCCTCGCCGCCGAGGCGCTCGTCGCCGAGCTCGACCGACGCGGACACCGGGTCACCGGGATGCGCAATGAGCGCGTCCGCGAGCAGATCGCACAGGCGCACGTCCCGCCGCGCCACCGCGACGCCGGCAGGCCCGGCGCGCTGGATCCGCGCCAGGTGATGATGACGCTCGACGAGCTGCTGCCCGACGAGCGCACGGTCGTGCTCGACAACGGCCACCACGCCGCGTTCTCGACCGCCCATTTGCGCGTCCCCGACCCCGGCGCGTTCCTGTCACCGCTGGAGTTTCACTGCGTCGGCGCGTCGACCGGGATGGCGACTGGCGCCGCGCTCGCCCGGCCGGACCGGATGACGCTCTACTGCGTCGGCGACACCGGCGCGTTGATGACGTTCGGCGACATCGAGTCGATTGCGCGGCTCGGACTCCCGATCGTCGTGGTCGTGGTCGACGACGGCGGGCTCGGGGCCGAGATCCAGTATCTGCGGGTGCTCGGCATCGAGGACGCGGTCGCGCGCGAGCACACGCCGTCGTTCGCCGACGTGGGCCGCGGGCTCGGCTTCGACTCCTACACGATCGAGACGCTCGACGACCTCACCGCGCTGGGTGACACGATCGCCCGCCCGACGGGCCCGGTGCTGCTGCACGTCCGCGTCACCGAGGACGTCAAGGCCGACTGGATCGAGGTCGTGATGCTCGGTCATAAGAGCGAGGAGCCCGCAATCGCCTGACCGCCCGCTCCGGCGTTCGGCGTGCGAGAGAGGAGAGAGGCGGATGCAGGACAGCTACGACGTCGTCGTGCTCGGCTCGGGCGCCGCGGGGTGCACCGCGGCGCTGACGGCCGCGGTCGAGGGCGCCTCGGTGGCGCTCTTGGAGAAGGGCGATGGGTTCGGCGGCACGACCGCGATGTCAGGGGCGATCGTCTGGATCCCCGCCAACCCGATCGCGGCGCGTCATGGGGTGGTCGACACGCCTGAGGACGCGCTCGCGTACCTGGGCTCGCTGTCGCACGGCCTGATCGATCCCGAGCTCGCCGAGACACTCGTGCGCACCGGCCCCGAGATGCTCGAGTACCTCGCGGCTCGCACCCCGGTCCACTTCCGACTCGTCGAGCGCTTCCCCGACTACCACCCCGAGCATCCCGGCGGCCTGCCCGATGGCGGGCGCTCGCTGGAGCCCGAGCTGTTCTCGTTTGACGAGCTCGGGGAGTGGGGCGAGCGGATCGCGCCCGAGGTGACGATCCGCCGGCTGCGGCTGTGCGAGCAGACCCACGGCGGCGGCACCGGCGTGATCCAAGACGAGACCCTGCACGAACGTGAGGCGGCCGACATCCGCTCCTGCGGCCTGGCGCTGATCGGGGCGCTGATCCGCGGTTGCCTGGACAACGGCGTCGACGCCGAGACCGGCGTGTGCGGCCGGGAGCTGATCGTCGCCGACGGGCGGGTGACCGGGGTCGAGGTCGAGATCGGCGGCGAGCGCCGCGCGATCGGTGCCCGCTCGGGCGTGGTGCTGGCGACCGGCGGCTTTGAGTGGAACCCTGAGCTTGTGCGCGCGTTCCTGCGCGGACCGATGACGGCGCCGGCGTCGACGCCGACGAACACCGGCGACGGGCTGCGGATGGCGATGCGGGTCGGTGCCTCGCTGGGCAACATGCGCGAGGCGTGGTGGATGCCGTGCTTCCAGATCCCGGGCGACACCTATCTGGGTCAGCCGCGGTCGGTGCTGACGCTGCGAGAGCGGACCGTCCCCGGATCGATCATGGTCAACCGCCGCGGCGTGCGCTTCACCAACGAGGCAGCCAACTACAACGCTCAGGGCGCGGCGCTGCACGCGTTCGACATGACCGCGTTCGAATACGCCAACATCCCCGCCTGGATTGTCTTCGACGCGCGCTGCTTCGAGAGCTACGGATTCTCGAGCGTGGCGCCGGGCGATGATCCGCCAAACTGGTTCGCTCGTGGCGAGACCGTCGCCGAGTTGGGCGCGGAGGTCGGCGTGCCGGCCGACGCGCTGACCGCCACAGTTGACCGGTTCAACGCGAATGTGGCCGCGACCGGCCGCGACCCCGAGTTCGGCCGCGGCGACAGCGCCTACGACTACTGGAACGGCGACCAGACCCGGCCCGGCCATGCGGCGACGCTCGGCACGCTTGAGCGGCCGCCGTACTACGCGGTGCAGCTGCACAGCGGCACGCTCGGCACCAAGGGCGGGCCGCGGACCGATCGCGATGGCCGCGTGCTCGACCTCGACGGCGCCGTGATCGAAGGCCTGTACGCGGCCGGTAACGCGATGGCCGGCGTCACCGGCATGGTCTACGGCGGCGCCGGCGGCACGATCGGGCCGGCGATGACCTTCGCCTTCCGGGCCGGCCGCCACGCCGCGCACGCGCGCGCGTCGGTCGAGGCGGCCGCGCGCTGACGGCTCGGAGCGCCGGGCTGACATCGCCTCTGGGAGCGTCCTTCCGGCAGGTGAAAGGAATTCCCCAACCGCGTCCAGCTCACGTCGGGGCAGACAGTTCGCTCGGGTCCGAGACCGGTGGCGCCACCGAGACCAGCGCGGGCACGGGCGACCTGGACTCATTCGCCAACATCGGCGCTCGGCGACCGGTTGGCGGCAATTGCAGCCAGGGCGTTGATCGACGACCAACTCCCGTGCCGCGTGTATCTATCGGTTGGCGAAAATGCACGGCCCTGTCGGGGCGGCGGCCGCTCGCGGGCGGGCCGAGCGCGGCGAGACCGCGCAGCATTCGGTCGCGTGGGCCGAGCACGCCGGGGCTCTCAGCGGATCGCAACGACGCCCGGCGCGACCGTACGTTTCAACGAAATCGGCTGTGCGGCGGATGCTGACGTTGCAATGTCCGGTCCTGCCGAAGGTTTTCACGTCGACTCCCGGTCGCGGCTCGAAAACGTTGAAATGTTCGGGCGGCGGTGGCGCCGCCCAGTCCTGCGGTGACGGCGACGTCACCCGGCTGCGCCCGAAGCGTCGGATGACGCGGGCGGCGGCGCCGCGACCGCGGCTCGCACGAACTCGGCCGTCCGCCACCACCGCGTGGGGTCGGTCACGCCCATCTCGCTGAGCCGCTCGGCGGTCCCGAGGATCAGCACCGAGAGGTCCGCGTAGGTGATGTCGTCGCGCACCGCGCCCGCCTCGGCGGCCCGTCGCAGCGCGGTCGTCCAGTTGGCCTCGACCCGCCGGCGGGTCGCCGCGACGGCGTCGGTGAGATTGCCCTCGCGCAGCAGGTCGGCGGCGAGGCGGTCACAGCGCAGCCGCTCGAAGACGATCTCGATCAGCCCGTCGAACGCCGCGACCGGATCATCCGCGCCAGCCGCCGCGGCCGAGTCGCGCTCCATCTGCTCGAGCCACAGCAGCGCGACCTCGGCGAGCAGTTCGGTCTTGGTCGGGTAGCTGCGGTAGACGGTCGCGTTGCCGACGCCGGCGCGCGCGGCGACGTCGGCGACCGAGGCGCGGATCCCGCGCTCGGCGAAGATCTCCGACGCAGCCTGGACGACGCGCTGCCGGTTGCGCAGCGCGTCCGCGCGCGGGCCGCGGGTCGTGCGGGATGGACCGGCCACGCGCGAAACTGTAATCACCGACATAAGTGGACTCGGCGAGTCCGGTTAGGGTGTAGGATCTCATCGACGAGGATCTGCGCACACCGCGGAGCGAGCTAAAAGGAGCGTCGATGTCAGCCCTGGTGGAGATCGCGGCCGATCAGCTTCAGGAGGAGTTCTTCGCGCGCGGGTGGACGGACGGGTTGCCGGTCGTCCCGCCCACGCCCGAGCTCGTCGAGGCGATGCTCGCGACGGTCGACCGCGAAGCGCAGGACGTGATCGGCTCGATCCCGAGCCGCAGCCGCTCGGTCACGGCCGAGCAGGCGGCGGTCAACGCGGTGATGGCCGGCTGCCGGAGCGACTACTTCCCGGTCGTCGTCGCCGCGTTGAGCGCGCTGCTGGACCCCTCGTTCAACGCCCACGCCGCGCTGAGCAGCACCGGCGGCGCCGCCTCATGCGTGATCGTCAGCGGCCCACTGGCGGCCGAGATCGGGATGAACGCCGGCCACAATGCGCTCGGCTCGGGCAACCGCGCCAACGCGACGATCGGGCGAGCGGTGCGGCTCGTCGCGCGCAACATCTTCGGGGCGGTGACCGGCCGCTTCGACGCGACCGCGATGGGCAACCCGGCCAAGTACACGCTGTGCTTCGCCGAGGAGGACCCGCCCGCGCCATGGGCGGCGCTGCGCGTGCGGCTCGGCTACGAGCCCGGCGACACAACCGTGACCGTGATGGCCACCGAGGGACCGCGGCAGGTCGCCAACCACCTCAACGAGGACCCCGAGGGCGTGCTGCTGACGTTCGTGTCGGCGATGCGGGTGGCGGCGACGTTCGCAGTCGGCAAGGGCGGGCAGGGGGTGGTGGTGATGGGTCCCGAACACACCAAGGCGGTGCACCAGGCGGGCTGGTCGCAGGAGCGAGCGCAGGAGTTCCTGTGCCGCGAGTCGCGCATCCGTCCCGAGGAGCTCGAAGGGTTCGGCGTCCCGCTCGAGGTCGGCAGCCAGCACGACATGTCCCCCGGGCCCGACGGCCGGCTGCCGACCGTCGGCTCGCCCGCCGACGTCTACCTCGTCACCGCCGGCGGCGCGGGCCCGGGCTGGTCGGCGTACCTGCCGAGCTTCGCGCCGCTGCAGCACACACGCGCGGTGACCCGCCGCGTGCGGATGCTCGGCGAGGCGATGCCCGACTGCGGGCCCGACGGCTGCGAGGTCGACCTGCCAAGCGTCCCGCGCCGGGATTGACCAAGACGACACAGGAGGAAACGATGAGCACGACGATCACCGTCCACCGTCCCGACGTCGAGGACCCGCCGGTCGAGCCCGTGCAGCTGGCCACGCGAGACGAGCTGCCCGACGACGCCCATCTGCTGCTCGTCGACAACGGCAAGGCCAAGGCCAAGGACCTGCTGCTGCACATCGCGCGTGAGCTGCAGGAGCGGTTGCCGATCGCGACCGTGGAGGTCGTCTCCAAGCCCGGCGCCGGCTACGTGCTCGAGGACGAGCAGATCGCAGGGCTCGCCTCCCGCGCCGACCTCGTGATCGCCGGGCTCGGCGACTGCGGCGCGTGCAGCGCCTGCTCGCTGCAGGACGCGCTCCTGTTCGAACGCGCCGGGGTGCCGGCAACGGTGCTGATCACGGAGGTGTTCATCGCCAACGTCGCTCGCTTCGCGGACTCGCTCGGCCGCCCCGGCTACCACAGCCTCGTCGTCCCCCACCCGGCGGCGACCAAGTCAGACGAGCAGCTGCGCGCGTTCGCGGCAGCGGTCGCCGACGCCGCGGTGCAGCAGCTCGCTGCCCGTCAACCGGCGATCGCCTGACGCGGCTCCGCCGAGGGGCGACGCGGCGATCGCCAATCGCGCGCCGCCGTGCTATTGAGCTTCGCCGTAGTCGCTGAACCCGCGGCCGGTCTTGCGGCCGAAGTGGCCGGCGTTGACCAGCGCACGCAGGATCTGCGGCGGGCGAAAGCGCTCGCCGTAGTGGTGGGTCATCGCGTCGGACGCTCGCTCCATCGTGTCCAGCCCGCCGAGGTCGACCGTCGCGAGCGGTCCCATCGCGTGGTTGAAGGCGAGCACGCACGCCTTGTTGACGTCGTCCGCGTCGGCGATCCCCTCCTCGACGACGCGGGCGGCCTCCAGCACGAGCGTCATGATCAGGCGCGAGGTCAAAAACCCCTGCGTGTCCTTCTTGCAGACGATCGTCTCCTTGCCGTAGCGCTTGGCGAGCTCGAGCGTCGTGGCGACGGTCTCGTCGGAGGTCTCGATCCCGCGCACGACCTCGATCAATCGCATCACCGGCGGCGGGTTGAACCAGTGGGTGCCGATCACCCGGTCGGGGCGGCTCGTGGCCGCTGCGATCTTCGAGATCGCGAACTGCGACGTGTTCGAGGCGAGGATCACGTCCTCGCGGCACACGGCGTCCAGACGCCGGAACGCGTCACGTTTGGCATCGACGTCCTCGATGATGCTTTCGACGACATGGTCGGTCTCGGTCGCACTGGCCTCGAGGTCGGTGCTCGTGGCGATCCGGTTGCGTGTCGCCTGCGCCTCCGCCTCGGCGAGCTTGCCGCTCTTGACCAGCCGCGCCAGGCTCCGCTCGATCCGCCCGAGCCCCCGTTGCACCGCCGCCTCGTCGACGTCGACGATCGTGACCTCGAGTCCCGCGCTTGCGGCCACCTGAGCGATGCCGTTGCCCATCTGGCCGCCTCCGCCGAGAACCATCACCTTCTCGATTGCCACCTGCATCGTCTCCTGTCGTCGGGGGTCCGGGGACTTTAGCGGTCACGGCCCGCGCCGTTCTACCAAACGATTGGTTGTGACGGCCGCGACGCCCGGTCGAGCTTTGCCGGCCGGAACGGCCGTGGCGCCCCGTCATCTTGACCAATCGGTTGGTAGTTTTCTGGCGATGAGCGGGATCAGCTCGTGGGCGCGGTACTGGAGCAGGTTCAGCCCGCGGCGCCCGGCGCTCGTGCACGAGGAACGGATCGTCACCTGGCAGGAGCTGGAGACGGCGTGCAGCCACCTCGCCGGCGGATTGCATGCGCTGGGCATCGACCGCGGCGACCGCGTCGGGGCGCTGTTGCGCAACGGCCCCGTCCACTTCGAGGTGGTGCTGGCCTGCGCGCGCGTCGGGGCGATCTTCGTGCCGCTCAACCCGATGCTCACCCCGGTTGAGCTGCGCGAGCAGAGCGAGGATGCGGAGCTCACGGCGCTCGTGACGGACTCCTCGTTCGTGGCCGCGCTCAGCCACCTCGAGCAGGTCGTCGGAGCCGAGCGCATCCTGTTCGCCGACGCGCCGCCCGCAGGCGGGCGGGCGCTCGACGAGTTGCGCGGCGCGGATCCGATCGACGACGACAGCTCGGTCGACATGTCTGACCCGCTGTTCCTCTGCTACACGAGCGGCACGACCGGTTCCTCGAAGGGCGCGGTGCTCACCCATGGCAACTGCGAGGGCTTGGCCGTTTCCGTGATGGCGGCCGACGACCTCGGGCCCGACGACCGGGCGCTCGTGACGGTGCCGCTCGCGTTCACCGGCGCCGGCGTCTCGTTCGCGATGCCGATCCTCCACTGCGGCGGCTCGATGTTGATCCGCGAAGCGTTCGAACCGGAGGCGGTGCTCGACGACATCGAGCGGCGCGGCGTCACGTTCATCGGCGTGGTCCCAGTCGTGCTCGAGCGCCTCGCGAACGCCGCGAGCTTCGAGGAACGCAACCTGTCGGGCCTGCGGGTCGCTAAGGCCGGAGGCGCCTCGGTTCCCGAGAGCCTGCTGCGGCTCTATCAGCAGCGCGGCGTACCGCTGGTCGGCGCATACGGACTCACCGAGGGAACCGGCTGCAACCTCGAGCTTCCGGCGCACGACGCGCTGCGCAAGCTCGGCTCCACCGGGCTGCCGCTGCTGGGTCAGCGGGCGATGGTCGTCACCCCGGACGGCTCAGAGGCCGGACCGGGCGAGCCCGGCGAGCTGCTGCTCGGCGGCGCCTGCGTGATGCAGGGGTACTGGAAGCAGCCCGAGATCACGGCGCAGACGATCCGCGACGGCTGGCTGCACACCGGGGACGTCGCGACCATGGACGAGGACGGCTACTACCGGATCGTCGATCGGCAGAAGGACATGATCATCTCCGGCGGGATCAACGTCTATCCGGCCGAGGTCGAGCGCGCCCTTAGCGGGCATCCCGATGTGGTCGAGCTCGCCGTCGTCGGCGTACCCGACGATCGTTGGGGCGAGGCGGCGGTGGTCTGCGCGGTGTCCTCGAATCCCCATTTGACGCTTGACGACCTCCTCTCGGTCGCAGCCGACACACTCGCGCCGTTCAAGCGTCCCCGCCGGCTCGAGCTGATGGATCAGCCGCTGCCGCGCGGCATGAGCGGCAAGGTGCTCAAGCGCGAGCTGCGCCGCACCGTGATCGGCTCGCGGCCCGCGGACGCGGCGAGCTGATCGTGGGCGGCGACGGCCTGATCGTGGAGCGCGGAGACGCCATCACGGTGCTGACGCTCGATCGGCCGAGGCGACTCAACGCCCTGTCTCACGGCCTCGTGCGGGCCTTGCACGCGGCACTCGACGAGCTCGCCGCCGACCTCGCCCAGCAGGTCGTGCTGCTCGTGGGCGCAGGGCGTGGGTTCTGCGCCGGGACCGATCTCAAGGACCAGGCGGCCGGCGCGCGCTGGACCGAAGGCGTCGGCGAGGTGCAGGCGGCGTACGCGATGCAGGAGGCGGTCGCAAGCCTCGTGCTCAAGCTTCGCCGCATCCCGCAGCCGGTGATCGCGGTGGTGCACGGCGTCGCGGCCGGCGGCGGCCTGTCGCTCGCCTGCGCCGCCGACCTGCGCATCGCCGAGCCGACGGCGAGCTTCAGCGCCGCGTTCGTCAAGCTCGGCGTGTCGGGCGGCGACCTCGGCTCCTCCTGGTTGCTGCCGCGGATCGTCGGCTTCGACCGCGCCGCCGAACTGCTGTACACCGGGCGCACCGTCGATGCGGCTGAGGCCGAGCGCATCGGCCTCGTGTCCCGCTGCGTCGCGCAGGGCACCGGTCTCGACGCCGCGCACGAGCTCGCCCAGCAGATCACCAAGCTCGCGCCGTTCTCGACGCGGATGACGAAGTCACTGCTCAATTTGTCCCGCGACGGGATGACGCTGGAGCAGCTGATCGAGTACGAGAACCGCACCCAGATCCTGATGACCCAGACCGACGACTTCGCCGAGGGCGTCCGCGCGTTCACCGAACGCCGCCCCGCGACGTTCACCGATCAGTGACTCGGAGCCACTCGTGACTCACATCGGCACCGTGTCGCACGGAATCAGCGAATGGTCGCTGTTCTGGTCGCGCTTTCACCCGGATCACCCCGCGATCCTATTCGGCGATCGGACGATCTCCTATCGGCAGCTCGAGGACCGAGCCGCGCGCCTTGCGGATGGTCTGCGCGGCGCGGGCATCGCCAAGGGCGACCGCGTCGGGTTCCTTGCGCTCAACGCGCCCGAGTTCGTCGAGACCTTGCTGGCGTGCGCGCGGATCGGCGCGATCTTCGTCCCGTTCAACATCCGTCTCACGGCCAGCGAACTGTCGTTCATCGCGCGCGACGCCGGACTGAGGCTGCTGCTCACCGACACCAGCTTCTCCGGTCGTCTCGACGCGATGGCCGGGCAGGTCGATGCCGAGCACACCTACTTCATCGACGGCCCTCCCGAGGGCGGCCGGTCGATCGACGACCTCCGCGGCGACCCGCTCCGCTTCCCCGACGATGTCGGGCTCGACGACATCCTGCTGCTGGCGTACACGAGCGGCACCACCGGCCACTGCAAGGCGGCGGTGATCACCCACGGCAACGTCGCGGCCACCTCGATCGCGGTCATCAACGCCGACGGGCTGCGCAGCACCGACCGGGTCGCGCTGCCGGCGCCGCTCGCCTTCGCCGGCTCGATGCTGTCGGTGATGCTGCCGTTCCTGCACGCCGGCGGCAGCCTGCTGATCGAGCGATCGTTCGACGCCGAGCGGATGCTCGATCACGTCGAGCAGCGCGGGGTGACGGTTCTCAAGCTCGTGCCCGCGATCTATCAGATGATGGCTGCCAGCCCGACGTTCGACCGCCGCGACTTCTCCCGGGTGCGCGCCACCTCGGGCGGTGCCCCGGTCCCGGTCGACCTGCTGCGGACCTACCACGCTCGGGGCCTGTTGATCGGCGGCGCCTACGGGCTGACGGAGGGCTGCGGCTTCAACCTTCATCTCCCCCCGCGCGAGGCGGCCGAGCGAATCGGCTGGACCGGGCTTCCGCTGCTCTACCAGGAGTGCCGCGTCGTCGACGACGCGGGAACCGAGGTCGCGCCGCACGAGGTCGGCGAGCTCGTGATCCGCGGCCAATGCGTGATGCCCGGCTACTGGAACGACGCCGAGTCGACCGCGCGCACGATCCGAGACGGCTGGCTGCACACCGGCGACCTGGCGATCGCCGACGAGCTCGGGTACATCAAGGTCGTCGACCGGCTCAAGGACATGATCATCTCCGGGGGAATCAACGTCTATCCGGCCGAGGTCGAGCGCGTGCTGCGCGAGCACCCCGATGTCACGGAGGCCGCCGTCGTCGGCGTGCCCGACCCGAGATGGGGCGAGACGCCGGTGGCGTGCGTGGTCAGCGGGCGAGCCGACCTCACGCTCGACGACCTGCGGCCGCTGCTCACCGAGCATCTGGCCGACTACAAGCGTCCCAGACGTCTCGAGCTGATCGACGAGCTGCCACGCAACGCCAACGGAAAGATCCTCAAGCGGTCGCTGCGCGAATCGCTGACCGCCGAGTCCGGCCACCAGACAAGGAGACCCTGATGTATCTGCACGCGACGCTGACGTCGAGGCCCGGCAGGATGACCGATCTCGCCGCGACCGTCGGGCGTGCCGCCGCCGGGATGGAGGGACACGGCATGCGGCTGCTCGGGGCGTATCAGACGGTCGGAGGGATGCCCGGCCGGATCATCGACCTGTGGGAGCTCGACGACGCCAACGCGATCGTCGACGCGTTGGAGGGCGCGTCCCGACATCCCAAGCACCAGGCCACGATGGAGCGTCTCGGCGAGTCGCTGCAGCGCGAGGAGCTCCGCCTTGTCGAGCGTACGGACTACTGCCCGCCGTGGCAGCCCGCGTCGCCGGACGCGCGCTATCTGCACGCCTCGCTGACGCCCCGCTACGGGCAGGTCGAGCGGGTCTCAGCGATCGTCGCCGGGCTGCGCCAGGTCCTCGAGGCGCACTTGCAATGGCGGCTCGCGGGCGCCTATCGCACGGTGATCGGCGACTTCGGCGAGATCTTCGACCTGTGGGAGATCCCCGCCGACCGCACGGTCGACGACATGCTGATCGAAGCGCGGGCGATCCCCGCGTTCGCCGAGCACACGCGTGACCTGCCGACGTACCTGGAGGCGGAGAAGCTACTCACGATGCGCGCCGCGCCGTACTGCCCGTAGGCCGGCCGGTCGCCGGCCGAGGCCAGACCGACCTCGCCCCGCCGCAACGCTCAACTGGCGATGCACATCCCGATGCCGCCGCCGGCGCTCATCTTGACGCCGGTGACGTACGAAGCAGCGGGTGAAGCGAGGAACGCGACGACGGAGCCGACGTCCTCGCGTGAGTCGGCGATCCGTCCCAACGGCACCATCCCCAGCGTCCGCTCGAGTTCCTGTTCGCTGTGGCCGCCGGACATCTCGCTGGCGTTGAAGCCCGGATGCACGAGGTTGCAGGTGTAATCGGCTCCGTCCTTGCGAGCCCAGATCGCCATCTCCTGCGCGACGTTCATCGTCAGGCCCATGAGACCGGCCTTGGCGGCAACGTAGTTGGTGTTCCCGACGCTGCCGATCAGCGATCCCTCCGAGCCGATGTTGACGATGCGCCCGTACCCGTGGCGGCGCATCTGCGCGACGAACGCGCGGCTCATCAGAAATGGACCGGTGAGGTTGATGCGAATCACCTCCTCCCAGTCCTCGTCGGTCGTGCGGTCGAACCACGCGACCCGCTGAACCCCTGCGTTGTTGACGAGGATGTCGAGCTTGCCGTGGCGCTTGACGGCCTCGGCGACGATGCGATCGGCGTCGGCCGACCGCCCGACGTCACCCGTGACGACGCTGCTGCATCCGCCCTCGCCTTCGATCAGACGCGCGACCTCGAGGCACGGCTCCTCGCGGCGGCCGTTGACGACGACGGTGGCACCGACCGAGGCGAGCTTGAGCGCGATCCCGCGGCCGACGCCGGTGCCGCCGCCGGTCACCAGTGCGATTCTGCCCGACAGGTCGATCACGTCGGCCCCCTCTGCGCAGGCCGGCTTCATCAGTACGGCCTCGGCAGTCCGAGGCCGGCAGTGGCGACGTGGTTGAGCGCGAGCTCGCGCGCCACCGGAACGGTGCGCAGTAGCCGTAGGTAGCTGAAGCGGTCGAACAACATGGTCTCGCCGGTGAACCCGCTTCCGCCGAAGCACTGCAGCGCGCTGTCGGCCGCCTGCAGACCCGCGTCGCATGCCTTGACCTTGGCGACGTTGCTGGCCACGCCTGCCGCGTCGTCGGCGTCGTAGGCGTGCGCGCCGCACTCCACGAGCGCCCATGCCGCCTCGAGTTCGATGTAGGCCTCGGCGAGCGGGTGTTGGACGGCTTGGTGGCGGCCGATCGGTGCGTCGAAGACAACGCGCTCGCGCGCGTGAGCGATCGCCTGTTGCAAGCACCAGCGGCCGATCCCGACGGCTTGCGCGGCCACGACCAGGCGCTCGGGGTTGAGGCCGTCAAACAGCGCGCGACCGCCCCGTCCGGGCTCGCCGATGAGCGCATCGGCGCCGATGGGCAGGTCGTCGAGGAACACCGTCCATTGATGCTCGGGCGTGGGGACCATCGTCGTCACCCGCTGGAGGTCGAGCGCGTCGCACGGCAGCGGCACCGCGAACAGCGACAGCCCGCCGCTGTCGGCGTCGCGTGCGACGAGGAGCATCACGTCGGAGTCATCGACCGCCGAGATGTAGGTCTTCTGCCCCGCGATGCGCCACAGGTCGCCGTCCCGCCGCGCGCGCGTGGCGAGGTTCGCGGAGTTCGAGCCCGCTCCCGGCTCGGTGATCGCAAAGCAGAAGCGCAGCGACCCGTCCGCGATCCCGGGCAGCCACGCCTTGCGCTGCGCGTCGCTGGCGTTGCGGGCGATGATCGAGCCCGCGACCGCGGTGGAGATCGTGAGCTTGCCGGCCGGAAAGCCGCCGGCCGACAGCCGCTCGACGACGAGGCACAGGTCCGCCATGCCGCCGACGCCACCGTGCTCGGGCGGCAGCGACAGGGCGGCCAGGCCCGCTCTGCTCAGCTCATCCCACTGCGCCCGCGCGGCGTCGCGGTCCGAGAACGACCGGTCGGCGTACCGGGCGCCGAGCGAGAACGCCAACTCGGCGATCTGGCGACGCTCGTCGTCTCCGATCCGGTCGTCGTGCTCGGCGACGTTCATGGCAGGTGGTATCCGCTCCAGCTGTGGCCGCCGTCCACCATTAGGGTGGCGCCGGTGATGAATGTCGACGCGTCCGAGGCGAGGAAGACCGCCGCCGCGACGATCTCCTCGAGCCTGCCGACCCGCTGCAGCGGCAACCCCGCACCGATCTCAGCGAACGCCGCGGCGCGGCCGAGCGCCTGGCCGCCGCCGTCGGTTTCGACCGGGCCGGGCGCGATCGAGTTCAGCCTGATGCCGTCGGGGCCCCACTCCTTGGCGAGCGACCGGGTCAGGTTCCAGATCCCTGCCTTTGCCGCCGCCGCGTGCGCCATCCGGTCGCCATGCGTGTCGACGAAGTCGCCGACGATGTTGAGGATCACGCCGCCGCCGCGGCGGCGCAGCGCCGGCGCGACCGCCTGACAGCAGAAGAATGTCCCGTTGAGGTCGATATCGACGACCGTTCGCCAGGCGTTCGGGGACAGGTCGTCGGCCGCGCATCGGAAGTTGCCCGCCGCCGAGTTGACCAGGACGTCGACGCCGCCGAAGTGCTCCTCGGCCTGTGCGACGGCAGCGGCGACCCGTTCCGGGTCCCGCACGTCGCAGACGATCGGCAGCGCCCGGCCACCGCTTTCGCGAATCTGTGCGGCGACGGCGCCGACGTTGTCGGGGTTGCGGCTGAGGACGGCGACCGACGCGCCAAGCGCGGCATAGCCCTCGGCGATCGCGGCTCCCATCCCGGTGCCACCGCCCGTGATGAGCGCGACCCGACCGTGCAGCGCAGTTGGACTGAACACGGCAAGCTGGGCAGCGTCCGCGATCACTGCCGCTCCAGCGCCGCGGCGCCATGGCCGGCGAACAGCTCCCGTGGAACATCGTCCCGGACGGGCTCGGCGTCGACGCCCACAAGCCGGCGATCGGCGATCAGCCACCTGTCGCCCAGCCGACGCAGGTGGTCGACGTGGCGCCCCCAGAAGTGCCAGGCGGCGCCCGTGGCGGCCATGCGGTGAAACGCGTACACGTACGTGACCGCGCCGGCCTCTCCCCGCTCGAGGTCGACGTCGGCGATGTGGTTGGTCAAGTGGTGCGAGGTACGCTCGAAATGCGCGGTGATCCGCTCCAGGGCAGCCGCGATCCGCTCCGGCCCCCGGTAAGCGCGTCCGGTCAGAAAGTCCGCCATCGCGTCGTCGGTGAACAGAGCGGCGACTCCGGCAAAGTCGCGAGCATCGATCCGATCGAGATAGCGGATCATCAGCCGCTGGATCTCGCGTTCGGCGAGCAGCAGCTCGAGCGTCACGCGCCTACGATCGGCGCGGACGAGCCGAGAACGGTGGGGGCCAGTGGCGTCCGGGTCATCGCGCATCGAGGTCGGTCTAATGGTCGCTCACTCAGCCTACCAACCGTTTGGTGGAGTTGTAACCTTCGGGCCGGTCGGCAAAGCTTCAAGGGAGGGAAGGCGTGCAGGCAACCGAGGAGCCGCTGAGCTGGGCGGCCACGAGACTGGCGGCCGCGATCCGGTCGCGCGAGATCTCCAGTCGGGAGCTTCTGGAGCTCGAGCTTGAGCGCGTCAAGGAGCAGAACCCGCGTGTCAACGCGGTTGTCACGATCGACGAGGATGGCGCCGGCGCGGCCGCTCGACGGGCTGACGAGCTCACGGCGCGCGGCGGGTCGCTCCCTCCCCTGCACGGCCTTCCCGTCACGATCAAGGACGCGATCGAGACGGCGGGGATGCGCTCCACCGGGGGAGCGATCGAGCTGACAGATCACGTCCCGACGGACGACGCGCCGAGCGTCGCGCGCCTCAAACAGGCGGGCGCGATCGTGTTCGGGAAAACCAACGTGCCCCGCTGGTCCGAGGACATGCAGACGTACAACGCGATCTTCGGCACGACCAACAATCCTCACGACGTGCAGCGCACCGCGGGAGGCTCGTCCGGCGGTGCCGCGGCTGCGGTTGCGACGGGGATGACTGCGTTCGAGCTCGGCACCGACATCGGCGGCTCGATTCGGATTCCGTCGCACTTCTGTGGCGTCTGCGGCCACAAGCCCAGCTTCGGTGTCGTCTCCCAGCGGGGGTATCTCGGGTATCTCGGCAGCGGCGGCACAGACTCGGACCTCAACGTGTTCGGACCGCTCGCGCGCACGGTTGGCGATCTCGAGTTGCTGATGGATGTCCTCGTCGGGCCCGATGTCGAGCTCGCGACGGCGTGGACGCTGCGTTTGCCCCCGGCTCGGCATGCCGAGCTGGCCGACTATCGGATCGGCGTGTGGATCGATGACCCGGACGGCGAGCTCGACATCGAGGTGCGCGCGCTGCTGCATCACGCCGTCGCCGCGCTCGGCGATGCGGGCGCCCAGGTGTCCGACAGCCGTCCGGCCCTCGGGCTCGCCGAGTCCGACGAGGTGTTCTGGCCGCTCGTCCTCGGCGCCGCGTCTCCGCGCCTGCCCGACGACGTCGCCGTCGAGGTGGGCGGTCCGCATGCACGGTGGATCCGGCACCGGGACCGGGCCGCCGAGCTGCGACGGCGCTGGCGGGAGTGGTTTGCGACGCACGACGTGCTGCTGTGCCCGGTGATGCCGGTGCCGGCGTTCCCGCACGACCTCGCTGGCACCTTCTCCGATCGCTCGCTCGCGATCAACGGCCAACCGGTCCCGCACGCACGGACCCTGCCGTGGATCGGGCTGATCGGCGTCGCCTATCTGCCCGCCACCGTCGTGCCGGTCGGCCGCACCGCGAGCGGGCTTCCCGTCGGCATCCAGGTCGTCGGGCCGTACCTGGAGGACCGAACCGCGTTGTTCGTCGCCCGTCACCTCGCCCAGCTGCTCGCGCCGGCCGGCACCGACTGACGCGCCGTTACCCCACCCCGATCGCGGCGGCGTCGCCCTGGCCGAGACCACCGCAGATCGCGGCGACCCCACGCCCGCCGCCCCGGCGGTGCAGGTCGCGCGCCAGCGTCAACAGGATGCGCGCGCCGGACGCGCCGGGCGGATGGCCGATCGCCACCGCGCCGCCGTTGGTGTTGATCCGCTCAAGGATCGAGCGCTCGCGGTCGGGATCGCCGCCGGCGAGCACGCGTGCCGAGGTCAGCGGCACGCAGGCAAACGCCTCGTTGATCTCGATCCGGTCGATCCCGTCCAGCTCCCAGTCGGACGCCGCCAGCGCCTTCTCAATCGCGGGCGCGGGCGCGACCGGGATCTCGCGCGGCGCGCGCGCGATGCTGCCGAGCCCGTGGACGGACGCGAGCGCCTGCAGCCCGCGCTCGTGCGCGAACCGGCGCGAGGTGAGGACGAGGAAGCAGGCGCCGGCGTCCTGGCCGGGGGCGTTGCCCGCGGTGACGATCGGCCCGTCGAACACCGTCCGCAGGCGCGCGAGCTTCTCCTCGGAGGTGTCGATCCGCGGCCCCTCGTCCTCCTCCAGCGAGCCGTGCTCGCCCGCGTAGGGCACGATCTCGTCGTCGTAGTAGCCGTCGCCCTTGGCGCGGAAGTACTCGCGATGCGATCGCAGCGCGAAACGGTCGGAATCCTCGCGCGTGACGCCATGCTCGGCGGCGACCTCGCCGGCATCCACGGCGACCGGCTTGCCGCCGATGTCCGCGCCCGGCTCGGCCATCGGATCCTTGAACCTCGGCCCTCCGCGCTTGATCCCCCAGCGGATCGCCGGCGGCATCAGGAACGCCGCCCGCCCCATGTTGTCGGACCCGCCGGCGAGGATCACCTCGCTCTCGCCGCTGCGGATCGCCCGCGCCGCGAGGTGCACGGCGGTCATCGACGAGCAGCAGGCACGGTCGATCGTCAGCGACAGGCGGTCCTCGGGGATCCCGGCACGCAGCATCGCCACACGCGCGGGGATCGAGCCCTCCAGCGCCTCTTCGCTGGGGATCGTGACGCCGTTGTAGACCTCGTCGACGTCGCCCGGCGCCACACCGACACGGTCCAGCGCGGCTCGCATCGTGAACGCGGCGAGCTCGACGCTCGGGACGTCCCGAAGCGCGCCTCCAAAGCGGGAGAAGGGCGTGCGGACGCCCCCGATCAGCAGCACGTCGTTGTCAGGCACCGTTCATCGCCATCGCGTCGTGTGGTTCGGGCGCGGCCCAGCGGCATGCCCTCGTCAGCTCCTCTCCGCTCAGGCCGATCTCGCGCAGGATCTCGGCGGTGTCGCGGCCGACCGTGGCCGCAGCAGGCGCGGGGGTGGTCGAGGCTCCGGCGGCGTGGACCGGGTTGCCCACCTGCCGGACGTCCGGCTCGCCGGGCACCGGCACGATCATGCGCCGCGCGGCATATTGCTCGTCGGCGACGACGTCCGCGAAATCCTGAACGGGCGCGACGCATGCCTGGCGGTGCTCGAGCACGCTCAGCCACTCCCGTTGCGTTCGCGTCGCGAACAACCGCTCGAGCTCGACGATCGCGGCGGGGTCGTCCTGGCGCGCGGCCAGGTCTGGACGACCGACCGCCTCGACGAGCGCGCGCCAGAACTGCGGCTCGACCGCGCCGACCGCCAGATGCCGGCCGTCGGCGCACGCGTACAGCCGGTAGGACGGCGTCGCGCCGGTGATGGCAGTCGACTCGGGGCCTTGGGGCTCGCCGCCGGCCAAGAACGAGGACACGTGCAGACCGATCGCCCACAGCGCCGCGTCGGCGAGCGCGACCCGCTCGCCGTCCCCGCCGTCGCGGACGGAGATCAGCGCCGCCAGCAGCCCGACCGCGCCGAGCAGCCCGCCGATGACGTCGGCCGACTGCACGCCGGCGATGGCGGGCCCACCGGCGCGGGAGCCGCCAAATCCGGTCACGCCGGCGTACGCCAGGTAGTTGAGGTCATGCCCGGGCGCCTGCTCGCGTGGACCGCCGGTCCCATAGCCGTTGACCGAGCAGTACACGAGCCGTGGGTTGAGTGCCCGCAGGTCCTCGTAGCCGAGGCCAAGCCGCTCGGCGACGCCCGGCCGAAACGACTCGACGACCGCGTCGCAGCGAGCCGCCAGCCGCCGCACTACGGCGACGCCGTCGGGGTGCTTGAGGTCCAGCGCGATCGAGCGCTTGCCGCGGTCGAGGAACGCGTGCGTGGCGGACGTGCCGGCAACCCGCGCGCCGAACGCCCGCGACTCGTCGCCGCTTCCCGGTCGCTCGACCTTGACCACGTCGGCTCCCAGGTCGGCAAGCACCTGCGTCAGCGCGCCCGCCGGCAGCATTCGGCTCAGGTCCAGCACACGGACTCCGTCCAGGAGTGACATCACTCAGCGATGCGTGAACCGTGGCTCGCGCTTCTCGAGGAACGCGGCGTACCCTTCCGAGAAGTCCTCGGAGCCAAACGCCTCGAGGAACAGCGCGCGCTCGCGCTCGAGCCCTGCGGCGAGGTCGTCGTCCACCGCGCGTTTGATGCACTGCACGGCAACCCGCGGCAACGCTGCGATCCTCGCAGCCAGCTCCTGCGCCTCGCCGAGCACGGCGCCGGGCGCCGCAAGACGATCGACGAGGCCCACGTCGAGCGCGCGCTCGGCATCGATCACCGAACCCAGGAACAGCATCTCGCGTGCGACTCCCACGCCGACGCGGCGCGGCAGGCGCTGCGTGCCGCCGCCGCCGGGGATCAGTCCGAGCTTGACCTCGGGCAACCCGAAGCGCACAGTCGGCTCGGCGACGATCAGGTCGCACGCCAGCGCGATCTCCAGTCCGCCGCCCACCGCATGCGCCTGCACCGCGGCGATCACAGGCTGGCGCAGCGCCGGGAACCCGTCGAGAACGCTGCGCGCCCACGCGCTGCGCCGGCTCATCGCTCCCTCCTGCGCCTGCAGCGCCTGGAACTCGGCGATGTCGGCACCGGCGAAGAACGCCTTCGTGCCCGCTGCCGCAAGGACGACGGCGCGGACCTCGGTGCGCCCGTGTAGCAGCGCAATCGCCTGCTCGAGGCCGGAGAGCACGTCGCGCCCCATCGCGTTGACCGGCGGATGGTCGACGAGCACGGTGGCGACTCCCTCGCCGCTCGTCACGGTGACAGGGCCGAAGCGCTGCTCGTCGATCGTCTCGTGCCCGGCCGTCACAGCGCAGGCGATCGGGTGTCCGGTCCGGTCGGATCCATCATCGGCCGGTCAGACCCGCTCGATCAACGTCCCGGTGCCGAGACCGCCGCCGCAGCACATCGTGACGAGGCCGACCTGCTTGTCGTCGTCCTCGAGCTCGTGCAGCAGCGTCGTCAGCAGACGCGCGCCGGTGGAGCCCAGCGGATGGCCGAGCGCCATCGCACCGCCGCGCGGGTTGACGCGGTCCATGTCGGGATCGAGCTCGCGCTGCCAGGCGGCCACCACGGGCGCGAACGCCTCGTTGATCTCGACGTAGTCGATGTCGCTCATCGTCATCCGGTTGCGTGCCAGGATGCGGCGCGTCGCCGGGATCGGACCCTCCAGCATCGTCACCGGATCGCAGCCGACCGAGGTCTGGTCGACGATCCGCGCGCGACGGGCGAGCCCGAGCGCGTCGGCTCGCGCGCGCGTCATCAGCAGCACGGCGGCCGCGCCGTCGGAGATCTGCGAGGAGTTGCCGGCGGTGATCCGCCCATCGGGCTTGAACACGGGCTCCAGGGCCGCGAGCGCCTCGAGCGTCGTGTCCGGGCGGATGCCCTGATCGGTCGTGACCGAGTGCCCGTTCACCTGCACCGCAGCGATCTCGCGCTCGAACCACCCCTCGTCGGTCGCGCGGGCGGCCTTGCGATGCGAGCCCAGCGCCAGCTCGTCCAGCTCCGCGCGAGGGATCTCCCATCGCTCGGCGATGAGCTCGGCGCCGATCCCCTGGCCGCGGACGTCGTAGCGGTCGAAGAAGCGCTGGGTGTACGGGCTTCCGTACTCGCGTGAGATCGCCTCGCCCGCCGCGAACGAGTTGTGGCCCATGTGCTCGACGCCCGAGCCGATCGCCACGTCGTGGACGCCGCTGGCGATCAGCGAGGCCGCGATCCCGACCGCCTGCTGCGCCGATCCGCACTGCAGGTCGATCGTGCTCGCCGAGGCCTCGATCGGGAATCCCTCCTGCAGCCAGGCGTTGCGCGCGATGTTCATCGACTGCTCGCCGAACTGCTGCACGCAGCCGGCGATCACGTATTCGACCTCGGCCGCGTCGATGCCGCTGCGCGCGATGAGCGCGGCGTAGGCGCGACCGAGCAGATCCGCGGGATGAAGATCCTTGAAATGGCCCTTTTCGGGGTGACCGCGGCCGATCGGTGTCCGGACCGCGTCGATGATCACGACCTCACGTCCGCCCAAACCACTCACCCAAAGCCTCTCTTCTCAGCCAACCAAACACTTGTTTGAATCATAGAAGACTCGGTCGATGCTCGCCGGCGCGGCCCCGCGAAGCGCTATCTCGCCTTGCGATGGTCCCAGCTGACGATGCGCGTCGGCCGAAACCGGACCGCGACGCGCTTGGTCGCCTGCCGGGCCACCACCTCCCGCGCGCGGCCCGCCGCCTCCGCGTCGAGCGCCTCCCGCTGCGCCGTGCCCCGCGCGAGCGCCAGCCCGACGTCGAGCACGTCCTCGTGGTCGACAAGCAGCTCCGCGTCGCACTCCATCATCACGCCGCGCAGCTCGTCGTATCGGCGGCCGGCCTCGACCTGCAGGGTGGCTCGCGGGTCGCGCCGCAGGTTGCGCACCTTCTGCGACGCGCCGTAGGTGAAGCACAGGACATCGGTGCCCTGCGCCACATAGAACAGCGGCATCAGATGCGGGCGCCCGGACGGCCCCATCGTCGCGACGGTCACGAGGTGCTCCTCGGTGAGAAACGCTTCGACCTCCGCGGCCGTCATCCGGATGCGGTCCCGGTCCGACACGCTGCGGCCGATCCTAGCGTCGGAGTCGCGACCTGCCGGACGACCGTTTGAACGCAACCAGGCGACGGGGGTCGTCCGATGCCGGCTCAGGGCTCCAGGTCCGGAGCACGCTCGGGCGCCCCGCGCGGGATCAGCCACGACCGATCCAGCTCGGCGACGCTCGGCACGCCCATCAGCGTCAGCGTGCGGACGATCTCGTCGCCGAGGATCCGCAGGACGTCGGCGACGCCGGCCGCGCCCGCCACGATCAGCCCGTACACGGCGGCGCGGCCGACCAGGCACGCGTCGGCCCCGAGACAGAGCGCCTTGACGACGTCCGAGCCGCGCCGGATGCCGCCGTCGAACAGCACCGTGACACGGTCTCCGACGCGGTCGGCAATCGGCCCGAGCGCCCCGAGCGCGCTGACGGTGCCGTCGAGCTGGCGGCCGCCGTGGTTGGAGACGACGACCCCGTCGGCGCCCAGCGAGACCGCCTGGTCAGCGTCCTCGGAATCCATCACGCCCTTGATGTAGAGCGGTCCGGCCCACCGCTCGCGGATCCACGCGAAGTCCTCCCAGTTGATGTGGCCGACGTTCAGCTGCTGGGTCTGCAGCTCCGCCGATGCCGTTCCCGCCGCGATGCCGCCGGCGTCCACGAGGTTGCGCAGCGACACACGGCGGTGGCGCAGGAACCCGTAGGCCCAGCGCGGATGCAGGCCGGCGTCGAGCACGCGGCGCGGCGTGAGCACCGGCGGCAGGCCGAGCCCGTGCAGGCGCTCGCCCTCGCGGTTGCCGACGGCAGGCACGTCGACGGTGACGACCATCGACCGGTAACCCGAGCGGCGGGCACGCTCGATCAGGCTGCCGATCAGCTCACGGTCGCGCCACGGGTACAGCTGGAACCAGTGGCGCGCCCGCGCCGCGGCCGCGACCTCCTCGATCGAGTGGGTGCCGGCGCTGGAGAGGACGAGCCGCGTGCCGGCGTCCTCGGCGCCCCGCGCGACGGCGATGTCCCCCTGCCAATGCGAGAGGCCGTTGAGGCCGGTCGGCGCGACCAGCACCGGCAGCGCCAGCCGCTCGCCCTCGAGCTGGATCGTGAGATCGTGGTGAGCGTGTCCGGTGAGCACGCGCTGGCGCAGCCACCACTGTCCGAACGCGTCGCGATTCTCGGCGAGCGTGACCCAGTCGTCGGCGGCGCCGTCGACGTAGGTCCAGACCATCAGCGGCACGGCGCGGCGGGCCGCCCGGCGGTAGCCCTCGACGCTGACCGGCGGCTGGCGGCCCGACAGCTTGAACGCGATCGTGGTCATGCGACACCGGCCCCCACCATCGCCGTCAATCCTCGACCGTGATCGCGTTCATCGGGCACTGCAGCGCGGCCTCCCGGGCGAGCTCCTGCTCGGCGTCGACGACCTCCCCGTCGCCGGTCGCGATCGCGTAGCCCCACTCGTCGAATTCGAACAGGTCGGGCGCGATCTCGACGCAGGTGCCGTAGCCGGCGCAGATGTCCTGGTTGACCGAGACCCTCATCCCACCGTCACAGCCGGTACCACTCGCGCGCTGACTCCGACATCATCCGACCGCGCATCGGCTCGGGCATCGCCGCCAGCAACGTCGCCAGGTCGTCATCGTGCATGTGCGGGTAGTCGGTCGCGAACATCAGCACGTCCTCGGACTTCAGCCACCCGATCGTCCGCGCCAGCTCCTCCGGCGGCCCGGCGTCGACCGGAGCGACCGAGAAGCGCATCCGCTCGCGGATCACCGTGTACGGGGGCTCTGAAACCCACGGGATCTCGCGCCGCATCCCCTTCCACTCCTTGTCCAGGCGCCAGCCCCACTGCGGCAGCCACAGAAAGCCGCCCTCCAGCACCGCGGCGCGCAGCTGCGGGAACTGCTGGAAGGCGCCGCCGGCGACGAGGCTGGCAACCTGGGCCTCGTACACCTGGATCTCGCCGGCGAGCTCCTCGGCATACCACGACGGCCAGCCTGACGGGGTCGGGGCGACGCCGTCGTTGAGCCCGCCCCAGTGCAGGCCGAGCACGAGCTCGTGGCGCACGAGCGCCTCCCACACCGGGTGCCAGATGCGCTGGCCGTAGAGCCGGCCGCTGCGCACCGGCATCAGCGCCTGCACGAACCCCGGGTGGGTGCCGACCCGGTCGATCTCCCGCGCTATCGCCACCGGATCGCGGCCGGGCAGCACGATCGACGCGCGCAGCCGCGGGTCGGCCGCGAGCCATTCGGCGGCAAGCCAGTCGTTGATCGCGCCGGCGAGTGCCGCCGAGACGTCGGGATGGCCGACGTCGATCGGGTAGTAGCAGTTGACGATCGCCAGCTCGATGTCCCACGGGTCGAGCAGGTGCTCGCGCAGGAATGAGACGTCCGAGGCCGCGGGGCGGCCGTCGGCGGGGCGCCACTCCGGCCGGGCGCTCGACGCAAGGCCGGGCGGGTAGGTGACGGTGTCGGCCGGGCCGTGCCACCCACGCTCGCGAATCCACTCCTGCCACACGGGCTCCAGGTACGGGTGCAGCGCCTGCAGCGACGGGACAACCGCGTGCACGTCGACGTCGATCACCGGCCCGTCCCACACCTCGTAGCGGCGGGCGTGCGCTCCCAGCAGCGCGCTCACGCGCGCGCCCCGGGGGTCGTGTCGAGCTCGAGACCAAGCAGCGCGGCGGCGTTGCGGCCGAGCACGTCGGCCTTGACCTCGGGCGTCAGCAACGGCGGGATCGCCTCGAACGGGGAGTCCATGTCCCAGTGCGGATAGTCGGTGGCGAACAGCAGCTGGTCGCCAAGTCCGAACTCTGAGAACTGCTGGTAGACGTCGTACAGATCGCGCGGATCCTCGGTCTCGACGCACGGCTGGGTCGAGAACCAGAAGTGGTCGCGCAGGTATTCCGAGGGCGCGCGCTGCAGATGCGCGACCTCGCCCTTGAGCACGCGCCAGCTCGCGTCCATGCGCCACCCGAGCGGCACCGCCCACTCCCATCCGAGCTCGGTGCAGACGATCTTCAGCTTCGGGAAGCGGTCGAACAGCCCCTCGAAGATCATCGACGCGACCATCGACTGCGTGGGCAGCGGGAAGAACGTGTGGACCTCGTAGTAGTACTCGGTCGGCCCAGCGCCGGTCCAGTGGTTGTAGTGCGAGTTGGCGACGTGGAAGGCGACAGGCAGGCCGCAGCGCTCGGCGGCCTCGAACATCGGCCAGTACTTGGGGTTGCCCTGCGGTCGCTCCGTGCGGCTGGAGACCATCACCTGGACGAACCGGGGGTCGAGCGCGTGACAGCGTTCGATCTCCTCGGCGGCCGCCTCTGGGTGATCGGCGGCGACATGCACCGACGACAGCCAGCGCGGATCGTGGGTCAGCCACTCGGCCGCGTTGTAGTCGTTGACCGCCCGCGCGTGGGCGATCTCGAACTCGACGGGTGAGCCGCCGGAGGCCAGCGACTCGAGGCAGTTCATGACCGCATAGCTGATCCCGTAGGCGTCGAGCAGCTGCTCGCGGGCGAAGTCGGGATCGCTGCCCGGCACGCCGCCGTTCGGCGGCAGCGCGTCGAGCCGGCAGGCGAGCGGCCGCTGCTGCGTGGTCGCGCCCATGTGATCGAAGTTGCGCCGTCCGGTGGTCTTCAGGAACTGCTGCCAGCGTTCGGGCAGGTAGCACGCGAAACCGCCACCCGACGAGTTGTGGAAGTCGCAGTCGACGATCGTCATCCCCGCGATGCCGTGCCGCCGTCCCTGTCCGAGCTCTGCCGTCTGCGTCGTCATCAGTCGCCTTTCCCGGCGGCCGCCGAGGCCGCCGCGTCGGGGGCCCGGCGCCGGAGCGAGAGGACGAGGTACTCGTCCTCGACGGCGACCGGGAGTACCTCGGCCCGGTATGGCCCGCGGATCCTCCGCGTCTGCGGATCGATGAAGTCGGCCATGTCCTCGCCGAGCTCGAGCGCGCGCCCGGATGCGATGTCCTCGGCCACGATCTGCCCGGTCTCGA
>DASUHF010000048.1:0-121410 GCA_036273655.1 Solirubrobacteraceae bacterium | reverse complement strand
GTCGCTCGAGCGCGCGCTCCAGCCGGGCGATCTCGATCAGGTCAAGGCCGATTCCGGGTGGTCCGGGGGGCGGGTGGCGGGGTTCTCCCTCGCTCACTCGACCGTGACCGTCTTCGCCAGGTTGCGCGGCTGGTCGACGTTGAGCCCGCGCAGCCGGGCGATGTGGTAGGCGAGCAGCTGCAGCGGAATCACCGCCAGCAGCGGCGCGAGCATCCAGTCGGTCTCCGGGACGCGGATCACGTCGTCGGCGTGCGTCGCGATCGTCTCGTCTGACTCGGTCGCGATCGCGATCACGTTGGCGCCGCGGGCGCGGACCTCCTGCATGTTGGAGACGACCTTCTCGAGCACCGGCGACTGGGTCGCGACGACGACCACGGGCGTGTTGTCGGACAGCAGCGCGATCGGTCCGTGCTTCATCTCCCCGGCAGCGTAAGCGTCGGTCGCGATATAGGAGATCTCCTTGAGCTTGAGCGCGCCTTCGAGCGCGACCGGCAGCCCGATGTGGCGGCCGAGGTACAGGAAGAAGTCCGCGTCGTGATAGCGCTGAGCGACCGCGGAGATCCCCGGGACGTCGCGCTCCATGAACTCGGCGATCATGTGCGGCAGCCGCTTGAGGTCGGAGATCACCGGCTTCAGCGTCGCGCGGTCCATCGTGCCGCGGACCTCCGCCAGCCGCAGCGCCACCAGGTACATCGCGGTGATCTGGGCGACGAACGTCTTCGTCGCGGCGACTCCGATCTCCAGGCCGGCCCGCGTGTAGAGCACGGCGTCGGCCTCGCGCGTGGCCTGGGCGCCCATCACGTTGGTGAGCGCCATCACCCGCGCGCCGCGTTCGCGCGCGAGCCGCATCGCCGCCAGCGTGTCGGCTGTCTCGCCCGACTGCGAGATGCCGATCACGAGGTCGTCTGCACCGACGACCGGGTTGCGGTAGCGGTACTCGGACGCGACCTCGACCTCGACCGGCACCCGCGCCCACTGCTCGATCGCGTAGCGACCGATCAGCCCGGCGTGATACGCGGTGCCGCAGGCCACGACCGTGACCCGGCGCACGCGCGCCATCAACGCGTCGTCGATCGGGGTATCGGCCGGCAACAGCCCGAGGTCGATGCCCCATCCCCGTGCCGCGCGCTCGCCGATCGTCTCGGCGACGGCGCCGGCCTGCTCGTGGATTTCCTTGAGCATGAACGTCTCGAAGCCCTGCTTCTCGGCGGTGTCGGCGTCCCAGTCGATCCGCACGATGTCGCGCTGCACGGGTTCGCCGCTGGGCGAGCGAAACTCGACGTCGTCGGGACGCAGGATCACGATCTCGTCGTCGGCGATGTATTGCACGTCACGCGTCTCGTGCAGGAACGCCGGGATCGCCGAGGCGATGAACTGCTCGCCGTCGCCGCGCCCGACGATCAGCGGGCACTCGCGGCGGATGCCGACGAGCTCGCCTGGGTCCCGGGCGCTCATCGCCACGAACGCGTAGTGGCCGCGCATCTCGGAGTACGCGGCCCGGACCGCCGTGGCGAGATCGCCGTCGTAGTGGTGGGCCACCAGATGCGCGATCACCTCGGCGTCGGTCTCGGAGGTGAACACGGCGCCGTGCTCGACGAGCTTGGCCTTCAGCGCGATGTAGTTCTCGACGATCCCGTTGACGACGATGTGGATCGAGTCGGTCGTGTCGAAGTGGGGGTGCGCGTTCTCCTCGGTGACGCGGCCGTGCGTCGCCCAGCGGGTGTGCCCGATCCCGGTGCCGGACTCGGGCCGCTCGGCCAGCGCCACCGCGGTCGTGCCCGGATGGTGCGTGCGCGCGTGGTTGGCTTCACGCCCCTCGATCGCTGTCCGCAGGGCGCTCAGGTTGCCGACCGCGCGCACCGCGTCGATCCGGCCGCCGTCGAGCACCGAGATGCCGGCGCTGTCATAGCCACGATATTCGAGCTTCTCGAGACCTTCCAGCAGCAGCGGTCTGGCCTTCCGCGGCCCGACATAGCCGACGATCCCGCACATGGGCGTGTCCTCCTGGGCAGTTGGTCGACGATCCAGCTGCGGGCGAGATTTGCCCCCTCGCCGCCGGCCGGCCGTCACAGCAGGCCAGGTGATGTTAACGGGTGAGGCGCGCGTTCAGGCGACGAGCTTCGGCCCGAGCGTCTCGGCCACGACCGCGCGCAGGCGCTCGCAGACGATGTCGGTTTCCTCCTGGGTCGGCGCCTCGGCCATCACCCGGATCAGCGGCTCGGTCCCGGAGACGCGGACGAGCACCCGTCCGCGGCCGTGCAGGGCCGATTGGTGCTCCTCGATCGCGTCCATCACGGCCGGCGCGGCCATCGTGTCGCGCAGCGCGTTGCGGTCGGCGGCCCGGATGTTGACGAGCCGCTGCGGGAGCTTGTCGAACGCCTCGCGCTGGCGCAGGTCACGGCTGCCGAGCGCTTCGATCGTCAACAGCGCCGAGGCGATGCCGTCGCCGGAGGGACTGAAGCCGAGCTCGATGATGTGACCGGACTGCTCGCCGCCGAGCGCCCAGCCGCGGTGGCGCAGCTCGTCGAGCACGTAGCGGTCGCCGACGGCGGTCGTCGCGACCTCGACGCCCGCGTCGCGCATCGCGGTGTGGAATCCGTAATTGGTCATCACGGTGACGGCGACGCCGCCGCCCGGCAGCCGTCCCGCTCCTCGCAGGTGGATCGCGGCCATCGCAACGAGCTCGTCGCCATCGACGATCGCCCCGTCGGCGTCGATCGCGAGCACGCGGTCGCCGTCGCCGTCGAACGCGAACCCCAGCTCGAAGTCGCCGTCGGCGACGCGCGCGCGGATCGTGTCGAGGTGAGTGGAGCCACAGCCGTCGTTGATGTTGCGTCCATCGGGCTCGTCGGCGATCACGGTCACGTCGGCACCGAGCCGTCTGAAGATCTCGGGCGCGGCCTCGTGGGTGGCGCCGTTGGCGCAGTCCAGCAGCACCCGCCGGCCGCTGAGGTCAAGCTCGGAGAAGCGGCCGTGCAGCTCTCGGAGGTAGTCCTCGAATGCGCCGTGCAGCGGCCGCACGCGCCCGATCCGCACGCTCGGCTCTGGAATCTCGTTCAGCGCCGCTTCGATCTCATGTTCGGTGTCGTCGTGCAGCTTGAAGCCGTCGGCGCCGAACAGCTTGATCCCGTTGTCCTCGTACGGGTTGTGCGAGGCCGAGATCACGGCCGCCATCTGCAGGCCGTGTCGGCGCACGAGCATCGGCGCGGCGGGCGTCGGCAACACGCCGCCCAGCAGCGCGTCACCCCCCGCGGCCGTGACGCCGGCGGCGATTGCCGCCTCGAGCATCTCCCCGGATTCGCGCGTGTCGCGAACGATCAGCACCTGCGGGCGCTCGTGACCGCCGTGCAGGACCGCCGCACGCGCGAGCTGCAGCGCCAGCTCGGCGGTCAAGAAGTCGCCCGCGCGCCCACGAACGCCATCGGTGCCGAACAACTCACGCGCCATCGGGTGCCCGCGCCCGTGAGTACGGCTAGCGCTTCGAGAACTGTGGCCGCTTGCGGGCCTTCTTGAGCCCGGCCTTCTTGCGCTCCTTCACGCGCGGATCACGCGTGAGGAAGCCACGGCGCTTGAGCTCGCCGCGCAGGTTCGGATCGGCCTCCAGCAGCGCGCGGGCGATGCCGTGCCGCAAGGCACCGGACTGGGCCGAGACGCCACCTCCGTGCATCCGCGCGACCACGTCCATCCGCGAGTCGTAGCCGACGGCTTCCAACGGCTGGCGGATGATCCGTCGCAACGTCTCGCGCGGGAAGAAGACGTCGAGTTCCTTGTCGTTGATCGTGTAGGCGCCGGTGCCGGGCTTGAGGATCACGCGCGCGACCGCGGTCTTGCGCTTGCCCGTCGCCGTGTAACGCGCGCCCGACGCGAGGTTGATCGCTGCATCGGCGATCGGCTGCGGATGCTCGTCCTGATCGTCGTCCTGCGCACGAGCGGCCGCGGCCTCGGCTTCCGCCTCGGCGGCGGCGCGGGCCTCAGCGTCCAGATACTGGTCGTCCTCGGCGACGAGGTCGGGCTCCAGGTCCATGCCGGGGATCTCCGGGCGGTTGCGCGCCGGCGCCTCCTCGCCGTCGTCCTCGACGACCGCTTCGGCCTCGTCGCGCGGCTCGCCCTCGGCCACCGCGGCGGCCTCGACCACCGGTTCGTCGGCGGGCTGCTCGGGCGTCGCGGGCTGCTCGGGCGTGGTGCTGTCGGCGACGGGCGCGGGTGCCGGCTCCTGGACGGCGGGCTCGGCGGCCGGCGCCTCGGGCTCGGCGGCCTCGGGCGCCTCCGGCTCCGTAGGCTCGGGAGCCGCCGCCTCGGGCTCCGGCGCCGGCTCTGCGGCCTCGTCGGGCTCCCCGGCGCGGGGCTCGTCCTCGGGATGCTCGGTCACTGGGCGATCTCCATCGGTCGCGGCTGCTGGGCGGCGTGCGGATGCTCGGGACCGGCGTAGACCTTGAGCTTGGTCAGCTGCTTGCGGGCAAGACGATTGCGCGGCAGCATCCCCTTGACGGCCATCCGGATGACCTCCTCGGGCCGCCGCTCGAGCATGTCGCCGAGGCTGCGCGACTTCAGCCCGCCGGGGTACCCGGAGTGCCGGTAGTAGCGCTTGTCGCGAAGCTTGTTGCCGGTGACCGAGATCTTCTCGGCGTTGACGACGATCACGAAGTCGCCGGTGTCGATATGCGGCGTGTACGTTGGCTTGCGCTTGCCGCGCAGCGCGTCGGCGATCTGCGTCGCGAGCCGCCCGAGCGTCTGGCCGGTGGCGTCGACGACGAGCCAATCGCGCTCACGGTCGGTGGGTTTGGCTACGTAAGTCTTCATGGCATGCACGAGCCGCGCATCTCTGCGCGGCCGGGGGACGATGATAGCCGCCCTTCGGGGGCCCGTCGTCCTCATACTCTCGCTGAATGCCGCCGACCATTCGCGCCCGCCGACTGGCGTATCGGATCGCCGCGCTGATGCTGCGCGTGATCCGGCCACTGGTGCCGATCGACTGGGGCGGCGTCAAGTGCGTGCTCACCGATCGCGGCCGGGTGCTGCTGGTGCGCCACACCTACGGCAATCGCGACTGGGATCTCCCCGGCGGCGGCCGCCGCAACGGCGAGACACACGCCGACGCCGCCCGCCGCGAGATGGGCGAGGAGCTGGGTCTCGACGGCCTGCACTGGCGGCCCCTCGGCGTCCTGTCCGCGCACGTCGAGGGCCATCGCCAGACGCTGCACATCTACGGCGCCGAGGTCACCGCACCGACGCTCACGCTCGCGCTCGCCGAGCTCGAAACGGCGTCGTGGTTCCCGCTGGACCAACTGCCGGCGCAGACCGCGAAGTTCGTGCGCCCGATCCTCGACGGAGCCCGGCCGCTGCTGTGACAGCGGCGACTCGACCTACTCCCACTCGATCGTGCCGGGCGGCTTGCTCGTGATGTCGAGCACGACCCGCCCCACCTGTCGGATCTCGTTGATCATGCGGTTGGAGATCCGCTCCAGCAAGTCGTAGGGCAGCCGCGCCCAATCGGCGGTCATCGCGTCGTCGGAGGTGACGGCGCGGATCGCGACGACGTTGCCGTAGGTGCGCTCGTCGCCCTGCACCCCGACCGTTCGGATCTCAGGCAGCACGCAGAACGATTGCCACAGCTCCCGGTACAGGCCGGCGGCGCGGATCTCCTCCTGGAGGATCGCGTCGGCCTCGCGCAGGACGTCCAGGCGCTCGCGAGTGACCTCGCCGCCGACGATCCGGATCGCGAGCCCGGGCCCGGGGAACGGCTGGCGCCAGACGAACCGTTCGGGCAGGCCGAGCTCGGCGCCGACCTGGCGGACCTCGTCCTTGAACAGCGTGCGCAGCGGCTCGACGAGCTCGAACTCGAGGTCCTCGGGCAGCCCGCCGACGTTGTGGTGGGACTTGATCGTGGCCGCGCCGGTGCCGCCCCCGGACTCGATCACGTCGGAGTACAGCGTGCCCTGCACGAGGAACCGCGCATCCTGGAGTCTGGCCGCCTCCTCCTCGAACACGCGGATGAACTCCGAGCCGATCACCTTGCGCTTGCGCTCGGGGTCGACGACGCCGGCAAGCGCGCCGAGGAAGCGGTCCTCGGCGTCGACCGCGACCAGCGGCACCTTGAAGTGGTCGCGGAACGCGGCCACCACCTGCTCGCCCTCGTTCTTGCGCATCAGGCCGCCGTCGACGAACACGCACGTGAGCCGATCGCCGATCGCGCGGTGCACGAGCAGCGCCGCGACCGTCGAGTCGACCCCACCCGACAATCCGCAGATCGCGCGGCCGTCGGAGCCGACCTGCTCGGAGATGCGGCGCACCTGCTCGTCGATCACCGAGGCGATCGACCACGATCCGTCGCAGCGGCAAATATCGGTCAAGAAGTTCTGAAGCACCTGCTGGCCGTATGGGGTGTGCACGACCTCGGGGTGAAACTGGATCCCGTAGATCTGGCGTTGCAGCGACTCGAACGCCGCCACCGGCGACGCGGTCGACGACGCCAGCGCCGTGAATCCGGGCGGCGCGTCGAACACGGTGTCGCGGTGCGACATCCAGCATGTCTGCTCCTCCGGCGTGTGCGCCAGCAGTCGCCCGCTGACGCCGACGCTCAGCTGGGAGCGGCCGAACTCGCCGACCTCGGCGCCCTCGACGCGGCCGCCCAGCGCCAGCGCCAGCAGCTGCATCCCGTAGCAGATTCCGAGCACCGGCACCCCGAGTTCGAGCAGCTCGCGCTGCAGCGGCGGCGCGCCGTCCGCGTACACCGACGCGGGACCGCCGGAGAGGATCACGCCCTTTGGCCGGCGCCGCGCGACCTCGGCCGCCCCCACGTGATGGGGCAACAGCTCCGAGAACACGCCCAGCTCGCGCACGCGCCGCGCGATCAGCTGCGAGTACTGGCCGCCGAAGTCGAGCACGACCACCTGATCGATCGCCTCGCGCAGTGCGTCGGTCGCGGCGCCGCCGGCCGCCGGGCCCTCCTCTGAGCGCACCTCGATCCCATCGCCAACGGCGGTCGCGGCGATGGACGGGTTGTCGCTAATCGGCGACACCCACTGCGGCCTCACGCGCGCCCATGCCCACGCCCTGGGTCCGCTGCAGCTGCTTGCCTTCGGTCTGCAGCGCGGGCGCGACCATCAGCTCGGCACGGTTGAACTCGGCGATGTCGCGGTAGCCGCACGTCGCCATCGACGTCGACAGGCCGCCCATCAGGTTGAACGTGCCGTCGTTCTCCCGGGCCGGCCCCTTGATGATCTCCTCGAGCGTGCCGTTCTGCTTGGTCGCGACCCGAGCGCCCCGCGGCAACGTCGGATGGAACGTCGCCATCCCCCAGTTGTAGCCGTGCCCAGGCGCCTCGTAGGCGCGCGCCAGCGCCGAGCCGAGCATCACCGCGTCGGCGCCGCACGCGATCGCCTTGGCGACATCTCCGCCGTTGCGCATGCCGCCGTCGGCGATCACCTTGACGTAGTCGCCGGTCTCGAGCATGTGCTGCGAACGGGCCGCCGCGACGTCGGCGATCGCGGTTGCCTGCGGCACGCCGATCCCGAGCACGCCCCGGGTCGTGCAGATCTGGCCGGGTCCGACGCCGACGAGCACGCCGGCGGCCCCGGTCCGCATCAGATGCAGGCCCGTGTGGTAGGAGGCGCAGCCGCCGACGACGACGGGCGTGGGTGCCAGCTCGCGGATGAACTCCTTGAGGTTCAGCGGCGGTCGCGTCTCGTCACGCGAGACGTGCTCGGCGGAGACGACCGTGCCCTGGATCACGAGGATGTCGAGCCCGGCCTCGAGCGCGACCTCGTAGTGCCGGCGCACCTTCTGCGGCGTCAGCGATGCCGCCGCGACAACACCGTGTGCCTTGATCTCCTGGATGCGCTTGGCGATCAGCTCGGGCTTGACCGGCTCGCGGTAGATGTCCTGCAGCTCGCGGGTGGCGATGTCGGGCGAGAAGCTCGCGATCCGCTCGAGCTGTTCGTCGGCGTCCTCGTAGCGACAGAAGATGCCCTCGAGGTTGAGGACGGCGAGGCCGCCGAGCTTGCCGATGACGCCGGCGGTCTCGGGCGAGACGACGCCGTCGAGCGCGGCCGCGAGCAGCGGCAGATCGAACCGGTACGGGCCAAGCGTCCACGAAATGTCGACGTCGTCGGGGTCACGCGTGCGACGTGACGGAACGATCGCGATGTCGTCGAATCCGTACGCCCGACGGGCCTTCTTTCCACGGCCGATCTCTACTTCCATTTCAGCAGCCTAGCCTCCGGTACGGACGGGTCGGATGTGTGATGGTGACGACCATCGAGGGGGTTCGACGATAGCACCGGCACCCCCGGATTCCGGGGCCTGAGAGGGCCGCTACGACGCTCGTTGCGGGTTCGGCGAAGACCGCCGTGACAGCGTGTTTCAGCCGATCTCGGCGCCGAGCTCGAGCCGCTCTGACTCGACCTCGGACAGGAGCCGCTCGACCCGCCCCGGATCGATGATCCCGGCGCCGAAGTGGTGCGTGGACTCGGCGCCGCATGCGACCCCGAAGCGCAGGCACTCGACCGGGTCCGAGCCCGAGTAGCGGGCGGCGACGAAGCCCGCCAGGAACGCGTCGCCGGAGCCGACCGCCGAACGCGCGTCCTGCTCGGAGACGCGAACGCGGAAGCTCGTCGGCGCACCGTCGACCACCAAGCGCGCGTAGCAGCCGTCGGGCACCGTCATGATCGCCTCACGGGCGCCTTGGCGGATCATCTCGACCACCGCCTGGGCACGGTCGTCGGAATCGTTGAACTCGTGCCCGACGAGCTCCTCGGCCTCAAGCTCGTTGGGCGAGACGAGATCGGGCTCGGCACGCATCGACATCCGGAGCGGTTCGCCGTCGGAGTCGATGATCGTCCATGCGCCGACGCGCCGCACGTCGCGGATCAGCGAGTGGTAGACGTCGTTCTCGACGCCCCGTGGCAGGCTGCCGGCGAACACGCAGATCGACGCGCCCTGGGCCAGGTACAGGAGCTTCTCTCGAAACAGCTCCATCTCCTGGGCGGATACCGCCGGCCCGCGCTCGTTGATCTCCGTGTGGTGACCGGTCGTCGGATCGAGCACGGCGGTGTTCGTGCGCGACTCGTCATAGATCCGCACGAAGTCGTTGAGGATCGACTCGTCGTTGAGCGCCTCGACGATCCGCGTCCCGGTCGCCCCGCCCGCCAGTCCGGTCGCGATCACGGGCTGCCCGAGCCGTTTGATCGCGCGCGCGATGTTGACACCCTTGCCGCCCGGCATCGTCGTCTGGTCGACGGTCCGGTGACGGCGCCCGACGGTGAAGCTTGGCACCTCGAGCGTCTTGTCCATGGCGGCGTTGAGCGTGACCGTGATGATCATGCGACCTCCCAATCCGGATCGTTTGACCCGCTCCCGGGCCTCCCGGAGCCGCCGGACCCGCCGCGGCGACGAACGACGACGAGCGCGACGACCGCGAGCGCGACGACGATCGCGATCAGCACGAGCGTCAGCGGCTTGGTCACGGTGCGCGCTGCCAGCGTCAGCCCGCTGACCGCCGGCAGCGTGCGCTCGAGCACCACCGGGACCGACTTGACCACCCGTCCGTTGACGACCACCTTCGCTGAGCCGACGACGGTCCCGCGCGGCAACGGGCCGGCGAGCCGCGCCGGCACGTCGGCGCGGAGCCGCACGCGCGCGTGACGCGGCAGGATCCGCGTGAACGAGGCCGCCGCGTACACCGGCACGTGCACCCCCGGCCGGTGCTCGATCGCCGGCCTCGCCACGACCTGATGGGAGCGGACGGGGGTCCAGCTGCGGAAGTTCCCGTAGCCGTAGTCCATCAGCGCCATCGTGTTGGTGGCGCGCGCGGTCTCGGAGTCCGTGCCGAGGACCGCGGTGATCAGCCTCATGCCATCCCTGTGCCCGGAGGCGACCAGCACGTAGCCGGCGTCGTTGGTGTGACCGGTCTTGACGCCGTCGATCCACGGCACCCTGCCGACGAGCGTGTTGAGGTTGGTGACGTAATGCTCGGGGCCGGTGCGCAGCACAGCGCTGGGCCGCGCGACCGTACGCGCGAAGAACGCCGAGTGCGAGAGGTCGTACGCGGCGAGCCTGACGAGGTCGGCGGCGGTCGAGTAGTTGCCGGGGGTGTCGAGCCCAATCGGGGTGCTGTAGTGCGTGTGCCGCAGTCCGAGCTTGCGCGCCTCGCGGTTCATCATCGCGACGAACCTGCCAACCGACCCGTGTCCGACGTTGTAGGCGAGATCCTCGGCGGCGTCGTCGGCGCTTGGCAGCATCATCGCCACCAGCAGGTCGTGGACCGTCATCCGCTCGCCTGGTTGCAACCCGATCTGGGAGTCGGACGCCGCCGTGTGGTAATTCGGGTACACGAAGACTCGTTGCAGGTCGTGGACGTGCTGCAGAACGACCAGCGCCGTCATCAGCTTCGTCGTCGACGCGATCGCTCGCTCACGGTTGGCGTTGACCCCGTACAGCATCTGCCCGGTCGCGGGTGCATACATCGCCGCGGCGGTCACCGAGAGCTTCAGGGGCGCCTTGGCGAACGCGACCGCGGGGGCGGCGACCAACGCCGCGATTCCGCAGATCACTGCCGCCGCGGCGTTCGCGGCGCTGCGTCTCACCGTCGCAGCCTCAGCCGTTGCCCCGTCTGCAGCGCGTTCGGGGACACGTTCGGGTTCAGCGCCTCGAGCCGTGGCAGCGGGATGTGGGTGCTGACCGCGATCCCGCCGAGCGTGTCGCCCGCCTTGACGACGTAGACCGTCGGCTTGTGGCCGTGGCGCTTGTGGCGGTGATGGCGCTCGGAGACATGCGCGCTGTGGTGGTGGCTCACGGTGTGGTGCTTGGAGTCGACGGTTGCGTGGACGATCAGGTAGATGGCCACAGCGACGGCGATGATCGCGATCGGCGCGAGCAAGCGCGCAACTCTCCCCACCATGCGGGCCGGATCATACCGGCACCGCTACCCGCTCCCGCACGGTCGATGGCACGCGTCAGCACCGTCCGCAGGAGGCTGCGCGAGTGCCGCGGTGCCCGCGCCGTGCCCGTCAGGCGTACAGATCCCAGAGCAGCTCACGCAGCCGCCGCGCCTCGTTCGCGGCCGCGTCCGCGGGGTCTCTGCCGGCCCCTTCGAACGCGTATGCGATCCCGCGTGAGACCGGCACCAGGCCGCCGGCGGGACCGGGAGCGAACGCTGCCCGCAGGCCGCGATCGTCGCCGCCCTGGGCTCCGAGCCCGGGCAGCAGCATCACGGCGGCGGGCATCAGCTCGCGCAGCCGCTCGAGGTGCTCGGGCGCGGTCGCGCCGGTGACGGCGCCGACGTCCGACAGGCCCGAGCGTCCGATGTTGTCGCGACCCTGGGCGTCGACGAGTGCGGCGATCGCCTCGCTGACCGTGCCACCGTCCCGGAGCATGAGGCCCTGGAGGTCGGCCGCCCCCGGGTTCGAGGTGCGCGTCAGCAGCAGCAGTCCGCCCCCGACCGTGCGCGCCTGCCCTAACAGCGCCGCGATCGAGTCACGGCCGAGCAGCGGGCTTGCCGTCAGCAGGTCGGCGCCGAGCCCCGGAACGTGGCCGTAGGGGGTGCTGACGCCGGTGAAGAACGCATGACCGTACGCCGTCGCGGAGATGTCGATGTCGCCGCGCTTGGCGTCGGCGACGACGAGCAGCCCGCGTTCGTGGGCGTCGGCGACCAGCTCGCGCAACGCCGCCCACCCAGGCGCTCCGAGCCGCTCGAAGCACGCGACCTGTGGCTTGATCGCGACGCACTGGTCGCCGGCCGCGTCGAGCAGCAGGCGGCAGTGCGCGGCGACCGCGCGGCCGGTCCGTGTCGACGGGTCGTCGTCGTGAGCGGAGCGATCCTGTCCCGCGAGCTCGAGCGCGCGTGGCCACAGCCGACCCGGATCGGGGTCGATCCCGAGCACCAACTGTGATCGGCGCCCCCGGACCGCATCGGCAAGCCGATCGCCCAACGGCACCGCACCGCGATCGCTGGGCGCGACCGCACCGCGATCGCTCGACGGCACCGCACCGCGATCGCTGGGCGGCACCGCACCGCGATCGCTCGACGCCACCGCGCCAGGTTCGGAGACGCCGGCGGCTGATGACGCCGGCGCTCCGGTTTCGGCCGGTTCGCTTATTTGACCGCCTTCTTGAGCGCCGCGCCCGCCGTGAACTTCGGCACCTTCGAAGCGGCGATCCGGATCTTCTCGCCGGTCGCCGGGTTACGGCCCTCACGCGCCGAGCGGCTCGAGACGCTGAACTTGCCAAAGCCCGAGAACGTCACGTCGCTGCCGCGCTTGAGCGCGTCTTCGATCGTGTCCAGCATCGCGTCGACGGCGTCTCCGGCGTCCTTCTTGGTCAACCCGGCGCGGTCCGCGACCTGGTCCACGAATTCAGACTTTGTCACTGCTCCTCCTTATCGAAGGGTCGTAGGAATGTCGAAGCTAACAGGGGCGGCGGACACCGCCTCCCTCCCGCGGACGGGGCCTCTCGTCCATTGTCACCACACGCATCGGACGGCAGAACGGGGGTTCGGCTCGCTTTTCCCGCAATTTGCGGACAACGAGCGAGCGCAGAACGCCCCCAAACGGGCGTAACGCCCGTAATCACGGGCGTTCGGCAGGCGCCGCGCCGCATCCCGCCCGCCTCGGCCTCGCCGCGAACGTCGCCGCCACCCGCCACAATGGCGCGCGTGGATCTCGGGCGTATCGCATGGATCTGCACGGTGCTCGTCTCCCTCGTGACGGTCGCCATCCTGCTGCTCGATGGCTACTACGGCTACGCCGAGGTGACGTTTGCGGTCGCCGTGTCGGCGGGGATCAACATCGTCTGATCGCGCGGTTGGCGCAGTCGGGCGCCCGGCGAGACGATTGCTACCGGCCGGCTGCGAAGCGACTGACGCCGCCCCTGCGGTCGCCAGAACGACCGCACCGGCCGAAACGCGCCGTCCCCGGCAGATGGCCGCGCGGCGCCTGGAGAACTCGCCAATCTAGGCATCAGCCAGCGAAGATGGCGGATCTTGATCCCCACAGCGCCGATTCGCAACCAACTCACGTCTGGCGCACCCAGTTTGGCGGATCTGCACGGAACGGACGCGTCGCTCGGGTCGAAGCGGGTTGCCGCCGGTCATCAACCTGGCCGCCGGTCATCAACCTGGCCGCCGGTCATCGACCCTGGCCGCCGCTCATCGACCCTGGCCGCCCCTGATCGACCTGGCCGCTCCTGATCGACCCTGGCCGCCGGTCATCGACCTGGTCGCCCCTGAGCGACCTGGTCGCCGGTGATCGACCTCGCTCACCCACGTAACCGGCGAGCGGAGCCCTGCCCTCAACCGCTGGCGTCGAGCCACCGCAGCAACTCGCGGACGGCACGCCCGCGGTGGCTGATGCGATCCTTGTCGGCGTCCTCGAGCTCGGCCATCGTGCGTCCGCCGCCGATGTCGTCGGGCACGAACGCGGGGTCATAGCCGAATCCCCGCGTCCCCCGCGGCGACGCGGCGAGCGTCCCGGTGCAGTAGCCGTAGAACACGCGCTCGAGCGAGCGCACGGGGTCGACGTAGGCGAGCGCGCAGACGTAGCGCAGCTCGCTGCCGACCGGCGCGGAGGCGAGCAGCAGGTCGAGGTTCTCGTGGTCAGTGGCGTGCTCGCCGGCGAATCGTGCCGAGCGCACCCCGGGCCCACCGTCCAGCGCCGCGGCCTCGATCCCGGAGTCGTCGGCGATCGCCGCGCGGCCGGTCGCGGCCGCGGCCGTCCGCGCCTTGGGCAGCGCGTTGCCCTCGAACGTGTCGGCGACCTCCGGCGGCAGCGCGACCCCGTCGGGCAGCGGATCGACCGCCCGGCCGCTCGGCGCCAGCAGGCGCCCGAACTCCCGCAGCTTGTGGGGATTGCGGCTCGACAGCAGCAGCGAACCGCGGTCCGTCATCGGCTCCGCCCATCCCACCGGCTCAGCCGTCCCACACGAGCTCAGTCCGCCGCGTCGCCAACGGCTCGCTGCTGCAGCTCCCGCAGCGTCTCGATCCCGTCGGCGGCCAGCGCCAGCAGGTCGTCGAGGTGGGCACGCGACAGCGGCGTGCGCTCGGCCGTCGCCTGCACCTCGACGAGGCCGCCGTCGCCGGTCATCACGACGTTGGCGTCGACCTCCGCGGTCGAGTCCTCGGCGTAGTCGAGGTCGAGGAGCGCCACCCCGTCGACGACCCCTGCCGACACCGCCGCGACCGACCCGGTCAGCGGCGAGCGCTCGAGCGCGCCGTCGCGCACCAGCTTCGCGCACGCCAGTGACAGCGCGACCATGCCGCCGGTGATCGACGCGCAGCGAGTGCCGCCGTCGGCCTGCAACACGTCGCAGTCGATGTAGATCGTGCGCTCGCCGAGCGCTTCGAAGTCGACGACCCCGCGCAGCGAGCGGCCGATCAGCCGCTGGATCTCAACCGAGCGGCCGTCGAGCCGGCCCTTGGACACGTCGCGTTGCTTGCGTTCCCCGGTGGAGGCGGGAAGCATCCCGTACTCGGCCGTCACCCAGCCGCGACCGGATTTCGCCAGCCAGCGCGGCACCGACTCCTGCGCCGACGCGGTGCAGATCACGCGCGTCTCGCCCGCCGAGATCAGCGCCGACCCGGCGGCGGTGCGCACGAACCCCGGCTCGATCGTGACCGGCCGCAGGTCGCCCGGCGCCCGCCCGTAGCTGCGCGTGACGGCTTCGCTCACGCGACCGTCCCAGCAGCCCGGGCCTGCTTCATCCGAACGCCCCGGTCGTGCGCCCGCTCACGTCTCACGCGGCGACCTCAGCCGCGCCGGCCCCGAGGTCGACGCGCATGACCTCGCCGAGCGGCATCTGCAGAAAACGGGTGCCGAGCCGCTCGAACGCGGCGACATCCCCGGTGCAGCGAAAGCGGTACGACCCCTCTCCCGCGCGCGGGTTGAGCAGTCCGCGCGCGGTCAGCGCCCGCTCGACGCTGCGCGCGACCCCCGTTCCGGAGCTGACGAGCGTGACGCCGCGGCCGAGCATCCGCTGCAGCAACGGCGCCACCAGCGGATAGTGGGTGCAACCAAGGATCACGGTGTCGACCTCGGCCACGCGCAGCGGCGCGCAGTAGCTGCGGACGGTGTCGACGACGTGCTGATCGAACGGGAATCCTCCCTGGATGATCGGGGCCAGGTCCGGGCACGCGACCGCCTCCACGTGCACGTGCCGGTCCGAGGCCCGGACCGCGCGCACATACGCCCCCGACGCGACCGTCGCCGGCGTCGCCAGCACCCCGATCCGGCCGTTGCGGCTGCCGGCGACCGCTAGCTGCGTCGCGGGCGCGACGACGCCGATCACGTCGACGTCGACGCCGGCCGTCGCGAGGTGGCGCTCGAGCGGCTCGAGCGCGGCCGCGCTGGCGGCGTTGCACGCGACCACGAGCAGCTTCACCCCCTCGCGGAGCAGGTGGTCGGCGATCTCGATCGCAAACGCCCGCAGCTCGGCCTGCGACCGCTCACCGTACGGGAACCGCGCAGTGTCGCCGAGGTACACGTAGTCCTCGCCGGGCAGCGAGACGAGCAGCTCGTGCAGCACCGTCAGCCCGCCCACGCCTGAGTCGAATACCGCCACCGGAAGCTCTGAGCGCATTGCGGCCTCATGGTGGCAGAGGGCGCGGCCGTCGCCCGTCGACCGGCATGACGCACGTTCCCGGTGCGAGCCCGAACGCGCCGGCGCCGTCGCATACTCAAGCCACGCACCGATGCGCGCGCTCGTCGTCACAAACATGTACCCCTCGCCCGAGCACCCGGCGCTCGGCAGCTTCGTGCGCGACCAGGTCGACGCGCTGCGGCGCACCGGCGAGGTCCAGCTCGACGTGTTCGCCTTCGAGCCAGGTGGCTACCGCGCCTACACGCGAGCCTCGCGCGAGCTGGGGCGCCGCTTCCGCGGCGAGCGCTTCGACATCGTCCACGCACACTTCGGGCTGTCGGCGTGGCCGGGGCGGGCGGTCCCGACGCGGGCGCGGGTGGTGACGCTCCACGGCACCGACCTCGAGCACCCGCGCTCGCGCGCGATCACCCTCGCCACGCTGCGCCTGTCCAACCTCGTCGGCGTCACCTCGACGGCACTCGCGAACCGGATCCCGCGCTGGGCGTGCGCGCCCAAGCACGTGAAGGTGCTGCCCGCCGGCGTCGACCTCGCCCGCTTCAAGCCGATCGACCGAGCCGAGGCGCGCAAAGCGCTCGGGCTGGACCCGGCCGGCCGCTACGTCCTGTTCGGAGCCGACCCGGAGCGCCCCGAGAAGCGCGTCGACCGCGCCCGGCAGCTGCTCGACGACAACGGCGAGCCGGACGCGACGCTGCTGACGCTCGGCGACGTCGATCCGGCGGACGTCCCGCTCCACGTCAACGCCGCCAACGCCGTCGTCGTCACCTCCGAGCGCGAGTCGTTCGGGCTCGCGGCGCTCGAGGCGCTCGCCTGCGACGTGCCGGTCCTCTCGACGCCGGTCGGCGTCGCCCCGCAGGCGCTGGACGGCGTCGCCGGGACGCTGTGCGCGCCGTTCGACGCCGCGACCTGGCGCGCGGCCCTCGCCCCCCACCTGGCCGCGCCCGACCCGCGCCTCGCCGACGGCCGCGCCCACGCCGAGCCGTACTCGAGCGACGCCTGCGCCCGGGCCGTGCTCGCCGCCTGGGTGCAGCTGCTCGACACCCGCGGCTGGTGATCGCCGAACGATGGCGAGCGCCGCGGCAACACCGCCCCCCAATCGCCATCGTTCGCGAACCGCCGCCGCCGCTCAGTCCGCGAGCGCCGGCCAGCGCCGCGCCACTCGCGCCCGCGCTCCACGCACGACCGGCGGCCACTCGCCAACCGCGCCGCTCGAGCGACCCGCCGCCGCGGCCGACGAGGCTGGCGCCGCCAGCGCCTCCATCGACGCCCGCAGCGAGCGCGCCAGCCCGTCCAGCCCGTAGCCCCCCTCCAAAACCCCTGCGACCGGCACGCCCAGCGCAGCCCCGGCGTCGCGCAGCAGCGCGGTCATCGCCGCAAACCCGTCAGGCGTCACGACGCACTCGGCCAGCGGATCGTCACGGTGGGCGTCGAACCCGGCCGAGATCAGCAGCAGCTGCGGCTCGAACGCCAGCGCCAGCGGCACCGCGATCGCCTCGACCATCCCGACGAACACGGCGTCGCCGGAGCCTGGGTCGACCGGCAGATTGACGTTGAACCCCTCGCCGGCGCCATGACCGACGTCGGTCGCCGGCCCGGTCCCCGGGTACAGCGGCGACTGGTGCACGGACACGAACAGCAGGCGCGGCTCGGCGGCGAAGAGGTCGTTGGTGCCGTTGCCGTGGTGGACGTCGTAGTCGACGATCATCACCCGCTCCAGGCCCAGCTCGTCCAGCGCCCAGCGCGCCGCGACCGCGACGCTGTTGAACAGGCAGAACCCCATCGCGCGGTCGGCGGTCGCGTGGTGGCCGGGCGGCCGGTGCACGCTGAAGCCAACGGGGGCGGCGCCGGAGACGACCCGGGAGACGAGCTCCACCGCCCCACCGGCCGCGTGCGAAGCGGCGAGGAACGATCCCGCCGACATCACCGTGTCGGCGTCGACAGCACCGCCGCCCGCCGCCGCCAGCGCCCGGATCCGCTCGACGTGCGAACCAGCGTGCACAGCCGTCAGCGCCGCCTCCGGCACGGCCGGGGACGAAACCCGTTCGTATCCTGCCCAGCCACATGCCGACAGCTCGGCCTCGATCGCCACGATCCGTTCGGCGCGCTCGGGATGCGGCCCGGTCTGGTGCTCCAACGACGACGGGTGCATCAACAGGATCGGGGCGGTTGCCATCGGCGAGTACCGTACCTGCCCCGTGAGCCGCAACGACACCCAGGTCGCCGTGATCGGCGCCGGCGCCGCCGGCCTCTACACGGCGTTGTGCGCAGCTCGCCAGGGTGCGGCCGTCACGCTCGTGTCCGCGACGCCGCTGGCCGGCGCATCCAGCTACTGGGCCCAGGGCGGGCTCGCGGCCGCGCTCGCCGACACAGACAGCGCCGAGCTGCACCTGCGCGACACCATCAACGCGGGCCGCGGCTGCGTGCGCGAGTCGGCCGCGCGGGTGCTCGTCGACGAGGCCCCGCGCGCCGTCGAGGACCTGATCGAACTCGGCGTCAGCTTCGACGCCGACCGCTGCGGGACGCTGTCGCTCGGCCTCGAGGGCGGCCACTCGCAGCGGCGGATCGTGCACGCGGGCGGCGCTGCGACCGGCCGGCGGATCATCCGCCAGCTGTCGGCGGTGGCCGCCGAGCATCCGCGAATCGAGGTGATCGAGGAGCTCGCGGTGATCCGGATCCTGACCGACGCGCACGGGCACGTGGCCGCGCTGCGGCTCGTCGACGGCACGATCATCGACACGCCCGCGGCGGTGGTCGCGACCGGCGGTGCCGCCGCGATGTGGGCGCGCACCACCAACCCCGCCGGGGCGATCGGCGGCGGCCTCGTGCTCGCCCACGACGCCGGCGCGCGGCTGGCCGATCTGGAGCTGATGCAGTTTCACCCGACCGCGGTCGCCGGCGATAACGGCGCCGACGGCTTTTTGGTCACCGAGGCCGTCCGCGGCGAGGGCGCGCACCTGCTCGACGCGCAAGGGCAGCGTTTCGTCGACGAGCTCGCGCCGCGCGACGAGGTCGCACGCGCCGTCCAGCAGCGGATCGACGCGGGTGGCGGCCGCCCGGTCGGCCTCGACATGCGCCATGTCGACCCGGCGCTGTTCCCGAACGTCGTCGGCGAGCTCAAGCGCGCGGGGATCGACCCCGAGCACGAGCTGATCCCGGTCGCGCCGGCCGCGCACTACATGATGGGCGGGATCGCGACCGACCTGCACGGCCGCGCCTCGGTGCCGGGTCTGTACGCGGTCGGCGAGTGCTCATGCACGGGGCTGCACGGCGCCAACCGGCTGGCGTCGAACTCGCTGAGCGAGTGCTTCGTGTTCGGGGCGCGTGCGGCGCGCGCGGCGATCGGCGACGCACCATCGAACGGCGCGCCGGGGCCGTTCACCGAGGAGAAGCCGCTGCCCAAGCCGGAGCTGACGCAGGCCTCGCGCGAGGCGCTGTGGCGCCACGCGGGGCTGCAGCGCAGCGCCGACGGGCTGTCATCGCTGTTACAGGACCCGCATCCGCTCGTGCGCCTGATCGCGCGGGCCGCGCTGGCCCGCCGCGAGAGCCGCGGCGCGCACCTGCGAACGGACTTCCCGCGGCTCGATCCCGGCATGGATCGCTGCCACGTGACGCTCGCCGCCGACGACGAACCGGCGCTCCAGCGCTGGGATTAGCGGCGCCCGCCACTTAACACGCAGTTAATGGGCGCGTTCGTCAACTCTTCACACGACGGCTGAATACTGATCGCCGGAAGGCATGGGCACGGACGGGGGCCCAGCCGCATCCCCCATCCCGCGACGAACGGAGACAACCCATGTATCGGTTCAGCCGCGCGATCTATCGGGAGATCGCAAGCGACATCATCGAACCCGAGCACGCGGACTGCCCGAACGCCAACCACAAGCGCGTGCTGCGGCTGGTCGAGGCGACGATCGAGCGGATGGCGACTGACCGCCACTACTTCGCGCATCCGGCGCGCACGCTGTTTCGCGACATCCGCACCTACTTCCCGATGAGCGCCCAGCTGCGCGTCCTGCACGTCGTCGAGCGCTACCTCGCCTACGCCGACGACTTCATCCGCAACCAGCCGCAGAACGGCTACGACCTCGCCGGCAACCCGCTGCACTGCCGCGCCAGCACGCGCAAGGGCACGCCGTGCCAGCGCGTGCCGCTGCCACACAACGGCTACTGCCCGTCGCACCAGCACCTGGCCGAGACCGAGGACCTGGAGTTCCGCATCGCCGCATAGCCGGCACGGGTTTCTTTTTTGGGGGGGCGCTGACGCGCCCTGTGGTTCGAGCGGCTGCGGGCCGGCGCGCGGCGCTAACTTCACGCCTCGATGCTGCTCGGAGTCGACGTCGGCGGGACGTTCACCGACGCCGTGCTCGCGCTGCCCGACGGCCGCCTGATCACCGCCAAGGCGCCGACCACGCCCGCTGACCAGTCCGCCGGCGTGCAGGCGGCGGTCCAGGCCGCGCTCGAGCGGGCCGGCGCCCGCGCCGACCACATCGACGACTTTTCCCACGGGATGACGGTCGCCACCAACGCGCTGCTGCAGGGGGCGGGCGCCCGCACCGCGTTTGTCGCCACCGAGGGGTTCAGCGACCTGATCGCGCTCGGCCGCCAGGCCCGGCCCGAGCTCTACCGGCTGTGCGCCGCCGGCCCGCCGCCGCTGTCGCCTCCGGAGCGCCGGCTCGGCGCGCGCGAGCGGATGACGCCCGACGGCCCGCTGATCGAGCTCACCGACGACGCGATCGCCGAGTTGGTGCAGGCGCTGCGCGAGGCCCGGCCCGAGACGGTCGCGGTCGCGCTGCTGCACGCCTACCGACACCCCGAGCACGAGCAGGCGCTCGGCGACGCGATCGCCCAGGCGCTCCCCGACGTGCACGTGTCGCTCTCGCACGAGGTCGTCGGTACGTTCCGCGAGTACGAGCGCGCCGCCACCACCGAGGTCGACGCGGCGCTGTCGCCGCTGCTGGCCGGCTACCTGCGGCGGCTGCTTGAGCGCTGCGACGAGCTGTCGCTGCCGGCGCCCGCGATCATGCAGTCCAACGGCGGCCTGATCGAGCTCGAAGCGGCCGCCGGGCACGCGTCGTGGTCGGTGCTGTCGGGCCCTGCCGGCGGCGCCGCCGGGGCCGCCTACGTCGCCCGCGCCAGCGGCGCCCGCGACGCGCTGTGCTTCGACATGGGCGGCACCTCGTGCGACGTCTGCGTGGTCGACGACGGCGTCGTCCAGGAGCAGAGCGCCTCGACGATCGCGGGGCGGCCGCTGGCGCTGCCGACGGTCGCCGTGCACACCGTCGGCGCCGGCGGCGGCTCGATCGCGTGGCGCGACGCCGGCGGCGCGCTGCGGGTCGGGCCGCGCTCGGCGGGCGCCGACCCGGGACCGGCGTGCTACGGCCGCGGCGGCACCGAGCCGACCGTCACCGACGCCAACCTCGTGCTCGGCTATCTGGCGCCCGACGCGCCGCTCGCCGGCGGCGTGGCGCTCGACCTGGAGGCCGCTCGCGCCGCGGTCGGCGGGCTCGGCTCAGAACTCGGGCTCGGCCCAGACGAGTGCGCGCAGGGGATCGTGCGCGTCGCCAACGCCGAGATGCTGCGGGCGTTGCGCGTCGTGACCGTGGAGCGCGGGATCGACCCGCGCCGCTACGCGCTGCTGTGCTTCGGCGGCGCCGGCGGCCTGCACGCGGCCGCGATCGCCGCCGAGCTGGGGATCGACGAGATCGTCTGCCCGCGCGCGTCGGGCGTACTCGCGGCGCTCGGGCTCGTCGTCTCCCCCCGCCGCCGTGACGTGCAGCGCAGCGTGTTCCTGGCCGGCGACGCGCTGACAACCGACGCGATCGCCTCCGTCGCCGACGAGCTCGCCGCCCAGGCACGTGCGCAGCTGCACGCCGCCGACGACGAGGACGTGCGGCTCAGCGCCACGTTCGAGCTTCGCTATCGCGGCCAGGCGTTCGAGCTGCCGGTCGCCGGCGAGCTGCACGCCGATCCCGCCGCGCTGCGCGATGGCTTCGAGCAGCTCCACGACGAGCGCTACGGCTACCGCGACCCCGAGCAGGTGCTCGAGCTTGTGACGCTGCGCGTCTCGGCCGAGATCCCCGGCGCCGACGTCGAACTCGGCGGGGATTGGCGCTCGCGTTCCGAGGGGTGCAACGCGAACGCCAATCCCCTCACCCGAGCCGCCACACTCGCCAGCGAGCAGATCGAGCTGCGCGTGCACCGCGGCGCGCCGCCGCCCGGGACCGAGCTCGCCGGGCCCGCGGTCGTCGAGCTGGCCGAGTCGACACTGCTGGTCCCGCCCGGCTGGAGCGGCGAGGTCGATCGCACCGGCACGATCCACATCCGCTCGGAGGCCGATGGATCCGGTTGAGCTGCAGGTCGTGACCGGCGCCCTGCGCGCGATCTGCGAGGAGATGGGCGCGGTGCTGATCCGCTCGGCCCACTCGGCCAATATCAAGGAGCGCCGTGACGCATCGACGGCGCTGTTCGACGCCGCCGGCGAGATGGTGATGCAGGCCGAGCACATCCCCGTCCATCTCGGCGCAATGCCGGCCTCGGTCGCGGCCGTCCTGCACGCCGAGCACGCGCCCGGGCGGTCGTGGGTGCTCAACAACCCCTACCGCGGCGGCACCCACCTCCCCGACATCACCGTGATCACGCCCGTGTTCGCGGGTGGGCGGGCCCGATCGTCTGAGCCGATCGCGTTCGTCGCCAACCGGGCCCACCACGCCGACGTCGGCGGCCCGACGCCCGGATCGATGCCCGCCGACTCGACCCGCCTGGCCGACGAAGGTGTCGTGATCGAGCCTCGGGTGCTCGATGACGACGCGATCGTCGAGCTGTCCGAACAAATGCGCCGCCCCGAGCAGCGACGCGCCGACCTGCGCGCGCAGCTCGCGGCCGGCCGCGCCGGCGTCACGCGGCTGCTCGAGCTGCAGCGGCGGATCGGCTCACGGGCGCTGCGCGAGGCGTTCGCCGAGGTGCTCGACTACGCCGAGCGCCGCACTCGCGCGTGCCTGCGCGAGATGGACGACGGCGTCAGGACCGCGTCCGACGTGCTCGAGGCGCGCGAGGGCGATCTCCCGATCGAGCTGCGCGCGACCGTCGACGGCAACGAGCTGACGCTCGACTTCACCGGTTCGGCGCCCCGCCATGAGGGAAACCTCAACTGCCCGGAGGCGGTGACCCGGTCGGCTTGCTACTTCGCGCTGCGGGTGCTCACCGACCCCGACATACCGCCGAACGCGGGCGCCTACCGCCCGGTGACAGTGATCGCGCCCGCGGGCTCGCTGCTCAATGCCGACGCCGACCCGCACGGCGAGCACGAGGACGCGTTCCAAGACGCTCCGGCGGTCGTCGGCGGCAACGTCGAGACCTCGTCGCGGGTCGCCGACGTCGTGCTGCGCGCGTTCGGCCACGCGCTCGGCCAGGGGACGATGAACAACGTCACGCTCGGCGACGAGGACACCGTCTACTACGAGACGATCGGCGGCGGCCAGGGCGCGTGCGCCGATGCCGACGGCCCGAGCGGCGTCCACGTCGCGATGTCCAACACGCTCAACACGCCGGTCGAGGCGCTCGAGCTCGAGTTCCCGATGCGGATCGTGCGCTACGAACTGCGGCGCGGCTCGGGCGGCGACGGCGAGCACCACGGCGGCGACGGCGTGATCCGCGAGCTCGAGGCGCTCGCACCGCTGCGCTACTCGCTGATCACCGAGCGCCGCCGTCACGCGCCGCCGGGCGCCGCGGGCGGGCGCGACGGCGAGCCCGGCCGCAACCTGCTCGACGGCTCAGAGCTTGCGCCGAAGTCGATCGGAATGCTGCAGCGCGGCTCGCGGCTGCGGATCGAGACGCCCGGTGGCGGCGGCTATGGCCGACCGCAATAGCCCTACGGACGCGTAGCTTCAGCAGGCGCGATCGTCACGTCCGCCCGCGATTTGCAGGGAGATTTTGCGATTTCGCACATCTCCAATAGAATCACGCGCGGTTCCGGCGGCGCCACGAATCGGATTCGGGATGGGCGCCTCTCGGGGCCTTTTTTCCGCCACACATACCGTCCTTCCCCCCTTTTATCTCCTATGCCGATTGCCTTCAAAGAATGGGCCGTCACCGTGCGGGCGCTCGCCGAGGGCGAGCAGTTGTTGACGCTCCGCAAGGGTGGAATTCGCGAGCCCGACAAGCACTTCAAGCTCAACTACAGCCGCTTCTTCCTGTACCCGACGTTCGATCACCAGCGCACCGATCTGGTGCGCGAGTCACACCGCCCCGAGCTGTCGCGCGCCTTGGAGGAGGGCGTGTGGTCAGACGGCGAGCCCCATCCGCATGCGCTGCACCGCGGCGAGACGCTGACGCAGCCCGACCGGGTCCGCATCCGCGCCTGGGCCGAGGTGGCAGATCACTTCACGATCTCAGACCGCCGGGCGCTTGACGCGCTGTCGCCGTTCTATGTGTGGACGACCGACTACGCCGAGAAGCGACTGGCGTGGAAGCGCCGCCACCCGCTGCACGTGATCCTGCTGCGGACCTACCGGATCCCGCGTCCGGTGACCGTCAAGGTGCGCGACGACTACGCCGGCTGCCGCTCGTGGCTCGAGATCACGCGCGACCTGCCGTTCGAGGGCACGCCCGTGCTCTCCGACGAGGAGTTCGAGCGCGCGCACGAGGAGATCGCATCGATCGCCTCGGGCCGGCAGGCAGTGCTGGTCTGAGCGGGCTCGGCGCGACCGTGCGGGCCGCCCACGCCTGACCCGCACGATCGCGCCGTCGCAACAGAGGGTCTTGAGTTGACGTGGACGGAATCCGTCTCGGCGTCGTTCCGCGCCCGGCATGACGCCGAGCACGCCGACGATGCTCATCAGGTGCTGCTGTCGCTCGAACGCGCACGCGAGCGGCTGTCGCCGACGTTCCCGCGCGCGCCGGGCGAGGTCACGGTCGTGCTGCACCCCGGGCCGATCGCGCTGTCGCTGTCGCATCCGCTGCTGCCGGTCATGTGGCTGGCGACGGCGCCTGCGGCGCGCCGCTATATCGCCGGCTGGGCCGGCCGCGACGAGCTGCACATGCTGGCGCCGTCGGCGCTGCGCGAGCGGGCGTCGAATGTGCCGGGGTCACGGGAGATGCTCGCGCTCAGCGGCGCCTGCCTGTACGCACGGCTGACGATCGCGCGCTCCAACCCGGACCTGCACCGCGTGATGACGCTGGTGCGGCTGCGCCGCGAGCTGCGCTGGGCGTGGCTCGTGGAGGGATCGGCGCGCTGGTACGGCGGCCAGACCGCGCACGCGCGCCCGGCGGTCGCGCGGCGGCTGCGCGAGGGCGCGGGAATGCGCAGCATCAGCTTCCCGCCGGGGGTGCGCGACGCGCCACTGCTGGGCGGCACCGTGCTCGATCTGCTCGCCGCCGAGCGTGGGGAGCGCGCGGTCGCGCGGCTGTGCCTCAGGCTGCCGCGAGCCGGCGCCCGCGAGACGCTCGCGGACGCGTTCGGCGGCGTCAGCTCCAAGGCGCTCGAGCAGCGTTGGCGCGAGCACCTGCAGGACGTCGCGGCCGCGGTCTGAGCTCAGCTCACGAACTGGTACACGAGCCAGATGATCAGCGCGCCGACCGCGAGCGCGGCCAGCAGCCCGCACAGCAGGCGCGCCGGCGACGAGACCGCGCGCGACCCCGGCCGCTCGTCGATCACGGCGGCGGCGAGCAGCGTCTCACGTGCGACGTCGACGCCCGATGCCGGCACCATCACGTCGCGCGGCCCCGCCGCGAGCATGTCCGGCACGTCGAATCCGGCCGTCCGGCGCAGCAGGCTCGGAACGCCTTCCTCGAGCAGCAGCGACTGGATGAACTCCCCCTCCGCCTGGTTGTTCGCCCAGGCGACCCTCGTCAGCGCGCCCTCGGCGAGCTGCGGCTTGATCATCCGCGCCCGTCGGTGCGCATCGGACACCGGCTCGAGCTCGTGCGGCTCCGCCGCCCCGCGCCCGTCGCCCCAGTCGAACACGAGCGGCAACCCGCACTCGGGGCAGAAGCGAGCGTCGGCGTCGGCGGTCGCGTCGCAGCCCGGGCACACCAGCTGACGGGCGGGCGGGCGTCTGACCGGCTGGCGCCCGCTCATCTCACACCACGTCGAGCTCGGCCTCGGACACACGGCCGTCGGCGATCTCGAACGTCCTGACCGTGGGCCCGTCGCCGGCGAGCCCGACGATGATCCACAGCACGCCGGGCCATCCCTTGGCGAAGTTGATGTCGGTCTGGGACGGGTACGGCTCCGAGCGCGTGTGCGAGTGATAGATCGCGCCGAGCGTCAAGCCCGCGTCCTCGATGTCGGTGTGCACGCGGTACAGCTCCCGAGGATCGATCACGAACCGCAGCGGGCTCGCCTCGACGTTCGTCGTGCGGTACACGCGGGTGGCGACGCGGTCGCCGTCAACGGACACGATCCCGCAGCACTCATCGGGGTTGTCCGCCTGCGCGTGAGCGACGATCTCGTCGTACATCTCCCGCGCGATCCGCATCGCCGTCGAGGCTATCAGCGGCATCGCAGCGCTCCGCCGGGCAACGGCGCTCAGTGCCTGCCCGCGACGAGCGCATACGGCGCCGCCGCCTTCAGCTTCAGCGCATGGCGCTGCAGCGACAGGATCGCCTCGTGCTGGGCGTCGTTGCCCATGATCCGCGCGACGAGCGTGATCGCGTCGGCGCCCGTCAGGCCGCCGAGCGCAACGAAGCACGAGCCGATCGACGAGCGCTCGACCTCGATCAGCAGCCCGAGCGCGTCTTCGGGCCCGCGCAGATGACCGAGCCGCTCGGGGATCTGGCGGCGCGCCAGACGCCGGTTGGCGTCGGCGTCGGAGCTCGGCGGCGCGCCGATGCGGCCGCCGCGGGCGCGGACCGCGGCGCGCAGCGCCGCGACGTGCGCACGCTTCTGCTCGTCGAAGCCGTCGAGCGCCCGTCGGCGCCCGCCGGTGATGATGCGCTCGGCGAACACCGCCTCGTATACGTATGCGCCCAGCTGGGCCATCCCCAACGTGTGCGACAGCAGCTCGGCGTCGTCGCGCGGCGCCCGGGCGCGCGCGGAAGCGGCGCCGGCGCCCGCAAGCAGCACGCCACCCGCCAGCGCGCCGCCCGCAGCCGCAGCGGCGGCGAGCAGCTCGCGACGGGTCGCCGCCGGCGGTCGACGTGCTCCGCTCACCGCACCAACGCGGACGGCACCGGCTTCTGGTCTGACACCAGGCGCAGCAGCGACAGATGCTGGGCGTCGTTGGCGAAGATCGACGCGACGGCGGCGCGCGTCGACCCCTGCTCGAAGCGCGGCAGCGTCTTCACGTAGAACGAGAGCTGCAGCTGCTCGAGGCCGGCAAGCACCGCCAGCGTCTGCGCCTGCCCGCGCGGGCGGGGACCGATGTCGTAGCTGTTGGCGCGCGACGCGGCCGTGCCGCCGGCCTGGCGGATCAGCGTGATCAGCTTGCCGGTGTGCTGGAGCTCCTCGGACATCCACTCGGTGGCGGCCTTGGCGAGGCGGTCATCAAGCAGCGGCACACACGCGACATAGGCGTAGACGGTGCGCCGCTCGAGCTCCAGCGCCGACGCCAGCAGCCGCACGTCGTGCGGCGACTGCGACGGTCGGCGGCTGCGGGTCGCGGCCGCACGCTCGGCCGTGCTCGAGTTCGACGAGGAGCCACCACATCCACCCAGCGCGACCGACGCGGCGCCGGCCAATGCGACCGAAGCTCCTCCAAGCAGCCCTCGTCGCGACGGGCGCTCGCGCCCTTCGCTCACCACCAGACGGTGGAGTCCAGCTGCTCGATCTCCTCGACCGGACGCGTGTAGATCCCGGAGGAGAGGTACTTCCAGCCGTCGTCGGCGACGATGAAGACGACGTTGCCCTCGTCAAGCTCACCGGCGATCCGCACCGCCACGCGCGCGATCGCCCCCGAGGAGACGCCCGCGAACAGGCGCTCTTCGTCCAGCAGCTTGCGCGTCCAGATGATCGCGTCGCGGTTGGTGACGAAGATCTTGCGGTCGAGCAGGTCGAGGTCGATGATCGGCGGGATGAACCCGTCGTCGAGCGAGCGCAGCCCCTGCACGGGCTCGCCCTGCATCGGCTCGGCGGCGACGATCTTGCAGTCGGACCCGAGCTCCTCGCGCAGTCGGCGCCCGTTGCCCATCAGCGTACCGCCGGTCCCGAGGCCGGCGACGAACGCGGCGACATCGTCGAGCTCCTCGAGGATCTCCAGCGCCGTTCCGTGGTAGTGGGCGTCGGGGTTGGCGCGGTTGCCGTACTGGTAGGGCATGTAGTACGAGGCGTCGTGCTCGGCCATGTCCAGCGCCTTCTCGACGGCGCCGTTGGAGCCCTTGGAGCCCTCGGAGTACACGATCTCGGCGCCGTACATCCGCAGCAGCTCGGTGCGCTCGGGGGTGACGTTCTCGGGCATCACGACCTTGAGGTCGTAGCCCTTGCGCCCGCAGATCATCGCCAGCGAAATGCCGGTATTGCCCGAGGTCGGCTCGAGGATCGTCTGGCCGGGTGCGATCAGACCCTTGTCCTCTGCGTCCTCGATCAGCGCGCGGGCAACGCGGTCCTTGACCGAGCCCGTCGGATTGCGGGATTCGAGCTTCGCCCAGATCCGGACCCCGGGCTTCGGGCTCAGGCGCTTGAGCTCGACCAGCGGCGTGTGACCGATCGCCTGGACGATGTCGCCGTAGCGTCCCCCGCAGGGCTTGTTCTGCAAGCTCTCGGCGGCCATGGTCACTGCAAGTCTATCCCTGTCTGCGGGCGCGGCTCAGGGCCCCGCGCCGTGGTTCGCGGGGCCCTGAGAGAACGCCGCGCTGGTGCAGGCGCGACGGAAGCGGCTCGATCGGACCGCGCGGGACTAGTAGCCGTAGCCGGGAGGAGGCATGCTGGGCGCGTGCGCCGCCGACCGCTTGCCGGCGGTGACCACGTGCCAGGTGCCGCCGAACGTGCGGATGCCGTTGCCGCTGACGACGCCGGGGCGATTGCCGTCGCCGGAGTACGTGTACAGCGGATGGCCGTTGAGCGTCACCTGGGTGAACCCGTTGCGCTTGAAGGTGCCGAGCTTGCCTTTGATGCCGGAGGCCTTGCTCGCGTGTCCCTTGACCTTGACCGGTGGCCAGAACTGAAAGCAGCCATTGTTCATGCGGCATTCCCGGTGCTTCGTGGTGTCGCCCGACAGCCAGTACACCGCGACGCCGCGGGAGTTGACGCCGATCTTCTCGCGCTTGGACCCGACCTTCGCGTGCTTGACGCCGATCGTGGTGGAGGCGGCGCTGGCGCTGATCGCCATCACGGCGACGATCGCCGCGATCGCGAGCATCGCGACGCCGCCGATCGCCAGCAGGCGCCGGCCACCGAGGATGCTTGAGGACATGCATGGCTCCTTGTCTCGTGGGGTCGCATCTGCTACGCCTTGACGCCGTCGGACGAGGATCCTTCCCAGCACCGGCAGGGCGGCGGTCGAGCGCGTAGGCTGCCGCTGGTATGACCCGCCCGTTTGCACAAGTCGACGTGTTCGGCGACGGCCCGATGCTCGGCAACCCGGTCGCGGTCGTGCTCGACGGGAGCGGGCTCGACGATGACGCGATGCGGCTGCTCGCGCGCTGGACCAATCTGTCGGAGACGACGTTCGTGCTCCCCGCCCAGAGCCCCGCCGCCGACTACCGCGTGCGCATCTTCACGCCGCAGGCCGAGCTGCCCTTCGCCGGCCACCCCACGCTCGGGACCTGCCACGCGTGGTTGGAGCACGGCGGCCGTCCCGCCGCCGACGACGTGATCGTGCAGGAGTGCGCCGCCGGCCTGATCCCGATCCGGCGGATCGAGCCGGGGCTCGCGTTCTCGGCGCCGCCGCTCGTGCGCTCGGGGCCGGTCGAGCCCGCGCTCGTGACGCGGATCGCGGCGATGCTGGGGATCGACGCCGCGGAGATCGTCGACAGCCAATGGGTCGACAACGGGCCCGGCTGGGTCGCGGTGCTGCTCGCCGACGCGCAGGCGGTGCTCGACCTGCGGCCCGGCACCGTCGACCTCGACGTCGGCGTCGTCGGGGCACACGAGGCCGACCACGACGCGAGCTTCGAGGTCCGCGCGTTCTTCCCGGTCGACGGCGCCACGCGCGAGGACCCGGTCACCGGCAGCCTGAACGCATCGCTGGCCGGCTGGCTGCTGTCCAGCGGCCGCGCGACCGCGCCCTACACCGCCGCGCAGGGAACCGCGCTGCACCGCCGCGGCCGCGTGCACGTGTCCGTCGACGGCGACGGCGCGATCTGGGTGGCGGGCACGACCAGCACGGCGATCGCCGGCACGCTCGAGCTGTAGGAGTGCGAGTCAGCGGCGCCCGCCCGCCATCGCGGGCAGGATCACGAGCGTGTCGGAGTCGCCGACGGCGGTCTCGAGCCCGTCGAGCACGCGCACGTCCTCGTCGTTGAGATAGACGTTGACGTAGCGGTTCAGGGTCCCGTCGGAGCCGAACAGCTGCGACCGGGTCTCCGGGTGGCTGTCGGCGAGCGTCTGCAGGAGCTCGCCGACCGACGACCCGTCGGCCGAGATCTCGCGCTCGCCGCCGACCGACGGTCGCAGCACCGGTGGGATCTTGATCGTGGCCATGGTGGCGAGGCTAGTGGGCGCCGGCGCAGAACGCCTCGTAGTCGGGGAACACGCCCATCTCCTCGTCGGCAATCGCCTCGGGATGGCGCGAGCAGATCGGGCACTCGGGGTCGCGGCGCACCTTGACCTCGGACACCGTCGCGGCGAGCGCGTCATACATCAGCAGCCGCCCGATCGCCGGCTCGCCCTCGCCGAGGATCAGCTTGATCACCTCGGTCGCCTGCAGCAGCCCCATCGTCCCCGGCAGCACGCCGAGCACGCCGTTGGCGCCGCACGACGGCGCCAGCTCGGGCGGCGGCGGCGTCGGGAACAGGCAGCGGTAGCAGGGACCGTCGTAGGGCTTGAACACCGACAGCTGGCCCTCGAAGCCGAGGATCGCGGCCGACACGACCGGGATCTGCAGCCGCACCGAGGCGTCGTTGAGCAGGTACCGGGTCGGGAAGTTGTCCAGGCCGTCGACGACGATGTCGTAGCCGGGCAGGACATCCATGATGTTGTCGGGCCCGAGGCGCAGCGCGTGCTTGACGACGTTGACGTCCGGGTTGAGCGCGGTGATCGTCTCCTCCGCCGAGTCGACCTTCGGCATGCCGACACGCTGCGAGTTGTGGATCACCTGCCGCTGCAGGTTCGAGACGTCGACGACGTCATCGTCGACGATCCCGAGCGTGCCGACCCCGGCGGCCGCGAGGTACAGCGCGGCCGGCGCGCCCAGCCCACCGGCGCCGAGCAGCAGCACCTTGGCGTCGAGCAACTTCTGCTGGCCCTCGATCCCGACCTCGGGCAGCAGCAGGTGGCGCGAGTAGCGGTCGCGCTGCTCGGCCGTCAGCGTCCGCGGCTGCTCGACCTCGTAGCCGCGGTCCTTCCACAGCGTGATCCCGCCGGTCATCGACTCGACGTTGACATAGCCGAGGTCGTCGATCAGCGTCCGCGCGGCCCACGCCGAGCGGTTGCCCGACTGGCAGTAGAGGATCACGTGCTGGTCGCGATCGGGCGCCGAGCCCTCGATCCGCGACTCCAGATACGACTTCGGGACGTGCTTGGCGCCGGGGATGTGGCCGGTCGACCACTCCTCCGCCTCGCGCACGTCGATCACGATCGCGCCGTTGCCCAGCTGTGCGCGCACGTCGGCGGGATCGACCTCCGGGATCCGGCTCTTGATCTGGCGCAGTACCTCGGCACCTGACGGGCTCATCGTGACAAACACCTCAAAGGCAGTAGGGATTCCAATACTTCACTCAGTGTAGCGTCGGCGGTCGCGCATGGCGAGTGGCCGCCGAGGGATCGGCAATCCAGTAACGGGGGCCGTTACGAGAGTGGCAAAGTCCTGCTCGAGCACAACTAGCATCGAGGCGCGATGCGCGCGCCCGTCGACCATATCCCCGCGCCGCCGTTTCCCCGCCAGGCGCGGTGGATCAACGTCGCGACGCTGCGAATGGACCAGCAGCGCGGGCACCCGGTGCTGATCGAGTTCTGGGATTTCTGCCGCCCCAACTCGATCCGCACGCTGCCCTACCTGACCGCCTGGGACCGCCGCTACCGCGACCGCGGCCTGCGGATCGTCGGCGTCCACTCCCCCGGCTTTCCCCCCTCGGCCGACGGCGACAACGTCGCGGCGGCGGTCGCGCGGCTCGGGATCGAGTACCCCGTGCTGGTCGACTCCGAGCACGAGCTCTGGACCGAGTACGAGAACCTCGGCTGGCCCGCCCGCTACCTGTTCAACCAGGACGGCCGCCTGTTCGACTACCACTACGGCGAGGGCGCCTACGAGGAGACCGAACGCGCGATCTGCGAGCTGCTCGACGTCGACGACGAGCCGCTTGCGCCGCTCCGGCCCGAGGACGAGCCGGGAGCCCTGCTCGTCGCCCAGACCGACGACGTGCCGGGCCCTTACGACGGCCCCTACGAGGCCGGCGCGGTTTGGGGCGTGTTCGACGGCTGCGGGACCGTGACCGTCAACGGCGCCGACATCCTCGTCGACCACCCCGGCGCCTACGAGCTGCTGCGCCACGAGGTCTCGACCGCCGGCACGCTGGCGATGACGATCGGCGACGGCGTCGTCTGCCACGCGACCTGCTTCACCCCCGGCGTCGCCCCCTAAGCCGCCGCCCTCGGGGCGGCGGGCCGTGGCCGATTTTTCGCGCATGCGTCAACAATCCGGCCGCCTGGACGACTCGCGAGTCGTTCTGCAGAAGCGATTACCGAGCTCGGCTTTTGCTGGCTCATCGGCCTCGCGCCTCCGGCACTGGCGCGAGCGGCCGCCCGTGGCTCGAGAGCGGCGTCGTGTTCTGCTATCCGGTCGCGGGGTGCGTCGGAGTCGAGCCGCTCGCTGTCAGCAGGTCGAACCCGTCGGGGGTGTTGAGCATTCCAGGCCCGTGTCCCGCGTGATCGGTGGTGCCGTACTGCCACACGAGCGCTCCGGTAGCCGGGTCGATCGCGACCATCCGATCCCGATAGTCGTCATTGACCAGAAACACGCCGCTGGGCAACCGTTCGACGAGCGAAGGATGATTCAACATGCCCGGTCCACTGGTCGGGTCATAGCGGTACAGAATCTGGCCGGCGCGGTTGAACTCGAGGATTTGCCCGGGGTTCGCGTAGTCAGCGATCAGGTACCGATTGGGACCGAGCTGCTGGGGATCAGACGGATAGCTGATCGGAAGCTGGGCGGTCCATACCTCATGGCCGGCGGGCGTGTACTCGGTCACCCACGAGCCGTTGATCTCGGACACCAGCAGGTTGCCGTCGGCCAGTGGAGTATCGCCGTTGGGCGATCCCATCGACCGCGGCGGATTATGGGTGCAGACACCGTCGGTGCCTATCTGGTGAGCGACCGTGTGATTCTGGTTGATGACCAGCACGCGACAGTTATCCGCGTCGGCGACCGTGATCTGACCGGTCTTCATCAGATAGGCGTCATCGGGCTCGTGCAGATAGCCCTGCGCAGTGCCGCTCTCCCGCGGATGTCCGTAGGACCACAGCACCTTCCCAGACGGATAGCCGATCTCCTGAATCGTCTCGTTCTCCTCCTGATTGGTCAAGATCGCGGTGCCATGGTTGACGAAGAACGCGTCATCGGGGAAGAAAAAGCCCAAGCGATCGGGCGGCGATGCGGAGGACGGGAACTTCCAGTCGATGTGCAGGGCCGGATCGAGCAGCAGCAAGTGGTTGTTCGCGCGGTCGGCGATAAGCAACTTGTCACCGAAGAAGGGGGAGCCGGCACCAGGCGCGCCGGCTCTTCCGAAGGCCGTGCTCGGCGCGATCATCTGCACCGTTGCCAGTTGATTGCCGCCAGATTCGCCGCCCACCAACCATGCACGCGAGCCCAGCACCGCGACACCGGCATGCGACACCGGGACCTGCAGACGGCCCGCGACCAGCGTTCGCTGGGTGCCTGGGTCAAAGGCCCAGATCGTCGAGACAGTGGTCAGGCCGCCCGTTCCGATCGCTGAGACCGGCGGCGAGAGCTGGGTGCTGCCAACACCAGATTGGGTCGCCTGGGGGGTGCTGCTGTCCCCGCCCGCCAGGTAGATCTGCCCTCCAAGGACAACCGCTGCAGACGCCTCCAGCGGCTCGGGCAAATGAGCGACGACCGATGCCCGGTGGTTGGTCGGGTCGATCACCTGGACGTCGTCAACCGGGCGGCCAGCCCCGGTGCCTGAGATTGCCTGGCCGCCGAACGCATACAGCTTCCCGCCGACCGCCGCCACGGCCGGGTACCTCACAGGCACGGGCAGCGACCCCACGGACCTGAAGGTGCGCCCATCGCTCGTCGAGAGCACGGCTGAATCTGGGTTTGACCCGTCGTAGCCGCCGACGATGTACGTGGACCGTCCGATCGTGGCGATTCCGGCGTCCGATCGCGGCGCGGGAAGCGCGCCAACACCGACCGATGAACCGTTTGAGAACGCCTCGACCGTACCGACCGTGGCTGGCGACCCGCCGCCGAACACCAAGTCACGAGCCCCCACGGCCGCACCGACCGCGTCGTGCATCCCGGCTCGCAGCGTCCCTATCGAGTGGAGCGAGCCGCTGGTCGTGTCAAGCGAATACACGCCGTTGGCCGACATCGATCCGTTGAGCCCACCGAGCACGGTCAGCTTGCTATCGGCGCCGGGCAGCAGCACCTCGCGGCTGATCGGTGCGGGCAGCCGCCAGGGCAGCAGCCCTGACTCAACCGCCGACGCTACGGGACGATCGCGACCTTGGCCCCTGGCTCGCGCTGACTGACGGCCGGTATGCCCGGAGGTGCCGGCACTCGCGATCAGCAGCACCACGACGATGAGCAGCACCAACCCGATCACGGCCACGGCTCGTCGTCTGCGCACCGACGGGCGGCGGCGCACGTGTGCTCTGGAAGGATGATCAGGCATCGCGGAAACGGGGGAGGCGCGAACGGCTATGCGTGGTGTTTGGGACCGCCAGCGTCCTGCTGACTGTCACCCCAGACGATACGGCCCGGACCGGCGCGAAACGTGTCCGACCGTCCCAGCACGGCGCATGGCGCCAGGCGGCGCACCGGGGCGATCGGTCGGCGTGTGCGTCGATGTGTGACGTCGTCGGTGTAGTCCACGCGCGGGCGAGTCTGCGCGGCGGCGCTCATCGATCTCTGAGCATCCGATGAGATTTTGCTTTTCTTGCCTGCCCAAGACGCCAGGCGGAGCGCCAACGTGCAGTCGCGCCGAGTCGATCGGAGTTCGCGTCGCCGCGCGCGGAGGTGCACATCGCCGAGCGCTCACGTTCTCGCGCCTGGCCGTGCTGCGCAGCGCGCGCCACCAACGGCGGCACCCCCATCCGCAGCGGTAGCCGCCCGCCAATGGCCGGCGGCAGTAGCAACCGCTCGGCCGGCTCACGATCCCCGAGCACAACGCGAACGAGGAGGTGGCATGCATATCGAGTCCCTTGCGACCATCGCGGTGATCAACGACGCCCGGATCACCGCACGCCATGCCCCGACGCCACCCCCAAGGGGATCGTTGCCAGCGCGAGCGCCGCCAGCACCGAGAACGCGCCCCAGATCCCCAGCGAGGTGGCCGCCAGCGCACCGACCAGCACCGCCCCGATCGCGGTCCCGGAGTCAAACGCGACGTTCCACACCGTGCTCGCGACCGGGCGCGCCCGCCGCTCGGTGCGCCCGAACACGGCCACCAGCGTGAGGACCTGGACGGCGCCGAAGCCGATCCCGGCGAAGGCGCAGCCGGCGATCACGACCGCCGCAGACGTGCCGGCCAGCCCCGCCGCGATCGCGATCAGCCCGGCCGCGCTTGCCGCACACGACAACGGCAGCAGCGCCACCATTCCATCGCGCCGGACGCGCACCCCGGCCGCCCATCGCGACAACGCACCGACGGCCCCGAACACGGCCAGCGCGACGGTCGCGACGAGCCCGGGGCGCTCGATCGGGACGATCGTCACGACCGCTCCGCCGGCGATCGTCAGCGAGCACAGCACGGCGGCCGGCGCCAGCGAGCGACCGATCGCGGTGCGCGCCTCGCCGGCGCCGCGCGCAGTCGGATAATGGACGCGCTCGGCTCGCCAACCGGCGCCGATCACGAGCACCGCGCCGAGCACCGGCACCGTGGAGATCACCGCCACCGGCCAGAAGCCGACGACGTGCAGGAGCAGCACCGACAGCGGCACGAGCGCGACGCTCGGGATCGCGGCGGCGAGGCCGTACAGCCCCGCGACGTCGCCGAGCAGCCCCTCGGGCGCGATCTCGGCCACCATCAGCGTCCCGGCGATCGTGAAGATCGCAAAGCCGATCCCGCGCACCGCGCAGATCGCGTACAGACCCGGCCCGGAGCCCGCCCACGCCAGCAGCGGCGCCGGCGCCCCGAGCGCCAACAACCCGACCGCGAACGCCGCGGTGGTCGACAGCCGGCGCAGCAGCAGCGGCACGAACGGCTGGCAGATCGCGGTCGCCGCGAGCATCACGGTCGTCGCGGCGCCGGCCGCGGCGGCCGAGCTCCCGCGTGACGCGATCCACGCGGGCAGCGCCGACAGCAGCACGTAGAAGCCGGTGAAGCCGGCGGTCGCCATCAGCATCATCCGCTGCATCGGCCATCGGGCGAGCAGCCGTTCGCGCTCCAACATTGGAGCACGAGCGTATGCGGCATACGCTGCAGCCTTGGCCACGACCGCCCCGACGCTGCCGAGCCCGCACCGCGCGCACCCGAGGCCGCCGACGCCCAGGGCCGGTGGCCGGAGTCGGGGCGGATGATGAAGCCGCGGCGCCCCCAGGTGAGCCGGCGAGTCGTGCGCCGCGCCCTCACGCTGATCGTCGCCGCGGTCGTGCTGTACGGGGTGGCCCCGGCGATCCTCGAGGTGTTCGGCGCCTACCACCGGCTTCGAGACGTGGATCCGGGCTGGTGGATCGTCGTGCTCGGCGCCACCGTGGCCAGCAACTGGTGCATGTGCGCGCTGCAGCGCCTGACGTTGAGCTACGCGCCCTGGTTTCCGGTCGTGACCTCGCAGCTCGCGGGAGGAGCGTTCAGCAAGGTCGTGCCCGGCGGATCGGCGGCGGCAGCGGCGCTGCAGGCGCGGATGCTCGCGCAGGCGGGACTCTCGCCCGCGGCGATCGGCACCGGGCTGACCGCCGGCGCGCTGCTGCTGCTCTGCGCGTTGGCGGGGCTTCCGCTGCTGGCGCTCCCAGCGCTGCTGTTCGGCCGCCGGATACCGACCGGGCTGCTCGAGACCGCCGGGATCGAGCTTGGCGTGTTCGTCGCGCTGTTCGGGGTCGGGGCGCTGTTGCTCTCAGACGATCGTGTGCTGAGCGCGGTCGCCGCCGGGGTGCGGGCCGTCGAGCGGCGACTGCAGCGCTGGCGCAAGTCGAGCGGCGACCTGTCGACACAGCTGCTGACCGAGCGCGACCGCCTGCGCCGCTCGTTGGGCCGGGGGTGGCCGCAGGCGGTGGCCACGGCCGCCGGGCGCTGGATCTTCGACTTCCTGTGCCTCTACGCGGCGCTGGTCGCGGTCGGCGCCCGGCCGGCATTGTCGGTGGCGCTGCTGGCCTACAGCGCCGCGCAGCTGCTCGGGCAGATCCCGATCACGCCGGGCGGCCTCGGCGTGGTCGAGGCCGGTCTGACCGGGCTGCTGGCGCTGGCGGGCGTCGCCGCGGCGCCGGCGGCGGTGGCGACGCTCGCCTACCGGCTGGCGTCCTACTGGCTGCCGCTTCCGGCCGGTCTGATCTCGTGGTTCTGGCATCGGCGGCGGTACGGACCGACTGCCGGCGAGCCGCCGCCGCAGCGCAGTAACTGAGCTGCCCGACCGCGGAGCCTTTAGATCCAGCCGCGCGCCTCGGCGTTGCGGACCGCCTCGGCGCGGTTGCGCGCGTCGGTCTTTGCGATCGCCGCCGACAGGTAGTTGCGCACGGTTCCCTCGGACAGAAACAGCTTGGCGGCGATCTCGGCGACGGTCGAACCCGGCCGCGCCGCGACCAGCACGTCGCGCTCGCGCACGGTCAACGGCGACTCGCCGGTCGCGAGCGTCTCGGCCGCGAGCGCCGGGTCGACGACGCGCTCGCCGGCAACGACGCGGCGGATCGCTGAGGCAAGCTGCTCGGGCGGCGAGTCCTTGACGACGAACCCGGCGGCACCGGACTCCATCGCGCGGCGCAGGTAGCCGGGCCGGCCGAACGTAGTCAGGATCAGCGAGCGGCACTCGGGCACCTGCTCGGACAGCAGCACCGCCGCCGCGAGGCCGTCGATGCCGGGCATCTCGATGTCGAGCAGCGCAATGTCGGGCCGGTGGCGCAGCGCCGCCTCGACGACCTCGTCCCCGCGTGCGACCGACGCCACGACCTCGAAATCGGGCTGGAGGCCCAGCAGCGCCGCGAACGCGCTGCGGATCAGCTCCTGGTCGTCGGCGATCAGCAGCCGGATCATTCCGGTCGGCTCCCCGGAGACGCCGACGCGGGGACGCTCACGGGCGCGCTCCCGCCGGGACGCTCACCAGCAACCGCCAGCCGTGTGGCTGCAGCGGTCCGGCCTGCACCGTGCCGCCCGCGCTCGCGACCCGTTCGCGCAGCCCCCGCAGACCGTTGCCCTGCGTGGCGGCGTCGCCGCCGACCCCGTCGTCGCGCAGCTCGATCGTCGTCGCCGTCAGGCGCACCGAGCAGACGCCCGCGTGCGCGTGACGGACGACGTTCGTGACCCCCTCGCGCACGATCCACCCGAACAGCTCGTGGTTGGCGGGAGCGACGACGTCGACGGCGCCGGGGAAATCGGCCGTCACCCCGGCCGCCCGTAGCACCTCACGTGCGGTCGCCAGCTCACGCGTGAGCGTCACCTCTCGGTAGTCGGAGACGGCGGCGCGGACGTCGGCCAGCGAACGGCGTGCGAGCGCCTCCACCTCGGCCATCTCCTTCAGCGCGCGGCCGGGATCGGCCGCCCCGATCCGGTGCGCGAGACCCGCCTTGACCGTGATCGTCGTCAGCGAGTGGCCGAGCAGGTCGTGGAGGTCGCGCGCGATCCGGTTGCGCTCGTTCTCGGCCCCAAGCCGCTCGAGTTCGACTCGCGCGCTCGCGAGCGCCTCGTTGCCGTTGACGATCTGCAGCACCGCGAACGCGGCCAGGCCGACGATCGGGATCGCGACCGGCGTCACGTCGCCGAACGCGTCGCCGACGGTCTGATGCCAGGAGCCGACCAGCGCCGGCACCAGCAGCGCGGCGAGCGTCATCGCCAGCACCGCCGGTGCCGCCCGCGCGCCGAGACGCATCACGAGCACGGCGGTGATGTACAGGCACATCACGAACGCCCCGCTGCGCGCGAACGGCAGCTCGGCGCACAGCAGCGCGACCATCACCGAGACGAGCGTCCACCAACTGCGTGGCGACAGCCGCGGCGCGGTGGCGACCATCGTCAGGTAGACGACGGCGAACGCACCGAGCACCGTGTACCCCGCGACGGCGTCGACGCCGCGGTGCAACCGTGCGACGTCGACGCCTGTGAACGTGAGGTAGACGAGGAAGGTCGCGGCCAGCAGCACCCGCCGCCGGCCCGCGAGCCACCTGCGCTGGGTCTGACGCCAGCCCGCCCGCGCCGGATCGATCGGGTCGATCACCGATTGCACGCCGGTCGAGAGTACCGCCGATTCGCTCACCGCCGCTCGAACCGCGAGCGCAGCGTGCGGCCGTTGACGGTCACCGCGACGGTGGCCATCAGCACCGCGCCGACCGCCTCAGACAGCTTCATCCACAGCGGGAAGCTGTCGGGCAGCGCGACGATCACCGCAACCGCAGCGACGAGCACGACCGAGATCACGCGCAGGCGCATGAAGGCGCCGCGGTTGCCGTGCGCCGCCAGCACCGAGGCCGAGAACGAGCCGAGCGCGGTGGCGGCGATGATCACCGCGTGAACCCACGCCGAGGCGTTGCCGTCGAGGTGGTCGTAGCGGTGCAGGACGAGCGCGCCGACGGCGGCGAGGCTGACCGCAAGGTAGGCGCCGGTGAGCGCCCGGACGCGACGCAGCAGCGCGTCGGCGGTGGGCGCCGAGGCGGCCGCACGGCGCCCGCCGGTGGGGAGATATGTGGTGATGTTGGGCATGGCGACACGCTCTCATCGCCGCCCGGCCGCCGGTAGAGCGAAACCTCCGCACCCGGCGATGACAAATGTCAGACGTCGAGGAGGTTGACGAGCGCGGGCTCGCCGCCGTCGTCAAGGCGCACGCAGAACCCCGGCCGGTACGGGCTGCGTCGGTTCTCGCCGGCGAGCGTCTCCTCCCGCACCCAGCAGCCGCAGTTGCGCAGTTGCACGCCGGTCGCCGTCCGCCACGGCGCGGGGTCGTCGCCGGGCAGTGGCCCGGCCCGGTGAGTGTGGCCGAAGACGACGAGGCGCGCGTCGATCCGCAGCCGCAGCAGCGCCTCGCCGAGCGCCGCCAGCGCGCTGTGGCGCAGCGCCTCGGGCGAGATGTCTGAGCCCAGCGGACCGATGCCGGTGCGCTGCAGCGCCGCCACAGCGCCCGCGAACGCGCCGCGCAGCGCGCTCCGGCGCAGCCGCCGAGGCAGCGCCTCGCCGGGCTCGGCCGGGTGCAGCGCCCGCCAGGCGGCGACCGAGGCGCCGTGGCGGATTCGGGCGCCGGTCGCGGCGTAGGCGTCAAGCAACGCATAGACGGGCCCGAGCACCGCCTCGTAATCCTCCGCGCACGCCGGCCCGCCGTCGGGCTCGCCGGCGCGGCGCGCGACCGCTCCGATCGCCAGCCGCTCGAGCATCGGGACCGTCGTGTGCCGGTCGAGATGGTGGCCGTGGGTCGCGTAGACGTCGTCGGCCAGCCACACCCCCGGGTAGCGGACGCGCACGCGCTCGGCGCCGAGCGCGGCGCAGACGCGCGCCAGCGGCTCGCCCCCGAGCGGCTCGATCTCGGTCGCAGATCCGAGCGGCGGCGGCGGTGGCTCGGCGACCGCGCGGCGCGCCAGCGCCGGCGCCAGCAGCCCGTGATCGTGGTTACCGGCGACGAGCACGATCGAGCCTCCCGCCGGCAGCGCCTCGCCGAGCGACTGAAGCGTCGGCGTCGCGGCTCGGAGCACCTCCCGCCACGGCCGCGCCCGTAGCTCGACGGTGTCGCCGAGCAGCACCAGCCGCTCGCTCTCGGCCACCGCCGCCTCGAGCCTCGCGCACACGCGCTCGTCGTCCAGCGCCGACTGACCCGCGCCGAGGTGCAGGTCGGAGACGATCAGCGTCCGCGCCGGGCGCTTCCGGCTCACGCCGCCGCCGGGTCGCTCAGGCGGCGGCGAGCGCCTGCCGGATCGTCTTCGGCAGCATGAAGCGGACGTCCTCGGAGACGACCTCGAGCTCGCGCACGTCGTCGGTGCCCCGCTCGCGGAAGCGCTCTACCAGCTCCTGCACCAGGCCCTCGGGCGCGCTTGCCCCGGAGGTGATCCCGAGCACCCGCACCCCGTCCAGCCACGCCTCGTCGATCTCGCCGCGGTTGTCGATCAGATGCGACGCGGCCCCGTACTCGCGCGCGACCTCGACGAGCCGGTTGGAGTTCGACGAGTTGCGCGAGCCGACGACGAGCACGAGATCCGATTCGCGCGCGAGCTGCTTGACCGCCGTCTGCCGGTTGGTGGTCGCGTAGCAGATGTCGTCGGTGCGCGGGCCGACGATCTGCGGGAACCGCTCGCGCAGGCGCAGGATGATGGCGCGCGTCTCGTCGACCGACAGCGTCGTCTGCGAGATGTACGCGATCCGGCTTGGATCGGCGACCTCGAGGCGATCGACCTCGTCCTCGTCGGACACGAGCACGATCTGCTCGGGCGCCTCGCCCATCGTGCCCTCGACCTCCTCGTGGCCGGCGTGGCCGATCAGCACGATCGTGTAGCCCTGGGAGGCGAACTTCTTGGCCTCGACATGGACCTTGGTGACGAGCGGGCAGGTCGCGTCGATCGTGCTCAGCCGGCGGCTGGCAGCGCCGGCGTGGACGCTCGGCGCCACGCCGTGGGCCGAGAACACGACCGTCGCTCCCTCGGGCACCTCGGTCTCGGTCTCGACGAAGACCGCGCCACGCCCGCGCAGCTCCTCGACCACATGCTTGTTGTGAACGATCTCCTTGCGCACGTACACGGGCGCGCCGTACAGCTCGAGCGCCCGTTCGACCGTCTGCACGGCGCGATCGACCCCCGCGCAGTAGCCGCGCGGCGAGGCGAGCAGGATCGTCTCCGGGGTGGAGCGGGTCACGGCCTGCGAGTGTAGTGGTGCGCGCCGCCGCGGCGAGCCGCTTCGCCGCCGCTCTAATCGTTGGCCGTGACGGCGGCGAGCACGTCGGCGAACTGGCGGCGCGCTGCCTCGCGACGCGCGGGGATGAACTCGCTGGGCACGCCGTCGGGCGGCGCCTGGTAGCCGCGCAGCACCTGCCGCGCGACCGAGGTGCGATGGACCTCGTCGGGGCCGTCGTAGATGCGGGCCGCGCGAGCGAACCGGTACATCGCCTCCAGCGGCAGGTCGGTCGAGTAGCCGAGCGCGCCGTGCGCCTGCAGCGAGCGGTCGATCACGTCGTGCAGCACCTTGGCGCCGTAGTACTTGATCATCCCGATCTCCTTGCGCGCGGACGCGACGCCCTCGGCGTCCATCTTCCAGGCCGCGTGCAACGTCATCAGGCGCGCCGCCGACATCTCCGCCTCCGAGTCGGCGATCCAGTTCGAGATCGTCTGGTGCTCGGACAGCGTGTGGCCGTGCGAGACGCGGTACAGCGAGCGCTCGCAGAGCATGTCGAACGCCCGTCGCGCGACCCCCAGCCACCGCATGCAGTGGTGGATCCGGCCCGGGTACAGGCGCTGCTGGGCGATCAGAAAGCCGCCGCCCTGCTCGCCGAGGATCGCGTCGGCGGGTACGCGCACCTGCTCGTAGCGGATCTCGGCGTGGTTGCCGTAGCGGCCGAAGCTCTCCTCGGGGTGCTCCATCGTCGCGACGTCGCGGATCACATGGACGCCGGAGGTATCGGCGTCGACGATGAACATCGACGCGCGCTGGTGGGGCCGGGCGTCGGGGTCGGTGACGGCCATCACGATCATGAAGTCGGCGATCGAGCCGTTGGAGGAGAACCACTTGTGGCCGTCGATCACCCATTCGTCGCCGTCGCGTACCGCGCGGGTGGCCAGCAGCGTCGGATCCGAGCCCGCGGTGTCGGGCTCGGTCATCGAGAACGCCGACTTCAGATCGCCGGCCAGCAGCGGGTACAGGTAGCGGTCCTTCTGCGCCGGCGTGCCGGCCAGCGCCAGGATCTCGGAGTTGCCGGAGTCCGGTGCGGCGTTGCCGAAGACCATCGGCGCCAGCGGGCTTGAGCCGAGGATCTCGTGCATCAGACCCAGCTTCAGCTGGCCGTAACCCTGGCCACCGAGCTCGGCGTCGAGGTGCGCGGCCCACAGCTCGCGGCGCTTGACCTCGGCCTGCAGCGGCGCCACCGCCCGCTGCAACCCGTCGTAGCCGAGCTCCCCGGAGAGCGTCTCCAGCGGCCACACCTGCTCGCGCACGAACGACCGCATCCACTCGAGCTTGCGTTCGAACTCGGGCTCGGTGCTGAAGTCCCACGCCATCGCTCGCCCGAGGCTACCGGCCGGGGGGCCGCCGGTAGGCTTGCGGCTGGGAGACGACCACGCAGGGAGGACGCGTGCAGGAGCATCTCGACCGGCTGACCTCGACCGACGCCTCGTTCCTGCACCAGGAGGGCCATTCGTCGCACATGCACATCGGCGGCGTGCTGATCTTCGAGGGTCCGGCGCCGGAGCTCGACGAGTTCCTCGACCACATCCGCGGCCGCCTGCACCTGGTCCCGCGCTACCGGCAGAAGCTCGCGATGCCGCCGTTTGAGACCGGCCGGCCGCTGTGGATCGACGACCCGGACTTCAATTTGCAGTACCACGTGCGCCACACGGCGCTGCCCGCGCCTGGCTCCGAGCAGCAACTGCTGCTGCTCGCCTCGCGGATCGCTTCCCTGCGCCTGGACCGGTCAAAGCCGCTGTGGGAGAACTGGCTGGTCGAGGGCCTGGAGGGCGACCGCTTCGCGATTATCTCAAAGACCCATCACGCGCTCGTCGACGGGATCTCAGGCGTCGATCTGGCGACGGTGATCTTCGACCTGCAGCGCGAGCCGGCGCGGCCGTCGGAGCCGCTGGCGCCGTGGCGACCGCGGCCGGAGCCCTCCGACGCCGAGCTGCTGCTCGCCGGCGCCCGCGGGATCGTCCGCGCGACCGCCTCGATCGGGATCCGCGCCGTCGCCGCCGCGACCCGCCCGACGACGTCGCTGAACCTCCTCCGAGACGCCGCCGAGGGCCTCGGCGAGATCGTCTGGGCGGGCCTGAACCCGGCGCCGGAGACGCCGCTGAATGTGCCGATCGGGCCGCATCGGCGGTTCGCGATCGTCCGGCAGGAGCTGGACGACTACAAGCAGGTCAAGAACGCGCTCGGCGGCACCGTCAACGACGTCGTGCTGACGGTCGTGTCGGGCGCGCTGGCGCACTGGCTGCGCTCGCGCGGGATCCGCACGGAGGGACTGGAGATGCGCGCGCTGGTGCCGGTCTCGGTCCGCTCGGCGAACCAGCGCGGCGCGCTCGGCAACCGCCTGACGGCGATGCGCGCGCCGCTGCCGGTCTACATCGACGATCCGGTCGCGCGGCTGCGTCACGTGCGCGCGGCGATGGACGGGCTCAAGGAGTCAAAGCAGGCGGTCGGCGCGGCGACGCTGATCGCCGTCAACGAGCTGGCGCCGCCGACGATCCTCGCGCAGGCGTCGCGGCTGAACTTCTCGACGCGGTTGTTCAACCTGCTGGTCACCAACGTCCCCGGTCCGCAGGTGCCGCTGTACGTGCTCGGCCGCCGCCTCCAGGACCTGTTCCCGGTCGCGTTCCTGCCCTCCAACCACGCGCTCGCGGTCGCGATCATGTCCTACGACGGCAACCTCGACTATGGCCTGCTCGGCGACTTCGACGCGATGCCCGACCTCGACGTGGTCGCCGACGGAATCGAGCGCTCGCTGGCGGCGCTGCTGGCAGCCGCAGGAGGCCGTCGCTCCGCTCGGGCCCGCGCCGAGTCCGTGCCGAATCGCGCCGGTGCCGAGCCGGGCGCGAGTCGCAGAGATGCCGAGCCGGCCCCGAATCGCACCGGTGCCGAGCCGGCCCCGATCGTGCCCACCGACCGCAGCCGCGGCGGGGGACCGGCGGCCGACATGCGCGCCAAGCGCGCCCGCGTCACGTCCCGCTCACGCTCGCAGCGCTCGCCACGCCCGAAGCCGTAGGATTCCCGCTCACATGACCGACGAACCGGACAGCGGGCTGGTCAAACCCGGCCAGATCGCGTTTCACCTCGACCTGACGGCGGCTCAGCTGAAGATCGTGCACACCGCGCTGAAGTCGCTTCGCGACGACCTCGGCCGCGACCAGCACGACGTCCGTGACGTCGTCAACGCGGTACTCGACAAGCTTCCGTCCGATCACGACATCCGCGCGATCGACCTCGACCGCGAGTTGCGCGGCAGCCGGTAGCGGTTCGCGGTTCCTAGAAGCCGAGCGCGAACTTCGCGTCGTCGCTCATCTTCTCGGGCGACCACGGGGGCTCGAACGTCAGCGTCGATCGGACCTCGTTGACGTCCTCGAGCTCGGACACGAACTCGTGAATCTGCTCGTCCACCTGCGGCCCGATCGGGCAGCCGGGCGTCGTCAGCGTGTACAGCACGCTGACCGTCCCGTTCTCGATCGTCACGTCGTAGATCAGCCCGAGCTCGACGAAATCGAGTCCCAGCTCGGGATCGATCACGTCGCGCAGCGCATCCATCACTTCGTCGGTCGTAGCCATCGAGGGGACAGTCTAGTGTTCGCGTTCGTGCGCCCTCGGGCAACCGCGAGCACGCCGCGCGCTGCCGCCATCGCTCCGGCTCAAATGATCCGGATGGCCCGCGTCGGCTGTCAGAATTACTCAATCCGAACGAAAAGGACTTGTCAACCGTCCTCTCGGTCGGATAGCTTCACGCAATCGTAACCTTCACCGACACGCCCCCGTTGCTTCGTTGCTCCGGCGATGAGGATCGCAGCACCCAGGGCTGTCGCCGCCGGGCACTGGCGCGCGCGCTCCGTGCCCAGGCGGACGTGATCGTCGACCTCACCGAGCTGACGTTCGCCGACGCGTCGCTGATGGTCGATCTCGCGGTGCTGGCAAGGCGGCTTCGTGCCCGTGGCCGCGGGATCAGGCTGCGCGGGCCGCAGCCGCAGATCCAGACGCTGATCGAGCTGCTCGGGATCCACACGCTGCCGGGCATCGAGCTTGTCAGCCAGCGGCCGACGGGCGCCTGGCCCGCGCGGCGCGCCGCCGTCTGACCGATCGTCCGCGCGTCGGCATGCCGCGGCCGCGTCTGACGGCCGTCCACGCCGCCCGCGCGCGGCGCATCGTCTATCCGTCCGGCCCAGGGCCTACGTTTCGCGCATCCGCGTACCCGAGCCGGAGTCCCAATGTCACTCTGCTTCATCGAGCCGCAGAACGCCATCCGGGTGATCGCCGATTCGGTCGGTCGCGAGGCCCGTCGCCAGATCCTCGGCGAGGTCGTACGCGCGTGGGTGGACGAGATCCCCGACGCCGAGCTTGACTCGCATTACGCCAAGGCCGTTGCGGACCTGGACGAGCACGACCTGTCGCTGCTCGCGGCCTGGCACGTGTCGCTCGAGGTCGGGCATCCCCTGCCGAGCAAGGAGTTCCTCGTCAACGTGTTCCCATCGCTGGGCGAGAACCGCCGCGAGGCGCTCAAGATCGCCGCCGGCTTCCGCGGCGAGGAGGCGTTCGAGGCCGGCGTCGGCGAGGAGCAGGCGTTCGACACCGTGCTGCCCTGGCTGTCGGACGAGCGCTGCACGCAGCTGGCCGCCGAGTGCCTCGAGCTCTACTGCTGGGACCGCCTCGGGGTCGAGAACTAGCCGGGCCCCCAACGAGGACAGAGGCGTTCCGAGAGGTCTAGCCGGGTCACCCAACGAGGACAGCGGCGCTTCCGGGAGGTCTAGCCGGGTCACCCAACGAGGACAGCAGCGCTTCGGGGAGGCGCGCCGGTCCGACACCAGCGTCCGACCGGGCGGGCGGGCGAGCGAGCGTCCGAGCGAGCGAGCGGGAGGGCGAGCGACATTCCGCGTGCGAACTGAGTACGGCATGGCCGGACATATCTCTCACACATGCCCCCGACACGCCCGTTGAGGCACCACCCCGGCGCGGTCCGACGAGCTCGCGACCCCCGATACGCCCCTGAACGGGCCGGGCACGTGCGACATTCGCCATTCTCGGCACCCGCGACGATCATTGGTCGAGCATCCATGCCGTGCATGCACTCGTCGCCATCTCGACGCTAGCCGACGACGATTGGCGAAAGTTGCAGGTGCGGATCGCACCGGCCGCCCGTGCGCGGCGCCTCCGACGAACTTCACAGGAATCGCTCGGGCAGGTCGAACGGATCCTGCAATGTTCGACAGCGGTCCCGAACCCGCGCCCGCCAACGCCCACCGCGCCCGCCAACGCCCACCGCACCCGCCAACGCCTACCGCGCCCGCTCACCGCTGGCCACCCGCGCACGACAGCTACCGGCCGGTGCGCACCCCTGGGATCGTCAGCATCGCCGCGCTCGCGCGCGGCACCACGATGTTGTAGCCGTGCCGGCCCCGCTGCACCGTCACCGTGCTCGGCGACGCAAGCGTTCCGGTCGACGTCTGCGCGCCGTAGCCGTGGCCCCCGAGCGTGACGCCCCTCGTCGAGTTCAGCCTCCGCGCCAGCAGCCGCTCGATCGAGGCCGCGCCCGCGCTTCCCTTCGGCGCCGCCACGTCGACGGTGCGGTTGCGTGAGCTGCTCTTGTTGATCAGCACCACGCGGGTGGCGCCGCCGGCGCCGCGCGTCGCCCACACGCTGAGCGTCGAGTCGTGGCTGGTGCCGGTCGCCGAGATCAGGCGCGAGCCCGGCGGCGTCGCCTGCGCGAACAGCCGCATCCCGTAGTAGACGGGCTTGACCGAGCTCGTCCAGCCGCCGTGCCCGTGCGAGAACGTGAACAGCTCATAGGCGGAGTCGGGCAGCGTGTGGATGTTGACGCCGTCGACGCCGACGCTCGCAAGCGAGAACAACGCGTCGGTCATCCACAGCGCGCTCGAGAACGTGTTCGAGACCCCCGCGCGGCCGCGGCACGCGACCGAGTTGAGCTCGTCGATGCGCAGCGAGCGCCCGTGCGAGTGCGCGATCGCGACCCACTTCTTGACGCCGTCCGCGAGCTGCACGGTCGAGTACGGCGACATCAGGTGCGCGATCGTCGGGTACTGCGCCTGCCCGGGCTTGGAGAAGCAGCTGACGAGCGGATACCGGTGCACGGTCATCACCGACACGCGTCGTTGTGCGCGCAACCAGCCGGGCAACGGGTCGGCCCACTGCGGCGGCCCCACCTCCAGCCCCGCCGACAGCGCGGGCCCCGCGAGCGCCCCCGGCGGCAGCGCCTTGGCGATCGCGCCGAACTGGCGGGCGTAGGCGGCGAAGTCAAAGCTCCGGGGCCGGGCCGCGACCGGCTTGCCGTCCAGCCCCGGGAAGGCGGTCACGCCCGTGTACAGGTTTGGCTCGTTGCCGATCTCGAGCGCCTCGATCGAGCTCGAGCCGCCCAGCGCCTTGACGTATGCGCGCGCCTCGGCCGCACCGAGCGACGGCTCGTTCGCGGCGAGGTTGATGCCGAGGATCAGCCTCGCGCCCAGGTCGTGGTCCAACTTGGCGAGTGTTCGCATCCACGCCGCCGTCAGCGTATGCGCGACGTAGTGCGGCGGCTTGACGCCCTTGGCCGGCACGTAGGAGACATCGGTGCTGTCGCCCCCGATCCGCAGCTGCGGCGCCTGGCCCGGGCTCAGTCCGGCGACCAAGTGCTCGAATACCGGGTTGATCTGCGACGGATCGGGGCCGGTGTAGGCGCGCAGCGCCTGAAACTCGATCGAGAGTCCGACGAACCCGCGCGGAATCCGCCGCGAACGACGATCCGACACCCGGATCGTGGCCGATACCGGGCCGGGCCTGAGGTCCACGTGCGCGGCGGCCGCCGCCTCGTGGGCCGCCTTGCCGCCGTCGCCGATCGAGGCGTCGCCGCGGCCATCGTGCAGCACCAGCACGATGATCGCGACGATCGCGACGAGGATCGCCAGCAGCGCCACCGGCGCGCGCCATCGCATGCGCCGCCCGCGACCGACGAACGGATCGGTCGACATCGTCAGCTGCTCGCGAGCAGGTAGACGCCGGCGCCGTCGCTGCCGCGGCTGTGGCAGCGCAGCGGCCGGACCTCGATCGTCATCCCATCCGCCGCCAGCCGCGCGGCGGGGCCCGTCGCCTCGCCCGCGGCGCGGCGCGGCAGCTCGCGCTCGCCGTCGACGACCCACAGCTCGAGCGTCGCCCGGCTCGGTTCCCCGTCCCGGTCGTACGTCGTCGACAGCCGTGGATCGATGCTCGGTCGCCAGCGATCGGCGTCGAACACGGTCGCGGCGACCAGATCTCGCTCATGGTGATGCTCGCCGCCCGCGCGCAGCGCGAGGAGCGTCAGCGACTCGTCGGCAAGCCAGCCGCTGAACCCTCGGATCGAGCCGAGTTGCGCCGGGTCGACGTCCACGAGTTCCGTGCGCACGCCGGTGGCATCGAGGTCTGTGCCGGCAAGCGTGCCGGAGACTCGGCAGCGCTCCTGGCGCCCCGACCACGGCGGCGCCGGCGCGGCCCGCTCGGCGGCCTGCGACTCGGCGCCCGCGTCGGACCGATCGGCGTCCTGCACCGCCGAAGGCTCGCCGATCGGCGCGACGGTCAGCGACACGGCGTCGCCGCTCAGCACCCAGTCGGAGCCGTCGGCGTCCCACGCGACCGTGGCCGCCAGCGGCTCGGCCGTCCCGCCGGCGATCAACGCGGCCGCGCCGGCATCGAGCCCCGCCGCCCACAGCGAGCCGTCGGGGCGCCCGAACGCCAGCGCCCGCACCACGACAGCGTCACGCGGCTGCTTTCCGAGCAGTGGCATCGCGCTCAGGGTAGCCCGGAGTCGCGGCGATTGCAGGGACTATGGACCGGCGTCCAGCCCGAACGCGGCGCGGGCGGCGGCGCGGACGTCCTCGTCGGGCTCGGCGCCCGCGGGCAGACCGGCGTTGTAGCGCTCGCCGCGCTCCCAGTTGAAGAAGCCGAGGTCGAGCGCCTGCAGCGACACCCCGCACGCGCTCGCAAGCTCGGCGGCGCGGCGATCGAGCAGCATCGGATCGCCGATCCCGAGAATCCGCTTGGCGGCGACCGTGACGGGGTCGCCACCGCCGAGGTGCAGCGACCCGGCGCGCAGCTCGTAGAGCCCGGTGCCGCCGAGCGTGACCAGCAGGTCGAAGCGGACGGCGCGATCGAGGCCGTGCAGCGACAGCCGCTCGAAGACGCGGTCGAAGCGGCGCTCGGGCGTCCAGCTCGGCTCGCCCGCATAGGCGGCGGCCTGTGAGCCCGCGCGCCGGACCCAGCCGCCATAGGCCGCGGCGGTCCGGGCGGCGGTCGCCGCAGACCAGGTGCCGCGCGGGCCGCAACGAGCCAGCTCGGCATCGGGTACCGCGTCGCCCTCCGGCTCCCACGGCACGCGCGCCGCGGCGATCGCCGCAAACGGATCTTCGTCGCCCTCAAGCGGCGACAGCCATGCGATCTCGAACGCCAGCCACGAACGCTGCTCGATCTCGACGCCGTCGTCGGCGAGCTCGGCGTAGAGGCCGAACGGCGCCTGCGCCAGCGCCAGACAGCGGGTCTCGGCGAGCGCCAGCTCGTCAGCGAGCCGGCGTGCGTCGGCAGCGGAGCGCAGCCCCGGCACCAGGCTCGACTGAAATCCGTCGTCGACCGCACGCGCAAGCCGCCGCACGGTCATGCCGCCGGAGCCGGCGCCGGCGGCGCGGCCCCGCGGCCCAGACACGCGCCGCCCGTGTGGCGCGCTCGCGACCCGGGATCCGCCGCTCGCCGCGCGCGATCCACCGGTCGCGGCTCGCTGTTCCGACTCGCCGAAGCGCGTCACCGCTGGCCGCATCTCGATGTTCTGCTCCTTGGTGCAGATCGGACAGTTCTGCAGCAGTCGGTTGTGGCGGCAGAAGGTCGGCATCGTCCGGGGAGCGCACGACTATATGACCCAACCGCATGGTTGCTTTCCAACCTGGATGCTCGAATGCAACCGGAGACGGGTAACAACCACGATCCGAAAAAGAGACCGGGGGGCCCAGATCCATCTGGGCCCCCCGGAGAGCCAGGGAAGTGGGGGCGCAGTTCCCTGACCGACAGGGGCGAGTTTCCCCGTCCCAAGCTCTATTGAAACCGCTGTGCCCCTAAAGGTTACTTTCGATGCTGTCCGACGAGAGCCTGAGCGGCAACAGTAGCACCTCTCCGGCGGTCCGGGCGCGAATGATGGCAAGCGGCTTACTTAGCCTGGAGGATCAGCGCCCGCGCGTCGCCGGGCCGGTGAAGAACTGGTCGCCCGGACGTACCGAACCGGCCGCCTCGGCCTCGTGGCGCAGCGTCTGATCGGATTCCCCGCTCCACGCTCCGACCGCGAGCCGCTCGCGGTCGGCGTCCATCGGGGAGCCGCCGAGATCGGCGTTGACGATCCGCGCGCACTTGCGCCCCTCGGCGATCGCGGTGACGACCAGCGACTGGCCGATCCGAGCGTCGCCGCACGCGTATACGCGCCCCACCGACGTCCGGTATGTCTGCTCGGTCCTGACGTTGCCGCGGCGATCGAGCTCGAGCCCGAGCGGCTCGATGACGCCCACACGTTCGGGCCCGGCGAACCCGATCGCGACAAGCACCAGCTCGGTCTCCAGCACGAACTCTGAGCCGGGAACCGGTGTCAGGTCCCGCGACGAGGTACCGGTCACCTGACGGGCGTAGACGTGGCTGACGTGCCCGTCCTTGCCGCCGAAGCCGGTCACCTCGGTCCCCCACCGTCGCCTGCCGCCCTCGTCCAGCGCGTACGTCGTCGGCGTCCGCTTCGGGGGTAGCGGCCATGGCGCGCGGGGATCCTCGCCGTCGGGCAGCTGCGCGTAGACGTCGAGCATGATCACGCTCGCGGCCCGCTCGCGGTGCGAGTTGGAGATGCAATCCATGCCGGTGTCGCCGCCGCCGATCACGATCACCTTTTTGCCCGTGGCGGTGATCTCCGCCCCGGGCGCAGTCGCTCGAAACGGCCGTTGCTGCTGCGCCGCCACCCAGCGATTGCGCTGGTAGAGGTAGTCCATCGCCGGATGGATCCCCGCGAGCTCGTGGTTTGGCACGTCGAGTCCGCGTGGAACCCGCGAGCCGATCGCGACCACGACCGCGTCGAAGCGCTCCTGCAGCTCGGCGGCGGAGATGTCGGTGCCGACATCGGTGTCGTAGACGAACTCGATCCCCTCCTGCGCCAGAAGCGACACGCGCCGATCGATGATCCACTTCTCGAGCTTGGCGTCCGGAACCCCGAAGCGCAGCAGCCCGCCCGGGCCCTCGTCGCGCTCGTACACGGTCACCGAGTGGCCGCTCTGATTGAGCTCGGTGGCGACCGCGAGGCCGGCGGGGCCCGAGCCGATCACCGCGACCGTGCGCCCCGTGCGCCGACCCGGCGGGTTCGGGGTGATCCACCCCTCCGCGAACGCGTGCTCGACGATCGCGAGCTCGATCTGCTCGATCGTGACCGGATCGTCGTTGATGTTCAGCACGCACGCCGACTCACACGGCGCCGGGCAGATCAGCCCGGTGAACTCCGGGAAGTTGTTCGTCGCATGCAGCTGATCGATCGCCTCGCGCCACTTGCCGCGGTAGACGAGGTCGTTCCAGTCCGGAATCAGGTTGCCCAGCGGGCACCCCTCGTGGCAGAACGGCACGCCGCAGTCCATGCACCGCGCGCCCTGGCGTCGCAGCTCGGGCTCGGGCTGGAGCGAGAAGTACTGGTCGTAGTCGCCGACGCGGCGGCGCGGGTCGCGCTTGTCAAAGCCGACGCGGTGGATCTTGAGGAATGCTCCGAGCTCGCCCATCGGGATCGCAGAGAGTAGCCCGCGCGGTCAGGCGCCGGCCGGCTCGGCCGCCGCGTCCTCGGCGGCCTGCACCTCGGCGCGACGCTCCTCGAGCACGCGCTTGTAGTCGCGCGGCATCACCTTGATGAAGCGCTCGCGTTCGCGCTCCCACGTCGCCAGCAGCTTGCGGGCGACGAGCGAGCCGGTTCGCGCCGCGTGCTCTGTGATCAGCGCCCGCAGCTCCTCCTCGTCGTCGTCGGTGACCTCCTCGAGATCGACAAGCTCGAGGTTGCAGCGCTGCGCGAACTGGCGGTGCTGGCGGCTGTAGACGTATGCGATGCCGCCGCTCATCCCCGCCGCGAAGTTGCGGCCGGTCGGCCCCAGCACGACCACGCGGCCGCCGGTCATGTACTCGCAGCCGTGGTCGCCGACGCCCTCCACGACCGCGACCGCGCCGGAATTGCGAACCGCGAACCGCTCGCCGGCGAGCCCCCGGAAGAACGCGCGGCCGGCGGTCGCGCCGTACAGGACCGTGTTGCCGACGAGCATGTTCTCCTCGGGGCGGAACAGCGCGGTCTGCGGCGGGCGCACGGAGACGATCCCGCCCGACAGGCCCTTGCCGGTGTAGTCGTTGGTCTCGCCGTGCAGCGTGAACGTGACGCCAGGGGCCAGCCAGGCCGCGAAGCTCTGACCGGCCGAGCCGTTGAACGTGATCTCGATCGTGCCCTCCGGCAGTCCGCGCGGGCCGCGGCGACGCGCGATCTCGCCCGACAGGATGCCTCCGACGGTGCGGTTGACGTTGCGGACCGGAATCGGGCCGTGGCGGACCTGCTCGCCGGATTCGATCGCGGGCTCGCACATCGACACGAGCTCCCAGTCGAGCGCGTCGTCGAGCACTGGCACCTGCTCGCGGATGCGCCGGCGGGCCACCTCGGGCGGCAGATCGAGCGTGCCGAGCACCATCGAGAGATCGACCCCGCGTGACTTCCAGTGCTCGATCGCCTCGTCGGTTTCGAGCAGCTCGGCATGGCCGATCAGGTCCTCGAAGCGCCGCACGCCGAGGCGCGCCATAAGCCCGCGGACCTCCTCGGCGACGAACAGCAGATAGGAGGTGACATGCTCGGGCACCCCCCGGAAGCGCGCGCGCAGCTCAGGATCCTGGGTGGCGATCCCGACCGGACACGTGTTCAGGTGGCAGACGCGCATCATGATGCAGCCGAGCGCGATCAACGGCGCCGTCGAGAACCCGAACTCATCGGCGCCGAGCAGCGCGCCGATGACGACGTCGCGGCCGGTCTTGAGCTGGCCGTCGACCTCGACCGTGATTCGCGAGCGCAGGTCGTTGAGCAGCAGCGTCTGCTGTGCCTCGGCGAGGCCGATCTCCCATGGAACGCCCGCGCTCTGCACCGAGGACTGCGGCGAGGCGCCGGTGCCGCCGTCGTGGCCGGAGATCGTGACGTGGTCGGCGTTGGCCTTCGCGACCCCGGACGCGACCGTCCCGACGCCGACCTCGGCGACGAGCTTGACCGACACCGACGCCGTCGGGTTCGCGCAGCGCAGGTCGTAGATCAGCTGCTTGAGGTCCTCGATCGAGTAGATGTCGTGGTGCGGCGGCGGCGAGATCAGGCCGACCCCGGGCGTCGAGTAGCGGATCCGAGCGATGTACTCGTCGACCTTGTGGCCGGGCAACTGGCCCCCCTCGCCGGGCTTGGCGCCCTGGGCCATCTTGATCTGGATCTGGTCGGCGTCGACGAGGTAGTCGATCGTCACCCCGAAGCGGCCGGACGCGACCTGCTTGATCGCCGAGCGGCGGCGGTCGCCGTTGGCGTCGGGAGCGAATCGCTCCGGGTCCTCCCCGCCCTCGCCGGTGTTGGACTTGCCGCCGAGGCGGTTCATCGCGATCGCGAGCGTCTCGTGGGCCTCGCGCGACAACGAGCCCAGGCTCATCGCGCCGGTCGAGAACCGCTTCACGATCTCGGTCGCGGGCTCGACCTCGTCGAGCGGGATCGGCTCCGACGCGAACCGCAGCTTCATCAGCCCCCGCAGCGCGGCGCTGCGGGTCGCCTCATCGTTGGCCGTGCGCGCGAAGTCGTCGTAGATCTCCTGCGGCTCGCGCGGGGGCTGGAGCCCGTTGCGGTTGCCGTCGCGGGCGTGGGTGGAGGGACCGTCGGCGTCCGCGAGCGCCTGCGCCGCCTTGGCCCGCACGGCGTGCTGCATCAAGGCGATCGTGTCGGGGTTCCAGATGTGTCGCTCGCCGTCGCGCCGCCACTGCAGGACGCCGCCGACCGGCAGCACCTCGCGGTCGGTCCGCGGGTAGGCGCGGAAGTGGCGGCCGAGCGCCTCGGAGGCCAGCACATCGATGCCGACGCCGCCGATCCGCGATGCCGTGCCGGTGAAGTGGCGGTCGATCAGCTCTCGCTCCAAGCCGACCGCCTCGAAGATCTGTGCCCCGCAGTAGGACTGGATCGTCGAGATCCCCATCTTCGAGATCGTCTTCAACAGACCCTTGCCGATCCCGGCCACGATCCGCTCGGCGGCCTCCTCGGTCGACAGGTCCTCGGGCAGCAGCGAACGCGCCGCGAGCTCCTCGAGCGACTCGAACATCAGGTACGGGTTGATCGCCGACGCGCCGTAGCCGATCAGCGTCGCCATGTGGTGGATGTCACGTGGCTCGCCGGACTCGATCACGAGCCCGGTACGCAGACGGGTGCCTGCGCGGACGAGGTGGTGGTGGACAGCGGCGACCGCCAACAGCGACGGGATCGCGACGCGCTCGGGGCCCAGGTTGCGGTCCGACAGGATCAGGATGTTGGCGCCGTGGTCGACCTGTACGCTCGCCTCGTCGCAGAGCGCGTCGAGACGGGCGGCCATGCCGTCGACGCCGGCCTCGACCGGCCAGGTGATGTCGAGCGTCGCGGCGTCGAAGATCTCATGCGAGACCTGACGCAGCTTCTCGAGCTGGTGGTTGCGCAGGATCGGCTGGCCGATCACGAGTTGGTGGGCCTGCTCGGGCGCCTCGCAGAGCAAATTGACCTCGGCGCCGACGCCGGTCTGCAGCGACATCACGACCTTTTCGCGGATTGGGTCCACGGGCGGGTTGGTGACCTGCGCGAACAGCTGCTTGAAGTAGCTGAACAGCGGCGGCTGGCGGTCCGAGAGCACCGCCAGCGCGGCGTCGTTGCCCATCGACGCGACCGGCTCCTCGCCCTTGGACGCCATCGGCGCGATGATCAGGTTGAGGTCCTCCTGCGAGTAGCCGAACGCCAGCTGCTTGGAGCGCAGCGGCTCCACGCGCGGGACCAGCGGCTCGCGCTCGGGCAGGTCGTCGATTGCGACGACCGAACGGCGGTACCACTCGCCGTATGGCTTGCGGCGCGCGACCCGGCGCTTGACCTCCTCGTCGGGGACGATCCGGCCCTCGTCGAGGTCGAGCAGGAACAGCCGCCCCGGCGCCAGTCGGCCCTTGCGCTGCACGTGCTCGGGCGCGACCGTGATCACGCCGGTCTCCGACGCGAGCACGACGTAGCCCTCGGTGTCCTGGACCCAGCGGCCGGGGCGCAGGCCGTTGCGGTCAAGCGCCGCCCCCGCCCAGCGACCGTCGGTGAACACGACCGCGGCGGGCCCGTCCCACGGCTCGATCAGGCACGAGTGAAAGTCGTAGAACCCCTTGGTGTCCGGGTCCAGATCGGTCCGCGTCCGGTACGCCTCGGGGATCATCATCATCATCGCGTGCGGGATCGAGCGTCCCGACAGCACCAGCAGCTCGAGCACGTTGTCGAACGTCGCGGAGTCAGAGCCGCCGTCGCGGACGACCGGCAGCACCTTGCGCAGATCGTCTCCCAGCAGCTCGGACTCCAGCTGCGACTCGCGCGCGCGCATCCAGTTGACGTTGCCGCGCAGCGTGTTGACCTCGCCGTTGTGGGCGATCATCCGGAACGGGTGCGCCAGCTCCCAGCTCGGGAACGTGTTCGTCGAGAACCGCGAGTGCACGAGCGCCAGCCGGCTGGCCAGGCGCGGGTCGCGCAGATCGGTGAAGTAGCGCGGCAGCTGCGGTGCGGTCAGCATCCCCTTGTAGACGAGGGTGCGGCTGGAGAAGCTCGGCAGCGCCAGCTCGGTCCCGGCGGCGAGCTCGATCACCCGCCGGATCACGTACAGCTTGCGCTCGAACGCGCCCTGATCCTCGATGTCGTCGGCGGCCTCGATGATCACCTGCCGGATCACCGGCGCGGCCATCCGTGCGATCTCGCCGACATACCGGTCGTCGACGGGCACGTCGCGCCACCAGATCACGCGCTGGCCCTCGGCCGTGACCGTGTCCTCGATCAGCTGCTCGAACGCGGCGCGGCGCTCCGGGTCGCGCGGCAGATAGCAGACCCCGACGCCGTAGCGGCCAAGCGGCGGCAGCTCGATCCCGGCGACCGCGCCGCGGATGAACGCGTCGGGGATCTGCAGCAGGATCCCGGCGCCATCGCCGGTGTTCGGGTCGGCGCCCTCGGCGCCGCGATGCTCCATGTGCTCGAGCGCCTCGAGCGCCTTCTCGACGACCGCGTGCGTCGCCTCGCCCCACAGCTTCGCGACGAGCGCGATGCCGCAGCTGTCGTGCTCGTAACGACTGTCGTAGAGGCCGGCGGCCCCGTGGGCTGTGCGGTCCATGAGGCGGTGCCTTTAGCGGCGTCGGGTGGGCAGGGTCGGGCGCTACGTCGCTACGCCGCAGATTCTACAGCCCGTTCGCCGCGGTTCCGGGGCGGATTAGGTCTTGGTCTTGGTCCGCTTGGACGTCGACTTCGACGACGACGAGCGCTTGGCGGGGGTCTTCTTTGCAGGTTTGGAGGCGGGCGCCGGCTCGTCGGAATCGCCGGAGCGGACCTCGGCGAGGCTCGCCTCGAGCGCGGCCATCAGATCCGGGACCGGAGCCTCCTCCTCGGCCTGTGGCTGCACCGCGATCTCCTCGCCGCTGGCCTTGCGCTCGATCAGGTCGAGCACCCGCTCGCGATATTCGTCCTTGAACTTCGCCGGGTCGAAGTCCGACGACAGCGATGCGATCAGCTGCTGCGCCATCTTCAGCTCGCGATCGGTCGAGGCGGCCTCGTCGACGCCATCGAGCTCGTCGAGCCGATCCGGGGACAGCACCTCGTCGCCGAAAAGCATCGTCGACAGCCCCATCGCGTCGCCGATCGGCCGCAGCGCGCACAGCTGCTGCTTGGAGCGGATCACGACCTTGCCGATCGCGACCTTGCCGGCCTCGCGCATCGCGTCGAGCAGCAGCCGGTAGGCCTTGGCGCCACCGGTCGCCGGCGCCAGGTAGTAGGAGTGGTCGTAGTAGATCGGGTCGATGTCGACCAGATCCACGAACTCCTCGATGTCGATCGTCTTCGTCGCCTTGGGGTCGAGGGCGTCGAGCTCCTCGGGCTCGATCAGCACGTAGCGGTCTGGCGACAGCTCGTAGCCCTTGACGATGTCCTCGAACGCGACCTCGTCGCCGGTCGACGGATCGACGCGCTTCTGCTTGATCCGCGAACCGGTCTTCGACGACAGCTGGTGGAACCGCACCGTCTTGGGCGACGTCGCGGAGTACATCTTGACGGGGACGTTGACCAGCCCGAAGCTGATTGCGCCTGACCAGATCGCACGTGGCATGCAGGGCTTTGTATAGCGGACCGGCCGGTTGGGCAAGCGCTGATGGTTGTCTTGCCGGCACGCGTGGTTCCGTCCGTACGTCGCCGCTCAGATGCCGCAGGGCTTGCGGACGGGGCCACTCGCCTGGCACCGTGTGCGCATCCAAGCAACCTCAGGAGGGAAAACATGAGGGGTAAGACGCTGACGGCGGTCGGCGCGGCGATGGCGCTCGCGGCGACCGCTGTGGTAGGGATCAGCGGGGCGAGTGCGGCCAAGCCCAAGCCGGCCAAGACGGTCACGGGCTCGATCATCAAGCGCACGGCGCACACGCTCAAGCCCGGCAGCAAGGCGTCGGGCAGGGGCATGCGGGTGCTCGTCAACGGCAAGGTCGGCTGGAAACTGGCGGCCGGCACCCAGGCGCAGTACGCGGCCAAGACGACCGACGGCGGCAAGACGTGGCGGATCGCCAGCCCGGCGCTGCACGTCAACGCCGCGCAGGCACCACTGGCGGTGTCGCAGCTCGGTGCCGCCAGCGCGAAGGTCGCCTACGCGTTCGGCGGAGGCCAGGTCGCCGACGTCACCTCTGACGGCGGAAAGCACTGGTACCGGGCGCTGTTCAACGGCACCGTGATGGCGGTCGTGCCCGGTGCCGGCAAGCAGCTGCTCGCGTTCGTCGACGGCGGCGCGAATGCGTCGGGCCCGACGGCGCCGACGTGGCAGTACACCTCCAAGAACGGGGGCAGGACCTGGAAGCTGACACCCGGCAGCTGACGCGCTAGCGGCCGACGCTCGACATGTCGGGGTAGCGATCGCCTGAGGCGGCGCCACGCGGCGCCGCCTCGTCGATCGCAGCGAGCTCGTCCTCGCTCAGCTCGATCTCGGCCGCCTCGACGTTCTGCTCGAGATAGGAGCGGCGCTTGGTGCCCGGGATCGGGACGATGTCCTCGCCTTGGGCGAGCACCCACGCGAGCGCGAGCTGCCCCGGCGTGCAGTCCTTCTCGGCCGCCAGCGCCCTGACGCGATCGACGAGCTCGAGGTTCTTGGCGAAGTTCGCGCCCTGGAAGCGCGGGTTGTGGCGCCGGAAGTCGTCGGCCTCGAAGTCGTCGGGAGACGTGATCTGCCCCGTCAGGAAGCCGCGCCCGAGCGGGCTGTAGGCGACGAATCCGATCCCGAGCTCGCGCACGGTCTGCAGGATCTCGTCCTCGGGGTCGCGCGACCACAGCGAGTATTCGCTCTGCAGCGCGCTGATCGGATGCACCTGATGGGCGCGACGGATCGTCTCCGGCGCCGCCTCCGACAGCCCCAGGAAGCGCACCTTGCCGGCGTCGACGAGCTCCGACATCGCGCCGACCGTCTCCTCGATCGGCACGTCGGGATCGACCCGGTGCTGGTAGTAGAGGTCAATGTGCTCGACGCCGAGCCGCTGCAGCGACCCGTCGCAGGAGCGATGCACGTAGTCGGGCCGGCCGTTGACGCCGCGCCTGCGCGGATCCTCGGCGTCGCGGACGATCCCGAACTTGGTCGCGAGCACCACCTCATCCCGGCGATCGGCGATCGCCTCGCCGACGAGCCGCTCGTTCGTGTACGGCCCGTACATGTCGGCCGTGTCGAGGAAGTCGACGCCGAGCTCGAGCGCGTGCTGGATCGTCGCGATCGCCTCGGCCTCGTCGCCGGTTCCGTAGAACTCCGACATCCCCATGCATCCCAGCCCCTCGGCCGAGACGACCAGTCCCTGTGTGCCCAACGCGCGCGTGTCCATGGGCGGTCAGCCTAGTAACGCCCGGCCGGCGGGCGCGCTCAGTTGGAACCGTCGGACGTCGCGGACGGCGCCCGAGCTCAGCGATGCGGGATCCCGTTTCAGGCGAACGCGAAGTGGCGCTGCAGCTCGTTGGCGTAGCGCCGGCCGATCGTGTCGGCGTGCTCGGTCAGCCACTCGCTGAACGCAAGCTCGCCGAGCGGCGGCTCGTGGGAGACGAGCAGGCCGGCGGTCAGGCCGCTGATCTCGTCGCGCGTCAGCACGACGTCGGAGACGAGCCGGCCGAGGCCCTCGGCGGCGAGCGCCATCAGCTGTTTGGGCACCGGCACGATCGGCGCGACTCCTCCGACGGCGGTACGGACGAGCGCGACTGCACGCGCGAAGCTCATCTGCTCGGGGCCGGCGGCGTCGATCACGTCGTCCTCGTCGCCGCCCGCCGCCTGCACGCACAGCCGCGCCAGGTCCTCGACGTGCACGGGCTGCACGCGGTAGCGGCCGCCCCCCAGCCTGAACGGGTGGTCGCTGGGCACCAAAAACACCGGCGCCCGCCTCAGGATCCAGGCGATGTTGTTGACGAGCACGTCCCGGTCGCCGCCGAACAGCACCGTCGGTCGCACGATCGCGTACGGTGAGCCCAACTGTGCCAGCGCGGACTCGACCAGCGCCTTGCCGCGGAAGTACGGCAGCGGCGAGGAGATCGCGGGGTTCGTGATGCTGACGTGGACGATGCGGCGAACGCCCGCGCGCCGGGCGGCGGCGAACAGCATCCGCGAGCCCTCGATCGCGTTGGCGTAGGTGCTCGCGCCGCGGTCGAAGCGGACCCAGTAGGTGTTGTAGAGCGTCGAAACGCCCGCCAGGCTGCGCGCGAGCGCGGCAGGATCGTCAAACCGATAGCGACCCGCGTCGACGGCATCGGCGAGCGGATGCCGGCGGTCGGGATGGTGCGTCAGCGTCCGCACCTCGTGGCCGGCCTCAAGCAGCCGCCGGGCAATATGGCTGCCCGAGTAGCTGAAGGCGCCGGTGACGAGGTCGAGCTCGCTCATCGCTCCCGCGTCGTCGAGGGCGACAGCAGCGGGTCGGCCAGCGCCGCGAGCTGCTCGGTGAGCTCGAGCAGCGACTCGGGACGCGACTGATCGCGCTGCAGCTGCCCGAGCATGTCGACCCCGAAGTAGGCGGCGACGATTCCGAACGCGACGTGGTCTGCGCCCAGCAGCTCCAGCAGGCCGGAGCCGGCGAATAGCTCCTCGAGCTTGTCGCGCACGAGCACGATCCAGGGCTCGATCCGCGCCGCCACCTCCGCCCCGAGCGCTGCGTCGGCGACCCCGCCCGCGACCATCTCGCCGAGCGCGGTCACATACCCGCGCTCCAGATCGTCCGTGTAGATCTGTCGCGCCAGCGCGGCCAGTTCGCTCGCGGAGCCGGCCGCCCGCAGCTGCGGCCCGTATTGGACCATACGCCGGTCGGAGACGAGATCGAACGCCGCCAGCAGCAGCTCCCGGACGTTGCCGAAGTAGTAGAAGATCAGCGCCTGGTTGAACCGCCCCGCACGCGCGATCGCCCGCGCGCTTGAACCGGCATAGCCGACCGTTCGCAGGCTCTGAAGCGCCGCCTCCGCGATCTGCAGCTTCGTCCCCGTCAGCTCCTCGCTGAACGGCTCGTCCAACCAGTTCGTTCCCACCGCCCCTCCGACTTTAGCGATCGCTCAAAGCGATCGCTCAAACAAAGTCGATTTAGGCGGACTTCGGTGCTATCCCACGCTGCGCCCCCACGGGCGACGTGCGTCTGGGTCGCCTCGCCGGGCTTGCCGCGGCGTGCCGGTCGGTGGATTTCTGCCAATCCTCCGCGCCGCCAGCTGGAATGGCATGCAGTCACCGACCTGCATTCGTTTGAGACCAACCTTGATCGAACGAGGGCAAGATTGGCGATCCTTGCAGGTGGCGCGCCCCCGCCGGAGCGACCGTCCGAGCGGCGCGATGCTCGCACCGACGCAGCGCGTCGGCTCCTCGAGCCCGCCCACGGCACGCTCTCACATCTGCGCGGGCGTCATCGTTTGCTCTGCAGTGGCCTCTCTGCCCCCATTCCAGTCGCTGATCGACAGCCACGGTCGCGACGTCCACCGGTTCCTGCTCGCAAACGTGGGACCGGTGGACGCCGACGACTGCTGGCAGGAGACGTGGCTGTCGGCGCTGCGCGCGTATCCGTCGCTGCAGGACGCGACGAACCTCCGCGCGTGGCTGTTCACGATCGCGCACCGCAAGGCGATCGACCTCGCGCGCGCCCGGGGTCGCCGTGCGATCCCGGTCGCCGAGGCGGCCGAGCTCGCCGACGTCGCGCCCGCCGCCGCCGGCGCCGGACTCGCAGGTGCCGGTTTCGGCGGTACCGGACTCTCCGGCGCCGAGACGGCGGGCGGCGACGCGCTGCCCGACGAGGAGCTGTGGACGTTGGTCGCGCAGCTGCCCGACAAGCAGCGGGTCGCGCTCACGCTGCGGTTCGTCGCCGACAGCGCCTACGCGGAGATCGCGGAGGTGATGGGCACCTCGGAGCAGGCGGCACGACGCAACGTCCATGAGGCGTTGAAACGACTGCGAAAGGAACTTGACCGATGACGGATCGAGACGATCTGGAGTCCCGTCTGCGGGCGGGGTCGACGATGTACACCGAGCCGCCGGACCCGGCGGCCGCGGCGGCGGCGGCCGGGATGCTCGACGTCGCCTATGCGACGACCGACTCCCCGCTCGGGCCGCTGCTGTTGGCAGGCACCGATCGTGGCCTCGTGCGCGTCGCGTACCTGGATTTCTCCGACCGCGACGCGGTACTGCAGTCGCTCTCCGACCGGCTGTCGCCGCGGATGCTCGAGTCCCCGCGCCGGCTCGACGAGCCCCGGCGCGAGCTCGCCGACTACTTCGACGGCCGGCGCCGCGCCTTCGACCTGCCGCTCGACTGGCGGCTGATGAGCGACTTCACGCGCCGGATCCTGACCGCCACGGCCGCGATCCCGTACGGGTCGGTGTCGACGTACGGCGCCGTCGCCCGCGAGGCCGGCAGCCCGCGCGGGTCGCGCGCTGCCGGCAACGCGCTCGGCTCCAACCCGATCCCGATCGTGATCCCGTGCCATCGAGTGCTGCATGCAGATGGCGGCATCGGCGGCTACACCGGCGGCCTTGAGCGCAAGCAGGCGCTGTTGGCGATCGAGTCGGGCACCGACCGCACAGCGCCCGTCTAGCACCTCCGCACATCGCCGCGGCCCACGCACCGGTTGACGATTGGGATGTTTGTACGTCCATACCTGACCGAGTTCCCGATCAGCCGGCCCGAGGGTTGCTTGGAAATCTCGGGCGCGGGTAGGTTCCAATCGATGGCATCCGGGACCGCCGACGCCAGTACGCCGTCCCCGCAGGAGCGCTTCGACGCACTGCAGCAGCGCAGCCGCTGGCTTGCGTTTCCGATCGCGGTGCAGAAGAAGTTCTCCGACGACCAGGCCTCCAACCAGGCGGCGTTGCTGTCGTACTACGGCTTCTTCTCGATCTTCCCGCTGATGCTCGTGTTCACGACGATCCTCGGGTTCGTGCTCAAGCACGACGCGCACCTGCGCCAGTCGATCACGACCTCGGTCGTCGCCAAGCTGCCGATCATCGGCACCGAGCTCCAGGGCAAGTCGCTGACCGGCTCGGTGGCCGGCCTCGTGATCGGCGTGGTGACCTCGCTGTGGTCCGGGCTGGCGATTACGACCGCGGCCCAGAACGCGCTCGACAAGGTCTGGGCGGTGCCGATGAAGGCGCGCAGGAACTTCGTCCACACGCGCCTGCTCGGCGTGATGCTCCTGTTCTCGCTGGGGCTCCTGTTCGCGATCTCCGCGGGCGCGACCGGCGTCGTCAGCGGCGGGCTCGGCGGCGTCGGAGCCCGGATCGGCGGCTACGTGGTCTCGCTGATCATCAACTTCTGCCTGTTCTACGCCTCCTACCGGCTGCTCACCGCCAAGTCGATCAAGTGCGACCTGCGGATCGGGTCGGCCGTCGCGGCGGTGCTGTGGACGATCCTCGGGGCGCTGCAGGGCATCTACATCGACCATCTCAAGCATTCGAGCAACGCCTACGGCACGTTCGGGCTCGTGATCGCGCTGCTGATCTGGCTGCACCTCGGCGCCCAGATCTTCCTGTACTGCGCCGAGATCAACGTCGTCCACAGCCGCCGGCTGTGGCCACGCAGCTTCTTCGGCGACCCGGTCCAGCCGGCCGACCAGGAGGCGCTGCGCTCGCTGGCCGAGATCGAGGAGCGCTCAGACGCCGAGCGCGTCGCGGTCAGGTTCAGTGACGGAGCGGACGGCGACGGGCGCTCGGCCGGCGCCGGCGTGGCCGCTTCTCAACCGAGCGGCGGCGAGTCGGAGCGCGCCAGCAGATAGCAGCGCACCGCCTGCACGCGGTTGACCGGCGCCGAGCTTGCGATACAGGTTGCGCAGGTGCCGCTTGACCGTCGGCGGGCGGATTGCGAGTTGGTCGTCTCGAACTCGACCGAATTTCGGCGCGACGCCCGCCGCTCACGGCGCGACGGCCGCACGGCCGCGAGGGGCTAGAACAGCGTTTCGGCCGACGCTCGGCGGGTCATCGCAAGCGGCCACGAGCACAGCCCGCCCTCGGCCGGGCAGCCGGCGCACAGCGCCCGGCACGGCTCCGGCGAGACCTCGAAGCGGCCGGCGAGTGGCCCCGCGGCGAGCTCCTGCAGCGTCGCCGACAGTGCGCCAAGCTCGTCGGAGCCGTACGTCGCGAGCACCGGCGCGTCGGGCGCCTCCAGGAAGCAGTGGGCGATCTCGACGGTGCCGGCGCCGGCCCGCAGCGCCGCGATCGCATAGATGAGACGTTGGCTCTCGTACCGGCGGGCCACCGCAAGCGGATCGGCACCGTCGAGCCGGTCGGTCTTGTAGTCGACGACGAGCGAGCGCCCGCCGGGCTCGCGGGCGAGCACGTCGAGCGCCCCCGTCACCAGCGCGCCGCCGTCCAGCGGGAACGAGAACGGCTGCTCGCGCCGGACTCCGAGGGCTCGCCCGAGCCGGGCGCACAGCTCGGACTCGGCGAAGCGGCGCACGAGCGCGATCAGCTCGTCTGACTCGGCCGGGCCGGGCGCGGGCTCGATCCGGGCTCGGGCCGCGGCGGCGGCAACCGACGTGGTCGTCGGCGCCAGCGGCCGCCGGAAGTTGAGACGCTCGAGCAGCGCGTGCACGAGGACGCCGCGGTCGACGGCGCTGCGACGCGCACGGCCCGCAAGCGGATCCGCGGAATCGGGCGCGCCGACATCGGAGCCCGCGGCGGGCGCGCCGATGTCGGCGCCCTCGGCGACGGCCGGCAGGCCCAGCACGCGTTCGACATAGAACCGGTAACCGCAGCGGTGGTACTCCTGCAGCGACGAGTAGCTGAGCGTCGTGACGCCCGGCGACGGCGGCCGCGGCGGCACGACCCGAGCTGCGGCCGCCGCCCGCACCGGCGGCGGCTCGCCGACATCCGGTCCTCCGGCATCCACGCCTTCCCGCGGTCCGTCATCGGCGCAGAGCTCCTCCGACCGCCCGATCCGTACCGCCAGCGCCGCCCCGCCGGCGTCGACGATGCCGCCGCCGTCGGCGACGACCGAGGCGAGCTCGCCGACGAGCGCGGGGGCGATCCACGCGACCGGGCCGCCGCCGACGCGCCCCGTGCCCTCGGTCCAGCCCGACAGCTTCGCCGCGCCCGACAACACCAACCGCTCCCGCGCGCGCGTCATTGCGACGTAGAACAGCCGCCGCTCCTCGCTGTCGGCGGCGGCGGTGGCCTCGCGCCGCAGCTCGTCGAACGCCAGCGCCGGCCCGCGCTCACCGTTGCCCGCGCGCGCCAGCCGCAGGCCGAGCCGCCGTCCGTCGCCCGAGACGCGCACGATCTCCGGCCGCGGCACGACCGAGCGGCCGAGATCGGCGACGCAGACGGTGTGGAACTCAAGGCCCTTGGCGCGGTGGATCGTCATCAGCCGGATCGCGTCAAGCCCCTCCCCCTCGACCGGGGCCTCGCCCTCGCGGCGGCCCTGGCCCTCGGCGGCGCGCCGATCGAGCGACAGCACGAACCCCGCCAGCCCGCGCCCGGCGCTTGACTCGTGCTCGCGCGCGAGCCGCATCAGCTTGCGCACGTTTGCCAGGCGCCGGACGCCGCCCGGCATCGCAAGCATCGCGAGGTCGTAGCCCGAGGCGGTCAGCGCGCCGTCGATCAGCTCGTCGACGGGACATCGCGCGGCCCGTGCACGCTGCGCGGCAAACCAACCGGCGAACGTCTCCAGCAGCGAGCGATCGCTCGCCGACAACCCCGACGGCTCGCCCGATCGCAGCAGCGACCACGGATCTCGGCCCGACTCGCGGGCGGCATCGGAGAGCACGACGAGCCCGTCCAGCGAGGTGCCGACCAGCGGCGACGCGATCACGCCGTACAGCGCCTCCTCATCGAGCGGGTTGTGCAGCGCCCGCAGATAGGCGACGAGGTCGACGATCTGCGGATGATCCCAGTAGCCGCGGCCGCCGATCACGTACGTCGGCAGCCCGCGGCGCTCGAGCGCGCGCTCGTAGACGCGCACGTCGGTCATCGCGCGCAGCAGCACGACGATCTCGCCGGGCGCGGAGCCGCCGTCGACGAGCTCGCCGACGCGCTGCGCGAGCGCCCGCGCCTCCGCCAACCGCCATGGCGCCGCCATCCCCTCGAGCTCCCACTCGGCGCCCTTGTCGACGAGCAGCAGCTCCGACCGGGGATCATCGGGTTCCAGATACTCCGGACGGCCCGGTCTCAGCCGGATGAACCCATCCCCGAGCTCCTGCTCGAAGCCGCGGTTGATCACGCGCAGGATCTCCGGGCGCGAGCGGAAGTTGGTGGCGAGCGTCAGCCGCGCGCCCGACGCCGCCAGGCGCCGGCCGCGCTGCGAGAACAGCTCCACGTCGGCGTGGCGGAAGCCGTAGATCGACTGCTGCGCGTCGCCGACGGTAAACAGGTTGTCGCGCGCGATCGACTCGATCAGACCCAGCTGCACGGCGTTGGTGTCCTGCAGTTCGTCGACCATGATCGCCTCAAAGCGCTCCGCGTAGCGCTCGCGCAGGGCGTCGTCGGACGCCAACAGCTCGCGGGCGCCGAGCTCGAGGTCGTCGAAGTCCAGCCCGGACACGTCGCGCTTGGCTCGCGCGTATTCGCCCGCGTAGGCCGCCAGCAGCTCGTCGAGGACGTCGCGGACCGGCACCGCGACGACGGCGCTGGCCGCGGCCCGAAACTCCGTGAGCGCGTCGCGGTACTCCTCGCACGCATCGGTCGACAGCGCTGCGGCGCCGTTGCGCAACCCCAGTCGCCACAGCGACGGCGGCCACACCGCCACGGCGGCACCGCGCGCGATCTCAAGCGCGCGCTGCGCGCGCTCGATCCCCTCCAGCACGCGCACGCCGGGGTCGGGCACTGCCGAAAGCTCGGAGATGACCGCGCTCGCGGCCGCCGCCAGCCGCGCCGAGCCATCGTCGGCTCCGAGCGTCACCTCCGGCAGCCGCGGCGCCACACAGCCGGCGGAGCGCAGCCGGTCGTGGACCGACGCGATCGCGGCGCGCAGCGATCCCGCGCCGTAGGCGGCGACGACGTCGACCAGCCGCCGGTCGCGAGCGGCGACCAGGCTCAACGCCTGCCGGAAGGCAACGGCCCGCAGCCGGTCGGCTCGGAGCTCGTCGAGCACCTCGAACTGCGGATCGAGCCCCGCTTGCAGCGCCCCGGCCCGCAGCACGCGCGCGCAGAACCCGTGGATCGTCGAGATGAACGCGCCCTCGGTCGCGCGCGCCGCGTCGTCGGCCCCGAGCGCGCGCAGTCGCGCGCGAATCCGGTCGCGCAACTCGGCCGCGGCCTTGTCGGTGAACGTGATCACGAGGATCGCGGCGACGGCCACGCCGTCGTCGAGCACCGAACGCGCGAACCGCTCGACGAGCACCGAGGTCTTGCCGCTGCCGGCACCCGCGTCGAGCAGCAGGTCGCCGCGGCGCCGCTCGATCGCGGCCAGCTGCTCGACGGTCCAGTGCCGCTCGTCGGCGGCGCCCGAATCACGCGCTTCACCCGCCACGACGCTCATTGGCTACGACAGATCGCCGGATACGCGCAGCCGTCGCGCGAGCACGTCGCCGGGCACGGCTCGACGTCCCCGGCGCGTAGGCGCGCCGCGAGCTCGACGGCGCGCCGCGCGGCATCGTCGAGCTCGAGTTCGAGCTCCTCGCGGGAGCGCATGTCTGAGGCATGGAACCCGCCCGCGCCGTCGCCGACCTCGTCGGCGTAGATCCCGCGGGCGCGCAGGTCGTCGCCGCGCAGCGGCTGATAGACGCCGGCGACGACATCGAGCCGCTCGAGCTCGCGCGCGACCAGCATGTAGAGCGCCACCTGCAGCCGCCGGTCGGGCTTCCACCGTGCCGCCGGCCAGTCCTGGCGCGGGGAACCGCTCTTGTAGTCGCGCACGAGCGCGTGGCCGTCGGCGTCGACGTCGATCCGGTCGATCGCGCCGCGAACGAGCACCGGTTCCGGGCCGGCGCCGAGCGCCAGCGGCGGCAGCGAGTCCGGCTCTGAGTCCTCGAACCCGAACCGGCGCTCGAGGGCGACCGGCGTCCACCCGTTAGACGTCCGCGCCTCGTGCTCGAGGTAGCGCCGCAGCCCGGCCTCGATCGCGCGCAGCGCCCCCGCGCGAACCACCGGCGGCTCGCCGGCGCCGAGGCCACGTGCGCTGCGCGCAAGCTCCGCGGTCAGGCCGTCGAGGATCTCCAGCGCCCGCGGCAGCGTCTGCTCGGTGACCGGACCGCCGAGCGTCGCCAGCAGCCGCTCCAGCAGGCCGTGGATCAGCGAGCCGCGGACGAGCGGCTCCTCATCGGGCGCCAGCCGGCGCGGCGCCAGCTGCGACTCGACCAGCCACCTGACCGGGCAGTCCCCGTAGCGCTCGAGTGCCCCGGCCGAGACCACGCGCGTATGGCGCATCCGCGCAAGCGCCTGCGGGCCGAGCACCCGTGCGGGCGCCGGCGGCTCACCGGTCGCGGGCGCAAACCTCGCCGCCTCCCCGCGTTCGCGCTCGACAGCGGTCGGCGCCTGCTCGGGCGCCCAGACGACGTCTGCGAGCAGCCGCCGGCGGCGGGCATCCGCCCACCCCGGCCACAACAGCTCGGCGACGTCGGCGATAAACGGCGACGGCAGCGCGAGGTTGCCCTCCTCGTCGGAGCTGCGGTAGGCGAGGTACACCCGCTCGGTCGCGCGCGAGACGGCCGCGTAGAACAGGTAGCGCTCGGCCGCCAGCGCGTCCTCCCGCACCCGCAGCACGAGCCCCGAGGCGGCCGCCAGCTCGCGGCGGCGCTCGTCGGACAGAAACGGCTCCACGCGTCCGGCGCGCGGGAACTCGCCCTCCTGCAGCCCGCACACGAACACCACCCGGAAGCGGCGGGCGCGCACCGAGATCGGGTCGGAAACGAGCACCGCGCCGGCCTCGTCGCGATTCTCGACGTCGACCGCGAGCTCCGACAGGAGCTCGAGCAGCTCGACCGCGCTCGGCTCGGGTTCGAGCGCCGATAGCTCGCCGACGGCGCCAACCAACGCCGCCAGCGCGGACGCGTCGAGCGCCTCGTCGCCGTACAGCGCCGAGGCACGGCCGCGATGGGGCGCGGCCAGCAGCGTTCGACCGAGCGCGCACAGTCCGGCGCCCGCGGCGCCGGGCGTCTCGTCCGTTCCCGCGGCCGCCAGCGCGTCCAGCAGCCCGACCGGGCCGGCGAGCGACTCGGCGAACGACCCGCCGCCGCCGTCGATTGCAGCTCGCAGTTCGCGTGCGCCCGCGATCGCGCGCCGCCGGGCGAGAGCGTCGACGGCGTCGACCGGATCGAGGTCGTCCACCAGGCCGGGCGCGCGCAGGAACGCGAGCAGCTCCTCGGCGCTCGCCTCGTCGGCCCGCCACGCGCAACGGGCCGCGGCCAGCACCGAGCGCCCGAGCGTCGTCTGCGCAAACGCGACCGCGGCGGCGCTCGCCACCCGGATCCCGTACTCAGCGAGCACCCGCCCGATCAGCGGCGACGGCGACCGGTACAGGACCGCGATCTCCTCGGCCTCGACTCCGTCGCGGGTCAGCGCGAGGATCTCCGCCGCGACCAGCTCGGCCTCGGCACGCTCGCCGCCGGCCTCCAGCAGCGTCACCGCATGTCGGCCCGGGCCGTCCGGCGGCGCGAGCGCAGGCGCCCCGGCCTCGAACAGGTGGCGCTCGAGATGGTGCAGCACGACACGCGAGCCGTCGGCGTAGTGGTCGTCCTGAGGTTCGAGCGAGATCACCTCGGTCGCCAGCGGCCGCAGCTCCTCGACGGTCTCGGCGCGCGCGGCGAGCGCCTCGCGTCCGGGCTCGTACGTGAGCGACACGGTCACGGCCGCGCCGGCCTGCCCGGCAAGCGTCTGTACGGCGTCTCGCTGGACACCGGTGAGATCGTCGAAGCCGTAGAACAGCACCGGATCGGAGCCCCACGCCGCCGGCGCCGCGCGCAGTGCGTCGACCGCGCGCCACGCATACAGCTCGCCGTCGACGCGCTCTGACCGCCCGAGTTCGGCCGCGTAGTCGGCGTAAATGCGCCCGAGATCGCGAGCGTACGGCGCGCGACGCACGTCCTGCGCCGCCCACGCTCGCAGCGCCGCGCGAAACCTCGCGACGTCGACGAGCTCGCGTTCGAGCTCGGCGATCAGCGCGCCTGCCGCGGTGCGGAACCCGGGCGCGGGCGCCGACGCGCGCAGCGACGGCAGCTCGGCGCCGGCCAGCACCCGCGCCAGTACCCGCTCGCGCTGGCGCTCGGTCAGCCGCCGGGCACCATAGTCGGCGCGCCGCGCGATCTCGGAAGCCAGCGCCCCGAACGTCAGCACCGCGCCGAGCACGAGGGGTGGGCGGGACCGATTCATCAGCTCGCGGCGGTAGTGGCGTGCGTCGCCGGCGGTCGGCACGACCAGCAGCGCGCCGCGCGCGGCCTGCGCCGCGTAGGCGCCCAGCACCTGCCCCGCCTTCGCGGAGTTGGCCGGTCCGAGCACGAGCGTGAGCGCCATTTACCCATGGTGGCGCGTGCGCAGGACGAACGGTGGCGAGTGCGTCAACCGGGCGTTGACACGCGCGCCAAGCTTCAGACCGGACTCAGGCGGCGCGGGCCTGCGAGTCGACGGCGGGCGCACCTTGCTCGGAAACCGGGGCGGCCTCCTCGGCCTCGGGCGGCTTGGCGCCGTCGCGCGCCCACGGCTCGTCGAACTCGACGCGCCACTTGCCGTCCTCGGTCTGCATCAGCGCCAGACGCGCGCGGAAGTTCTTGCCCGCGCGGCTCTTGAACCCGGTCACGGGCCGCTCGGTGCGCCCGGTCTTGATCAGCTCTCGCGCGACCGCGACCGGCAGCTGCTTGCCCGCCTTGCCCTTCCAGATCACGAACCCGCAGCCCGGGTCGTCGCGGCCCCAGCAGGAGTATCCCTTGCGGTTCTCGTTGATCTCTCGTCCGCAGACCGGACACGGACCGAGCTTGGCGCGCGGGATGCGAACGTCCTTGAGCTTGGTGTCCAACTCGCCAACGGTCGATTCCGCGAACTTGACGATGTCGCCCATGAACTTCGACCGCGAGTCATCCCCTGACTCGATCTGCGCCAGGCGCTTCTCCCAGTCGCCCGTGAGCTCGGGGCTGGTGAGCGGATGCTCGCCGAGCAGCCGGATCACGTTCAGCCCCTTCTCGGTGACCACGAGCGCGCGCCCGTCGCGCTCGATGTAGCCGACCTGCAGCAACCGCTCGATGATCGCCGCACGAGTCGCCGGCGTGCCGATGCCCGAGTCCTGCATCGCCTCGCGCAACGCCTCGTCGTCGACGAGCTTGCCGGCGGTCTCCATCGTCTTCAGCAGCGAGCCGTCGTTGTAGCGCTGCGGCGGCCTGGTCTCCTTGCGCTCGAGCGCGATCTCGCGCACGGCCGAGGCCTCGCCCTGCTCGAGCTTGGGCAGCCGCTGCTCGCGACCCTCGTCGTCGTCGGCAGCGCCCTCGTCGAGATCGGCGGTCTCGCCGTAGGCGGCACGCCAGCCGGGGACGAGCAGCAGCTTGCCGCGGGTGCGGAACACGTGGCCCGCGACAGTCGTCTCCACACGTGTGTTCTCGAACACGGCCTCGGGATGAAAGACCGCCAGAAAACGCCGCACGACCATGTCGTAGATGCGGCGGTCGTCCTCGTTGGCGGCGATCCGGTCCCACGGGTGGCGCTCGGCGTTGGTCGGGATGATCGCGTGATGGTCTGAGACCTTGGCGTCGTTGACGACGCGTCCGAGCGGCAGCACGTCGAGCCCGGTGACGTACTCGGCCGGCGCGCGGTACTCGGGCCGCTGGCCGACGAGCGCCGCGATCGGCTTGATCTCGGAGACCATGTCGCCAGTGATGTAGCGCGAGTTCGTGCGCGGGTACGTGAGTGCCTTGTGCTCCTCGTAGAGCCGCTGGGCGGCGGCCAGCGTGCGCCGCGCGGTGAAGCCAAAGCGGCTCGAGGCCTCGGACTGCAGCGAGGTCAGGTGGTAGAGCAGCGGCGGGCGCTGGCGCTGCTCGGATTTCGCCAGCTTCGTGATCTCGCCGGTCTGCCTCTCGCATGCGGCGACGACCGCGGCGGCCTCCTCACCGCTGGCGATCCGCGGCCCACGGCCCTCGCCGGGCGCGCCCGCAGGCGCATGGAAGCGGCCTTCGTAGCGGCGGCCCGCAGGCGACGGCACCGCCTCGAAGCTCGCGTCGACGACCCAGTAGGGCTCGGGTACGAACGCGCGGATCTCTTCCTCGCGCCGCGCCAGGATCGCGAGCGTCGGCGTCTGCACGCGACCGAGCGAGACGGCGCCGTCAAACGACGACCGCAGCCGGATCGTCGCCGCCCGGGTCGCGTTCATCCCGACGATCCAGTCGGCCTCCGAGCGTGAACGCGCGGCGTCCTCGAGCGAGGCGAGCTCCTCGCCGGGCCGCAGCTCGGCGAACGCCGCGCGGATCGCGGCGTCGGTCATCGAGCTCAGCCACAGCCGCTGCACGGGCTTTTTGGAGCCGGCCTTCTCGTACAGGTAGGCGAAGATCAGCTCGCCCTCGCGGCCCGCGTCGCAGGCGTTGACGACCCGGTCGACGTCGTCGCGCGCGAGCAGCCGCTTGACGACGTTCATCTGCTTGCGGGAGCGGTCGTCGCGAACGACCAGCTTGAAGTGCTTGGGCACGATCGGCAAATCCGCCATGCGCCACTTCTTGAACTGCTCGCCGTACTCCTCGGGATCGGCGAGCTGCACGAGATGGCCGATCGCCCACGTGATCACGTAGTCCTCGCCCTCGAGGTACTGCTCGCCCTTCGGCCCGGCCTTCGCGAAAGCGCCCGGGAGCACCCGGGCGAGATCCTGGCCGACCGACGGCTTCTCCGCGATCACGAGCGTCTTGGACATTGGGGGCCGAGGCTAGCGGCCCGGTCAATCCCCGCTCACGGCGTCCTCAGACTTCGAGCGCGTCGACGACGGCCTCGACGCGTCGCTCCAGCCGTGGCACGCCGAGCTGCGCCGCGGCCACCCTCGCCTCCCGCAGCAGCGCGCGCGCCGGCGCGCCGGCGCCGAGCGCGCTGGCGAGCTCGACCTGTGCGTAGGCGAGCAGTAGCGGCGCCCGCAGCGCGCGGTTCAGATCGAGCGCGGCGTCGAGATGGGCGACCGCGCGGTCCCGGTCACCGAAGGTCTGGGCGAGGACCCCGAGGTAGCCGTCGATCGCGCCGCGGCAGACCGTGCCGGCGCCAACGACGGCCACGGTCCCGGAGTGGGGCTCAAGCAGCTCGTAGAGCAGCCGCGCCCTTGCCTCATCCTCGAGCTCGACCGCCGCCTCGGCCAGCAGCGTCAGCGTCGGGATCCAGTCGAGATCGCGTGGTAGCGCCTGCAGCGACGCCTCGGTCAGCGGCGCGAGCATCTCGCGGGCCTCGTCGCGGCGGCCGTCGTCGCACAACAGCAGCGTCAGCGCCACCCGCCACACGAGCCGTTCGGGGTTGGACTCGCGAAACCCGCGCGCGACCGGTTCGAGCTCGCGGAATCGCAGCTGCTCGCGCCGCAGCGCCATCAGCTGCGCGCCGAAGTACTGCGCGGCTGTGGTGGCGTCCTGACGCATGCCGATCGACAGCGCCTCGTGCGTGAGCCGCTCGGCATCGGGCAGCCGGCCCTCGATCAACGCCAGCATCGCCCTCCAGATCGCCGCCTGCCAGCTAAACAGCGGCTGGCGCAGCAGTTCGGCTCCCGCGTCGAACGCCTCGATCTGCGCGTCGACGCCGACCCGGTCGCCGCGCTCGAGCAGATCGACGACGAGCCACGCGTTGCCGGTCAGCATCAGCTCGCGGTTGCCGGCGCGATCGGCCGCCTGCAGCACCTCCGTCGAGTCGGCGAGGCGGCCGGCGAGATCGCCGGGACCCCAGCGTGCGCGGCGGCGCGCGGCCGCCGCCAGCGCTGTCGCCTCCGGATCGTCGAGCTGTGCCGCGAGCTGCGCCGCCTCGCGGCTGAGCGCCTCCATCTCCTCGCGGCGCGGCGAGTAGTAGAGCGCGCCGGCGAGGCGGCCGAGCAGGCGGATGCGCGTGACCGAAACCTCCTCGGCGGTCGCGGCGACGGCGCGGTCCAGCAGTGCGATCAGCTCCTCGTCGACGACCCCGGGCGGCTGCGTGTAGCGCCAGGAGGCGCCGACCGCGGCGCGCGTCAGCGACTCGACGTCGCCGAGCCGCTCGGCGAGCTCGGCGGCGCGGACGAACGCGTCCCAGGCCGATTGGCGCTCGCCGGCGCGGACGTGCGCCTCGCCGAGCATCAGCAGCAGCGACATGCGGCGGTCAAGCGCCTCGGGATCGGAGCGCTCGAGTACCTCCAGCGCCCGCTCGTAGTGCTCGGCGGCCTCCTCGTTGGCGAGCATCGCCGCCGCCTGGGTCCCGGCCCGTGTCGCGTAGTCGACCGTGCGGGCCGCGTCGGCGTGCTCGCCCGCGGCGCTGAAGTGCAGCGCCAGCGCCGCAACCCGCTCGGGCCCTTCGCGCCGCTCGAGCTCGAGTCCGACGCGGTGATGAAGCCGCCGCGCTCGATGGGCCGACATCCCCTCATACAGGGTCTCTCGGATCACGGTGTGCACGAACGCGTAGCCGCCCATGTGGGTGTAGCCGATCGTGTGCGCGGTCCATTCGGCGATCAGCCCGGCGTCCAAGGCCTCCTCCAGCGCTGCGGCGAACCGGTCCTCGTCGAATGAGAGCACCGCCTCCAGGAGCGTTGCGTCGAAGTCGCGGCCGATCACCGACGCGACGCGCAGCACCTCGATGCAGTCCGGGCTGAGCCGGGCCAGCCGGCGTGAGATCAACCCGCGTACGTCCTCGGGCAGCCCGATCCGCGCCAGCTCGGCGACGCTCGCCTGCTCCGGCGCGATCCCCGAGTCCGCGAGGTGCTGGACCATCTGCTGCAAGAACAGCGGATTGCCCTCGGTCTCCTGGTGCAGCGCATGCATCAGGCGCTTGGGCAGCACGCTGCCGGTCCGCAGCCGGACCAGCTCGGTCGCATCGGGCTCAGGCAGGCCCTGCACTTCCAGCGTGCGCAGCAACCCGTCGCGCTGCAGCTCGGTGACCGCGCTCTGCAGCGCGGGCGGCAGCGGCTCCCCGAGCCGGTAGACGCCGAGAATCCGCAGCCGTCCCGACAGCGGCGAGCGGATCAGGTGGCGCAGGAGCTGCAGCGACGGGCGATCGGCCCACTGCAGGTCATCGAGGATCAGCAGCAGCGGCGCGGCCGTCGCGATCGTCCCGAGCAGCGTCGCGACCGCCTCAAACAGCCGGTAGCGGCCGTTCTCGGGGTCGGTGGCCACGGCCGGCGCAAGCTCGGGCAGCTTGCGCCCGACCTCGGGCACGACGGCGGCCAGCTCCGGGCCCCACCCTTGCATCGCCGCCTCCAGTCGCTGCCCCTCGACCTCGCGTGCGTAATGGGCGATCGCCTGTACGAACGGTTGATAGGGGACGATCGTCTCCTCGGGCGATCGACCCCCGAACGAGATGCCGCCGGCCTCGTGCACGAGCCGCGCCTGCTCGACGAGCAGCCGGCTCTTGCCGATCCCGGGCTCGCCGCACAGCATCAGCGCGCGCTCGCCCTCGGCCGCGGTCCACCACCGCTCGAGCTCTGACAGCTCGGCGTCGCGTCCGACCAGCGGCTGGCTGGACAACGCCACGACCTCCTCCTGCAGCCCGATCCGCCGCGCCGGCGCCGGCGTCGGCGCCGGCGCCGGCGCCGGCGGGGCGTCGGGATGCAGCAGCCGGCGGTGGGCGGCGATCGCGTCGGGCGACGGGCTCGTGCCCAGCTGCTCGCGCAGCAGGCCGCGCAACCGCTCGAACACGAGCAGCCCCTCGGCGACGTTGCCCTGCCGGCGCAGCGATTCCATCAGCAGCACGTAGCCAGACTCCCGGTAGGGCTCTGATTCGATCAGCGTGCGGCCGGTGCGTTCGACCGAGCGCAGCTGCGATGAGCCGAGCTCCAGTCCGGCGCGCCCGACGATCTCCAGCGCCTGCAGCCGCACCTGCGCCAGGTCTCGCCGCAGTGGCTCCAACCACGGCGCCCCGGAGCCCGGCAGCAGCCCGCGCGCGGCGATGTTGAGCGGGATCTGTGCGCGCGCCCACGCCGCTCGCGGGTCGCCGTTGGCAAGTGCCTGACTGGCGTTCTCGAGCTCGGCGGCGGCCGCCTCGAGATCGATCCATGCGGGCTCGGGCAGGACCACCGTCAGCTCCTCGCGCCCGACGAGCAGCCCGGGGCCGGCGGCGGCGCGAAGCCGCGACAGCAGCGTCCGCAGGGCAGCGTCCTGCGAGCGCGGTGGCTGCCCGGGCCAGACCGCCCCGATCAGCTCCTCGCGCCCGATCCGGCGATCGCGATGGATCACCAGGTAGGCGAGCAGCAGGCGGACCTGACGGCCGCGCAGCGACGTGACGACCTCCACCCCGTCGAGCTCCACCGACATTCGCCCGCACAGCTGGACGCGGGAGCGCTCGGTCCCTCCTTGGTTGGCTTGCAACGTTTTGGAAACGTAGCGCCAACGGACGGATGGAACCCTGCCGACCGTGATCGCCGGAGGGATTATCGGACGCAGGCATCGCTTGCGTTCGGACGCGCCGGCGTCGGGCTGCAATCGGGGGAACAGCATGGATGCAACGGGGTCGGATCGGATTGCCTATTGCGAATGCGGGGCTGCGTTCGTGGCGTCCACCGAGATCCAGCTGTTTGACGCGGCTCAAGCACACCTTGCCCAGCACCACCCTGAGCTGATGGGGGCATTCGAGCTCGAGGTGATCACGCAGATGGCCGAGGGACGACCGGGACCGGGGGCACCTGCACGCGGGGGCAACACGCGCCGTTGGGCGGGCGGCAGGAACGCCGCTCGCCCACGCGCGTACGCGTAGCTCGGGGCCTACGCACTCGGGTGGCCCCGGGGGACTACTCGGCGCAGCGGCCGGTTGACACTGGCCGCAAGCGTCGTGCCTGCGCGTCCTTGACCTGTGCGAGAACCAGCCGGTTGGGAATCGCGAATCCGCCCGGCCTCGCCTTACCGGTGATCGCGGCGAACACGGTCGCCATCACGCGGCCTTGACGGTCGACCACAGGCCCGCCGGAGTTTCCCGGCCTGACCCGGCCGCGCAGCGGCGTGATCGCGCGCTGCACGTCGCCCTCCCCGTACGCGTTCTGCGTGCGGACCGTCTCGGTCTGACCGAGCCGCCCCGGCTCGGCGTCGAAGGCGCCGTCCAGCGGATAGCCGAGGATCGCGACCGCGGTCCCCGACGGCGCCGACGGTGCGGCCTGGAGCGGCGCAAGCCCGAGGCCCGGCACGCGCAGCACCGCGACGTCGTCGTGGACGTCAAGGCCGACGACCTCGGCCGCGAGATCCGGCCCGCGGCCGTGGACCTGCACCTGCGTGTGGTCCTCGCCTGCGACGACATGGGCGTTGGTGACGACGAGGCCACGGCGCACGACCCAGCCCGAGCCCTCGACGCCGAGCCCGCACGCCATCCCGTACACCCGCACCACCGAGGGCGCGGCGCGGTGGACGCCGGCCGTCTTCAGGATCGCGCGGGTCGGGGCTCCGACGGTCGCGGCGGGTCCGCGCACGGACGGCAGCGGATCGATCCGCGCGAGCGCGTCGAGCACCGGACCAGAGGGCGGCAGCACCTTGTCCAGCGCGTGCAGGATCTCGGAGCTGCGGATCTCGTTGCGCAGTGGCACCGAGTTCGACGAGTCCACGGCGGCGGCGCCGACGATCCAGGCGATCCCGAGCGCGACGCACGCGGTCAGCGCCGCCCCCATCAGACCGTCGATCACGCGCAGCCCCGACACCCGCTCCGCGAACCGCACGCGCGCACCCAGCAGCTCCAGCACGTTGGCGAACACGACGCCGACGATCAACGCGCCGGCGAGTCCCAGCAGCGGCGCGTACGGCGAGCGCGAGCCCTCGTGCAGGACCACCGGCGCCAGTCGCGTGCCCGCAAACGCGCCGAGCGCGAACCCGGCGAGCGCCATCGCCCCGACGATGAACCCCTGCAGGTACCCATAGACGCCCAGCAGAGCGGTGAATCCAATGATTGCCCAGTCGAGGCCCGTCACGGCGGACGCAAGTATCGTTTACGGGGAGGTGGCACAAGGGGCGATCTACGCTGCGAAGGATCCGCGTCGCGGACGGCGCGGACGGCGCGGTCGTCGCCGTCGTCCGCCGCGCCGATACGCCCGCCGTTCCACCGACTTTCGCAAGTTCGCACGCCGCGGCTCGGTCGTCGTGATCGCGGCCGCAGCGTTCGCCGCGGGCGTGCTCGTCGCCGACCGGCCCAACCACGACGCGCAGCATCTGGTCACGCGCTACGTGACCGCCTGGACGCACGATCGAGTCCGGACGATGTACACGATGCTCGACCCCGCGACCAAGCGTCACGTGTCGCAGGCACGGTTTGCCTCCGAACTGGCGGCCAACGCGGATACCGCAACCGCGGTCTCGATGCGCGCCGGCAGGATCGGCGACCCCAACAACGGAGTCGTGTCGGTGCCGATGACGATCAAGACGCGGATCTGGGGCACGCTCCACGAGACGCTCCGGGTCCCGGTCACCGGCTCAGGCTCGCACACGCGCGTGCACCTTGCGCCGTCGGTGCTGTTCCCGGGATTGCGGGGCTCAGAACGGCTGCACCGGCACACGGTGCTGCCGACCCGCGGCACGCTGCTGGCGTCCGACGGGACGCCGCTGGCCGAGGGATCGTCGCGCTCCTCGCCGATCCCCCAGGTTGCGGTCCAGATCGTCGGCACGCTTGAGTCGATCCCCAAGCCGCAGGCCGCGCATTACACGTCGCTCGGCTATCCGCCCGACGCGAAGGTTGGCGAGAACGGGCTCGAGCGCATCTTCCAGAACCGCCTCGCCGGCCAGGTCGGCGGCACGCTGCTCGCCGGCCACCGCCCGCTCGCACACGTCAAGCCGGTCAAGGCCAAGCCGATCCACACGACGATCAACCCCGGCATGGAGTCGGCCGCGGTGCAGGCGCTCGGCGGCCAGTACGCCGGGATCGCGGCGATGAACCCGCACACCGGCGGGCTGGAGGCGCTGGCGGGGATCGCGTTCTCGGCGCTGCAGCCGCCGGGCTCGACGATGAAGATCGTCACGACGACGGCGGCGCTGCAGTACCACGTGGCGACGCCCGCGACGACGTTCCCGGAGGCCTCATCGGCGGACGTGGGCGGCTACACGTTGTCCAACGCGGGCGGCGAGGTGTGCGGCGGCACGCTGGTCAACGCGTTCGCGGTCTCGTGCAACTCCGTGTTCGCGCCGCTCGGCGTGAAGGTCGGCGCCAAGCGCTTTCTGGCGACCGCCGAGCGTTTCGGCTTCAACCACCCCTCGTCGATTCCCGGCGCCCAGGAGCCGTCGATTCCGCCCAAGAGCCTCGACACCGACGCCGAGCTCGGCCCGTCGGCGATCGGCCAGGGGCTGGTGCAGGCGACGCCGCTGACGATGGTCGACGTCGGCGCGACGATCGCCGACGGCGGCCGGCGCCCGATCCCGACCCTCGACGCCGACGCCAAGCCGCGGTTCGTGCACGTCACGACGCCGAAGGTCGCGGGCGAGGTGCAGGGGATGATGGAGGACGTGGTCCGTTACGGCACCGGCACCGCGGCGCAGATCCCGGGGGTCGTCGTCGCCGGCAAGACCGGCACCTCGCAGATCGAGAACGGCGCCGGCTCGAACGCCCCGGGCAGCCTCCAGAACACCGACGCCTGGTTCGTCGGCTACGCGCCGGCGGGCGCCCCGGAGGTCGTGGCCGCGGCGCTGTTCCCGAACGCGGGCGCGGGCGGCGACGCGGCCGCGCCGTCGGTGCGTGACGTGCTCGAGTACGGGCTCCAGCACCACTGAGCGCGTTGTCGGCCTTCAGCGGGCGCGGTACGCCGAGGCGACGACGCTCGGGTGCAGCGTGCCCTGGTCCCAGGCCGCGAGCGCGACGTGCTTAGGCCCATATGCCACCGTCACCGCGTAGGCATAGATCGTCCGCGACAGCACCTTGGGCTTGCCGAAGCCGACCGACGCGACCGGGTGTCCGCCCCGGGCCCAGCCCGCGACGAGCTGCCCCGACGGCGCGATCGCGAGCGAAGGCTGCTGGGTGGGGTCTATCGCGCCGAGCGTCTTGACGCCGGAGAACCTGCCGCCGCCCGGCCTGCCGGCCCCCTGGACCGTGCACGATCCGGCGGCCGTGCACGACTCCCACACCGCTCCCTGGTCGCCGGAGGCGTCGCCGCCCAGCGACAGGCCCGACGCGATCCTCCCGCTCGGCGACAGCGGCCGCGGCGACGGGTGCTTGACGATGTCGGACACCATCACGCGGGAGTGGTAGGCACCGTGCTTGTCGTACCAGCTCTCGATCCACGCGAGCGTCGCCCCTGCGTGGGCGCGAGCGAGCGCGACCTGGTCGATGCGGTGGCCCGACGGTACGGCGATCGCGACCTTCGCGTGGGCGGGGGCATGCTTGGCCGAGCCGGTGGCGACCCAGATCCGGTTGGGGACGGTGGCGCCGGTGACGTTGCCGCTGCCTGCCGTCCAGGCGACGATTGAGTTGCTGGCGCCGAGCCACGCGGCGTCCATCGAGACGGGCACCTGGCGGTTAGGCGAGATCCGCCGATCTTTCGCGAACCGGTCCGCCCTCGCCGACTGCGAGACCCAGACGCCGCGCTCGGTGGCGACCGCCGCCATCATCCGCCCGCCGGCGAGCGTCTCAAGCGCGCCCTGCGTGAAACCGGCGAGGTTGGGCACCAGCTTGCGGGGGCGCTGGGGCCTGCCGCCGGAGCCGACTCGGACCGCCTCGACGGCACTGCAGCAGTCCTGCAGGCGGCCGCTGGTGCCGGCCAGCAGCTCCAGCCGGGGTCCGTCGTAGCTCATCGCCAGGATGCGCCGTGCGCCGGGCACGTTGCGGACCGCGGCGACGTGGCCGTCGGCGCTGCGCTGCGAGTACTGCGCCTGTGCCGTTCCCGGAATGTCGACCTGCAGCGTCCCGAACGCCGCGGTCGAGGCGCCGCCGGACGCGAACGCCAACTGCGGCGCGATCGCGTCCAGCGTGCCGGGCTTCTGGAACTGGAACGGCTTGCCCCAGCCCGCCGCGGCGGCCGGCGCCGCCGCCAGCGCCAGCGCCACGCACGCCACGAGCAGCCCCGCGAGCGGTTTGCGCGCGCCGCGGCGACGCGTACTCACAGGTCGAGCGAGATCGATCCGAGCTTGCGGCCGCTGTGGTTGAGCACGTACAGCGTCAGCGGCCGGTTGTCATAGGCCGACTCGTTGAGCTTGAACAGCAGCAGGCCGCCCTGGCTCTCGCCGCTGGACTGGATCGAGTTCGGCCGCGGATACGTCTCGCCCTTGGTCAGCAGCGCGCGCTTCCACGCGAACGGGTTCAGCGCGGGGTCGAGGTCGATCGGGTAGTAGGTGTTGCCCTGGGTGTCGACGACCCTGAAGTTGGCCGACGTCCAATACGGGTGGTGGTGCTGGTTCTTGGCCCACAGGAACACCCCGTACCACAGCTCGTGGGCGTTGGGCCGCTGGAAGCCGTGCGGCAGGCCCTGGACATAGGGCTTGTCCTGCTCGGAGTACGGGTTCAGCTCACGCGAGATCTGCAGCTGGTAGGTGATCGGCCCCGCCTGGATGTAGGAGCCGTCGTTCTCCTCGGAGCCGACCTCGTGGCCGGACAGCGTGTAGGGCGCGGGCGCCTTGTGCCTGGTGGCGCTCGAGCCGCAGGCGGTGACGGCGAGCGCCCCTGCGAGCAGGCAGACGATGACCCAGATGCGACGGACGTTCACGGCCGCGGAAGCATATCGAGGGCGGGCCACCCCACGCGTCGGCGACGGGCCACTACTCCACCTCGTAGGAGGCGCGCTCGCCGCGCCGCTTGCCGTCCTCGAGGATCGAACGCAGACGGCGCATCGCCCTGGCGGCGTTGCGCTTGGTCCAGGAGCGCACGATCAGGTTCTCCATCAGCTTGTCCGACAGCTGCGACGGCTCGGTCTCGAACGTGTACTGCACGCGCGTGCCGCCGTTCGACGTCGGCTGCAGCGTGTAGACGCCGAGCATCCGGATCCGGTTGTACTTGCCGCCGCGCCCGTGCTGGAGGATCTTGTACGGCGGCTGCGTGTCGGCGATCACGGTGTCCGCCCACGCGAACCGCTGTAGCGGCGCCTTGGCGCGGAAGCGCGCGCCCGCGCCCTCGCCGTAGGTGTTGGTCCGCGTCAGGTGCCAGTCGACCAGGTAATGGTCGGAGAATTCGGCGTGGTTGGCGATGTCGGCGAGGTACTCGTAGACCTCTTCCCGCGGCCTCTCGATCGTCGTCGACACGGTGAACGGCTCCATGGCGGCGACAATCTTATTCGCGAGCGCGCGCTCGCCGCCGGGCCGTTCGGCGGCGGTCGCTAGCGGGCGTGACGCTGGTCGATGATGCGGATCGTGTGGCCGTGCACGATCCGGCTCGCCGCCGGCTCGGCGCGCAGCTGCGGCCGGCACAGCGCACACGCGAGCTTGCGGTCGGCGTACTCGTAGACGCGCTCGCCGATCAGCGGCGTCCGGTGACAGCGGACGCAGCGCTCGAACTCGTCTGAGCGCTCGTCGACCCCGCGGCGCAGCAGCGCCACCTCGAGCTCGATCGCATGATGTTCCTGGGTAGCCATGCCCATCCATTCGCCGCCGGCGCCGCCGGCTCCTGCCGATCCCGGACGTCGATCGGATTTCGCCGCATCGCGGCTTCCGGGGCCGGGTATCCTCTGCGGACACGCTCGTCGAGCACGACGCAGGCCCCCGCCGTCCTCTATCCCAACGGCGGGTTCGCGGTTCCTGCTCGTGCAAGGAGGCCGTTACATGAAAGCTTGGACGTCTGGCAGTGTCGCCGGCACGGGAACGTTTCGCTGCACCGAGTGCGATACGGCGGTCTCGCTCGATGCCGCCGACGAGCTGCCGAGCTGCCCCAACTGCGGCGGCACCGAGTTCGTCCGCACGTCGCTGTTCACGACATCGCAGCAGGCAGTGCTCGAGATCGCCGCGCCCGACGTCGAGGACGACTCGTGGCGGCATCAGGTTCGCGAGCAGCTGCGCGAGCCCGGCCAGTACATCGCCTACCGCGCCGGCAACGAGGTCATCACCTACGCGCTGACGCGCGAGTGGACCCGGATCGGCCGCAGCCTGTCGGCCGACATCCGCTTCGACGATCCGACCGTGTCGCGCCGCCACGCGCTGATCGTCCGCCAGCCCGACGGGCTGCGGGTGCTCGACGATCGCAGCCTCAACGGCGTGTTCGTCAACGGCGAGCGGATGGAGTGGAGCACGCTCGCCGACGGCGACGAGGTCGTGATCGGCCGCCACCACCTGCATTTCATCGACGTCCCCGTCGTCTCGGGGATGCGCTACCCGCGCGACGACGCCCCCGAGACGGGCGAGCACTCCGCCTGAACGCGGCAGCGGCCGTCGCGCGGCTCACGCCGCCGTATATTCGGCCAGATGCCCGAGACGATCGCGGTCCTCTCCCAGAAGGGCGGGACGGGCAAGACGACAACGGTGCGCACGCTCACCGACGTGTTCGGCCGGATCGGCTTGGGCGTGCTCGCCGTCGATCTCGACCCGCAGGGCAACCTCTCGGACTACCTCGACGTTGCCCCCGACGCGACGCCGACGATCGGCGACGTCCTCTCCGGCCGTGCGAAGGCTTCTGACGCGCTCCACGACGGGGTGATCCCCGCCAACCTGAACCTCGCCGAGGCCGAGCTCGCGCTCGGCGGCAAGATGGGCCGCGAGCTGACGCTTCGCAAGGCGCTGCGGTCGGTCGCCGGCGGCTACGACATCGTGCTGATCGACTGCCCGCCGGCGCTCGGGCTGCTGACCGTCAACGCGCTCGTCGCCGCCAACTGGGCGCTGCTGTCGGCCGAGGCCCAGTATTTCGCCTTGCAGGGCGTCGAGCAGGCGCTCGAGGTGATCGACCTCGCCCGCGACACGCTCAACCCCGATCTGGAGTGGCTCGGCGTCGTGCTCAACATCGCCGACATGCGCACCCGCCACTCGCGCGAGGCGTTCGACTCGCTGCGTGAGCACTACGGCTCGAAATTGCTGGACACGACGGTCCGCGCCTCGATCGCCTACGCGGAGTCGGCCGAGCGGGCGGTCTCGATCCTCGACTACCGCCCGGATCTCGCCGCCGACTATCTCGACGTCGCCGACGAGGTGCTCAAACGGGTGGGGATGAGCGAACCCCGACGAAAGTTGCGCCGGCTACGGGGGTGAAACGGGCTCGCTCGGCGCCTACTACCGGTAGATGCCGGCGCAGTCGTCCATAGATGGACTAATCCGGGAGCGAGCCAACCGCTACGGCCATATCCACTATCGGCAACTACGCGTCCTGGGTCTCTCACGCAGCGCGATCGCCGCCCGCTGCACGGCGGGCAGGCTCACCCGCGAACACCGCGGCGTCTACTCGGTCGGGCACTCGCAACGCACCCCGATCGCGCGCGCCGACGCCGCGGTGATGGCGTGCGGGGAGCGCGCCGCACTCTCCCACGACTCCGCCGCGGCGCTTCACGGCTTGCGCCGCTGGCCACCCCTCCCGGAGATCAGCTCGGCGCTCACACGTGACCGGCCGGGTATTCGCTGCCACCGGACCACCACGCTCACCCGCGCCGACATCACGTACCGCGACGGGATCCGCGTGACCACCGTCGCCCGCACGCTCGCCGACATCGCCCCGCGCCTGACCGACATCCAGCTCGAGCGCGCGATCCACGAGGCCCGCCGCAACCGGGACCTTCCCGACAAACAGCTCGTCCGCCTGTATGAGCTGTGCCCGCGCGCCGCGAAGGTGTTCGACGCCGGCGAAGCGCCGAGCCGCAGCGTCTTCCAGCACTACCTCAAAACATTTCTTTGCGGCCGCGGTCTGCCGATCCCTGAGTTCGAGGCGGTCTGGCACGGCTACGAGGTCGACGGCCTCTATGCCGATCAGAAGCTGATCATCGAGCTCGATGGCTACCGCGACCACTCTGAGCGCGATCGCTTCGAATCCGACCGCCGCCGCGACGCGCTCGCGCTGGAGCTCGGCTTCGTCACGCTGCGCATCACCTGGCGGCGGCTCACGCGCGAGCCCGACGAGCTCGAGCGCCAATTGAGAGCGATCCTCGTGGCCCGCACCCCCGCCCACGCCCAGCCCGCTACCCCAGCGAGCTGACCTCGAGCCCGTCGCACGTGAACGGCGCCCGCAGCACCTGCGCCCACCCCTCGCACTCGGAGCGCAGCGCCTGCATCACCGGCCCGGTCTGGTCGGCGCGGCACCAGACGAGCACGGTCGGCCCCGCGCCGGAGATCGTCGCCCCCAGCGCCCCCAACCCGCGCGCACGATCCAGCAGCGCCGCCGAGCGCGGATACAGCGACGCGCGATATCCCTGGTGCAGGCGGTCGCGCAGCCCGGCCGCGATCAGCTCCCAGTCCGAGGTCGCCAACCCGAGCGTCAGCGTCGCGGCGCTGGCGACGTTGGCGACGGCGTCGGCCAGCGGCACCGAATCCGGCAGCGCCGCCCGCGCCGCGGACGTCGGCACCGCACGATCCGGCACCACCAACACCGCCTCCAACGAGTCCGGCACCGGCACGCGCCGCACGTCGGGCGCGTCGCAGATCACCAACCCCCCGTGCAGCGCTGCGGCGACGTTGTCGGGGTGACCCTCCAGCGATGTCGCCAGCGCCAGCAGGTCGGCGTCGAGCTCGAACAGGTGGTCGGCGGCAGCGAGCCCTGCGACCACCGCGGCCGCCGAGGACCCGAGCCCGCCGCTCAGCGGGATCTCCGACCGCACCTGGAACTGGAACCCGTCGGCCGGCGCCAGCCGCTCAAAAGCCCGCACGACCAGATTCGACCGGTCCACCGGGACCGGCAGCTCGGTCACCACCGAGAACTCCCCCGTCTCCACCACCTCGAGCGACAGCCACAGCCCGATCGCCGCGGCCATCACGTCGAATCCGGGGCCGAGGTTCGCGCTGGAGGCGGGGACGCGGACGACCCGGCGCCGCCTCATTGCAAAACGGCCTCCTCGATCGCCCCGAGCGAAGCCTCGCACGGGACGACCGCGCCGGCCCGCTCGAGCGCCGTCTGCGGATCCTTGAGCCCGTTGCCGGTGAGCACGCACGCGACCGTCCGCGCGTCGCCGGCGCCGTATGCCAACAGCCCCGCGACCGAGGCGGCCGACGCCGGCTCGCAGAACACGCCCTCGCTCCGGGCCAGCAACCCATATGCGTCGAGGATCTGCTCGTCGGTGACGGCGCGCACGGCGCCGCCCGACGCGGTCATCGCCCCCATCGCGTCCTCCCAGCGGGCTGGGTTGCCGATTCGGATCGCCGACGCGACCGTCTCGGGGTGCTCGATCACCCGGCCCTCCACCAACGGCGCGGCCCCGGCCGCCTGGAAGCCGAGCATGCGCGGAGCAGCATCCATCTCCACAAAACCCCGCCAGTAGGCGGTGATGTTGCCGGCGTTGCCGACCGGGACGCACACGGCATCGACGTCTCCAAGCTCCTCGACGATCTCAAACGCGGCCGTCTTCTGCCCCTCGATCCGGAACTGGTTGACGGAGTTCACCAGCGCGATCGGGTGCGTGTCGGTCAGCTCGCGCACGAGCCGCAGCGCCGCGTCGAAGTTGCCGCGCAGCGCGATCACGCGCGCGCCGTGGGCCAGCGCCTGCGCGAGCTTGCCGGTGGCGATCTTGCCCTCGGGCACGATCACCGCACAGCGCACGCCGCCGCGCGCGGCGTACGCCGCCGCCGACGCGGCGGTGTTGCCGGTCGACGCGCAGACGATCGTCGAGGCGCCCTCGCGGACCGCGGCGGACACCGCGCACGTCATCCCCCGGTCCTTGAACGAGCCGGTCGGATTCAGGCCCTCGAGCTTGAGCCAGACGTCGGCACCGACTCGCTCGGACAGGCGCGGCGCATACACGAGCGGCGTCGAGCCTTCGCTCAGCGACACGACCGGATCCGAGTCGGCGAACGGCAGGCGGTCCCGGTAGCGCTCGATCAGCCCGACTCGGGACACCACTATCCGAACTCCTCCTCGATCACGCGGATCGCGCGCGGTGGAGCGCGGAGCGCGTCGAGCTCGGCGATCTCCTCCATCGCCGCGTAGAACTGCGACTCCCGCACGCGGTGCACGACCATCACCAGCCGCGCGCGGCCGCCCAGCCCTTTTTGCACGACCGACTTGACCGACACGTCGTGGCGGCCGAGCACGGCCGCGACCGACGCCAGCACGCCGGGCTCGTCGTCGACGGACAGGTGCAGGTAGAACGAGGAGTCGACGTCGGACACGATCTGCAGCGACTCCGCCGCCTCGGGCACCGACGCGGGCGGGATCATCGCCGAGATCACGTCCCCGAGCACCGCCGAGGCGGTCTGCGGTCCGCCCGCCCCCGGACCCGACATCGTGATCTCGGTGATCGCCTCGGACTCGACCGTGACCGCATTGAACGGCCCCGACACCGACGCCAGCGGATGGCCTGGATACAGGAATGCCGGATGCACCCGCACCGACAGGGCGCCGTCGCCGACCCGCTCGGCGGTGCCGATCAGCTTCAGGCCGAGCCCGAGGTCCGAGGCGTACTCGAGATCGTCGGGCTCGATCTGCTCGATCCCCTCGTAGTCGACCTGGTCGATGTGGACGGGCGTCTCGAACGCGAGCCGGGCGATGATCGCCATTTTCGCGGCGGCGTCGCGGCCGGTGACGTCGTCGGTCGGGTCGGCCTCCGCGTACCCGAGCCGCTGCGCCTCGGCGAGCGCCTCGGCGAAGCTGCCGCCGGTCCGCTCCATCTCGGTGAGGATGAAGTTCGTGGTGCCGTTGACGATCCCGTGCACGCGGTCGATCGACGCGCCCGCCAAGGATTCGGCCAGCACCCGGATCACCGGCACGACGCCGGCGACCGCCCCCTCGAAGCGCAGCTGCACGTCGTGGTCGCGCGCGACGTCCCACAGCTCCTCGCCGTGATGCGAGAGCAGCTGCTTGTTGGCGGTGACGACGTGGCGGCCCGCGCGCATCGCGCGCAGCAGATACTCGCGCGCGGGCTCCAGCCCGCCGATCAGCTCGACGATCAGGTCCGAGCGCTCCAACAGCTCCGAGAAGTCGCCGCCGCCCGAGCGCGTCAACACGCCCGACAGCACCGGCCGCAGCCCCGTGATCGCCTCGATCCGGTCCGCGCGGCGCGCCAGCAGCTCGTCGAACGCCGCGCCGACGGTGCCGTGGCCGAGCAGCCCGATCCGGAACGGTCCGGTCGACCCCGCCGCCATTTCAGGCGACGTCCCGCGCCATCAGGTCCCCGTAGCGCTCGCGACGGACGACCTCGCGGGCGTTCCCGTCGGCGACGAATACGACCGGCGCACGGGGGACGCCGTTGTAGTTGGACGCCATCGCATACCCGTAGGCGCCCGTCACCGGCGTGACGACGACGTCGCCGACGGCCGGCGCAGGCAACAGGGCGTCGGCGACGATCACATCCGAGGACTCGCAGTGCTTGCCGGTCAGATGGCAGCGGACGTCGCCCGCCGCCAGCGGCCGTGACGCGATCGCCGCCTCGTAGCGGGCGCCGTACATCATCGGCCGCGCGTTGTCGGACATGCCCCCGTCGACCGCGACCCAGGTCGAGACGTTGCGCTTGACCGTCTGCACGGTGTACAGCGTCACCGTCGAGTTGGCGACCAGCGCCCGGCCGGGCTCGATCAGCAGCTTGATGTCGGTGCCGAGCTCCGCGTGGGCGGCATCGACGATCGCGGCGACGTACTCCTCGACGCTCGGCGGATGCTGCGCCGTCAGGTACGCGGCCGCCAGGCCGCCGCCGAGGTTGTAGACACCGAAACTCCCCAGGTCGGCGATCGCGCGGACCGCGGCGCGGAACGGCTCGAGCTCGAACAGCTGCGAGCCGATGTGGAAATGCAGCCCGACGAGCGCCAACGACTCGGAGCCCCGCAGCCGCTCGATCGTCTCACGAGCCGCCCGCAGCGAGAAGCCGAACTTCGAGTCGGCCTGACCGGTCGAGATCCCCGCGTGGGTGTCGCCGGCGACGCCGGGCGTGATGCGGATCAACACCTCCTGGGCGACGCCGCGACGGGCGGCGAGCGCCTCCAAGCGCTCGATCTCGTCACACGAGTCGACGACGATGTGGCCCACGCCGGCATCGAGCGCCTCCGACAGCTCGCGCTCTGACTTCGCGTTGCCATGCAGGTAGATCCGCGCCGGGTCGAAGCCGCCCGCGAGCGCGAGCGCCAGCTCGCCGCCGGAGGCGACGTCGCACGCGACCCCCTCCGAGGCCAGCAGCCGGTAGACCGCGGTGCACGGGAACGCCTTGGAGGCGAACAGCACGTCGAAGTCGTCGTGGCGCGCCGCGACGGCGTCGACGAACGACCGGGCGCGAAGCCGCAGGTCCTCCTCGCACACCACGTACGCGGGCGTGCCGAACCGCTGCGCGAGCTCGATCGCATCGCAGCCGCCGAGCTCCAGATGCCCGCGTGCGTTGACGCGCGATCCGTGCGGATAGACGTGCGAGAGGGCGATCTGCGTGGCCATGGCGCTCCGAAAGATACGTGTCCCCCGCGCCCCGCCTCGGGCCGGGTCCTGGCGCCCCGTAACATCACAACCAGATGCCGGCACCGAGGGCGTTCGGCCGCGACCGCGGCCTGCAGACGCGAATGCTGATCACGATGCTCCTGCTCGGGCTCGTGTACGTGATCCTGATCGCGGTGCTGATCGCGGCCGGGGTCGGCGCGATCGCGGTCGCGGTAATCGCCTGCGTGCTGTTCTTGATCCAGTACTTCACGTCGGACAAGATCGCGCTGTCGTCGATGGGCGCGCGCGAGGTCTCGGCCGCACAGGCGCCCGAGCTGCACGCGATCGTCGAGCGGCTGTGCGTGCAGGCCAACATCCCGATGCCGAAGCTGGCGGTCGTCGAGACCGAGATGCCGAACGCGTTCGCGGTCGGGCGCTCGCCGGGCAACTCGACCGTGGGCGTGACGACCGGCCTCTTGAACCTCGTCTCGCCTGCGGAGCTGGAGGGCGTGCTCGGGCACGAGCTGACCCACATCGCCAACCGCGACGTGATGCTGATGACGATCGCGAGCTTCTTCGCCTCGATCGCCTCGTTCATCGTGCAGATGGGCTTCTGGTTCGGCGGCGGCTTCGGCAACTCCGACGATGACGACGGACCGAGCTTCTTCGTCGTCGTGCTCGTCGCCGGGCTCGTGTACGTCGTCTCGTTCGTGCTGATCCAGGCGCTCTCGCGCTACCGGGAGTTCGCCGCCGACCGCGGCTCGGCGCTGATCACGGGCCGGCCGAGCGCGCTCAGCTCGGCGCTGTTGAAGATCTCGGGCGAGATGGAGCAGATCCCGCAGCGGGATCTGCGCGCATCGGGCGAGCTGAAGGCGTTCTACATCATCCCGCCGGACCTCAAGCGCTCGGTCGGCTCGCTGTTCTCGACCCATCCGCCGCTGCAGGCGCGCCTGAACGCGCTCGCCAAGCTCGAGTCCCAGCTCCAGAACCAAGCCGCGTAGTGGGCCTGCTCGACGTCCTCACCGGCAAGCGCAAGCTCGCCAAGCCGGCCCCCGATCGGCTGTTCGCGATCTCGACCGCGTACGTGACGATGCAGACGTCGCTGGACATCACCTCCCGTGGCGGCGCCGCGATCGTGTTCCAGTCGCTGCAGACGGCCGATTTCGCGTCGATCGTGAAGGACATGGAGGAGGTCGTGCGGGCGACCGCCTCAGATAGCGACACAACCGTCGACACCAGCGTCGACGACTACGGCTTCAGCTGGCTCGTGCTCAAGGGTCAGAGCTTCGACGACCTCGTCGTCGGGATCAACGCGGTCGCGACCTCGATCGGCGACGGCGGCTACGGCGAGCGGCTGCTGTGCGCGGTGTTCGCGTTCGCCGACGCGAACGGCAAGCCGCTCTACCTGATCTACAACTTCAAGCGGGGCTCGTTCTACCCGTTCGTCCCGAGCGGGTCCCAGCAGCGCGACAACGAGCGCGAGCTCGTGCTGCGCGCGCAGTTGGCATCAGATCTGCCGATCGAGACCGAGCTGACGCGCTGGTTCGCGCTCTGGGGAATCCCGATCTAGGACCCCGTGCCGGTGCGCCACACGCCGCCGGTCATCACGTCGCGGACGCGGAGATCGTCGTCGAGCACCACCAGGTCGGCGCGCTGGCCGGGCGCGACCGACCCCAGCGTGTCGTCCAGCCCGAGCACCGCGGCGGGGTTGCCGGCGGCCGCGGCGCACGCCTGCACGAGCGACAGGCCGCTGTCGAGCACCGCCCGGCGCACGGCGTCGTCCATCGTCAAGGTGCTGCCGGCCAGCGAGCCGTTGCGCTCGAGCCTGGCCTCGCGCCCGACCACCCGGACCCGCTGGCCGCCGAGATCGAACAGCCCCTCGCCGACGCCGGCCGCGTCGATCGCGTCGGTGATCAGCACCGGACGCGGGATGCTCGCGTTGACGAGCGCGACCACGGCGGGATGCAGATGGATCCCGTCGCCGATCAGCTCGCATGCGATCTGGGCATGCAGCGACGCCGCGACCAGCCCGGGGTCGCGGTGGTGCAACGGTCGCATCCCGTTGAACAGGTGCGTCGCCAGCGACGCCCCCGCTCGCACGGCGGCGATCCCCTGCTCGTAGGAGGCGTCGGAGTGCCCGAGCGCGACGACGACGCCGACGGCGCGCAACCGCCGCACGAGCGCCAGCGCGCCGTCGAGCTCGGGGGCGATCGTCACCACCCGCACGCACCCGTCGCCGGCCTCCAGCAGCCGCTCGAGCACGTCGACGTCGGGCGCGAGCATGAAGCTCGCGTTTTGGGCGCCGCATCGAAGCGTGGAGAGGAACGGACCCTCCAGGTGCGCGCCGAGCACGCGTGGCCCGGCATCGTCCCCGCGCCGCGCGAGCTCGGCCACCCAGCGCAGTTGCCGCTGCAGCGCGTCGACCGGCGCGGTCACGAGCGAGACGAGCGTCGAGGTGGTGCCGTGGTCGCGATGGAACGCGACCGCAGCCGCCATCGCCGCCCGCGACTCGGCGACGTTGTGGCCGCCGCCGCCGTGCATGTGCAGGTCGACGAACCCGGGGACCAGCCACGCGCCCTCGAGATCCACGATCGCGCTCGCCGGCGGCCGATCGCCGGCACCGACGGCGACGATCGTCGGGCCGGCGACGTGCACCCAGCCGCCGTCGATCACGCCATCCGGGGTGACTACCCGACCCCCGGCGAGCAGCAGCGACTCGTCGCGCGCGGACACTACGGCTTCACCGTCGCCGCAACCGCCGGTGACACCCGCTGCGATAGCGGGGTCACCGCGCGGGCGCTCCGAGCTGGGCCACGAGCGTGACCCGGTCGCCCCGAAACCAGGTTTGGCTCCACTCGACCGGCTCGCCGTCGGCATCGATATTGCGGCGCTCGACGAGCAGCAGCGCCGCGCCGACCTCGACGCCTAGCGGCGCCGCCTGGCGCGGGGTGGCGGCGGCCGTTTGCACCGACGCCGAGCCGCGCTGCACGCGCACCCCGTAGCGCTCCGACAGCAACGCTTGCAGCGACCGGTTCGGCCACACCGCGCGCGTCAGCCCCGGGAAGCGGCGGGCGGACAACCACGAGCTCTCGACCGCGATCGGCCAGTCGTCCGCGAGGCGGACACGGTCGAGTCGGTAGACGGGCATGCGGGTCGTGATCCCGAGCTGCCGCGCCTGCTCGGCCGGCGCCGAGACGCGCGCGGCGCCCAGCAGCTCCGACGACGCGTGAAAGCCGCTCGCCGCGATGTGCTCGGTGAACGAGCCGAGGTCCAGCGGCCAGGTGATCTTCGGCTCGGCCACATATGTGCCGGACCCTTGCATCCGGGCAAGCCGACCCTCGCCGACAAGCTCTGAGATCGCCTTGCGGACGGTCGTCCGCGAGGTCCCGAGCGTCGACGAGAGCTCGCGTTCGGTCGGAATCGAGTCACCGGAATCGATCGATTCGATTACCTCCAGCAGGTGGCGCTTCACCGTGTAGTAACGAGGCTCCGCGACCGAGCGATGACCGCCAACAGCCATCCAACCCTCCGAGTGGTCTACACCAATCGCAGACTCTAGTGGACGTCCACGTCCGTCCGCACAATCCAGCGCCCCCACGTCTCGAACCAGCATGCGATCCTGCCGGGCGGCGCCGGGCCGTGCGCTACTCTCGGGTGCTTGGTGAGGGTCCCCACCCACCCGGTCCCCGGCCCGTGCCCGTCGCACGCGCCGCATAGGGCCGATGCGACCACACGCAACGTACCCAAGGAGAAGCACCTTGCGCATCTTGATCCTCGGTGGTGACGGCTTCTGCGGATGGCCGACCTCGCTGCACCTGTCGGCGTCGGGCCACGACGTCGCGATCGTGGACAACCTCGCTCGCCGCAACGCGGACATCGAGCTGGAGGCCGATTCGCTGACGCCGATCCAGCCGATCGGGGCGCGGCTTGCGGCGTGGAAGGAGCTGACGGGGCGCGAGATCGCGTTCCACCGCTTCAACGTCGCCGAGAACTACCGGGTGATGCTCGACCTGCTGACCGATTATCAGCCCGATGCGGTCGTCCACTTCGCCGAGCAGCGCGCGGCGCCGTACTCGATGAAGAGCTCGTGGCACAAGCGCTACACGGTGTTCAACAACGTCAACGCGACCCACAACCTGCTCGCGGCGCTCGTCGAGTCAGAGCTCGACACCCATGTCGTCCACCTCGGCACGATGGGCGTGTACGGCTACGGCACCGCCGGGATCAAGATCCCGGAGGGCTACCTCGAGGTCAAGATCGACACCGACGAGGGCACCGAGATCCGCCAGGAGATCCTCTACCCGGCCAACCCGGGCTCGGTCTACCACATGACCAAGACCCAGGACCAGCTGCTGTTCGCCTATTACAACAAGAACGACGGCACCCGCATCACCGACCTGCACCAGGGGATCGTGTGGGGCACGCAGACGGCCGAGACGCGGATCGACGACCGCCTGATCAACCGCTTCGACTACGACGGCGACTACGGCACAGTGCTCAACCGCTTCCTGATGCAGGCCGCGATCGGCTACCCGCTGACCGTGCACGGCACCGGCGGCCAGACGCGCGCGTTCATCCACATCCAGGACACCGTGCGCTGCATCCAGTTGGCGATCGAGCACCCGCCGCAGCCCGGCGACCGCGTCCAGGTCTTCAACCAGATGACCGAGTGTCACCGGGTGCGCGATCTCGCCAAGCTCGTCGCCGGCCTCACCGGCGCCGAGGTCGACTACGTCGAGAACCCGCGCAAGGAGGCGGCGGAGAACGAGCTGTTCGTCGCCAACGACCACCTGCTCGAGCTCGGCCTGCAGCCGATCACGCTGCGCGAGGAGCTGCTGACCGAGGTCACCGAGATCGCCCAGAGGTACGCGGGTCGCTGCGACCGGTCGAAGATCCCCTGCACGTCGAAGTGGATCCAGACCAAGAGCCAGCCGCTGGGCGAGCCGGTCGGCGCCTAGCCGGCGAGCTCCTGCGGTTGGTCGATTTGTTGAGCCATTCGCGATAAATCGACCAACCCGGTCCTCCTCAACTGTCGCGTCGCCGCCCGTCCCACGATCACGGGCGTCGAGCGCTGGACGCGCGAGGTCGCGCGGCGGCTGCGGGCGATCGATCCGGCGCGATACCTGATCGCGGCCCCGCCGGCGCGTGCCCGCCTGCACTCCGGTCCCGCCGCACACGCATGGGAGCAGCTGGCGTTGCCGGCGATCGCGGCCCGGCACCGCGCGGCGGTCGTGTTTTCGGCGGCGAACCTGGCGCCGCTGGCGTGGCCGCGCAACGTGATCGTCGTCCACGACGCGGCGGTGCTGCGGATGCCTGGCGCCTACTCGCGCGCCTATCGCGCCTGGCACCGGCGGCTCGGGACCGAGGCCGCGCGCCGAGCGACCGCGGTCGTGACCGTGTCGGAGTTCTCCCGCCATGAGCTCGAGGAGCTCGGCGGCATCGACCCGGGGCGGCTGACCGTGATCGCCGGCGGCGTCGAGCCCCGCTTCTCACGCGGCGCGGGCGCGGTCCCCGGCCGTGGCATCAAAGACACCGAGGCAGCGCACGCCGCGGCGCACTTGGATCTGCGCGCGCCGTACGTGCTGACGATCGCCACCGACGACCGGCGCAAGAACCTCGACGCGCTCGTCCCGTGCGCGGCGGCCCTGAACCGGCGCGGGATCGAGCTCGTGTGGGCCGGCGACTGCCGCCCTCAGTTCGCGCGCACGCGGCCGCTGACCGGCCTGCGCGCGCTCGGCTACGTCCCCGACGAGCTGCTCGTCGGCCTTTACCGTGGCGCGCGGGCGTTCGTGCTGCCATCGCTCTACGAGGGCTTCGGCCTCACGTGTCTGGAGGCGATGGCGTGCGGCACGCCGGTGGTCGCCGCCGACCGCGCGGCGCTGCCGGAGGTGTGCGGCGACGCAGCGCTGCTCGTCGACCCCGACGACCCGACGGCGATCGCCGACGCGGTGCTCTCGGTCTGCGACGATCCGGCGGTTGCCGCGCGCTACGTGAGCGCGGGAGAGCGGCGCGCGCGGTCGTTCACCTGGGAGCGCACCGCCGCCGCATGCGACGCGCTGCTGCGGTCGCTCTGACGCGCTGCCGATCTGGATTTCGACCGAGGGGTGGGCGAAATCCAGATCACTCCGTCGGTCGGGGGCAGGTGTCAGCCCGGGATCAGGCCCTCGCCGCGGAACTCCTTGCGAGCTTCCTCGATCGACACGTCGGGCGGCGGCAGGATGATGTCGGAGCCGACCAGCTCGTCGGAGTCGATCTTGCGCCCGTGCGAGCGCACGAACGCGACGAGCTTGCCGTATGCCTCCTCGAACGCCGGCTCGTCGTCGCCGTCGCACGCCGCCACTGCGGCGTTGTCGAGATCGTTGAGGGCCGGCACGTCACCGTCGGCCACCTCGTACTGGCCCTCGGTGGCGATCCGGACGATCACGGCGCTCCCTGGCCCGCGCCCGGTGAAGGCGGCTCGAGGTCGGGCAGCGGCGCGTTCTCAGCGGGCGCGTCGCCCGATCCCGCGTCGGCACCGGCACCCGGATCCGCCCCCGAGCCGGCGCCCTGCTGGTCAGAAGCGGCACCGCCCGGGTCCTGCGCGGGCGCCGTGCCGGCGCCCAGCGCGCCCTGGCTCGAGGATCCGCCCACGCCGAGCTCGGCCTTCATCTTCGACAGCTCGTCGTCGACTTCGGAGCCGCTCGACAGCTCCCGCAGCTGGCGGTCGATGTCGTCCTCGCCCGACGTCAGCGAGGTCAAATCCTCGAACGTGCCGGCCTCCTCGAGCTCCTGCATCGCGCTCGCGCGCGAGCGCATGTTCTCGGTCTTGTCGAGCGCCCGCTGCATCGCCAGGCCGACATCGGCCATCTCCTCGCCGACGCCGGTCGCGGCCTCGCCGATCCGCACCTGGGCCTCCGCGGCGGAGTACTGGGCCTTGATGACCTCCTTCTTGGAGCGAAACTGCTCGATCTTCGAGCGCAGCTTCTGCTCGGACGCCGTCAGCTGCTCCTGCTGGGACTCAAGCTCTGAGACCTGCTGGTCCAGCGACTGCAGCTCGGTCTGCGCGACGTTCTTGCGCTCAAGCGCGGTCCGCGCGAGCTCCTCGTTGCCGCCGGCGAGCGCCTGCCGGGCCTGGGTGTCGAGCTTGACGACCTGCTGCTGGAGCTTCTGCTCTTGCAACTGCAGCCGCTTCTTCGAGGTGACGACGTCGGCGATGCCCTTCTTGACGTTCTGCAGCAGCTCCATCTGCTTCTGGTAGCTGTACTCGAGGGTCTCCGACGGGTCCTCGGCCTTGTCGAGCAGCTTGGAGATCTTCGACTTGACGACGGTTGACATGCGCCCGGAAAGGCCCGGCATCGCATCCCTCCCTTGGCGGATTGCTAGGAATTTCTCCTAGCAGCGTAGCGGTCGCGGGGCCTTCAATCACACCGGCCGCCCCGGGTGTCGGCGGTGGGGTAAACCCCCCGTCAACAGAAGTCCTTAATCCTTTTGCGCTTTATGCCGACTTAATGGGTGAAGGGGTGGGAGCGCACCCCCAAACAACCTGAGGAGTGAGGTTCGTTGGCATACCCAGTGTCGTACGTGGCCGACTACGCGTCGCCGCGCAACCGCCTGACCGCGTTCTTTCGACTGATCCTGGCGATCCCGATCCTGATCTGGGTCGCGCTGTACGGCATCGTCGTCGAGCTCGCCGTGATCGCGGCATGGTTCGTGGTCGTGATCACGGCCAAGTTCCCCGAGGGGCTGTATCGGTTCATCGCCGGTTTCGTCGAGCTCGAGGTCCAGGCGACCGCGTACACGGTGCTGTTGGCCGAGCCATATCCCCCGTTCATGCCGGGGGCAAAGCCGGACTATCCGGTGCAGATGCAGTTCGACGGGCCGCTGCCCGCCTACAGCCGGCTGAAGGCGTTCTTCCGCTGGCTGCTGGCGATCCCGATCGTGGTCGTCCGCTATGTCGCCCAGCTGCTGCTGGAGATCACGGCGGTCGCCGCATGGGCCGTGTCGGTCGTGCTCGGGAGGTTGCCTCGCGGGCTGTTTGACCCGATGGTGCTGGCCAACTCCTACATCGCCCGTTCCGACGCGTACCTGTTCCTGCTGACCGAGACCTACCCGCCGTTCCAGGACGAGCAGACGCGCCTGGCCGGAGTCGAGCACTCAGACCGGCGTCTGGAGGAGCAGACGGCCCCGGTCGGGCTCGAGCACGGCGAAACGCGCATGGGGGAATTCCAGAACCCCCAGTAACCGCATCGACACCACGTCGCCCACCGACGCCCGCCGGTCGAGCCGGTCGCTAACGTGCCCGCGCAATGCGACTGCGGGCGTCAGTGGCGATCGTCTGCGCCCTGCTGGCGGTGATCTCGAGCGGCTGTGGCGGCGGCTCCAAGCATCACGGCACGAGCACCGGCTCCAACGCCGCGACGACGGTGACGAGGACCGCCGCACAGGGCGGCGGCTCGGGCACGAGCACGTCGACGCCCCGCGGCCACCCCGCACGGACCGCCTCCAACCTCGGGTTCCCTGAGAACGCGACGCGCAACACGACCCGGGTGCCGGGCTCGGGCCCGGTCGCCGACGCGGCCGGGGTCGCGCTTGCGGTGTATCCGAGCGTCGCCTCGGGCACGCACCCGACGGCGGTCACGATCGCGCCGACCGATGACTGGGAGGCAGCGCTCGCCTCCTCGGTGCTGATGGCGCCGCCGATCCATGCGCCGGTGCTGCTGTCGGGGCACAAGGCGCTGCCGGCGCCGACGGCCGACGCGCTCAAGCACCTGGCGCCGACCGGATCCGGAAGCGTGTCGGGCGCACAGGTCGTGCTCGTCGGCGACGTGCCGAAGCCCTCGGGGCTGCGGGCAGCGACGATCGGCGGCTCGGATCCGTACGCGGCCGCCGCGCAGATCGACCGGTTCGCGACCGCCGCCACCGGCGGCCACGCCAGCCCCGACGTCGTGATCGCCTCGACCGCCGACCCGGCGTACGCGATGCCGGCGGCCGGCTGGGCGGCCGAGTCGGGAGACCCGATCCTGTTCGTCTCGCCCAAGTCGATCCCGAAGCCGACGGTGCAGGCGCTCAAGGCCCACGGCAAGCCGCGCATCTACGTACTCGGACCGCCGAACGTCGTGTCGGACGCGCTCGTCAAGCAGCTCGGCTCCTACGGGAAGGTCAAGCGCGTTTCCGGCAGCGATCCGTCGGCGAACTCGGTCGCGTTCGCGGTCTACCGCGACCCGGGATGCAAGTTCGGGCAGGCATGCGCGCACCTTCCCGGCAGCTTCGGCTGGGCGATGCGCAGCCCCGGCCACGGCTACACGCTGCTCAACCCCTCCCAGCCGCTGGCGGCCGCCGCCTCGGCGGCGCTGTCGGGCAGCGGCGACTATGGTCCCCAGCTGCTGGTCGACAATGGCTCTACCCTCTCCAAGCCGGTGCTGAACTACTTCCTCAACTACGCGACCCCGGGCTACACCCAGGAGGGCCCGACGGCCGCGGTCTACAACCACGCCTGGGTCATCGGCAATACCGCCACGATCTCAGTCACCGCGCAGGCCGAGGCCGACCAGTTGCTGCAGGCGATCCCCCAGACCACGAGTAAATGAGCGAAGCCGAGCATCCCGACCGCCTCGCCCCCGAGCACGTAGCGACCGTCGAGGACGTCCGCCAGCTGATGGGCGCATCCACCCCTCATTTCGCGCTGCAGTTGCGCGCGCGGATCCGCAAGCTGATCAAGAACCTGCCCGAGGGCCACCCCGCCCGGATCGAGGGCGAGCGCGAGATTGCGCGCCTTGACCGGATCGCCTACGTCGGCGAGATGCGCGGTCACGAGGCCGAGCCGGGGCTTGAGCCGCTGCCCTCCGTCGGGCACGACCGGGAGCGGTCCGAGCCTCGATAACCGGCACAGGCGCAGGGGGAACCCACGCGCCGACCGCGAACTAAGTGGCCCACTAACCGGGCAACGGCCGGCCACGGATTACGTTAACCACGAACAGATGAGCGACTCCAGAACGATTTCCGTGATCGGGCTCGGCCGCGTCGGCCTGCCGCTGGCGCTGTCGTTCGCCGACCGCGGCCTGCACGTGCTCGGCATCGACCACGACCCGGTGGTGCTCGGGTCGCTGCGCGCCGGGCGGATGCCGTTCGAGGAGGCCGGCACGCAGGAACTGCTCGATCGCGTCACCGCGGCGGGCCGCCTCGAGCTCGGCGACCGCGCCGCCGACGCCGCCCGCGCCGACGACATCGTGCTCACGATCGGGACGCCGTCGTTCTCGCACGTGGAGTCCGATCTGCGCCAGGTCCGCGCCGTCGTCGACGACCTGCTGCCGCTCCTGCGACCCGGGCACGCGCTGATCCTGCGCTCGACGATCGCGCCGGGCACGACCGAGTTCGTCGCCGGTTACCTGGAGAAGCGCCGTGACCTGCGGGTCGGCACCGACGTGTTCGTCGCGCACGCGCCCGAGCGGATCGCCGCCGGCCGGTTCCTCGACGAGATCACGACGCTGCCGTGCATCGTCGGCGGTGTCGGCGAGGCCTCCACCGAGCACGCGGCGAAGCTGTTCTCGGTGTTCGGCGCTCCGATCGTGACGACGACGCCGGTGCAGGCCGAGCTCGCCAAGATCTGGACCAACATCCTGCGGTACGCGACGTTCGCCCTGCCGAATCTGTTGATGATGGACTGTGAGAGCTACGGCGCGAACGTGTTCGAGGTGATCGATCTGATCAACCACGACTATCCCCGTGGCGGCATCGCGATGCCGGGGATGACGGCCGGCACCTGCCTGCGCAAGGACTTCGTGTTCTCCGAGGAGCGCTCCGCGGCGCCCGGGATGCTGTTGGCGGTCTCGCGCGTGAACGAGGGCGTGCCGCTGTTCTTGGTGGAGGGGATCAAGCGCCGTATCGGCTCGTTGTCCTCTCGCCGGGTCGCGGTGCTCGGGCTGACGTTCAAGCGCGACACCGACGACGAGCGCGACTCGCTGTCGCCGAAGCTGACCCGCCTGCTCGAGCGCGAGCTCGCCGACGTCGCCGTCTCCGACCCCCATGCGGGCACCCCGACGCAGCCGCTCGCCGAGGCGGTCCGCGACGCCGAGGTCGTCATCGTCGCCACCAACCACTCGGAGTTCGAGCGGCCCGAGACGCTTGAGCTGATCCACTCGCTGGTCGCCGACGAGTGCCTGCTCGTCGACCCCTGGAACAGCCTCGGCACCTCCCAGGTGTTCGTGTACGCCGCCGAGGCGCGGCTGCTCGCCGGCCGGCGCAACGGGATCGCGGGCGCCGGCGCCCCGACGCCCGTTGACGCGCCCGACGCAGGCGGCCGCGGCCGGCGATGACACGGGTGCTGGTCACGGGCGGGGCCGGCACGATCGGCTCGGCCGTCGTCCGCCGCCTGCTGAGCGATCCGCAATTCGAGATCCGCGTCGCCGACCACCGCCCGGCGCCCGACTGGATGGCCCAGGGCTGCCAGCTCCACGAGGGCGACCTGCGGCAGCTCGAGGTCGCGCGCGAGGCGCTGGCGGGCTGCAGCCACGTGATTCACCTGGCCGCGATCGTCGGCGGCATCGCCAACTTCCACAAGCTGCCATTCACACTGACCGAGGTCAACAACGCGCTCACCGGCGCGATCGTGCATGCCGCGATCGACGCGGACGTCGAGCGCCTCGTATACGTCTCCTCCTCGATGGTGTTCGAGCGTGCGACCGAGTTCCCGACAACCGAGGACCACGTTCGCGTGTGTCCGGCGCCGTGGTCGGCGTACGGGTTCTCGAAGCTCTCGGGCGAGGTCTACACGCGCGCCGCCCACGACCAGCATGGCCTGCGCTACACGATCTGCCGCCCGTTCAACGCCTACGGCCCGGGCGAGCTGCCCGACCGCGACGAGCCGGGGATCGCCCACGCCGTGCCGGATCTGATCGCCAAGGTGCTCTCCGGCCAGCGGCCGCTTGAGATCTTCGGCTCGGGAGAGCAGACGCGCACGCTGACCCACGTGACCGACATCGCGGACGGGATCGTGACCGCGATGGCATCACCCGCCGGCCTCAACGAGGACTTCAACATCTCCGCCTCCGAAGAGCTGACCGTCGCCGAGATCGCCCGGCGGATCTGGATCGCGTGCGGCGAGGATCCCGACCGCTTCGAGCTCACGCACGTGCCGTCCTTCGAGGTCGACGTGCAACGACGGTGGCCCTCGGTCGACAAGGCGCGGGAGCTGCTCGGCTGGCAGGCGCAGGTGTCGCTGGACGACGGGCTCGCCGACACGGTCGCGTGGCTGCGCTCCAGCGGCGTCGGCCCCGCATAGCGTCCGCCCCGCACTACGCTGCGCGCAATGTCCTCGCCCGCTCCTCGCATCGACAAAACGGCCGCGATCGGCTTCGAGCGGGCCGCCGGCGAGTACGAGCGCGGCCGGCCCGGCTACCCCGTCGAGGCGGTGCAGCGGATGGCCCGTGAGCTCGGGATCGAGCGCGGCCAGACGGTCGTCGACCTCGCCGCCGGGACCGGGAAGCTGACGCGCCGGCTGGTCGAGCTGCTGCCGGCCGAGGTGATCGCGGTCGAGCCGCTCGCCGCGATGCGCGCCGAGCTGCGTCGCGTCGTCCCCGGGGTCACCGTGCTCGACGGCACCGCCGAGGAGATCCCGCTGGCCGACGGCGTCGCGCACGCGGTGTTCGTCGCGCAGGCGTTTCACTGGTTCCGGCTGCCCGAGGCCGCGGTCGAGATCGCGCGCGTGCTCGACGGCGAAGGAGCTTTGGCGATCGTCCGCAACCAGGAGGTCGAGTGCGAGACAGCGCCGGCCGTGACCGAGGCGCTGGCGCTCGTCGACGAGCGCGTCCCCCACAAGGACGCGCGCCGCCACCGGACCTGGCGTGACGAGCTCGAGCGCACCGGCGTGTTCGAGCCGTTTTGCGAGTGGACGGTGCCCAACCACATCGTCCACGACATCGAGACGCTCCGCGACCGGATCGCGTCGCGCAGCTACATCGGCGCGATCGACGAGGACGAGCGCGCGCGGCTGCTCGACGACATGCAGGCCGTGCTCGAGCGCAACGGGATCGCACCGGGACAGACATTCGAGGTGCCGACCGTCACCCGGGTGATCTGGGCGCGCCCGCGCGGGTCCGCCGCGGGCGCGGTGTAGCCTCGCCGTCAGTGAGCCCGATCGTCACCGGCGCCGGCGCGCAGCAGCCGGCATCGCAGCTCCCGGGCCCGTATCCGGTCGGCGTCTACGCGGCCCGTCTGCGCGCGAGGCTGCGCGAGTTCGCGCACGTGCAGCTGAGCGGCGAGGTGTTCGGCGTGTCACGGAGCCGCGTGCGCGTGTACTTCGAGCTGCGCGACGCGCAGGGCGCGATCCCCTGCTCGATGTGGCGAGACGAGTTCGAGGCGCTCGGGCTGCCGCTGACCGACGGGCTCGAGGTCGTCGCCGGCGGCGGATGCGACTACTACCCGGGCAACGCGACCTCCTCTCCGTCGTTTCACTTCGCCGTCACCGAGCTGCGGATCGCCGGCGAGGGCGACCTGCTCGCCGAGCTCGAGCGCCGCCGCCGCCGGCTGCACGGCGACGGCCTGTTCGAGCCCCAGAAGCGGCTGCCGCGCCCGGCGCTGCCGCGCACGATCGGCGTCGTCTGCGGCGAGAGCGGCAAGGCCCGCGACGACGTGCTCGCCGGCCTGCGCCGCCGCGGCTGGGCGGGGCGCCTGGTGTGGGCGTTCGCTCCGGTGCAGGACCGCCGCGCGGCCCCGGCGATCGCGGCCGCGCTGCGCGAGCTGGCGGCCTGCGATGAGGTCGAAGTCGTGATCGTCGCCCGCGGCGGCGGCTCGCTCGCGGACCTGTACGCGTTCTGCGACGAGGCGCTGTGCCGCACGGTCGCCTTGCTGCGCGTGCCGGTGATCGCATCGGTCGGCCACCACACCGACCGGACCCTGATCGACGACGTCGCCGCCGTCTGCTGCTCGACCCCGACCCACGCCGCCGAGGCGGCGGTGCCGATCGACGTCGCCGGCGCGCGCGCCCGGCTGACGGCCGACGGTCGCCGGCTGCGCGATCACGGCCGCCGCGCCGTGCTGACGCGCGCGCGGACGCTCGAGGGGCTGTCGCGCGCACCCGGGCAGCACCTCGACCGCCACCGGCGACGGCTGCATCAACTCCTGAGGGAGCTGCGGGCCTGCTCGCGGCGCCAGCTCGCGCGGTCGCAGGCGGCGACGGCGGGCCACGCCGGCATCTTGCAACGGACGGCCGCGCGCGGCGCCGGCTCAGATGCGGCCGCCCGCCGGCGTGACCTCGAGCGCCTGGCGCTGGCGCTCGCCGCCCACGATCCGCAGCGCACGCTGTCGCGCGGATATGCCCTCGTCACCGACCGTGCCGGGCTCGCGCTCGGATCGGCGGACGCCGCACGCGCGGCACGGGAGCTGACGCTGCGCTTCGGCGACGGTGCCGTCGACGCGGAGGTTCGGGAGCGGTGAGCGCCGACGAGCCGGAGTCCGTGCGGACATACGAGTCCGCCGTCGCGCGGGTCGAGGAGATCATCAGGCGGCTGGACTCGGGCGACGCCGGCCTGCGCGAGACGCTCGAGCTGGTCGCCGAGGGCCGAGAGCTGATCGAGTACTGCGCCGGCGAGCTCGAGGCCGTCAGCGCGGGTCTGCAGGAGCTGCGACTGGACGAGCTGGTGACCAGACTGGAGGGACGATGAGCACGTTCGAGCGGCTGTCGGGCCTGGCGCTGACCGTCGAGCGCTACGAGCTCGAGGGCTTACGGGCCGAGGTCTCGAGCGGCTTTGAGCGGCTGACGACCGTCGTGCATCTGCACGGCGGCGGCCACGAAGGCGTCGGCGAGGACGTCGTCTACGATGCCGCCGATCACGAGCGGATGCAGCAGGCCGGCCCGACGCAGCCGCTCGCCGGCACCTACACGCTCGGCGAATTCTGCGAGCTGACCGACGGCCTCGACCTGTTCGGATACGAGCCAGAGCACGGCGTCGTCAGCCGCCTGTACCGCCGCTGGACGTTTCAGTCGGCGGCGCTGGATCTGGCGCTGCGCCAGGCCGGCACGTCGCTGCACGAGGCGCTTGGCCGCACGCCGGCGCCGGTCACGTTCGTCGTCTCGCTCGGGCTCGGCAACCCGGCGTCGCTTCAGCCGCTTCGCTCGCGTCTGGCAGCGTACCCGTCGCTGCGCTTCAAGCTCGACGCCAAGCCGTCGTGGACGCCCGAGCTGATCGCCGAACTGGTGCAGACAGGCGCGATCGACTCCGTCGACTTCAAGGCCCTGTACCGGGGCACGGTCGTCGACGTGCAGCCCGATCCGGTCCTGTATCGACGAGTCGTCGCGGCGTTCCCGGACGCGTGGCTGGAGGACCCCGACGTCGTCAACGAGGGGACCGCGGCGGCGCTCGCCGACGTCCACGACCGGATCACCTGGGACGCACCGATCCACTCGATCGCCGACATCGAGGCACTCCCGTTCCCGCCGCGGATGGTCAACATCAAGCCCAGCCGGGTCGGCGGGCTGCGCAGCCTGTGCGCCACCTACGACTACTGCGCCGAGCATGGGATCGGCGCCTACGGCGGCGGCCAGTTCGAGCTCGGGCCGGGCCGCGGCCAGGCGCAGTACCTGGCATCCCTGTTTCACCCCGGCACGCCCAACGACCTCGCGCCCGTCGGCTTCAACGAGGAGCACCCGCCGCCGGGGCTGCCGTCGAGCCCGTTGGCGCCGACTCCCAGCGCGACCGGCTTCCGCTGGGAGTCGCGGTGACGATGCGCGCGCGGGAACGTTTACGTACCATGGGGTCGATCTGACGGGCGCCCGGAGCAACCGCGCGAGAGAGAGCGAGCGGCCGTGGATCGCCCGTCGTCAAACCGACCCGGGAGATCCATGCAAGAACGACTCGCCATCGCGGGCTCCGGCACGATCGCGTGCGGGCTCGCGGCTGTCGGCGCCGCGCACGGAGACGTGCTGCTGTGGGCCCGCTCAGACGACTCGGCGGCACGCGCCGAGCGAGCGGTAGCCAAGCATTGCTCGAAGCTCGAGCATCTCAACGGCTGCGCCGGGCGGGTACGGATCTCCACCGACCTGTCGACGCTCGCCGACGCGACGTTCCTGATCGAGGCGGTCGTCGAGGATCCCGACCACAAGGGCCCGCTGCTTGCCGAGCTGGCCGCGGCGACCGGTCCCGACGAGATCCTCGCGACGACGACCTCGTCGCTGTCGATCGCCGAGCTGGCCCGCGCCAGCGGCCATCCCGACCGGTTCGTCGGGCTGCATGTGTTCAACCCGGTGCCGCGCATGGAGTTGGTCGAGCTCGCCTTCGGCCCCGACACCCGCGAGGACGTCCGCGAGCGCGCCCGGGAGCTGTGTCGCACGCTCGGCAAGACCGCCGTCGAGGTCCCCGACATCCCGGGGTTCGTCGTCAACCGGCTGCTGTTCCCATACCTGTTCGGCGCGGTCACGCTGATGGTGCAGAGCGGAATGGAGCCGGCCGAGGTCGACCGGTGCATGGAGCTCGGCGCGGGGATGCCGATGGGACCAATTGCGCTGCTCGATTTCGTCGGCCTTGACGTCTCGGCGGCGATCGGCGAGACGATCGGGATCGACGTCCCCGAGCGCCTGCGTGAGCTCGTCGCCGAGGGCGCCGTCGGCCGAAAGAGCGGCCGCGGCTTCTACGTCTACGACTGACGGCGGTGGCGATCTGAGACCCGCCGTCAACACTTAGCGAGGCTCAGAGATTTGTTAAGGCTGCATTGAGGGTGGCGACGCATCCTTCGTGGCGCGACGTACCTCATAGCAGCACCTCCTCCCCAGAAGCACGAGACCGGCCCGTCCCCAGCGGGCCGGTCCTCGGTTAAGGGCTCGTGCTCGTCGGCGGAATCAGCGCTCCCACAGCTGACGAAGCCGGCCCGTTGCGGGCCGGCTTCATGCTCTCCTCTCAACCGCCGGATTTCAGCCGTGCGGCTCGCTTCAGGGGAATGTAACCAATGGCGCGAGGTTTCGCAGCACTAGTGGTTCCGTCCGCAGGACCTGCGGATGGGGCCACGGGCGTGCGGCGGGTTACTGCGCAGCCGCGGCCGACTCGACCGGTGTCTTACGACGGCGGATGCGGACCGCCTCGACGCGGTTCTGCCGGACCGACTCGACCCGGATCGAATAGCCGTCGGCGGACACCTGGTCGCCTCGCTTAGGCAGCCGCCCGAGCTCGGCGAACACGTAGCCGCCGACCGAGTTGAACGCGTCGGTGTCGACCGGGAGGTGCAGCCCGTAGTCCTCCAGGTCGGTCAACGGGACGTGCCCGCGCACGAACCAGTCACCGTTGGCGAGCTGGCGCACCGCGCCGCCGGTCGGATCGGTCTCGTCGGCGATCTCCCCCACGACCTCCTCGATGATGTCCTCGGTCGTGACGATGCCCGCGGTACGGCCGTACTCGTCGACGACGATCGCCAGCTCGGTCCGCTCGCGCTGCAGGTCGGCCAGCAGGTCATCCAGCGGCTTGGTCTCGGGGACGATCGGCGCCTCCCGGACGAGCCGGTCGAAATGCGCCTCGTAGCCATCGTTCATCATCAGCTTCACCAGCTGGTTGACATGCACGATCCCCTTGACCCGGTCCTGGTTCTCGTCCTCGGTCACGACCAGGCGCGAGTGCCCAGTGTCGACGCAGCGGCGCAGCGCGTCGCGGACGGTCTCTGATAAATCGACGGTCACGACCGCGGGGATCGGTGTCATCACCTGCCGCGCCTCCTGCTCGTGCAGGTGAAAGACCCCGGTCAGCATGCTCGCCTCGCCGGCGTCGAGGCTGCCGCCGCTGCTCGAGTCGGCGATGATCCGCTTGATCTCGTCCGGCGTACCGCCCTCCGGCTCGGCGTCGGGATCGGTGCCGGTCAGCCGCACCAGCCGCCGGGATGCGGAGTTGAGCACGAGGATGAACGGCGAGAACAGCACCCGACTGAGGTGCAGCGGCCGCGCGGTCCAGCACGCCACCTGCTCGGCGTGCTGGATCGTGAACAGTTTCGGCGCGATCTCGCCGACGATGCTCTGGAACACCGTGATCAGCAGGTAGGCGATGATCACCGAGGCCGCGACCGCCGCGGCGTGTCCGATCGAGGTGCCGAACGCGTCCTCGAACACATGCGCGAGCGTCGGCTCGCCGAGCGCGCCGATGCCGAGCGAGGCCATCGTGATCCCGACCTGACAGGCGGCGATGTAGTCGCCGATGTCGTCCATCATCCGGAGCGCCAGCCGGGCGGAGCGACGGCCGCCCTCGGCCATCTCCTCCAGCCGGCTGCGGCGCGAGCGCACGAGCGCGTACTCGCCGACGACGAAGAACGCGTTGAGCAGCACGAGAACGCCCGTGAGGATGATCAGGAGCGCAGTCACGAACGGCCCTGCGTGCCAAAGACCGCTTCGCTGCTACTTCGAGGTCGGTCGTCGTCGTTCATTCAGCGACGCTGGCAACCCTAGCAGTAGCCTCCCGCGTGCCGATGGCGTCGCTCGACGAAGCCGACCTCTCGCTCGAGCTCTCCAAGGAGGAGGGCCAGCAGCGGCTGGCGGCGGCGCAGACGCGGCTGACGGCGCTGCGGCTGCAGGCCGGTGGGCAGGTCGGCGCCGGTCAGCTCGGGCCGCCGCTGCTGCTGCTGTTCGAGGGGTGGGACGCGTCGGGCAAGGGCGGCGCGATCAAGCGCGTGACCGCGCCGCTTGACCCGCGGCACGTCACCACCGTCCAGTACGCGGCGCCGACCGAGCGCGAGAAGCGCCATCACTTCCTGTGGCGGTTCATGCCGTCGCTGCCCGGCTGGGGCGGGATGTGCGTGTACGACCGCACCTGGTACGGCCGCGTGCTCGTCGAGCGGGTCGAGGGGTTCGCGGCCGAGGCAGAATGGGAGCGCGCGTACGGCGAGATCGTCGACTTCGAGCGCACGTTGGCCGCCGAGGGCGTCGTGATCGTCAAGTTCTGGCTGCACGTGTCCGCCGACGAGCAGCTCAAGCGCTTCGAGCAACGCGAGCGCGACCCGCTCAAACGCTGGAAGCTGACCGACGAGGATTGGCGCAACCGCGACCGCCGTCCCGACTACGAGCGGGCGCTCGAGGAGATGCTGCGGCGGACCGACCACCCCCACGCCCCCTGGCACGTGATCGCTGGCGAGAACAAGCACTACGCGCGGGTCGCGGTCGTCGAGACGGTGATCGCCGCGCTCGAGCAGGGCCTGCACGCCGCCGGGATCGAGCCGACCGAGCTCGGGAAGTCCGACTGAGCCCGGGCTTCTAGCCTGAACAGCACGATGCGCATCGTCAGCCTCGTCCCGTCCGCGACCGAGATGCTGTTCGCGCTCGGCGTCGGCGACGAAGTCGTCGGCGTCACGCACGAGTGCGACTACCCCGAGGACGTGCTCGAGCTGCCCAAGGTCACGCGCGACCGGCTGCCGCCGGCGCTGACCCCGGCCGAGATCGACGCCGCCGTCAAGGCGCGGACGCTGGCCGGCGATTCGATCTACGAGCTCGACACCGAGGCGCTGCACCGGCTCGAGCCCGATCTGATCGTCACCCAGGCGCTGTGCTCGGTGTGCGCCGTGTCCTACGACGACGTGCGCGCGATCGCCGAGGAGATCGATACCCAGCCGATGGTGGTTTCGCTGGACCCGCACACGGTCGGCGAGGTGCTCGGCGACGCCCGCACGCTCGCGCAGGCGACCGACGCCAAGGACGCCGCTGTCGATCTGATCTCGGACGTGGCCGCGCGGATCGACCGGGTCCGGGTCGCAACCCGCGACGCGCGGCGCCCGCGGGTCGTCGCGCTCGAGTGGCTGGACCCGCCGTTCGCCGCCGGCCACTGGATCCCGCAGCTGATCGGCTACGCCGGCGGCGAAGACGTGCTCGGCTTCGCCGGCGAGCGCTCCGAGGAGCGAACCTGGGACGAGGCCGCGGCCGTGCAGCCCGACATCGTGCTCGTGATGCCCTGCGGATATGACGCCGAGATCGCTCACCGCGAGGCCGAGATGCACGCCGAGCAATTGCGCGCGCTCGGCGCCGGCGAGGTCGTCGCCGTCGACGCATCCGCGTACTTCTCGCGGCCCGGCCCGCGGATCGTCGACGGGCTCGAGCTGCTCGCGCACATCCTGCACCCGGAGCTGTTCGGCGAGCCGCCATCCGGCGCGCGAGCGCTCACGGTCGAGCTCTGACCGCCTTAGATCGTCAGCCCGTTGGGCGCGATCCCGCTCGAGCCGGCGACGGCGATCGCCGCGAACACGCTGACCGCCGCAACCACGATGCAGCCGACCAGGAACGCCGGCTGCATCCGCCGGCGCTCGACCAGCTCCATGTACAGGATCCCGCAGATCACGCCGCCGACGAACCCGCCGAGGTGGCCGCCGATCGAGACGTCGGCGATCGTCAACGAGAACACGATGTTGATCAGCAGCGTCGGCCCGAGGCCGCTCGTCCAGATCGAGATCCCGCGGTAATGGGCGACGACGATCAACGCGCCGAGCAGCCCGAACAGCGCCGTGGAGGCGCCGACCGTCGGGATATCGGGCGAGAACACCAGCGCCCCGAACGAGCCCGCCAGCAGCGAGGCGAAATAGATCGCGAGGAAGTTCAGCTTCCCGATCGCGTGCTCGAGGGCCGGCCCGACGAAGTACAGGAACACCATGTTGAAGAGGATGTGCAGCAGCCCGTCGTGCAGGAAGCCCGACGTCAGCAGCCGGTAGTACTCGTGCAGATGGGCGACGTTTGGGCCGAACAGCGCGCCGTCGACGAACAGCGTGCCGACGCCGCCGCGCCCGACCCCGCCGAGCGGCGTGCCGGTGGCCGTCTCGGCAAGGAAGATCACGACGTTCAGCGCGATCAGGATCTGCGTCATGCTGTGGCGCCCCATCGGCGCCGGGCGCATGCTGCGTGCGGTCTTGACCTTGGTCCGCTCCCGCGCGCACTCGGGACAGCGCATGCCGACTGGAGTCGGCGTCATGCAGTCCGGACAGATCCAGCGGCCACAGGACGAGCAGGCGACGCCCGTCTCCCGGCGAGGATGGCGGTAGCAGGCGGGCATCGTCGCCTCGACGCTACCAACGCGCGCCGGCCGCGCGCCGGCGGGTGCGACCGCTAATCTGATCGCGTCCATCGACGGCCGGGGATCGGAGGCAGCACAGATGCGGGATGTGGTGAAGGGGCGCCCCGTGCGGGCGATCGTGGCGGGGTTGCTCGTTGCGGGCCTGGTGTTCGCGGCGACGGCGGCAGCGGCCGGCGGCGGCGTGTCGCTGACGACCGCCAAGCGCACGGTGTCGGGCAAGGGCAGGACGATCGTGATCACCGGCAGCGGCCAGACCGTCTACGCGCTCGGCGGCGAGAGCCTCGCGAAGCTCAAGTGCGTCAGCGCCCAGTGCCTGAAGACCTGGAAGCCGGTCACGGTCCCGTCGGCGAACACCAGGGTCGCCGTCTCGGGAGACGTGCCCGGGCAGGTGTCGATCATGCATCGGGTCTCGGCCAACCTGTACCAGGTGATGCTCAACCGCCACCCGCTCTACACCTACTCCGGCGACCGGGGCTCGAGCGCCAAGGGCCAGGGGATCAACAGCTATGGCGGCACCTGGCATGTGATCGCGGCGACGGCGCCGAAAAGCGGCCCGTCGTTGAAGATCGTCAAGCGCACGGTGAAGGGCAGGAGCATGTCGATCGTCGTCGACGGCCAGGGCCGCACGCTGTACGCACTCGGCGGCGAGAGCCTCGCCAAGCTCAAGTGCATCAGCTCGCAGTGCCTGAAGACATGGCCGCCGTTCAAGGTGCCCTCGGCGAGCACGAGGGTGAGCGTCGCCAAGGGCGTCCCCGGACAGGCGTCGATTCTCACGCGGGTCAAGGCCAAGCTGTTCCAGGTGATGCTCGATCGCCATCCGCTCTACACGTACTCGGGCGACCGGGGGTCGAGCGCCAAGGGTCAAGGGATCGCGAGCTACGGCGGCTCCTGGCACGTGATCACGGCCCGCTCGCTGATGCACGGCAAGCCGAAGCCCAAGGGCGGCAGCTGAGCCGAAGATCGAGGCGCTGAGGCGGCGGCGGCCGCGCGTTCAGCGCTTGAGCACCCGGCCGGCTTCCTCGGCGAAGTCGGCCAGGGTGTTCCCCGCCAGCTCGATCAGCCCCGAGGAGCGCGCCTTCCGGAAGTGGCGGCGGCCGCGCACGCGCAGCACGACGAGCGCGGTGCCGGCGCCGACGCCCACGACCGTGGCCGCCGCCGGCCTGACCCAGTTGCGCGGATCGCGCATCGCCGACAGCTCCCAGGACTCGAGCTCCTCCTGCGCGAGCTCGGTGAGGCTGACCAGCGTCGCCTCCATCTTGGCGGCGAGATCCGCCGGCGGCTCGACCGGCGACAGCGCCTGGCGCAGCAGCGACTCGAAATCGGGAGCGTTCGCGCTCACTCGGGTCCTCTTCCGTTGCGTGACGCGTCGACGAACCCCGCGTCGCTGCCGGATTGCTCGGCGACGATTCCCTCCAGCTGCCGGATCGCCCGGTGCAACAACACCTTGGTGGCGCCATCGGTACGCCCCAGCGCGCGGGCGATCTCGCGGTTGTCCATTCCCAGCGCGAAGCGCATGATCAACGCCTCCCGCCGGTCGTCGGGCAGCTGTGAGACGCCGTCGAGGATCTGCTTGAGCTCCTCACGTCCCTCGACGAGCGCCTCGGTCGTGTGCGGTGCCGAGATGTAGCCGGCATCCTCGATCGCCGATTCGGGCTTGCGTGACTTGTCGCGGTAGAAGTTCGCGGCGAGGTTGTGCGCGATACGGATGAGCCACGGTCGCAGCGGACGGCCCTTGGACTCGCGCAGCGCCCGCTCGAAGTGGCGGTAGGCCTGCAGGAACGTCTGCTCGGTGAGATCCTCGGCGTCGTGATGATTGCCGACCCGGTAATAGCTGTAGGAGTAGACGTCACGGAGATGGTTGCGATACAGCTCGGTGAAGCGAGCATCGAGCTCGGCCTTGCCCTCTGGGGTCCCCTCAGCCAGCACATGCTCAGCCTACCTGTCCCACTCACGCCGCTTGAGCCGTCCGGCGCTTGTCGGTGCTGGGCTCGCTGATCGCCGCCTGCCACTGCTCGAGCTCGATCCGGCCCTGCACGAGCGCGACGAGCCGTTCGAGCGCGGGCGTCGGCACGTTCGCCCGTCGCGCCAGCTCGGCCAGCAGCGGCAGCGTCTCCACCGTCGTGGCGCGGTCGCCGTTCGCGTTGAGGTCGGCGACCGTCGCGACGAGCTCACCGGCGCCGGCCAGACCGGCGAACGTCTCCGGACGCGAACCGCCGGCGCGCGCCAGCGCCTCGACCTCGGCGAACACCTTTCCGGCCGCCGCGCCGGCGACATCCGGCCCGGCCTCGCGCGCCGCGGCGGCGGCCACCGCCGCCGCGTCGACCGCGCAGCCGGCGAGTTCGACGCCGGTCACGTCCTTCGACCGCGTCACGTCCAGCCGTGCGCTCGCGAGCATCTCCGAGAGCTGCCGGGCGAAGCCTTTGTCGGCGGATGCGAGCACGACCGAGCCGCTGCCGTGCACCAGCCCGCCGGGACTGACCGGTCCCGCGAGCACCGCCACCGCCCGCGCACCGCAGCGCTCGGCCGCGAACGCGGCTGGCAGCGTGCCGAGCGGCGGGACCGGACCGCGGGTCGTGATCAGCAGCCCGATCCGGCTGGAGATCTGCGGGCCATGGGCGGCGAGCACCGCGGGCAGTGCCGCAGGCGGCACCGCCAGGCAGACGAGGTCTTGGCCCTCGAGGTTGAGCTCGGACGCGCGCATCACGCGCAGCTCGTCGGGCAGCCGCACGCCGGGCAGACGGCGGTCGTCGACCCGCGTCCGCGCAAGCCCCTCGGCCTGCTCCCTGGTCCGCGTGCCGAGCTCGACCTCGAAGCCGGCGCGGGCCAGCGTCGTCGCCAGCGCGGTCCCCCAGGCACCGGCGCCGATCACCGCGATCCGGCGGATCGGCGCCAGGCCGCCGAGCCACTCCCACTGCAGCATCACACACGGCCAGATCCGGTCGGTGACCGCGCCGGCCAGCGCCGGCGACGGCTGTTCGACGGTCGGAAAGCGCAACGCCGCCCCAGCGCGGAGCCGGACCTTGTGCGGGCGGATCAGCACGCCCTTGCGAACCGCCTCCGTGCCGATCACCGCGAGCGGCACGACGGGCGCGCCCGTCTCGAGCGCGAGCCGGCCGACGCCACGACGGGGGCTGCCGAGTGTGCCGGGGCGGGTGCGCGTGCCCTCGGGGAAGATCAGCACGATGTCGCCGCGCGCGAGGATCGCCTTGGCGGTGACGATCGTGTCGGCGTCGCCGGCGCCGCGCTTGACCGGGAACGCGCCGAGCGACGTCAGCAGCCACGAGATCATGCGGCCCATGAAGATCTCGTGCTTGGCGACGTAGTACATCGGCCGCCGCGCCATGCATGCGATCACGAACGGGTCGAGGAAGCTGCGGTGGTTGGCGGCGATGATCACCGGGCCGTGCTTGGGGATGTGCTCGCGCCCGATCCGCTGCATCCGGAAGTAGATCCAGAAGAACAGCTGGAAGCTGATGCGGACGATCCCGTACACGATCGGGTTGGCCCGCCGCGCTCGAACGCGCTCGTGAAGGCGATCGTGATCCACCGCACTTGACCTACCCGGCGGCACGGGCGTCGTTACAGTGGATTGTGGTGAGCAGCACCTCCCGGTCCGATCTGGCTCGAACGTTGCGAGGCGCCGCCTGCGGCGCCACGGCCGCGGCGGTCTGGGGCGCCCAGCAGCCGCTCGACAAGCGCGCCTTCGCCAGCAGCTACGACGACGTCGAGCTGCTCGGCCGCGCGGTCACCTCGAGCCGCTGGTATCCCGTCGGCTTTGCGATCCATGTCGGCAACGGCGCCGTGTTCGGGGCCGTCTACGCCAACGTCGAGTCGGCGCTGCCGCTCCCGCGGCCGCTGCGCGGTCCGTTTCTGGGGCTGGCCGAGCACGTCGCGCTGTGGCCGCTCGGGCGACTGTCGGATCGCCTGCATCCGGCCCGCGACCAGCTCCCGCGCCTGCACGGCAACCGCGCGGCGTTCCTGCAGGCGACGTGGCGCCATCTGTTGTTCGGCGCGGTGCTCGGCGAGCTCGAACGGCGCGCAAACCCCGACGGGAGGCGCGTCGAACCGCCACCGGTCACCGATCCGTCGTCCAACGGCCACGGCTCGCTGGAGTACGCGGTCTCGGTGCAGCAGACCGACTAAGTGCGGGCGCTGGTCACCGGGGCGTCGGGGCTGGCCGGCGGCTGGCTCTGCAACGCCTGCGTGCAGGACGGCGACGAGGTGCTCGGCGTCTCGCGCTCGGGCACGGTCCCGGGCGGGATCTGCGAGGCGGTCGCGCTCGACCTCGACGACGCCGACGCGCTGACGGCACTCGTCGCCCGCTGGGCGCCGGACATCGTCTACCACCTGGCGGCGCTGAGCTCGGTCGGGCGCTCGTGGCATGAGCCCGGTGTGACGCTCGCGGCGAATGTGAGCGGCGCGCTTCATGTGCTCGAGGCGGTCCGCACCTCGGCGCCGGCGGCGCACGTGCTGTGGGTCAGCTCATGCGAGGTGTATGGCGCGCCGTCGCTGTTGCCGACCCCGGAGCTGGCGCCGTACGCCCCCGCCAACCCGTATGCGGTCTCGAAGGCGGCCGGCGAGATGCTGGCCGACGTGTACGCGAGCTCACACGGCCTGCGGATCACGTGCGTGCGGCCCTACAACCACGCCGGACCGCGCCAGCGCCCGATGTTCCTGCTGTCAAACCTGGCGCGCCAGGGCGCGGTCGCGCGGCTCGGCGGTGCGTCGACCCTCAAGGTCGTGACCGGCAACCCCGACACCCGTCGCGACTTCACCGACGTGCGCGACACCGTCCGCGCTTACCGGCTGCTGGCGGCGACGGCGCCGGCGCCCGGCCCGATGAGCATCTACAACGTCTGCTCGGGGCGGTCGATCTCGACCGCCGACCAGGTCGCGACGCTCGCTCGTCTGCTTGACCCGATCGAGGTCGAGCACGCCGTCGATCCCGCGCGCGTGCGCGCCTCGGAGGTGATCGAGCTGTGCGGCGACCCGGCGAAGCTGACCGCGGCCACCGGCTGGCGCCCGACAATCGGATTCGAGCAGACGATGGCCGACACGATCGCGTGGTGGGAGTCGCAACTCGCGCGCGCGACGTAGCCGGCCGCGCGCGCACTCGTAGCCGCCCACGCCCGTGGCAGACTGACCGCTGCCGCGCCCGCCTAGCTCAACTGGTAGAGCACTTCACTTGTAATGAAGGGGTTGGGGGTTCGAGTCCCCCGGCGGGCTTTGGGAAATAGCTGGAAAGCGGCGCTTTTTGTTTTTGCCGCCCAGTCTCCAAGTCGGGACGTGTCCCAAATATGTCCCAAGAATTGCGTTGGATCTGCGTATGGCTGGCGAGGTCAGGCCGCCGTCGGGACACGTGTTTCGCCTCGATCGCGCGCACGGACCGGTCTGATACGCGAAGTACCGGCTGCCTGACGGCCGCCAGGTCCAGCGCAAGATCGGGCCGGCCTGGACCGAGCGCGGACGGCCGCCGGCGGGCTACGTCACCAAGCGCACCGCGGAGGCATGGCTGCGCGATCTGCTTGGGATTTGGCTATGTATGCGGGAGGTACAGCGAGGTCAACGAGCTCGACCACGCCGGCTACACCGGCGACATCAGCTGCCTCACCCTCGTGTGGGCCGTCCTCGACATCTACCTCACCCACGCCAAACGGCGTCCGCTTCAACCAACTCGACCGCCAACGCCTCACTTGAATGAGATACGCCGACAGTGACCAAACCCCCCACGAGGAGATGCCAGCCGCCTAGACTGACCCCACCAGGAGCCTAAGCCACGGCGAATTTACAGCGGCAGAGAGACGCCAGCAGCCGGTAGCGCAGCTGCTTGGTTCGGCTTTGGCAAGCTCGCCGATTTTCGAGTTCGCAGGGAAGATGTCGACGTTGCCTGGGGCGAGAACGGCACCACCAACCCGCGGAGAGGTACCGGCAGACGCGTAGAGCGCTCCAGATCCGTTCCAGTGGGTTGGCCGGATATGACCACTACTTACGGGCGATCACCGGGTATCTCGCCGGTGGCGGAAGGCCCGCCTGAGTCGAACCTTTGCGTTGAACAGGCGCAGCATCGCTCGATCGGCCGGAGAGTCCTTCACGGGGAGCATGCCGATCTCACGGGCAAACGAGGCCCCGTCATAGAAGACGGTGTTGCGGCGGATCAAGCCGTCTTCGATGTCAAAGAAGTCGCATCCGCGGATGAGGACGCGCGCGCGGGTTGGCTCGATGCCTTGGAACCGTCCGCCGGTAAACGTTGCCGCGGCATGCCACTTGACCACGACTGCGTCACCTTCGGCTACCACTCGTTCGACGGTGAACTCGAAGTCCGGAAAGGCCGTGAACATCTCGGCGAAGAAATCGCGGACAGCATCCCGGCCGCGGAACTCGCCAATAGCAACGAAATCGTCGACGTAGCCTTCGGGGTGTCCGTGCTCAACGATCCGGTCCGGATCTCGCTCGATCGCGCCCTGAATCGACGCCAGAACGATGTCCTTCGCAGTAGCCGACTCGGTGGGTGTTGTCATGTCCTCTCCCTCCTACCGTGTTGTGGCGACGATCACCGCGTCGCGTGTGAGAACCGGGGTTCGTTTTCTTGACCGGGCGCCGGTAGCAGCGCCTCGAGCGCGTCGACGGCAGCGGGCGCGCCGCCGGCCGAGGCAAAGGCCCGAGCGATCGTTTCCGCCCCAGCAGTCCGTCCGATCGCCCCGCCGACGGCTGCGCGAAGGCGCTCGGGCCGCAACCTGTTTGCCGGAAGCATCGTTCCGGCGCTCGCCACCACGACTCGGCGGGCGACCTCGAACTGATCGCGCCCGAACGGGACAGCGCACACCGGGACGCCGGCGGCGAGTGCCTTCTGCGTGATCCCCATGCCGGCATGACAGACCACGCACACGGCGCGCTGCAACACCCCTCGGTGAGGCATGAACTGCGCCACATGGGCGTTAGGCAAGGCTGGCAGGCCGGCGGGATCCACGGCAGCCGTGGTCACGGCGAGCTCGTACTGCGACTCGGCGAACGCGTCCAACGCGACCGCGGCGAGCTTGCCGTCGTTCTGAAACTCGCTGGAGCAGGTAACGAGCACCAGCGGCCGCTCGAGCTCCTCCAGCCACGGCGGGTCAGCCGCAGGCGGGTCCCAAATTCCTGGGCCGACGAGACGCACGGACCGCGGCCACTCCCTGCGCGAGTACTCAAACGGCTCGGCCGTGTAGTACAGAACCAGCGGCGCGAGGTTGGCGAAGAGGTCGTTTGCATCGTGCACGGCTCTCAGCCCCTGCTCGGCGCGAAGCGTGTTCAGCTTTGACAGGACGATCCCCTCCAGAGGACCCAGGATCAGCCGCCGAGCGAGCATGTCGCGTGCACGCCCCAGTCGGTCTGCTCGCGGCTTCAGCCCCATGCCATATGGCGGAGCGTCGGGCGAGGGGATCGGCAGCGGAAAGTGGCCGACCATGGCCCACGGAAGCCCCGACGCCTCGGCCGCGATCTGCGCACCCCACGAGGTTGCGTCGATCAGCAGCGCATCGATTCCTTCGAGGGCAGCGCGGACGTCACCCAGCTCGTGCGCAGCACGGGAGACCAGAAAGCCGGCCTCGCGGCGCTGCGCTCCGATCGGGGTCCGGGCCCGCCAGTCGTCCATCTTGACCGCCTCGATATGAGAATCAACCGCAGCCGCCTGGATGCCCAGTCCCCGCAGCGTCTGGACCGCTGCGTTCATCGTCAGCACCCGCACCTCGTGCCCACGCCGGCAGAGCTCGAGGAGCGTCGGCACCAGCGGATACAGGTGGCCTCGCTCAGGCGAGGTATAGGCGAGAACCCGTGCCATCAGACCAACCTCCTGACCATGTCGATCATCGCTTTCCGGGTTCGGGCTCGACTGAGACCAAGATCCCGACGCCAGAGCTTCCACACATACACATCGGTGGCGGCAATCAGCTGCGCCGCATGCAGACCATCTCGCGGCATGAAGACCCGCGTGACCCACCGCCAATGGTCCTCTCGCCCCTGACGCGCGAGCGGGGCCAACAGCCCAGGGTGTCGACGCTCCTGAGCGAGCATCATGATCAACGCATCGCCGTACCGCTCATAGTCTTCGGCTACCGCCTCGACGGCGGCTTCCACGTCGCCGACGGCAACCTGGTCACGCCGGCTCCCAACCTCGAGGCTGCCCTCAGCAAAAGCCGACTCGACCAATCCCTCACGCCCACCAAAACGGCGAATCACAGTCCGGGTAGCGACCCCCGCTCGCGCCGCCACCTCATCAAGCGTGATGTCGTCTAGAAACCGCTCGCTCAGAAGCTCGCGCATCGCCTCCAGGATCCGCCGGTGCGTCTCCGCAGCCGCCGCCGCCCGCGCCTGCATTCGATAGGGACGCTTATTCATGTCACCTCATCCTGACACGAATATGCGCCTACGTCAAGCGGGGCAAGCTTGGCCAGCCCGCAGACCGGCGACGACAGACTGAAGCGCGCGGAGGGCAGAAGTGGCGGCGGGACTTCTGAGGCGGCGCCGAGGCAGCCACGAGGTCGTGGCTCCTGCTTTCGAATCCGGTGGCGACGGCGCGCTGCGGCGTGAAGCCGGTTGGGGAGACAGCGCATGCCCAAACCGGTGGCGGCGCGACGAAGGGTGGCGCTGCGAAGCCACGGCCGCCGCGGCTGGCACAATCGGCTGCATGTCCGAGCACTACCAGCGTCCGGGGTGGTTCACGACAAATGTGTTCAACCGGATTGTTGCCGTCTTCACGCGGTTCGGTCTCAGCGTGTACGGGTCGCGCGTTCTGGAGGTCAAGGGCCGCACCTCGGGGGAGTGGCGGCAGACTCCGGTCAACTTGATGCGCTACGAGGACGGCGACTATCTGGTCGCGCCGCGCGGTCAGACCCAATGGGTCAAGAACCTACGCGCCAGCGGTCAAGGAAGGCTTCGTCTCGGCAGGCGCACGGAACAGTTCACTGCGATCGAACTCGACGACGACGACAAGCCCGCGCTGCTGCGGGCATACCTGAAGAAGTGGAAGTTCGAGGTCGGCGTGTTCTTCGACGGGGTCGGCCCGGACTCTTCGGATGCAGAACTGCGCCAGATCGCGCCGGATCATCCAGTCTTTCGCCTCAGCCGAACCTGATGCTGCCGGATCGTCGCCGACGCGGGTTTCTGCGCCAGCGCTCCTGCTCTTGATGGCCGGACTGGCGAAACAGGACTGCGCGTCGACGGCCCCGCGTTCGTGGAACGAGCCCAGCGCTCAACGGGGTCCACGGCCTTCTGGTTCTTGCCGATTGGCCGGCCTGCGTTGATTACGAAATCTCGTTAGGCGGGTGCGCTGCGCGACGCCGGGGATCGTGGTCAGCAGCTCAGCCTTGTGCGCGAAAGGGGCGAGGCGCCGCTCGACCTCCTCGCTCAGCGTGGCGATCGTTTCATCCAGATAGGCCCTCATCCGGCTCCCTTCAGGTCGGTCGCAGAACGCGTCCGCGGGAAGCCAAATTGTTCAGACGTTGATTAGCGTGCTCGCAGCACAGTCCGGGGTAACCACCCGAGCTCCCAGGCGCTGTTAGCTTCGGCCTCAACACGGCCGTTCGCCGACGACCTCGGCACGGACCGCGCCAGTCTCGACCATTTTCATCCGCCGGGGTGCACGCGCGCGTGCATGATGGTCAGCTGAGATCGGGATAGCACCGCGTGAGCTTTCGCGTGTGGATCGAGGATGGTTTTCTAGCCAATTTGCGGGGACGCGGTAGTCGCTCGACTTGCGGGTGGGGTGGGGGGTCGCAGTAAGGTGCCTGTTGCGGTTCGGGAGAGGGCACAGCTCGCAAAGGCCAGGCGGTGCGGCTCTCGACGGCGATCGACAAGGCTTATTCCGTGCGCAGGCTACGCGCGAGAGCAGGCACGGTCGTCGCCCCCGGACCGCGTTTTTGTCTTCCGCCGAGTGGCGGTCGTTTGACCGCGTCGCCCGTTCACCCATCGACGATGAGTGTTGCGGGGTCGGCTTCTCCTTCTGCGGTGCGGTCACGTCCGGCTGGTTGTCTACGGTGCCGGTGCGGCTATTGCGGCCGCCGATGCGATGCGGGTGCCTGCCCTGCGTCGCGGTGCGACCGGGCGCCTCTGGGAGCCGGCGCTGAGGATCGACCCCGGAACCACCTCAGCTAGCCCGCCCGCTCCCCCCAACGATCGTCTGACCTCGCTCGCGTGGACGCGCCCGAACGGTCCGAAGCGCTCGAGGATCGCGTCAAAGCAACGGCGGCAGCGGACGCCATCCGGACACCATCTGCTCGACACGCTTCAATGGTCGACCGAAACCAATCACAGACCAGAGGATCCACCGTGCCACTCACGCAGACTCAGTTGATCGCAGCCGTCGCCGACCGGGCAGAGCTCAGCAAGGCCGACGCCAAGCG
>DASUHF010000047.1:0-21226 GCA_036273655.1 Solirubrobacteraceae bacterium | reverse complement strand
CGCGTTGCCGTGGGCGTCGACGCCGACGGCGGTGCGCGGAGTGAAGGTAACGCCGCCCAGCGTGTAACCCCACTGGATGCTGTTCGGGTCGGTGTTCAACTCGGGATTGAGCTTGCGATCCCAGAGGATCGGCGTCAGGCTTTGGCGTGCCCAGGCGACATTGGCCGGCGCCTTGGGGCCACCACTCCACTTGACGATGTTCACGGCTCCGTCGCGATAGCCCACGAGCGTGGCGTTGCCATCGATCAACGGCTCGTTGGTGTGGCCGTTGACCGCCGAACCGTTATTGGTGTCCACGTGCGTAAAGGCGCCGTTAAAGGTGGCAAGCAGCCGGTGACGCTGATCAACAGGAACCATCATCGGACCCCGCGCGACCGCGCTCGGAGGCTCATAGCGGCCCGGATAGTAGGCCAGGTCGGTGCGGGTATGGTCGATCCACAACACGTAGGCGACGATCGACGGGTATTCGGTGCTCGGCCGGTAGCTCGTCACCAGCACCGGCGGCCCACCATCGACCGATGGCCCCGTTCGGTGCCAGCGACCCTCGCCGGGCAGCGGCGTCGCGAACACCGGCTTGATCGGCGGCGGTCGGTAGGCGACATGCCTGGTGGGCCTGATCGGACGCCGTGCTGGGCTGAGCCCGACGCTTGGCAGGCGCGTCAGCCCAGGGCCGCCCTTGCGAGGCGCACTGGCGGTGTAGTGCTCGGCCGTATCGATGATGAAGTTGCCAAACGGCGCATCGTTGCGCACCCACTCCGCAGAGCGCTCCGAGAACGTCTCGCTCGTCGGCATAAGCATGTAGCTCGCATAGGAGCTCCCGAAATACAGGACCACCCCCACCAACGGAGTCAACACCCCGAACAAAAACCACCGCCGCCGCACCCGCCTTCGCCGCTGCTCAGCACGCCGCGCGAGCAACTCCGGACGGTCAAGCACCGGCCGCGCCGATGGTCCGAGGTTCCGTGGCGGCCTGCCCGCCGCCCCGTGTCGGTCGCGGATCGCCATGGTGATCGGGTCCGACTATTCGCGTGAAGATAAACCGCGCTGGCGGCGACCAATGAGAATCCGCTCAGACAAAGCGGTCACGCGGCCCGGTGTAGCAACCACGCCACGATAAGTGAAGCAAACCGGGATCGAACCGGCCAGCTCCAAAATGAAACCAACCTGGCCGCCGTGAAACCTGCTTTCACTTGGTCGCGGACAGCGGACATCCGGTGACCAACAATTGGCGTCCCGTAAGGCGCAACAGGAAGAATCGAGCGCTTCGATCTTACTTTCCGGTTCGTCGCCAGACCACGAACAAGGCCGAGAGTTCTGCATCTACAGCAGGACGGCACCCCCGATCCTCGTCGTGGCCACGGCGCTGCTTCTCATCGGAGGGGACAGCCCGATCCAACAGTTACTTGCTCGACCCGGGCTCACACCGATCGCACGTCGGATGAGCAAAACACTCTGACCGAGCAGTCGGCCACAACATCCGAAGGCTTCCGGATCGTGTCGTGAGCAGGAGCCCGAGCAGTGAGGGCGCGGCCATTCGACCGCCCGTCGGCAGCCGCCGAATCAGATCTGCAGCTGGCCGTCGGCGCCCGCGCGGTGCAGGCGGATCACGCGCTGGCCGCCGGCGATCGGCGTCCGGAACGGCGCCTGGGCGACGTCGAGCGGCCGCGTGCTCGAGCCCAGCAGCATCCGCACGAGCGCCAGCGCCTGGATCTCGGGCTGCGGCGGTGACGCGTACGACGAGCCGCTGTGCCCGACCAGTCGCGGGTCGCACTGGTCGTCGACCTCGACGATGTACAGCTGCCGTTCGGCCACGATCGCAGTTGTACGCCACATAAGCGGCAGGGGGCGCTGCGGCCGTCGTCATGCTTGGCGGGCGCGGTTGCGTGGCTCGCCCGAAGTTTGGACATTCGGGTCCACCTCTCGGAACGGTTTGTCCAAGCTTTGCGGGACGACGCAGCAGGATTTGCCGCGCCAGCGGCCGCTACCGGCCGGCGTCCGTGCCGCGCACCGACGCGGCCGCGCGGCTCGAACCCAGGCACAGCGACGCCGGGACCCCGATCAGCAGGCAGACGCCGGCGCCGATCAGCAGCACGTGATGGACGGTCGCTGCAGTCAAGGTGCCCGACAGCGCCACACCGGCGAGCCCTGAGCCGACCGCGGCGCCCAGCAGCCGGCCGACGGACAGCAGCGCGGAGGTGCGCCCGTGCGAGGCGCGCGGCGTCGCGTTCAACGCCGCGCGGCTGACGGGGACGAACAGCATCCCCAGCCCCAGCCCGACGGGGATCAGCGGCAGCACCGTGATCACGTCGTGCAGCGGCACGCCGCCGATCCCGAGCACGATCAGCCCGACGCCGGTGCCGAGGAAGCCGAGCACCGCGACGATCACCTCGCCGCGCGCGTCGACCAGCTTGCCGGCGATCGGCGCCGCGGCGCCGACCAGCAGCGCCACCAGCACGAGCGCGGCCGCCGCCCCCAGCGCCGAGAACCCAGCGACCCGCTGCAGATACTGCTCGGCGATGTAGAAGGCGCCGATCATCACGCCGAACGTCAGCGCCGCGATCAACGTCGCGACCACGACGATTCGGTTGACGGTGGCGCCGGACGGCCCCTCGTCGGCGTGGACGACGCCCGGCACCAGCCGCGCGATCGCGATCGCCGCCACGACCGTCAGCGGCACCAGCGCCCACCAGTCCGCGCGCCAGCCGAACGCGACCGTCAGCAGGCCGCCGAGCAGCGGCCCGACGAGGTTCGACATGCCGGCGCTCGCGCCCCAGATGCCCAGCGCGGCGCCCCGGCGCTCCGCCGGGAAGCCCGAGACGGCGCCGGCGAGCGCGGCCGGGCTGACGAGGCCGGCGCCCGCGCCCTGAACGACGCGTGCGACGATCAGCTCGCCGAACGTGTGCGCGAGCGCCCCGCCGGCAGCGCCGATCGCGAACAGCGCCAGGCCCGTGAGCGCCAGCCGCCGTGCGCCGAAGCGGTCGACGAGCTCGCCGCCCGGGATCAGGAGCAGCGCGTAGGCGGCGAAGTACGCACTGAGTACGGCCGAGGTCGAGCTGCCCTTGACCGACAGGCCGTGCGCGACCGACGGCAGCGCGACCGTGATCAGCGTGCCGTCGAGCTGCAGCAGCGCCGCCGCCGCCGTGCAGGCGGCCAGCCGCTGCCAGGCCCAGCGGGGGACCTGCGGCTTGGCCTCGGGGACGGCGCCGGACGCTTCGGGGACGGTCGCTGAGGCGGACACGAGGATCCAGTATCGCGGGTGTCGAAGGTTCGCCGCGTGACATGCCCCCGAGCACGCCCGCCCGCGAAGCTCAAGCGACGCCACGCGCTGCATAAGAAGTTGTGACGAACCTGCACGAATGTGCTGGGAATCGGCGCCGGAGGCACTATCTTTCCGACCATGCCATTCCAGACACGATCGGCGTTCTCTCCGCAGAGCTCGGGCTACGGCTATTCCGGCCAGTCGCTGACCCGCGACCAGACCCGCGGCGTGTTCGGCCAGGTGATGGGCCTGGTCGCCGTCACGTTCGGCTTCCTGGCGCTCGGTGCCTACCTCGGCCGCAACATCAACGGCGGCGGCAGCTTCATCTTCTTCATCGCCGCGATCGCGGCCCTGTTCGGCCTCCAGTTCGCGGTCGCGAGGGGACGTGAGCAGCTTGCGATCGGCCTGCTGTTCGGGGTCGGCCTGCTGCTCGGGCTGTTCGTCTCGCCGATCATCGTCTACTACGCCAACTCGGATCCGGGCGCCGTCTACCAGGCGGCCGGCGCGACCGCCGGCTTCACCGCGCTGCTCGGCTCGTTCGGGTACGCGACGCGCACCGATCTGTCGCGCTACTACCGGGCGTTCTTCTTCGCGCTGATCGCGTTGATCGTGTTCGGGCTGGTGTTGATGTTCGTCGCGATTCCGGGCGGCAACGTCATCTACTCGGTGCTCGGGCTGATCATCTTCGGCGGCCTGACCGCGTTCGACTTCCAGCGCCTGCGCAGCGCCGGGATGACGGCGGCGCCGGTGATCGCGGCGTCGATCTTCCTGGACATCTTCAACATCTTCCTGTTCTTCCTGTCGCTGTTCGGCGGCGGCGGGCGTCGCTGAGCGGCCGGCGGCAGAACTTCCGCAAGTTGCTGCGGAGGGGTCGCAGCAACTTGCGAGAGAACGCGCCCTGAGGCGATCGCGCGGGGCGGCGCACGCCCGCTACTCGTCGGGCACGTAGTGGCGCTGGCCCGAGCCGTCCTCCCACACCCGCATCACCTTGCGCGTGCGCGGATCCCGGAACCGCTCGCCGGTCGGCTTCCAGCCCGGGCCGGGAGCCTCGGAGTCGGCGTGGCCACCGAACCATGGCGCCTGACGCGGCTCGGGATCGCGTCCGGTCGTGACCGGCGGCAGGTCGGCGAACGCCGCGTCCGCCTCGCCCCACGTCTGCGCCTGGGCGATGATCGCGACGCGGCGCTCGTGCTCGGCGTAGTCGATGTGGTCACGGGCGGCGTGGTCGGACAGCCGCGCAAACAGCTGCTCGCGATCCTCCTCCGTCAGCCGCACAAGTGGCCCCCTCAGGCGTGTGAGCGCAGCTTGACCCCGGTCCCGTAGGCCAGGATCTCAGTCAGCCCGTTGCCGAGCTCTGACGAGTCGAAGCGGACGCCGATAAGGCCATCGGCCTCGATCAGGCGGGCGTTCTCGACGAGCCGGTCGAGCGCGTGCCGGCGCGAGTCCTCCAGCAGGCGCGTGTACTGGCCGACCTCCCCGCGCTTGAGCGCCTTGAAGCCGGCTGCGACGCCGCCGACGAGGCCGATACTGCGGACGACCAGCCCGTAGACGACGCCGAGGTTCTCCGCCACGTCGTACCCGGGCAGCTCGAACGTCGTCGACATCAACAGTCCGCTCGAGACGGTGGGGGCGCTCTCCTCGCTCATGCGCCGAAACGCTACCGCACGCCGGCGCCGCCACGCCGCGCGGACAGGGGATCGTCGGGATCGTTGGCCACACGGCCAATGCCGGCCCGCGGGCGATCGCCGACGATGGCGCAGTGTCGATCAAGCTCGTGATCTCCTACGACGGGACCGAGAACGATGACGACGCACTGACGCTCGGCCGGATGCTGGGCGCCGCGGGCGCGTCGCTGTCGCTGGCGTACGTGCGCCACGCACGTGAGCACGACCCGCACCGGGAGCAGCTCGACGTCGACGACGCCGCGCGCCGCCTGCAGCAGGGCGCGCACTGGCTCGGCAACGGCACGATCGCCAGGCACATCGTCGTCGACCCCTCCACGAGCGCCGGCCTTGCCGCGCTGGCGTCGTCGATGCACGCCGCGGCGGTGATCTTCGGCTCCGACTACCGGACCGCGCCGGGACGGGTGCAGCCGGGCGCGTCCGCGCAGGGGCTGCTCGACGGTGGTTCGGTCGCGGTCGGCGTCGCCGCCGCCGGGCTGCACGCACGATCAGACCGCGCGCTGCGGACGATCTCGTTCTCCGGCGACGGAGCCGCTGGCACCGCCGCCGACACCGCCGCGGCGCTGGCGGTGGCGTCCGGGGCGGAGCTGGTCCCCGGCGCTCGTGACGCCGATCTGATCGTCGTCGACTCGCGCGAGTCGGCGCCCGACGGGATGGTCGGGCTCGACGGCGTCACCCGAGGCTGGCTCGACGGCGCCCGCGGCTCGGTGCTGGTGCTGCCACGCGGCGGCGCCCTCGCCTTCTGAGGCGATGCGACCGTCGGCGACCAGGCGAGACTGATGCCTCTCCCGATCGGCCACGGGCAGCAGGCCGGACCGCGGCGGGTGACCCGCCGCGAGCGGTGGCTGATCGGCGGCGTGCTGGCCGCGTGCGCGGCGATCGCCGTTGTCGTCGCGATCTCGTTCACGAGCCATCAGCGCACGTCGCAGCACGGCTGCATCGACGTCAGCGCGGCGACCGTGATCGGCGGCTCGGAGCTCTACCGCTGCGGGGCGGCGGCGCGCGGGCTGTGCACAGCGGTGGCCGGCCGCGGCGAGCAGAACATCGCGTTTCGGCGGGCGCTTGCCGACGCATGCCGCAAGGCGGGGCTGCCGGCGCCCGCGACGTAGCCGCACACCGGCTTATCCATATGTCCAGCGGCCTCGATCGATCGCTGTCCGTGAGGCTATGGCTGGCGCGGCGCCCGTCGACGAGCCTGTCGGCTGTCAACTTGGGCCTGGGCTTGGACGGCGATCGCAGCCGCAGCTTGGCGTCCACCTACGAACAGGAGACGCATGCCGCTTGCCTCGCCCTCGTGGCTGAACCCGGGAGACACCGCATGGCAGATGACGGCGGCGACGCTTGTCGGCTTGATGAGCATCCCGGGCCTGGTCGTCCTGTACGGCGGCGTGATGCAGAAGCGCTGGTCGATCAACAGCATGATGATGAGCCTCGCCGCCTTCTCGACCGTGCTCATCGTCTGGGTGCTGTACGCGTACAAGCTGGGCTTCGGCGCCCCGTTCCATGGCTTCTCGCACTCGGCGACCGGCTTCTTGGGCAACTTCATCGGCAAGCCGGGGTCGGTGCTCGGCGTCAAGGATCTGCTCGGTCAGGCGAGCATCCCGCTGATCGGCAAGGACGCGTTCCCGCAGTCGTCGCTGGTCTACTTCCAGTTCGTGTTCGCGGGAATCGCGCCGATTCTGATGCTCGGATCGGTGCTCGGCCGCTTCAACTTCAAGGCGTGGATCCCGTTCGTGGTGCTGTGGATCACGTTCGTCTACTGCATCAACGCGTTCCTGATCTGGGGCGGCGGCTTCTTCGGCCACCACGGAGCACTCGACTATTCGGGCGGCTATGTGATCCATCTCGCAGCCGGCGTGTCGGGGTTCGTGGCGGCGGCGGTCGTCGGACCCAGGCTGCAGCGCGACCGCGAGGTCGACGCGCCCAACAACCTGGCGATGGTCGCGGTCGGCGCCGGGCTGTTGTGGCTGGGCTGGAACGGGTTTAACGGCGGCGACCCGTACGCCGCGAACATGTCGGCGGCGGCGGCGATCCTCAACACGAATTTGTGCACGGCGATCGCGTTCATGTGCTGGGTCGCCTGGGACTACCTCACCGGCCGCAAGCCGAGCATGATCGGCGGCGTCAACGGGATCATCTCCGGGCTGGTGGCGATCACTCCGGCGGCCGGCTACGTCAACGGCTGGGGCGCGCTCGCGATCGGCGTGATCGCCTGCACGGTCGTGTACTTCGCGATGAACTACCTCAGCCGGCTGCGTCCGTTCCGCAACGTCGACGACACCCTCGGCGTGGTCTACACGCACGGGTTCGCGGGGCTGCTCGGGGGGTTGTTGACCGGCATCTTCGCCGACCCGAACATGGCGGTCTTCTACACGACCTCCAAGCATGGGCTGATCCCGACGGGCTCGGCTCCGGGCGTCCTCCACGGCAGCTTCACGCTGCTGAAGTGGCAGGTGCTCGCCGGCGCCTGGGTCGTGTTCTGGTCGGCGTTGGCGACGTTCGCCTTGCTCAAGCTCGTCGGCGTCTTCATCCCGCTGCGGATGAAGGAGTCCGACATGGAGATCGGCGATGTCGCCGAGCACGGCCACGAGGTATACCCGTCCGACATCCCGTCGCTGGGATACCCGAACGGCGTCCCCGACCTCGTCACCGGAGCCGAGGCGGCGGCACCGGCGTCCTCGCTCTCGCACTAATTCGATCGAACTTGTCGGCCCCGCCGGAACCGCTCGCGCAGCTTCGCGAGCACCCCCGCAGGAGCGTCCGGTCGACTCTCGCTGCGTGCGGCGGCTCGCCACTCGGCCTGGGTCGGCAGCCGGCCCTGGGAGCGGGCCGCGATCACGCACGCCGAGTGCGCATGACGGCGGCGCGAGGCGTCGCCCTCCGGGGTGATCAGCATGTGCGGCTGCAGCGACGGCAGCTGGTTGCCGCACAGCGGGCACCGGTAGGTGGCGGGCTTGCGGTTGGAGGCGGTGCGGATCGTCCACCACCGTGGCGGGGGCGGCTTGGCCATACCCTTTCAGGATCGCACTCCTTGGGCGCAGATCACCCGATTGGCGGGGATGCCGGGGCGCCTGGGGTGACTACTATTGGGAATTGTCATGGGGTCGCAACGAGCAGACGAGCTGAAGGGTCTGTCCCGCTCGGAGGTGCTCCGCGCCTCGCCGCGGATGTTCGACTCCGACCTGCTGGACAAGCTCTCGCGCGTGCACTGGTCGGTCGTGCCGATCGTGTTCGTGCCGGTGATCGGGGTGCTGCTGGCGCTCGGCTTCGTGCACGGCGCCGGCGCGATGAGCGTCGTCTGGATCCTCGCCGGCTACGTGTTCTGGACGCTGACCGAGTACTGGCTGCACCGGATCGTCTTCCACTTCGAGCCCGAGCGCGGCATCGGCGCGAAGCTGCACTGGATCATCCACGGCGTCCACCACGACCATCCCAACGACCCGATGCGGCTCGTGATGCCGCCGTCGCTGTCGATCCCGCTCGCGGCGCTGTTCGTGTGGGTGTTCTCGCTGGTGCTCGGCTCGCCCGCGTTCATGCCGTTCGGCGCGGGCTTCCTCGCCGGGTACCTCGGCTACGACATGCTGCACTACTACGTCCACCATCACCGGCCGAAGTCAGCGCTCGGCCGCAGGCTGCGCGAGCTGCACATGCGCCATCACTTCCAGGACCACGAGCGCGGCTATGGCGTCAGCGCTCCGTTCTGGGACCACGTGTTCGGCACCGCGCCGAACAAGCGCTGACCGCACCGGGTTGGCGAGCATCTCCCGCGCGGGGTCGATGAGCACGCCGACCCGGCGACCGGGTGCGCCGCCCGCGCGCGAGCTGCCGGCGGCGCACGTCCGCGCGGCCACGCGCGAGGATCTGCCTACGGTCGCGGCGATCTACAACGCCGGCATCGCCGAGCGGGTCGCGACGTTCGAAACCGAGCCGCGAAGCGTCGGGGAGATCGCGTCGTGGACGTCGGACGGCCGCCCGTTCATCGTCGCCGAACAGGACGGTCGCGTGGTCGGGTTCGCGCGCGCAAGCGCGTACTCGGACCGCTGCGTCTATAGCGGCGTCGGCGAGCACGCGGTGTACGTCGCCCCATCGGCACGGGGATCGGGTGTCGGCGTGCGGCTGCTGCGCGAGCTCGCGGCCGAATGCGAGCGCCAGGGTTTCTACAAGCTGACCAGCCGCGTGTTCGCAGACAACGCGGCCAGCCGCGCCGCCCACCGGCGCGCCGGCTTCGTCGAGGTTGGCATCCAGCGCCGCCACGGCCGCCTCGACGGCGTCTGGAAGGACTGCGTGCTGGTCGAGCTGCTGCTCGGCCCGGCGACGCGCTGATCTGAGTCATCATGGGGTCGTCAATGAGCTCCGAGACCCCGCAGGCCTGCGAGATCATCGTCACCGGGCCGGCCGACGACACGCTCGACACGATCGCCTCAGAGCTCGTCGACGCGCGCCTGATCGCGTGTGCGAACGTGCTCTCGGAGCCGGTGACGAGCACGTTCCGCTGGCAGGGCACGGTCGAGGTCGAGCCCGAGAAGCGGATGCACATGCACACACGGCTCGATCTGGTCGACGAGGTCGTCGCGTTCGTGAACGAGCGCCACCCCTACGACGTGCCCAATGTCACCGCGATTCCGCTCGTCGCCGGCAACGCCGAATACCTGGCGTGGATCGGCGAGGAGACGCGCCGAGGCACCGCCGGCTGAATCTCTTGAGCGGCAGCGGACAGCGCCAAAATGGGGGTTCGGGCACGCGGCAGAGGCTGCCGCAAGCCGCGCCCGGCTCCCGACCCGCGAGACTCCGCCTCGCGCTCGCCGGCCGCGCGCGGGCATGAACAAAACGCCAAGCGCCGTGTCGCCCGAGCAACTTGGCTGATCGTCATCGGCGTAGGGTGGATACGCGCCAAACTGGCCGGGACCAGGGTCGGTTGGCGGATTTTCGGCGCGGCGAGCAGCCTCACTGCTTCGCTGCCGATCGAAACGGTCTCGTCCGCCAGGCGCGGCACGAGACGGAGGGGGCGGGATTCGAACCCGCGGTCCGGTGACCCGGACTCCGGTTTTCAAGACCGGTGCATTCGACCACTCTGCCACCCCTCCTGGGGCCCCGGCGATGGTACCCGGCGGGCGGCCGAGGCCCTGATCGCCGCCGGAGGCAGCGCTCGATTCCGCGACCGGCGGCGGAGCTCGTCGACGCATGCGTGACGGGCGGCGCCGCAAGTCTGCTTGATCGCGGTGCGCAGCAGGCGTGGGCTGGGGGCGCTGGAGCTCTAAGTTAGGGTTCCCTAATTAGGGAGCCCTAATTTGTGATACGGTCCCGCGCCGTGATCGCGACGTACGTGATCGGACTGCGGGAGGGCCTCGAGGCCGCCCTGATTGTGGGAATCGTCGCCGCGTTCCTGCGCCAGCAGGGGCATGCCCGCGCGCTGCGCCAGGTGTGGGCGGGCGTGATCATCGCCGTCCTGTTCTGCGCGAGCGCGGGCATCGCGTTGCAAGTGCTCAACCAGGAGCTGCCTCAGCGCCAGCAGGAGATGCTCGAGACGGTCGTCGGCCTGTTCGCCGTCGGGATCGTCACGTTCATGATCGTCTGGATGCGCCGCCACGCGCGCGGGTTGAAGGCCGAGCTCGAGGCGCACGCGGCCAGGGCGCTGGAGACGGGCTCGGTCTGGGCACTGGTCGCGATGGCGTTCTTCGCCGTGCTGCGCGAGGGATTCGAGACCGCGGTGTTCCTGCTGGCGTCGTTCCAGGCCTCGACCAACGAGCTCGACGCCGGCGTCGGGGCCCTGCTCGGCCTGCTGACCGCGGTCCTGATCGGCGCCGGCCTGTACCGGGGCGCCATCAAGATCAACCTCGCGCGGTTCTTCAAGGTCACGTCCGTCGTGCTCGTCGTGATCGCCGCGGGACTGCTGTCGACCACGGTGCACACCGCGCATGAGGCCGATTGGTTCAACAGCTTCCAGGCCCCCGCGCTGGATCTCAGCTGGCTGGTCGTGCCGGGCACGGTCACGTCGTCGCTGCTGACCGGGATGCTCGGTCTGCAGCCGCTTCCCACGTACGCCGAGGCCGGCATCTGGGTGATCTACGTCGTCCCGATGCTGCTGTACGTGCTGTGGCCGCGCGGCCTGCGCGTGCGGCTGTCGGGTTCTCGTTCTGTCTCTTCGACAACGGAGGTCGGTTGACGGTGACGGTTCGCCGCAGGGCGGTGACGGTCGTCGGATGCGCCGTTGCCGCTCTCGCCGAGAGCTTCAGCAACCTCGACCCGGAGATCGACGCCCGCAACAACGACGGACTTGGGGCCGCTGGCTCGGGCTGTATCCGAACTGGGAGGGGTCGGCGCGCAGCTCGCGACGTTACTCGTCGTGTACGGCTCGTATGTGCCGCGCGCGGGATGTAGGCGCACCGGCGGCGCCGCGCGGTGCGGCCGCCCCGACGAGTGCGATCGCGCCGCGCCCTTCGTGACGACCGGGCCGAGGTCCGTATCGGACCGTAGCGCGTGCGCGAAACCTCACGAAACATCGCCGATCGTGCCGTTCGGGCGCAACGCGGTGCCTCAAGATGGCCCGCTCGTGGCCGATACTTGTAGCGGGGTTCTACGCGTTGCCGGCAGTCGATCACTCCACCTGCACGGGTCGCGACACCCGGTCCTCGGAGACGCGGGCGGGGCGGGCGCGTGAGCTGACCGCGCTCGAGCTCGGGGTCTACATGAGCCTCGAGGGGATCGCCGAGGCCGCCGGCGAAATCGTCGCCGCCGCGCGAGCCGACGATGACGTGCTCGGGGCCGCGCGCGCCGAGCTCGTCCGCTCCGATGCGATCGGCCGCAGCGGCGAACTCGAGAATGCGCTCGCGCTGCAGCAGTCGATCGCGGTCGCGGCCCACCGCGAGCGCGCGGTGCGGGCGCGCGCGGGGTTCGTGCTCGCGTCGACGTTCTTCCGCCTCGGGATGTGGGCCGAGGCGCAGGACGCGGTCCACGACGGCGTCCGCCTGCTGGACGACAGCTGCCCGCCGCACTGGGGCGCCGAGCACCACATGGCGCTCGCGCTGTACACGAGCTATGACCGCGCCGGGCCCACCGACTGGGAGCTGTTCGAGGACGCGCTGCGCCGCGCCCGGCTCGGCGACCAGCCGAACCTCCTGCTCGCCGTGCTGAATAAGTTCGTGTGGGCCTCGCAAAGCGACCCGCTGATGCAGGATCGCGCCGACGAGCTCGTCGACGAGCTCGAAGTGCTGCTCGAGCGCGGCCCGGTCCGCCCGCCGGCCGCGATGCTCGACACGATCGCCTGGATCCGCGTCTCCCAGGGACGGATCGACGACGCCGACCGGCTGCTGGAGCGCGCGCTCGCCAGCCCGCAGACCGAGCCCAACGACGACGCCGCGCTGCTGGCGCACCTGGCGACCGTCCGCCACCGCCAGGGACGGTTGGGCGAGGCGACGCAGTTTTTGGAGACCGCGCGCGTGGTGGCGCTGCGCGCCCGCACCCCGACGCTGGCGGTCGAGGCGCTGCGCCACCTCGCCGCGATTGACGCCGATCGCGGCGACTTCCGCCGCGCGTACCGGCGCCTGTCGCGCTTTCTCACCGAACAGTCGGATGTGGGACGGGCCGAGGCCGAGCACCAAGCGACGATCCTGCAGAGCGTCTACGGTCGGCAGGCCGAGCGCGACCAGCGGCTCTACTACCAGGAGCTCGCGATGCGCGACCCGCTGACGCGTCTGTTTAACCGCCGACATGTCGAGCGTGAGCTGCCGCTGCTGCTGCGCGACGGCCAGGTCGCGGTCGCGATGATCGACGTCGACCGCTTCAAGCAGATCAACGACGAGCATTCGCACGAGACCGGCGACAAGATCCTCGTCCAGCTCGGCGCGCTGCTGCAGCAGCACGCGTCCACGATGGCACCCGACGGCTTCTGTGCTCGCCTCGGCGGCGAGGAGTTCCTGCTGGCCGCGCCGGTCACGACGCCCCCGGCGGCGGCCGCATCCCTCGAGCAGCTGCGCGAGCGCGTCGCCACGCACCGCTGGAGCGCGGTGCCGGCATCGCTGCACCCGACGATCAGCGCCGGCCTCGTGGTCGCGCTCGATCCCGGCCTCGAGGCCAGCGCCGTGATCGCGCGCGCCGACCATCTGCTGTACTTGGCGAAGCGAAGCGGCCGCAACCGGGTCGAGACCGCCGCCCTCGGCGACAGGCCCCGGCCGTCTGACTAACATCGTCGCAACCTCCGGAGAGGTGGCCGAGCGGCTGAAGGCACTCGCCTGCTAAGCGAGTATGGGGGGAAACCTCTATCGCGGGTTCGAATCCCGCCCTCTCCGCTTTTCCGGGCCTTCGGCGCGTGCGCTGCGGCTCGTCTCGGGGTCCGGCTTCGCCGTGGCGGCCCGGCTACACTTGGCCCCCTCGCGCCCGTAGCTCAGCTGGATAGAGCGTCGGTCTACGGAACCGAAGGTCGGGAGTTCGAATCTCTCCGGGCGCGCTGCTACGAAAGCCGCTGGGCTGGCCCACATGACGCACGCCAAGTCCAACGCGACCGGCGCGGACCGTCGGACGCGCGGCGGCAACTGCGTAGAGGCGCCAGCCGGATGGCCGTCGCACGGATGATCCGATCTACGCACGCGAGATCCTCATCGAGCACGGGGCGCGATCATCGTCTGCGAGTCCGCGCGCGCCAACCTTGCGTTTCAGGCCCAGCGCGTGCGCGCGTGCTCCCGACCGGGCACGGATGCTCGGCCGATCTCAGCGCGCGACGCAAGACGCTCGGCCACCGACGCTCGTTCCCCTTCGCTACCAGTCTTTGAACCGAGGCTGCCGAGCCGCTGCTCGCTGAAGTGAGCGCCCGAGAAGGTCGATGCCAGGTGTTTGGCCGCCTCGTCACGGCCGGCGGCCGGTTCACCGTGGAGGCGAGCGCCGGCTCAACCTTGAGAACCGCCGGTCGCCGTAAGTCGGCCTCATCATCGGGGACGACCGCGGCGAGCCCGCCGACGACGGCCCGGTGCGGGTCCCGGTCGCTGACTCGGCCCGCGAGAAAAGGACCGGCATCCAGCTCAGCGAGCAGCGCCGAAGCCGTCTGGCGGTGCTCGCGATCGGGCTGGCGCTGCCGGACCGGAGGACGGCCGCCGCGCCTGGGCCGACGTGATCGCCCGCGCAAGGCAAAGCAGAAGCGTGCTGAGGTCGCCGTCGAACTGCTGCCCCTCGTCCGATCCGGCGCTCTCGTCCTGGTGGTCGAGACTGTCGCTCCTCTAAAGCCATGTGCTGGATGGCGCGAGCTTGCAACCACGAAGTCGCGTGCAACCCGAGCGACTCCGGCTGACAGCGTCTGATCGCCGCCGCCGCGCTCATGGCAAAGCAGCACGCCGATGCGAGGCCTCCGGTCGGGTGCCGGAATCGTCAAATGGGTGGTCGGTGTGAGCTCGAATCCGCTAGCGCGTGCTCCTCCTTGGATGTGTCGGGGCGAGCAGCTTGTCAGAGGCCGGCCAGTCGGAGAGGATGTGGGCGTGACGTCGGTGGAAACGGAGAACGTGGGGAGGCGGCGTGCCTGGGCTGCGGGGATCGTTTTCGTTGTTGCTCTGGTGGCGGAAACGGCGATCTCAGCAGGTCTTCCAATCAACCAAGACGACTCGGCCGCCAAGATCGCGGGGGCCCTGCGTGACCACAGGACGACCGTGCTGGTCGCTGCATACTTGTCGATCGTCTACGCCGTCGCGTTCGTGGTCTATCTGGCGAAGCTGCACGATCTGCTGCGCGGCGTCGTCCAACCTACAAGCGTCCTTCACTCGTTGGTACTGATTGGCGGCGGGCTGCTTGTCGCCCTGCACGCGGTCAGTGACATCGGCATCTATGGGCTGCTGGGTGGGAAACTCGCGACGTACGCCGCGCAGCACGATCAAGGCCTGTCGTACACCCTGTACCTACTGACGTACGCGCTCGACAGCGTCGGAGATGTCTTCGGAAGCGTTTTCTTGATCGCGACGGGGCTTCTCATCCTCCAGAGCCGGATCTTGGCGAGCTGGCTTGCGTGGATCTCCCTCGCCGGCGGAGTCCTGCTTTTCCTCCAGGGCTTCGGCCTCGGCGGCATCATCGCCAGCTACGGCCTCGTGCTCGACTTGATCGGCTTCGTACTCTTTTTACTCTTCGTCCTCCTCAGCAGCGCGATCTTGCTCAGAGACCGCAGGCCTGCTCACTTCAGTGAGGCGCGCAGCGGTTGACGCCCTGCAGGTTTGCGAACGTGCAGTAACGGTCCCTGGTACGGCTCCCGCCGGAGGCGGTGCAGTGGTGGTGATCTTGTGTCGCGGGAGCGCATGGCGCTCCCGGGGCGAGCGCGCATTGGGTCGGGTCGAGTAGGTGATGGTCAGGTTGATGCTGTTCCCGTTTCCGACTGACGTGGGGTGGATGGTGCCGTGAACACCCGCGAACCTGCTGGTGCCGGCGTTGATCGGGATCGATGCGCGGCACCGCAAGTTGCCTCTTGGCACACGCACCGCTCGATGGGGTCCCGGGCGCCAACGCCTGACCCAGGCGGCCATGTTCGCCCGCCGGCCTCCGCGGACCTGCGGGACCGCGATCGCAACCTCGATCCGGTCACGCCACTTGTTTGCCGCAAACGACTTGGGTCCTCGACGTCGATTCGGCGGCATCGGCGGTGGTAGCGTCGCACGAGGCGAGCGTGATCGGGTTGCGTGCCGCGCCGCACTTCTCAACACCAGGGAGTAGCCATGAGCGATGGATCAGCGAGCGACTCGGTTCTCCGCGAGCTCCACAACGCGCTCGAGGATCTGGAGGCGCTGTATAAGGACATCCACAGCCACCCGGAGCTGTCGATGCAGGAGCGGCGTACCGCCGGGCTTGCCGCGAAGCGGCTGCAGGCGGCGGGGTTTTCGGTGACCGCCGGCGTCGGGGGAACGGGCGTGGTAGGCCTGCTGGAAAACGGCGACGGGCCGACGGTGATGATGCGCGCCGACATGGACGCGCTGCCGGTCCGGGAGGACACCGGGCTTCCGTATGCAAGTGCCGTGACCGCGAGGGACGCCGACGGCAACGAGACGCCGGTGATGCACGCCTGCGGACATGACATGCATGTGACCTGGCTGGCCGGCGCGGCCGCGTTGCTGGCGGGAGCCCGGGACGCGTGGCGGGGCACGTTGATGGCGGTCTTCCAACCCGCGGAGGAGACCGCGGCCGGCGCGCAGGCGATGATCGACGATGGTCTGTTCAAGCGTTTTCCCGAACCCGACGTGATCCTCGGCCAGCATGTGATGCCGATGTCTGCGGGGGTCATCGCCAGCCGGTCCGGGGTGGTGACCTCCGCGGGCGACAGCTTTGAGATTCGGATGTTTGGGCGCGGCGCGCACGGCTCGATGCCGCAGGCCAGCATCGACCCGGTGGTGATGGCGGCCTCGACGGTGTTGCGATTGCAGACGATCGTCTCGCGCGAGGTGCGTCCATCGGATGCGGCGGTCGTCACGGTCGGCGCCCTGCAGGCGGGCACCAAGGAGAACGTGATCCCCGACGAAGCCGTGATCAAGCTCAACATGCGTACGTTTGACGAGGGCGTCCGCCGGCACGTGCTCGATGCGATCAAGCGAATCGTCAACGCCGAGGCAGAGGCTTCCGGCGCGCCCAAGCCGCCCGAGATCACGCCGTTGGATCGCTACGACCTCGTGCGCAACGACGATCAGGCGACCGAGCGCGTCCGCGACGCACTGCGCGCCCATTTCGGCGACGATCGCGTCAAGCACACCGGCCCGGACTCGGCCAGTGAGGACTTTGGCTCCTTCGGCGTGGAGTGGCATGCGCCGTCGGTGTTCTGGTTTATCGGCGGGGTCGATTCCGAGACCTACGCCAAGGCCGAGCGCGAGGGCCGACTGAGCGAGCTTCCCACCAACCACAACCCGAAGTTCGCCCCGGTCATCCACCCCACGCTTGCGACCGGCGTCGAGACGCTCGTCTCGGCCGGCTGCGCCTGGCTCGCTCCGTAACCTGCGCATACCTTGGTGTCTCCCCCGTTGCTGCCCGGATTCGATCCGACGCTGCTGCTCGTCCTCAACCTGGTGGGGACGTTCGTGTTCGGCCTCAGCGGTGGCATGGCAGCTGTGCGCGCCAAGCTCGATCTGTTCGGCGCGGTCGTGCTCGCCGTGGTCGTGGGGATCGCCGGCGGCACCATCCGCGACCTGTTGATCGGCATCCCGCCGGCGACGTTTCGCGACTGGCGCTACCTGGCGGTCGCCGCCGGCGCCGGGCTGCTGACGACCATCGCCCATCCGGTCATGAACCGCCTGCAGCGGCCAATCGACGCGCTTGACGCCGCCGGCCTGAGTCTGTTTTGCGTGACCGGCGCGGCCACCGCACTGACCCATCACCTCGGCGCCGCCGACTGCGTGATTCTGGGCGCGACCACCGGCATCGGCGGCGGCATGGTCCGCGACATCCTCGTGCGCGAGATCCCCACGGTCCTGCGCGGCGGGCTCTACGCGATCCCGGCCCTGGTCGGAGCCGGTATCGTCGTCGCCGCCTACCGGACCGGGGATCACACGCTCACGTTCCCGATCGTCGGTGCCGCCGTCTGCTTCGTCATGCGTATGGCCGGCCTGCGGTACGGCCTCGGACTCCCAAACGCGGCCAACGTGGCAGTCACGAGAGCCCCGCGCCTTCGCCGACGACGACGCGATAAGCCCTGATCGAGGTTGTCCGATCGGACCAGAGCGCGACCCTGCGATTTCGTTGCGAACTGGTGCTTCGCCGGGTGTGTGACCGGCGGCTGGCGTTAGCCGAACCCGTGTCCCGAACTCAGCATTTCTGACCCGCTCACAGCGAACCGAGACGATCCAGATCGCCGGTAGCCACTGTATTTGCCCTGCAAATGGCGAACTACGGAACCGAAGGTCGGGAGTTCGAATCTCTCCGGGCCCGCTACGAAAGCCCCGCACCGCGAGGCTTTTCTGTTGGCTCGCCGGCCCATGCTTCGTTCGTTTGCGGGCTCCCCTTCGGCGTGCTCGCGGCCGTTACGCACGACGCGGCGCAGCGAGGCAGGCCTGCCGAATACCTGGCCCATGTCTCCCACGTCGCCGGCAAGCGACAGTGTGGCGTCAGTGCTCGTGCGTCCAGCCACAGGCTTCCCCCATTTGGCCTCGGCTTCCGCTTCCGCCTCGGGTCCTCGTCCCAGGCTAGGCAGACGGTCACGCTGCTCAGAAAGACCGAGGCGTCGCCCAGGGACGTTTAGGCAATCCCGAGCAGCGCAGCGTCATAGGGAAACGTGCTGAGCAGCTCGGCTCCGTTTGCCGTCAGCAGCACCTGGTCTTCGAGCTTGACGCCAAACGCCCCGCCAGGCGCACCGACGTAACACTCGAAGCACAGCGACATGTTCTCCTGGAGGTACTCATCGTCTGGATTCTCGCCCTGATCCGGGTAATAAATGATCGGGCCCTCGTCCTCGAGGCCGGCGCCGTGGACCAGCAGTTCGTAGCGCTGGGCGCGATAGGGATCGGGTAGATCGGGCGCCGCCTCCGCGAACTCCCGATACGACATTCCCGGTTTGGCGATCTCGCGCATCCCAGTCACACATGCGTGCGCGTGCTGGTAAAGCTCGACCTGCTCACGCGTCGGCGCGGCGCCGCAGTGGAAGGTCCGCGAGACGTCGATCAGGTAGCCCTCGTAGCCGAGCGCGTCGGTGTCCACGCCGACGAGATCCCCTGTCATCACGATCTTGTCCCCGGCCTCCGATCCCCACGGGTTCGTGTTGCGGCCCGACGCGACCAAGCGCGTGAAGACCGACTCCCCCTGCCGGCGCAGCAGGGCGTCCGAAAGCACCGCGTACAGCTCATATTCCCTGATGCCGGGGCGGATCGCGGCTTCGAACTCGGTCAGGATCGCGTCGCCAATCGCGCCGTTGATGATCATCAGCTTGATCTCCTCGGGCGTCTTCACCTCGCGTGCGGCGTCAACGAGCGGTCCCGCGGGCACTAGCTCGATTCCGGCTCGGCGCAGCGCCAGCGCTCCAGCGGTTTCGACGCGGTCGACGGCGACTGGCTCATCGTCGAGACCAAGGTCGCGTAGCGCCTCGGTCACGCCCGCCGCAAACTGCGCAGCGAGCGCCGCACTGCGCTTACCGTGCCATTGCCACCAAGTCGCGTCGCGGACGTCCTGCACGAACTGCGAGGCGACCGCCAGGCCCACGTCCTGCTCGAACAGGATCAGCCCATCGTCGGCCCCGACCAGGCAATAGCGGACGCTTGCCATTGCGCTCCACGCGCTCATCACCGAGGTGCCGGTGGCGTAGCGAACGTTGGCGGGCTCGAACAGCAGGCAGACAGGGGCAACACGTTCGCGCATCACCGCTCTAAGCCGCGCCAGCCGCTCGGCCCGCAGCTGTCCGTAATCGACGTCGGAGGCCGATGGGACGCGCAGCTGCGAGATCGGTTGGACTTCCATCACCCGGTCCTGCCGTAGAACAAGGTCTGGGTGTGAGGGCTTAGCCGCTCGTCGGGCCGGTTCGCGTACGAAAGCACTGCATTCGTCCGGAGGATGTTGCCGAAGACCGGGGTCACGCGGTGAATCGAGTGGTGGCCGCGGAAGAACGCAAGCGCTCCCGCGGAGCTGGGCGAGACGATAACGTCGTCGCGGTCGCCGTCGAGCAGCTGGGCGACCGCTGGATAGTTCTCATCGCGCGCATTGCGGATGTGCGGAACGTACTCGAAGTCGCCACCGTGCTGGGCCGGCTGCAGCATCAGCGTGACCACGAACTCCGCGTCGTCGAAATGCCATCCGAGCTCGTCGCCCTCGGCGTAGTAGATCACGTTCAACGCGCCGAGTGGGTCGGCGTTCCGATACAAGCGATCCTTGCCGAGCGCAGCACAGACAAACGCCAAGAGACCATCCCACTCATACAGCCGGCGAATGCCGGCATCGGCCGGGATCTGGTCGTAGGCGATCGTTTCCTGAGCGCTGCGCTGGAGCTTGCGCCGCGCATCGGTCGCAGGCAGGCGCTCGTCGATTTCGGTGAAGTAGACATTGTGAGTGTCCTCGTTGCGGAACGCCTGCGATGCCAGCGCGTTCGCCTCGCCGATCAGCTGCGCGATCGCGTCGGGGCGCAGGAAGCCGTCGAGCTTGGCGGCACCCTTCACCTGGAGGCTACGCTGGCATCGCTCAACGAGGCTGCGTCCGGTCTCGCTGTCCAAATCGTTGAGTGGATAGCGATCGATGTCGATCAGATCGGTTCCCGTAGCAGCATAACCCGGACCGGACATGACTACCTCCTCGACTTGACGAAAGATGTCACGTCGCACGAAGATGGCGACTGACGGTGAGACTACGCGGCACATGTAATCCTGCGCAAGCAATGATTCCCGCGCAGCGAGAAAGACAAAAGATGACGACCGCTTGAGGACTTCTCCCATCCTCAGATCAGAAGTTGAGAACACCGCATGCCTGCACGGATAAGGCGCTTCTGGGTCTCCGTTTCGGCGATGTAGCCTATGGTCCCCGGTTCGACGCTAACCCATCTTGTGGATAACGCGTAGAGCTCGTGACCCGACTTGACTGATCAGGGAGGCGCGGAGGTGCGGCTGCTTGAGGTCGTCGCCGGCCTCAGCTGACAGTCTGGACCGCGACCGCGACGGCCATGTCCGGCTTCGTTGCAACCTGGAGACGGCCATCGCCGTTCGGGGGGCCGAGGCCCAGGCCGAGCCTCGCGACGGCTGGTCAGGCTGCACCCGAACGGTCGCCCAGCGGTTCCGGGTCTTTACTCAGATCCGGTGTTGAAGTTGGGGTGCCGCACGCGGGCGACCGTCTGCGTCGCCCAACGGCATCGCCGAGGTCGCCTGCAGGCTCGTGTGTCGCATATCCTGATAAACCATGGGCCAGGGCCGCTGTGGTTGGATGCCGGGGTCAGTCGTCGATGTACGTGTCGTTGAGGAAGATTTGCTGGGTTGCGGTGGGGTTCAGGCCGTGGACCTTCGGTGTCGACGCGGTCAGGCCGTCGATGAAGTACGGGATGATGAGCGGCGTCTGATCGAGCAGCAGCCGCTCGATCTTGCCGGCGATCTCGCGCTGGGCCTGCAGGTCGATCGCAGCGATGTATTGCTTGACGAGGTTGTCGTAGGTCTTGTTTTTGAAATGCGCCGCGTTCCACGGCCCGCCGGTGGCCAGCGGCGACTCCAGGAACACGTTCGGCACGCCGCGGGACCCGTAGTCGACGAGCGACATCGTCCCGTCGAGCCAGTCGGAGTTGCCGAACGTCGCCTTGCCGTAGTAGTTGGCCTGGGTCTCGACCTTGAGGTTGATCTTGACGCCGATCTTCGAGGCCGACTGCTGGATCACGGTCGCC
>DASUHF010000046.1:0-46087 GCA_036273655.1 Solirubrobacteraceae bacterium | reverse complement strand
TGGACCAAGCGCAAGCGCCTCCCGCTTCGCCGCTGGTAGATTCAACGATCCCACGGTGGGCGTAGCTCAGCTGGTAGAGCTCCTGGTTGTGGTCCAGGCGGTCGTGGGTTCGAGTCCCATCGCTCACCCTGACGAAGTCCCTGCAGACCGGCCGCTTCGGTCCGATGCTTCCGCGTCGCGCCTGCCGCTCAGTGTGAGGTGCCGCGCGACGGCGGCACGACCGGCTTGCCGTCGGGTCCAGTCTTTGGCTCGGATCCCTCCGCGGTACCAGGCGGCTCAGGCCGCTCTTCGTCATCCGGGTTCGTGCCTGCTGGCCCGCTCTCTACCGCCTCGGCTGCTTCGCTGGCCGGCGAGCGCTGGTCGTCGGCGATGCTCTCGCGCTGTTCGTCGCTCATAGCTGGTACCTCCTGGTGGGCTTTCTGACCGACGATGAAGAGCTTTCCGCTCGACGGCCAGCCAAAACGAGGCGTGACGACGATCGGGTCGCGGTCACGAGGTCGAGGTGGGGGCGGCCCTCCGACCAGTCCAGGCAGGAACGGGTCATCTGCCCCGTTCGTCACCGCGGCCGTCGCGCTGATCGTGCTCGGCGAGCGCACCACCGCCGTGACGCTGTGGTGCACCGTCGTGGCGCTGGTCGGCGTCGCCCTGATGTTCGGCGGCTCCCACATCGCCCGCAACCTCGACGGCGACGGGCTCGCGGTCGCGATGACCGTACTGATGGCGCTGATGATCATCGCGACCAGTCGCTCGGCCAGCGCCTCGTCAATGCCGATCGCCGCTCTCTCCTCGCTGGCATCGAGCGCGACCGCAGCGCCGCTCGCGCATCCCGGAACCCCCGGACCCGCTGCAGTTCGGGGAGCTGGCACTGTTCGGGATCACCCAGCTCGGCCTGGGGCTGCTGCTGCTCACCGCCGGCACCAAGCGCCTGTCAGCGTCGCGGGTTGCGCTGATCGGCGGGCTCGACGTTCCGCTCGCGCCGATCTGGGTGTGGATCGCGTTCGCGGAGACCCCCAGCACGGCCACGATCGTGGGCGGACTGACCGTGATCGTCGCCGTCGTCGTCAACACCCGCCTCGGCGGTCGTCGGCGACCCGCCCGCCCGCCCGAGCCCTCGACGAGCTGCTGACGCCGCCTCGGAATGTCGCGTCGAACCGGCACCGTGCGCACCGAGACCGCGAAGTGCTGGCGATGTCGGCAGCACCGCGGTCGCCATCCGGTCACGAGTTGATCCGTCCGCCCCGTGTTGCCTGCGCAGCGGGGAGCGAGGATGATTATTCCGGATTATGGGGGTGCAGACCGAGCCAACGCCGCACGAAGGCGCCGCACTCGCGCCGCGTTCGGTGTCGCAGTGGGGGACGATCGGCCAGTCGTTCGCGATCGGGCCGATCTTCGGAGTCGGCTTTTTGTCGGGCACGGTCGCGGTGTTCGCCGGCTTCAACACGCCGCTCGCGGTGCTGCTCGCCGGGGCGGGAGCGTTCGCGCTCGCCTACGTGCTGGCGATGTACGGCCGACGGTTCGCGGGCGCGGGCGCCGTCTATGAGTATCTGGCGCACGGGACGCGCTCCTCGGTGGGGATCATCGGCGCGGGCACGTACGTGACCGGGCTGCTGTTCCTCGGGGCCGGGGGCGGGTTCGTCGCCGAGGGCTACCTCCTGAACAACCTGCTGGCCGGCGAGCTGTCGCTGCAACTCGGCTGGGCCCCGTGGGCGCTGCTGTCGCTGGCGGCGGCGATCGGCCTCAACTGGGTCGGCGTCAGGATCGGGGTGCGAACGATCGTGTTCACCGCCGGCCTCTCGGTCGCGCCGTTCCTGGTGATCGCGGTCGCCGTGATCGCCGACGGCGGCGCCGCCGGCAACACCATCGCGGTGCTCGATCCTGGTCAGACGTCGCTCAACGACGTGTTCCACGGGATCCTGTTCGCGGTCGCGCTGTTCATCGGCTTCGAAACGGTGGCGGCGCTGGGCGAGGAGGCGACCGCACCGCGGCGCACGATCCCGACCGCGATGATCGTCTCGATCGTCGTGTGCGGGTGCTTCTTCGTACTGATGACGTACGTCGGGGCGATCGGGTTCGGCCGCGTCGCGCTGCAGCACAACGCGTGGTATGCGTCCGGGAACCCCTTCGGCGAGCTCGGGCAACGCTACGTCGGCCACGCGCTCGGCTGGATCGTCAACCTCACGATCGTGCTCGACCTGTTCTCGGTGTGCGTGGCGTTCACGCTCGCCGCGTCGAGGGTGCTGATGGCGCTCTCCCGCGATCGCCTGCTCCCGGCCGGACTCGGCCGCACCTCCCGGCGGTTCCGCACGCCCGCCGGCGGCCTGGCGACGATCGCGGCGTGGTCGCTGGTGGTGATCGGGTGGGCCGCGATCAGCCACTACGGGGCGGCCAGGCACATCCCCAACGTGCTCGAGGCCGTCCTGATCCTCTCGGCCGCGGGCAGCTACCTGATCACGCTCGTATACGTCGTGCTCGCGATCGGCGGGCTGTGGCTGGCGTGGACCGACAGCGACCGGCGCCGGTTGTGGTGGAGGATCCCGGTCGTGCTGATCGCGATCGCGGTGCCGGTGCTGTCGTTCGACGGCTCGCTGAATCCGTTCCCGCAGTACCCCGACGACATCGCCGTGTACGCCGCGGCCGCGGGCGTCGGCCTGACGCTCGTGTGGTACGTCGCGCTGCGTATCTGGCGCTCGGCCGCGGTCGCGGTCGCTGCCCGGCATGCCGAGCGAGTGCTGGCGCCGGCGGATGAAGCCCCCGGGGTCGGGAGTTGACCATGTCGTGGACGGCGAGACGATAACCGCGGCGGCGCACAGACCGTCCGGCGCCGAGAGCCCGCTGCTCGAGCGCGAACGCGAGCTCTCAGACCTCGACCAGCTCGTCGCCGACGCCCTGTCCGGCGCGCCGGTGTTGGCGCTGATCGAAGGACCGGCCGGGATCGGCAAGAGCCGGCTGCTGGCAGCCGCACGCGAGAAGGCCGACGGGGCGGGATTCCGCGTACTGGGTGCGCGGGGCTCGGACCTCGAGCGCGAGTTGCCGTTCGGCGTGGTCCGTCAGCTGTTCGAGCCGGTGCTGGCTGACGAGGACCAACGAGAGCGTTGGTTGGCCGGCCCGGCGGCGCCCGCGGCGCGCGTGTTCGCACCACCCGACGACGGCGACACGGCGCGCGACGTGTCGTTCGCGGTGCTGTACGGGCTGTTCTGGCTGACCGCGAACATCGCCGCCGAGGGGCCGGTGGCGCTTGCGGTCGACGACCTGCACTGGTGCGATCGAGCGTCACTTCGCTTCATCGCCTACCTCGAGCCCCGCCTCGAGGGCCTCCGCGTCCTCGTCGCCACCGCCGCCCGCATGGGCGAGTCGCACGGCGACTCCCGGCTGATCGAAGAGATCGCGCATGACCCCGCGGCCATCGCCATCCGACCCGCCTCCTTGAGCCAGAGCGGCGTCGCCGCGCTTGCGCGCGAGCGGCTCGGGGCGGCCACGGAGCCCGCGTTCGCCGTGGCGTGCCAGAGCGCGACCGGCGGCAACCCGCTGCTGCTGAACGAGCTGCTCAAGACGCTGCAGGCAGAGAGGGTGCGTCCCGACGCGGCGCACGTCGACGTGATCCGCGACCTCGGACCACGGGCGGTGTCACGCACCGTGCTGCTCCGTCTGGCGCGGCTACCGGATGATTCCGTGGCGGTGGCGCGGGCGATCGCGGTGCTCGGCGACGGCGTCGCCCTGCCGGTCGTCGCCGCGCTGAGCGGGCTCGACGATCGGCGGGTGGCGGAGGCCACCCGCGGACTGATCGCAGCCGAGATCCTGCGACCGGACCCACCCCGCGGCTTCGTGCACCCGCTCGTGCGCGACGCGGTGTATCACGAGCTCGCGCCGTCCGAGCGCGAGCTCGCCCACGAGACCGCTGCGCGCGCTCTGGTCGACCTCGGCGCGGTCCCGGAGCAGGTTGCCGCGCATCTGCTCGTGGTGCCGCGCCGCGGCGAGCCGTGGGTCGTCGCGCTGCTGCACGACGCCGCGCTGGCGGCTGGACGGCGGGGCGCGACCGACAGCGCCGTGTCCTATCTCCAGCGTGCCCTCGCCGAGCCGCCGCCGCCCGAGCAGCGCACGCAGCTGCTGCTCGATCTCGGCGCGGCCGAGGCGCTGCTCAACGTGCCGGCGGCGGCCGAGCACATGCGCGAGGCTCACGCCCGCCTCGAGGACCCGCTGCCCCGAGCGCGGGCCGCCGAGGTCCTCGCCCGCGTGCTGATCTTCACGGGCCCGGCGCAGGACAGCGTCGCAGTCGTCCAGCGGGCGATCGACGAGCTGCCGACCGAGTACGCCGACGAACGGCGCGCGCTGGAGGCATTCGAGCTGTACGCGGTGACGTTCGGCGCCGAGGTGCCCGACGCCGAGGCGCGGCTTGCGGCGGCGCGATCCGGCGACGGCGGGGACGGTCCCGGGGCGCGGATGCTGAGCGCGGTCGCGGCCTGGGACTGGGCGATGCGGGGCGGTCGTGCCGAGCGGTGCACCGAGCTCGCCCTCGCCGCGCTCGCCGACGGCTCGCTGTTCGCCGCCGACCCCGGGTTCATGACGGTGATCGCGGCCAGCGTGCTCGTGCTCGCCGATCGCGACGAGGCGCTGACGGCATGGGCCGGGGCGATGGCGGAAGCTCGCCGTCTCGGCTCGGTGTTCGCCGTGTGTGGCATCGACCTCTGGCGTGGCTGGACCTGGCTGCAGCGCGGTGAGCTGGCCGAGGCCGAGGCGTCGTTGAACGAGGCGCGCAGGGGAACGATTCTGGTGGAGGAGCGCGAGGGGGTGAGCCGAGCCTACGTCGGCGCATTTCTCAGCCGGGTGCTGCTCGAGCGCGGCGATCTCTCCGGCGCCCGCGCTGCACTGGCGACCGGGGTCGATCCAGCTCCGGGCTCGGACGCGGACACGCTCGTGCGTCGCAGCGAGATCGAGTTGCTGCTGAGCGAGCGGCGGTGGGCGCAGGCGCGGGCCAAGGCCGAGGAGTACCGGGCGCGGCTGGGGAGCGTGGACAACGTGGCCTGGGCGCCGTGGCGCTCGCTGACGGCCGCGGCGCTCGACGGTCTCGGCGAGCGCGATGCGGCCGCCGCGTTGCTCGAGGAGGAGCTGGTCGCAGCCCGTCGCTGGGGTGCTCCCGGCGGGCTGAGCCGGACGCTGCGGTTGCTCGGGACGATGCGCTCCGCGGACGGGATCGAGACGCTGCGCGAGGCAGTGGCCGTTTCCGAGGAGTCGCCTGCGCGCCTGGAGCACGCCAAGGCGCTGACCGCGCTCGGGTTCGCCCTGCGCCGAAGCCGGCGCCCGTCCGACGCGCGCGAGTCGCTGCGGCGGGCATTCGAGCTCGCGAGCCGGTGCGGCGCGCAGCCGCTCGCCGCCGACGCGCGCAGCGAGCTGTACGCGGCTGGGGGGCGGCCGCGGCGGGAGGCGCTGACCGGGCCGGACTCGCTGACGCCGAGCGAGCGGCGGGTCGCGGAGCTGGCGGCGGCAGGGCACGCCAACCGTGACATCGCGCAGGCGCTGTACGTGACCCCCAAGACCGTCGAGGTGCACCTCACCAGCGTGTACCGCAAGCTCGGGATCTCCGCCCGCACGGGGCTGTCGGCCGCCCTGGCATGAACCGTCCCCGAGGATCCCCGAGGCTGGGGTCCCCAATTCTTAGGGGTGCAGTTTGGGGGTGGCCACGATGCGAGCCGAGCACGGCTGGCAGATCCTTGTCGCGGTGACCGTGCGCACGATGCACATCGCGATCGATGTCGGGATCGACGGCGAGCAGATCAGCGGCCGCGCCGGAGACGGCGCCGGACCGCCAAAGCAGTTCACGGGTTGGCTGGGTCTGATCGGAGTGCTGGACGGGCTGCTGAGCTCGTCGGGATCGGGGACGACCGCACCGGGGGCACGGCTCTGCCTGGGCTTCGCGACGGCCGAGGACGCCTCGGCGTTTGCGGCATCCGCGGCGATGCGCGAGGTGATGGACGAGACCGGCGCGTGCGGCGCGCCGGAGATCTGGGTCAGCCACGACCGGACGGGGGGCCAGTGAGCACCATGCGCAGCAGTCGCCGCATCCGATCCGGGGGGTGGGCCAGGGCGACGGGCCGCGGACGCGGAGCCGGGGGCACCGTGATCCGCCGGCTCGGAGCCCTGGCCGTCGTCGGCGCCGCGAGCGTGGGCGCCGCCGTGACCCTGAGCGCCGCCAGCGCCGCGGTGGCGGCGCCGGCGCCGCGCCCGAACCTCGAGCGCGAGCTGCAGGCGCTGGTGCGGATGGCGGACGGCCCGCCGGGGGCGATCGTGGTGGTCCAGCGCGGCGGCGGGCGGACCGTGTTCAGCGCCGGGGTGCGCGACCTGAAGACGCGCCGTCCGGTGCGCGCCTTCGATCACATGCGGCTGGCGAGCACGGCGAAGGCGTTCAGCGGCGCGGTGGCACTTTCGCTGGTCAGCCGGGGCAGGCTGTCGCTGAGCGACACGATCGCCCGCCGGCTGCCGTGGCTGCCGGCGGCGTGGGGGCGGGTGACGCTCCGCGAGGCGCTGCAGCACACCAGCGGTCTGCCCGACTTCTCGGAGTCACTCGCGTTCCGTGAGTACCTCAAAGCGCACCTCCGCGCCCGGCCGTCGCCGCGGTTCCTGCTGCATTTCATCGCTCACCACCGCCTCGACTTCCGGCCCGGCTCGCGGTACCGCTACTCCAACACCGACAACTTCATCGCCGCGCTGATGGCGCAGGCGGCCACGCACCGCTCCTACCACGCGCTCCTGTCCTCGCAGGTGTATCGCCCGCTGGGGCTGCGGCACACGAGCCTACCCGCCGGACCGGCGCTGCCCGTCCCGTACCTGCACGGCTACCAGCCCGATCCGCCCGGCCCGCTCGAGGACGTCTCGACGGTGATCAGCGCCGCCTACGCGTGGGCGTCCGGCGGCTTGGTCTCCACCCCCGCGGACCTGACACGGTTCATCCGCGGATACGCCGGCGCGCGGCTGTTCAGCGAGGCCGTGCAGCGCCGGCAGCTGCGCTTCGTCGCCGGCAACTCCGAGCCGATCGGCCCGGGCGCCAACAGCGCCGGGCTGGCGATCTTCCGCTACCGCACCCGCTGTGGAACCGTCTACGGCCACACCGGCAACACCCCTGGCTACACGCAGTTCATGGCCGCCACGCGCGATGGTCGCCGTTCGGTCACGGCCTCCGTCTCCGAGCAGATCACCAACCGCTCGGAGGGCGCTCGGCTGGCCGCGTTCAAGCGGCTGCGCCGAATCGAGGCCGACGCGGTGTGCGCGGCGCTGTCGTGAACGGCCACGGGCCATCCGCGTAGCGCCGTCGGCGCGGCCGGCCGCCGCGACGCCGCCTGCGCGGCGTGACCGTTGGGCATCAGGGTGATTACCGATCGGGAGCAGCCGAGGAGCGGCGCCTCCAGGTCCCACGGGTAGTCGAAAAACCGCAATACGGACTGCCGCAGCTACCTGTCACCGGCGGGCGCACTGACCGGGGCGGGCGACGATCGCTGGTACCAGTGTCGCGGCGGGTTGGCAACGGTCCGGCGACCGTCTGCCGCGCCCCGATCTCCTCCTGAAATCACCCTCGATCATCGGAGACCTTCGTGACTGAAGCGCTAGCCGTACCGCTCACGGACGAGCGACCGCAGCAGGCGGTGCCGACGACGCTCGGCCCGGGGCTCAGCGGTCGCCAGATCGCCGTCGTCGGGCTTGGGTACGTCGGCCTGCCGACCGCTCTCTCGCTCCACGACGCCGGGGCAGCCGTGTTCGGCATCGACATCGACGAGGCGCGCCTGGAGGCGATTCGCGCGCATGACGTCGATCTGCTCGGCGGCGACGTCGCGCGTCTGCGGACGGCGCTGGCCGGCGAGCGCCTGACGCTGAGCACGTCCGCGGCCGCGATCCGCGCCGCCGACGCGGTGATCGTGTGCGTGCCGACGCCCGTCGACGACGGCAGGCGCCCGGACCCCCGGGCGCTGCGCGCCGCGTGCGAGGCGATCGTCGCCCGCGCGCGCCCCGGTCAGCTCCTGCTGTTGTCCTCGACGACCTACGTCGGCTGCACCCGGGAACTGCTGGTCGACCCGCTGGCGAGACGCGGGATGCGCGTCGGCGCCGACATCCACGTCGCGTTCGCGCCCGAGCGGATCAATCCCGGCGACAGCGCGTTCCGGCAGATGGCGGTCCCGCGCGTGGTCGGCGGCGCCACGCCTCGCTGCCGCGAGCTGGCCTCAGAGATCCTCGCCGCGATCACCTCCGACGTGCACGAGGTGTCGTCGATGGAGGTCGCCGAGCTGACCAAGCTCTACGAGAACACGTTCCGGGCGGTCAACCTCGCGCTCGCGAACGAGATGGCCGATGCGACCGTGATGCTCGGGCTCGACCCGGTCGAGGTGATCGACGCCGCCGCCACCAAGCCCTACGGCTTCCTGCGCCACTACCCCGGCCCCGGCGTCGGCGGGCACTGCATCCCGGTCGATCCCCACTACCTGCTCGAGCCGATGCACGAGAAGGGCGCCGAGGCACCGATCATCGAGCGTGCGATGCGGGCGATCGACGATCGCCCGGCACGCGTGGCCGAACGCGCGATCGAGATCCTGCGCACGCGCGGCTCCGATCCCGCCGGCGCATCGATGCTGATCGTGGGCATCGCCTACAAGCCCGGAATCGCCGACGTGCGCGAGTCTCCCGGCCTGGTGCTCGCCGAGCAGCTCGCGCAGGCAGGCGTCTCGGTGTCCTATCACGATGCGCTGGTCCCGTCGGTGACGCTCGGTGACGGCACCGTCCTTCACTCGATCGGGCAGCCCGACCCGGACCGGTTCGATCTCGTGATCGTCGCGGGCCTGCACAAGGCGGCCGACTACCACTGGCTGGAGCGGTGCCCGGACGTGCTCGACGCAACCTACCGGGCGCCCGGTGGCGATCGGCGTCATCTCGTCTGATGAACGCGCGCAATGCGAATACCCCGCGCAGCGACGGGCAGGCCGCCGGCTGGTCGACGACGCATCGCGGCGTGGACCGGGCACTGCGGGCAGTGGCGGTGGTCTACCTGGTGGCGATCGCGGCGCTCGTCGCCGTCTACAAGGAGTCGGTGATCGAGGTCTTCGCGCGCAATCCGTTCTTCGCCGCCTACGGGGCGCTCGTCAGCGGCTACATCCTGTCGCGGTTCCTCCTGTCGCTGCTCTACCGGGACGCGCACCTTCAGGGGCTCGAGCCACACGTGGCCGTGGTCGTGCCGGCATTCAACGAAGAAGCGGCGATCTACGCCAGCATCGAGGCACTGCTGGCCCTCGACTACCCCGCCGACAAGCTGGACGTCGTGGTCGTCGACGATGGCTCGACGGACGGCACCGCGAAGGAGATCGAACGCGCCCGGGCGGGCTCCGATGGCCGCGTCCGCGCGATCCAGTTCGAACACAATCGAGGCAAGCGCGCGGCGATGGCGCGTGGGATCCGCGAGACCACGGCGGAGATCATCGCGTTCGTCGACTCCGATTCCGTGCTCGAGCCCGAGGCGCTGCGCAAGCTGGTCCAGCGGTTCGCCGATGCGCGGGTGGGCGCGGCGTGCGGTCACGCGGACGTGCTCAACCCCCGCGAGTCGCTGGTCACACGGATGCAGGCGGTGCGCTACTACGTGGCGTTCCGCGTCGTCAAGGCCGCGGAGTCGGTGTTCGGCGCGGTCACGTGCTGCTCGGGGTGCTTTGCCGCCTACCGCCGCGAGGCGATCGTGCCGCACCTTTCGGTTTGGGAGCATCAGCGGTTCATGGGCGCGCCCGCGACCGTCGGCGACGACCGGTCGCTGACCAACGTGGTGCTGCGCGACTGGCGCGTCGTCTACGAGGCGCGCGCCATCTCCCGCACGATCGTTCCGGCCACGCTGCGCGGCTTCCTGCGACAGCAGACCCGATGGAAGCGTTCGTGGACCCGGGAGTCGCTGATCGTCGCGCGCTTCATCTGGCGCAAGAACCCGGTGGCCGCGGTGGCCACATATGCGGCCGTGCTGCTGCCGCTGGTTGCGCCCATCGCCGCGGTGCGGGCCCTGCTGTGGTTGCCGTTGCACGGCGCCGGCGCCCCTTTGATCTATCTCGCCGGCCTCTACTCGCTGGCGCTCATGTACGGGCTGTACTACGCCGCGCGTCATCGCCCGACTGACGCGCTGTGGCTATGGGGCGTGGCGTTCGTGTTCTTCTACCTGGTGTTCCTGCTCTGGCAGACGTACTACGCGGCGATCACCGCGAACCGGACGACCTGGGGCACGCGCGCCGCCACCCACGCCCTGCCGGAGGGCAGCGCATGAGGAAGATCCTTCAGAGCCTCGTGATCCCGCTGTCGATCCTGCCGCTGGTGGCGGCCGGGCTCGTGTATGTCCAGCGGCACGTCGACCGCAATGCGACGGCGGCGCCGACGGCCGCGCGGTCCCCCGACTGCCGGCGGATGCCGGCGCCGGGGGTGCGCAATCCGGTCGCGATGACAACTGCATCGCACCCCGATGGAGTTCCGGTGATCGCCTACCACGGGATCGCCCTGCACGGGCGCTCGCCCGATGGATACACGGTGACCCGCGACCAGTTGGCTCGCCAGCTGGCCGCCCTGCGCGCGTCCGGATACACGGCGATCAGCGCGGCCACGTACCTGCGCTTCGCCTCTGGCGAGCCCGTGCGGATGCCGGCGCATCCGATCCTGATCACCTTCGACGACGGCGATGCCTCGAGCTACTGCGGCGCTGACGCGATCCTGCGCCATACCGGCCTGCGCGCGGTGATGTTCGCGATCGCCGGACGGCTCGACACGGGATGCACGAGCTGCCTGACGGCAGCCGAGCTGCGCCGGATGCGCGCGAGCGGACGCTGGGACGTCGCGTTCCACGCCGGTTGGGGCCACGTGCAGGTGCGCGCGGCGCAGGGCGGCCTCGGCGCGTTCTACGCCACGCGTGAGCCGCGCGAGTCGCTCGCCCACTGGCGCGCCCGGGTGGTCCGGGATCTCGAGGCCGGCGGGCAGCGCCTGGCGCGCCTCGTCCCCGGCGCGCAGCTGCGGTTGTTCGCGGTGCCGTACTCCGACGTCGGGCAGGAGCAGGGCCAGGATCCGCGCATCCGCCGCGCGTTGGCTCAGATCTTCAGGCGGAGATTCGAAGTGTCGTTCATCCAGGAGGCGGACCCGCCGTTCGCGCGGCGGGGCGAGGAGGGATACGTGGATCGATTTGAGATACGACGCGGGACGACCGCCACCGACCTGCTGCGCTGGCTGCGTGCTGACTCGCGACGCGCAGGCGTCGCCGACGGGCGCGGCGCTGCGGTCGCAAACCACGAGGGGATGGGCGAATGAACGTTCGGCTCAAGATCACGCTGGCGACCGCGCTCGCCCTGGCGGCCGCGTCGGTTGCGGCGCTGGTCGCAGCGACGCCTGCGGCTGCCGCCGCGCACTGCCGCGCCGGCAAGCCCACGCACATCGCCTTCCACCGTCACACCGGCAAGCGCGCCGGCTACCTCACCTGGCGGTCGCCGCGCCACGCCACGCCAGGGCTGCGCTACCGGGTGGTGCGCGGGCACGCGGTGATCGGCGAAACCGCACGGCGCAGGATCCGCGTCTCCGTCGTGCTCAAGCGCAGCTACCGCTTCACGGTCGTCCCCGCTCGCTCCTCCGGCCTGGAGCGCGGCTGCGCGGCGAGTCGCCGCGTGCACGTGGCGTACCGCATGCCGAGCAGGCCGGGGAAGCTGCGCATCGCCGGTCGCGGCAGCACCCGACGGGCGACCTGGCGCCGCTCCCGGCCCGGGGACGGCGGGCTCGCCGGCTATCGGGTCAAGCGCAACGGCGCGACGCTCGGGCAGACGCGCCACACCGCCGAGCGCGTGCACGTCTCGCCTGGCCACACTTATCGCTTCGTCGTCGTCGCCGTCGACAAGCAGGGCCACGTCAGCGGTCCCAGCAACGTCGTGAAGATCCGCACGAAGGGCAACGGCAAGCGACCCCAGGCGCCTCGCGGCAAGCCGACCGCGCCGACCGGCGTCCAGGCGGGGGCGTTGTCGGATTCCCAGATCGCCGTCAGCTGGTCGCCCAGCAGCGAGCGAGGCGGCCACATCACCGGCTACCGCGTGCTCCGCAACGGGGCCGTCGTCCATCAGGTCAGCGGCACGTCGACGACCCTCACCGGTCTGCGCGCCAGCACCACGTACGCGATCAGCGTCGTCGCGGTCGACAGCGCCGGCGCGGTCAGCGCGCCGTCGGCGACGGTCAACGTCACGACCAAGAATCCAACCCCGAGCACCGGTCACGCGCAGGCATTCATCCTGGCGAGCACCGACCAGAGCTACGTCGACTTCGAGCAGCACTACCAGCAGGTCGGTGTCATCTATCCCACCTATTACACCTGCAACGGGGCGGGAGCGCTGGAGGGGACGAACAACATCCTGTGGACGAAGTGGGCGCAGGCTCGTGCCGTACGCGTGCTGCCGCGCATCAACTGTCAAAACTCCTCCGTCGTCAACGACATCCTCACCAACAGCGCGATGCGCACGCAGTGGCTCAATCAGCTCGTGCAGCTCGTCGACAGCAACGGCTACGACGGCCTGAACATCGACTTCGAGTCCGGACCGGCGACCGACCGCGCCGCGCTCACGTCGTTCATCTCCGAGCTCGCACAGCGCCTGCACGCGCAGGGCAAGCTGCTGTCGATGTGCCTGTCGGCCACGACCAACGGCAGCCCGACGGCGTCGCGCAGTGGGATCTTCGATTACACGGCGCTCAGTCACGCTGTCGACTATCCGCTCGTGATGGCATGGGGACTGCACTGGGCGACATCGGCACCGGGGTCACAGGACGACATCACGTGGGTGCGCCAGGTACTCTCCTACGTCGCATCCCTGCCCGACCACGCGAAGTTCATCGCGGGCTTTAACCTGTACGCGATGGACTGGCCAGATGGAGGTGGCGCGGCTCATCCCGCAGCCACGTACGAGTACTCCGTGGCGCTCGCGCGTCTGGCGCAGTACGGCGCCAGTGCGACTCGCGACGCGGCGTCGGACTCGATGACGGCCGGCTACACCGATGCTCAGGGGGCGACCCACGTCGTCTGGTTCGAGAACGCCGCAACCGAGGCCGACCGCATCCAACTGGCGCAGACCGACGGGCTCGGCGGCGTCGCGTTCTGGCGTCTGGGCACCGAGGATCAAAGCCTGTGGAGCGACCCGCTGCTGGCGCCCGGAGCCGGGTTTTAAGGATCCGCCGCGGGTTTATGAGAATCGGCCGGGTGCGACTGGTGCTGGTCGCCGTCGTCGTCCTGCTCAGCTCCGGTGCCGGGGCGCTGACCGCTGCGATGACGCGCTCCGACGCCGCCGGACCGCCGCCTCACGTGTTTGCGTTCCTGTCCCATGCAGGTGGCCGGGAGCGGACCGAGCTGGCGCGGGTCGGCCGCAAGATCAGCGTGCTCGCGCCGAACTGGTACGCGCTCGACCTCCGCACCGGTGCGGTGCGCGGCCCCACGGGGAACTCACCGATCCTGCATGAGGCGCGGCGGTTCGGCGTCGGCGTCTGGCCGGTGGTCAACGCGCGTGCGGGAGGCGCGGCGTTGCTGCACCATCGGGCGGTCCGGCGGCGCCTCGTGCACGCGATCGCCCGGATCGGCACCGCGCGCGGCTATGCCGGCGTGACGATCGACATCGAGGAGCTCGCAGCGAGAGACCGCGCGGCGTTCAGCGCACTGGTCGCGAGCGTGGCGGCGAGGCTGCACCGCCATGGGCGCAAGCTGGCCGTGTACGCGCCCGGCACCGACGGAGTGGGCTCCGGGGCCGCCTACGACTGGTCGTCGCTGGCGCGCAGCGCGAACCTCCTGCTCGTGTCCACGTATGCCCGCGGGGTGGGCTCGCCGACCCCGGGGCCGGCGAGCTCCGGCGCGTCATTCGCCGCCGCTGCCGGACGAGCCGCGGCGGTGTCCGCGCGGCGCGTCGCGCCGACGCTCGAGGCGGTGGGCTACTCGTGGCCTGCCGCAGGCGGGCGAGCGACGATCATCCCGGCGAGGGGAGCGGCCCGACGCCGGTCCGGCTGTCGTGCCAAGGTCAGAAGGCGAGACGGCGTGGCCTCGTTTCGATGTCACGGTCATCTGGTGTATTACCCGACGGCGCACGGTCTCCGCGCCGAGGCACGCGACGCGCGCGACCATGGAATTCGGTGGATTGGGCTGTTCTCGCTCGGGCGAGAACCGTCACGCTTCTGGAAGGGCCTTGCCACCGCACGCTGAGTGTGCGGGATCGCACATTCCAACTGCGACAAATGTCACAGATCTCACTCCTGAGCGCACGTAAGCCAGTGTCAGTCGGAGATCGGCGACGCACGAATGTGACTGCTCGCGGAAGCTCCAGGTCGCTTGTTTTTCGAAGTGTGCTGCGGTCACGGCCAAATGGCGAATTGCGTGCGCTTCCGGTAGTCAGGTGTGACAAAGGGAGCGCTCCTGCAGGACACCGCGGCGATGCTGTTACCCTGCCCGGAGCTTGACTGTCACTAGCGAGCGCTCGGGCCGCCGTCCGTTCTGGCCGCGGCCCGCGTCAGTGCCGGGCTTGCCGTTGGCAGGACCAAGTTCGGGGGTTCACCATCAACGACGAAGGAGCGATGTGGACGCCGAACATCTACCTGCGTTTGAGCCGCGCCATCTGGTTGCGCTGGCCACCGTCGCCCGGACGGGCTCGTTCCGGGCGGCCGCAAACGAATTGGGCTACGTCCAATCGGCGGTCAGCCGGCAGATCGCGACGCTCGAGCAGACGGCGGGAACGCGGCTGCTGGAACGAGCCAGCGGCTCCGGAGTCGTGCAGATGACGCCGGCCGGCGCGCTGCTGGTCGAGCACGCCGAGGCGGTGCTGGCGCGCCTCGACGCGGCCAAGCTCGACGTGCAGCGGACCGCTGACGGCGAATCCGGCGTGGTGCGCCTCGGCACGCCCCAGGGCATCGCGCCCCGGCTGCTGCCGGCGATCCTCTCCCGCCTGCGGCGCACGGCGCCCGACGTGCGCGTGGAGGCGTTGGAGCTACCAACGGCCGAGCCCCTGTTCGAGCTCGTCGACGCGGGCGACCTCGACCTGGGGATCGCGCATCTGCCGTTGGATCCGGGCCCGTACTCATCCGAGCACCTGTTGTCGGTGTACTGGAGGCTCGCGGTGCCATCGTCGTGGCCGGTCGCTCGCCGCCGACAGCGCCTGCAGCTGGCGGATCTGAGCGAGCTCCCGCTGATCGCGCCGCGCACCGAGCGCCTCGGCCCACCAGTGACGACGCATCTGCGCGCCGCCGGATACGAGCCGAACGTGGTGGCCCAGACCGATGTGTTCGCGACGGCGCGCGCGTTGGTAAGCGCCGGCATCGGAGCCGCGCTGCTGCCGTCGTTCGCGCTCGAACCCGACGATGCGGCGATCACCGCGCTGGACGTCGCCGATGTCCCGTTGATCCAGCGGCTCGGCCTGTTCTGGCATCGCGAGCGGCTGATGGCGCCGGCCACCGAGACGTTGCGCGACGTCACGCTCGAGGTGTGCGCGTCATCGCAGAGCCGGCCCTCGCGCGCTGAGCGTCCGCCGGCAGAGCCGGCGGACGCGCGGTCGGCACGGCACGGCGTGCGCAGCGGTCCGGCGCGGCGCGGGCTCCTCACCACGATGCGGGGAGCGCGCGCCTGCGACACCGATCCCGGCGACGGCGTCGCCGCAGCGAGCTGAGGAGGCAGCGCATGTGCGGAATCATCGGCTACATAGGCCCCCGAGACGTCCGGCCCGTGCTGCTCGACGGGCTGGAGAAGCTCGAGTACCGCGGATACGACAGTGCAGGGCTGGCCGTGCTCGACGGCGGGCGAATTGACGGAGTGCGCGCGGTGGGCAACCTCAGCCACCTGCGCGGCGCGCTCGACGAGCGCTCGGAGGCAGACGCGGCGGTCGCGCTGGCACAGCGCCCCGAGCCCGCGCTGGGCATCGGCCACACCCGGTGGGCCACCCACGGGCGGGTGAGCGAGGCGAACGCGCACCCGCACACCGATACCGCCGGGCGGATCCACATCGTCGTCAACGGAATCGTCGAGAACTACCTGACGCTCAAGCGACGGCTGATCGCCGGGGGCGCACAGTTCACGTCCGAGACCGATGCGGAGGTGATCGCTCACCTGATCGCCGCGCATGACGACGGCGATCTCGTCGCGGCCGTGCGCGCGGCCTCTTCGCAGCTGCGCGGCCACTATGCGTTCGTGGCGATGAGCGCCGACGAGCCGGGCCGGCTCGTGGCCGCACGTCGTGAGTGCCCGCTGGTCGTCGGGCGAGGGGACGGCGAGCAGTTCATCGCCTCGGCGATACCGGCCTTCCTGGAGCACACGCGCATGGTGCAGTACGTCGGCGACGACGAGCTGGTGGCGATGACGGCCGATGACGTCGAGTTCCTCACCGCCGCCGGCGAGCCCGTCGAGCACGAGCTGACCGAGGTCGAGTGGGACGCGAGCGCCGCCGAGAAGCAGGGCCACGAGACGTTCATGATGAAGGAGATCCACGAGCAGGCCGACGTTGTCGCCGACACGCTCGCCGGCCGCGTCGCGCGCGGGCCCGGCGTCGACCTGGGCGACCTCGGGCCGGGGATCGACGACGAGGTGCTGCGCTCGGCGCGCCGGATCACGATCGTCGGGTGCGGGACCGCGTACCACGCGGGTCTCGTGGGCCGCCACGCGATCGAGCAGTGGGCGCGGATGCCGGTGGAGGTGGACATCGCCTCCGAGTACCGCTACCGCGACCCCGCGATCGGCCCCGACGAGCTGGTCATCGGGGTCTCGCAGTCGGGGGAGACCGCGGACACGCTGGCGGCGATGCGCAGCGCCCGGGCGCTCGGTGCGCGGGTGCTGGCGATCACCAACGTCCCGGACTCGCAGGCCACGCGTGAGGCCGACGGCGTGCTGCACACCCGCGCCGGGTTGGAGATCGGCGTCGCGGCGACGAAGACGTTCGTCTCGCAGATGGTCGCGATGTACCTGCTGGCGCTGCGGCTCGCCGAGCTGCGCGGCACGCTCGGCCCGGATGAGCTGGCCGCCGCGATCGCCGAGCTCGAGCGGCTGCCGCATCGCGTCGCCGAGATGCTCGAGCGACGACACGCGGAGGTGGCGGCGATCGCCGAGCGCCACCACGACGCAGGGTTCTTCCTGTACCTCGGACGCAACGTCGGCCTGCCGATCGCGCTCGAGGGGGCGCTGAAGCTCAAGGAGATCTCCTATGTCGCGACCGACGCGTATCCGGCGGGGGAGATGAAGCACGGTCCGATCGCCCTGCTGTCGCCGGGCACGCCGGTGGTCGTCGTCGCCACCGATTCGCCGGTGCTCGGCAAGGCGCTCTCCAACCTTCAGGAGGTCAAGGCGCGAGGCGCGCACGTGATCGCCGTGGCCGGTGACGGCAACGAAGAGATCGCCGCGCACGCCGACGACGTGATCAGGGTCCCGTCCGCTCATTGGATGCTGTCGCCGCTGCTCGCGGTGATCCCGCTGCAGCTGCTCGCTTACCACACGGCGCGGCTGCGCGGGCTCAACGTCGACCAGCCGCGCAACCTCGCCAAGACCGTGACGGTCGAGTGAGACGGGCACTAGCCTGGTGGTCGCGATCCCAGGATCAGCAGACTTCTTGTCCGCGCGCGGTGTGAGGCGCACCCTGTCGGCATGAACAAGACATCGTTTCTGGGCGACAAGCCCATCAACCGCATCGGCTTCGGCGCGATGCAGCTCGCGGGGCCCGGCGTGTTCGGCCCGCCAAGCGATCCCGACGGCGCCCGCGCGGTGCTGCGCCGTGCTGTGCAGCTGGGCGTCGACCACATCGACACCTCGCAGTTCTACGGTCCCGACGTCGTCAACGAGTTGATCCGCGAGGCGCTGTATCCGTATCCCGAGCACCTCAAGCTCGTCACCAAGGTCGGTGCTCGTCGCGACGAGGCCGGCGGCTGGCTGCCGGCGCAGTCGCCGGCCGAGCTCCGTGCCGGGGTGGAGGAGAACCTGCGCACGCTGCGGCTGCAGCGGATCGACCTGGTCAACCTCAGGCTGATGGACGAGCATGACGTCGACGGACGGCTGCCCGAGCAGCTGGGGGCGCTCGAGGACCTGCGCCGGGAGGGCAAGCTTGACCTGATCGGGATCTCCAACGCCGCCACCGGCACGGTCCGACGCGCGCTCGAGCTCGTCGACCTCGCGTGCGTGCAGAACGCCTACTCCGTCGTCAACCGCGTCGGCGAGGACGAGCTGACGCTGTGCGAGGAGCGCGAGCTCGCGTTCGTGCCGTTCTTTCCGCTCGGCTCGGCGTTCGCCGGCGGGCCGGCGCAGCTTGCCGCCGATCCGGTCATCGCCGACGTCGCCGCCCGGCGACGGGCCACGCCATCGCAGGTCGCGCTGGCGTGGCTGCTGCACCGCTCCGAGCGGATCCTGCTGATCCCCGGCACGAGCTCGATCCGGCACCTCGAGGAGAACGTCGCGGCGGGCGAGGTCGAGCTCGACGCCGAGGACATGCGGCAGCTCGAGGACGCCACCCAGCTCGGCGATCCGATGGCCGCCGCCGAGCGTTGAGGATCAGGCAGCCGCGAGCGTCGCGAGCGCGGCGCGCGTGGCTGCGTCAGCGGGCGCGTAGACGGTGAGCCGGAGGTCGGGGGCCCCGGTCGGCACCGTCTGCGCGTGGTGCAGGCGCAGCGTCCCCAGCGTCGGATGCTCGATCCTCTTGGTGCCGCGCTGGGTGTCGTTGACCTCGTGTGCTCCCCACCACTGCGCAAACCATGGACTCTGGTCCGTCAGCTCGGCGACGAAGCGTTCGTAGGCGGGCTCGCCGGCGTGCTGCGCATACTCGCTGCGGAACCGCGCCACCACGTTGCGGGCGGTGCCCTTGCGGCCCGGGTTGTCCCGCGCCGCGCCCGGGTCGACCAGCAGCATCCACAACAACGAGCGGCGCTCGGGGACGAGATGATGAGGCGATCCGAACAGTGCCGACGCCGCCGGATTCCAGGCCAGGATCCTCGTCATCGGGCCGAGCAGGTAAGCGGGCGTCGGGTGCAGTCCCTCCACCAACGACACGAGCGGCTCGTGACCGCCGGCGGCGTCCTGGCGCGAGGAGCCGTCGGGCAGCGGCAGCTCCGATCGCGCCAGCGCGAACAGCGTCGTCCGTTCGGCGGCGTCCAGCCGCAGCGCCCGCGCCAGCGCGTCGAGCACGTCCGGTGATGGGTGGATGTCGCGGCCCTGCTCGAGCCACGTGTACCAGGACACGCCGACGCCGGCGATCGCGGCGAGCTCCTCGCGCCGGAGGCCCGGCGTGCGGCGGCGGGCGCCGTCATCGGTCAGCCCCACGTCCGCCGGCGTCAGACGCGCGCGGCGCGAGCGAAGGAACGCGCGAAGCTCGTCACGGCGCCCAGGAGAAGAAGCGATCGCCATCGGCGTAGAAGCCGACGCTAGCAGCGGCTCCGTCAGCCCTTGACGAAACTTCTTGGAGGTTGAACCAACCTTTCCCGTTCGTCGGCGTTCTAATGGACAGGCACGTCTTGCGAGCGATTCGTCGGGTGTTGCCCAGGGATAGCCGAGCCAGACGATTTTGGTCTCGGGGGGCGGTGGCGTGGGGGCGCAGCGCCTGAGGCAGGGGGGCTGCCTCAGGCGCGAGCCACCCCGACCCGGCGCGCTCCCACGTGCAGGAATCCCCGGCAAAACACGAACACGGAGACGTCATGAGGGTCCCGGTACGGAGCGGTGCGGCAGGCGCTGGCACGCCTGCGAACCCAACAATCGAGATTCACGCTCGCTCGGACTCGATTGTGGGCGTAAGATTCCGCGCACACCGATGGGGGCAATCGCTGAACTCGCCGAGGTCCGCCACTACGCGGCTCCAAGATCGGTCACCGATGAGACCGACGAGGGGCTGGTGGTCGCCGTTCGCGCCGGGGTCGATGCCGCGTTCGAGGAGATCTACGACCGCTATGCGCGTGGCCTGTTCGCGTTCTGCGTGCACATGCTCAAGAGCCGCGAAGCGGCCGAGGATGCGCTGCAACTGACGCTGGTGTCGGCGTATCGAGCGATGCGAGAGTCAACCAACGAGATCGTGCTGCGCCCGTGGCTGTACACGATCGCCCGCAACCGCTGCCTGTCGGAGATCCGCGCGCGCCAGGAGGCCGAGCCCTGGGAGCACGACCCCCGGCCTCAATTCTCCGATCTATCGGACCAGGTGCAGCGGCGCGAGGACCTGCGCAACATGGTCGACGAGATCCGGCGGCTGCCGGACGACCAGCGAGCCGCGCTCGTCCTGTTCGAGCTGGGCGACAACTCCCAGCAGGAGATCGCGGACATCATCGGAGTGCGAACGAGCAAGGTCAAGGCGCTCGTGTTCCAGGCACGGGAGGCGTTGGCTCGCGGCCGGCTCGCTCGGGAGCATCCATGCGCGGACATCCGCGAGCAGATCGCGACGGTCGACCGGATCCTGGGGCGCAGCATGGCCCGTGCGCACATCGAACGATGCACGAGCTGCGCCGCGTTTGAGACCGAGACGCGCCGGCAGCGTGCCGCGCTCGCGCTGATCGTGCCCGTGCCGCTCGCCGTCGGACTGAAGTCGACGGTGCTCGGCGCGGTGCTGCACGGCGCTGGGCTGGCGGCCGGCGCCGGCGGCGCGGCGGCGACCGGCGCGGGCGTGACCGGTGGTGGCGCCACGGCGGCCGGAGGCGGCGCCACTGCGGCCGGAGGCGCCACCGCGGCCGGTGGCGGCGCCACGGCGGCCGGCGCGGGCGTGACCGGCGGCGGCGCCGTCGCGGCCGGTGGCGGAGTTGCGGCGACGAGCGCCGGCGTCGGCGCCGGGGTCACGACCGCGGGTACCGGCGCGTTGCTCGGTGGTGGCGCGACGGTCGGCGGCGTCGGCGCGGGTGCGGTCGCGACCGGAGGCCTCGCTAGCGTCGGCACGGGCGCGGCCGGAGTCGCCGTCGCGGGCGGCTCGGTGGCGGTCTCCGGTGGCCTCACAGTTGCCGGCGTGAGCGGGCTGGGCGCCACCGGCGTCGTCGCGAAGATGCTCGCGACCGCAGCTGTCGCGCTCGGGTCCGCGCACCTGGCCGGTTCCGTTGCACCCCAGACCCCGAGCGCGTTGGCCCCGCCGCCGGCCGTGTCCGGGACGGCGCTCCCCGAGCAACGGCCGCTGGCGAACCTGCCACTCTCGACCCCGGTCGATCCGACCGTGACGTCGACGAGCCCCCTGCTGACGCCGACGACGACGTCGACGAGCTCACCGGCGCCGCGCGGCGCCTCGTCGACGTCGCCGACCCTCTCCCACGGCGGTCAGACGCCGCCCGCGACCGGAAATGGTCCCGCCGGCGGCTCCACGATCTCGCCGGCACCGCCCACGGGCGGCGGTGGGGCCGTTCCGATCGCGCCCGCACCGGTGGTGCTGCCGCCGATCTCCCCCGACAACGGCGGCGGCTCCTCGTCGGTCACGCCCACGCCGGTCGCACCCCCGCCGGCATCCGGCAACGGTGGCGGATCCGGCGGCAGCGGATCGAGCGGCGGCTCCGCGCCCGCGCCGGTTGCGCCGCCGCCGTCGTCCCCCAGCGGCGGATCGGCGCCCGCGCCGACCACGCCGCCGGCGACCGCGCCCACCAGCGGCGGTGACGCGACCGCGTCCACCCCGTCCTCCGGCGCCGATCAGACGACCGTCGCCAGCGTGCCGCCCGCGTCGACGTCGTCTACGAGTTCGACCACCGCGTCAGACCTGACGTCGACCACGTCGAGCACGACGGTCTCGACCGATCCGACCTCCTCGTCGACATCGGATTCGACGACATCCACCGCGCCGCCGACCACGACCACCGAGGCGCCGGCATCGACCACGACCACCACCTCGAGCACCGCCGCCGGCGACACCGGGTCCTCGGACACGTCGGAGGCCGTTGCCGCCAGCGATCCGGCGCCTCCGTCGACGACCGCCGCGGCGTCGACCAGCGCGGCGACGTCGACGAGCGGCGATGGCTCGACCGCTCCGGCGTCCTCCTGACGCGGTCGACTCGACCGCTCCGGCGTCCGCCTGACGCGGCCCCCAAGCAGCCCATCAGTTTCCGGCACGACGCCGGGACGCGTCGTCGTACCGGCACTGATGCGCATCGCTGATGACACGTGCTCGAAACCTGCATTGGCACCCTCGCTCGTCAGGCGTATGCTTGAGGGTGCCGCGACGGGCGAGCCCGTCCGCGGCATCGGTCAGGGAACTGCGCCCCCACTTCCCTGCCAGTCCGGGGGGCTCGGATGGATTCGGGTCTCCCGGACTCCTGCGCGCGTTCGAGCGCGCTCCTGCCCCTTGGGGATGACCCGCGTGCGCAGGTCGTAGTCGTAGACGTGGAAGTCGAGCTGCATCGTGTGGCGGGGACGACGGTTGTAGTGCTTGACGAACCGGCGATCGTCGCGCCGGATCTCGCGCTCCATCTGGGCGGGCGACGGCAGCACCCAGTCGCCGGCGAGCCAGCGCCCGGCCAGCTTGGACTGACATTCGGCGAACGGGAAGATCGTCGGGATCGCCTGGCCGAAGCCGATGAAGCAGAGGTCGTCGATCCCGGGTTTGAACATACGCTTGTACAGCGGCAGCACGTTGCCCGGCGCGGAGATGAAGCTCGGATCGAAGAACGGGAAGCTGATCCGGTAGCCGGTGGCGTAGACGATCGCGTCGATCCGTTCGACGGTTCCGTCCGCGAACCGCACGCGGTCTCCCTCGAGCGCGGCCACGTCCGGCTTGGGGATGACATCGCCCGAGCCCAGCCGCAGCAGCAGTTCGCTTGACACGGTCGGGTGGGCCTCAAGGAAGCGGTGGTTGGGGGTTTGGGGGTCGGCAGCCCGAAGTCCTCCATCCGCCCGGAGACCAGCCGGGGAATCAGACGGGCGGCGCGGCGCTGCAGGCCCAGCGGCAGGCGGGGATTGGTCTTGAAGACCTGGTCGACCGGACGACCAAAGGCGTACTTGGGCAGCACCCATGCGCCCGAGCGGGTGGAGATGAACGCCTGCTCGGCGACGCCCTTGCGGCCGACCTCGCAGGCGATGTCGACGGCGCTGTTACCGATCCCGACGACCAGCACGCGCCTGCCGGCGAGATCGAGCGGATCGCTCGGGTCGATGTAGTGGTGGGAATGGAGCGTGGGACCGTCGAAGCGCCCCGGGAACTCCGGGAACGAGGGATTCCAGTGATGGCCGTTGCAGACGAGCAGAGCGTCGAAGCGCTCGCCGTCGATGTCCCAGCCGCCCCCGTCCAGGCGAGTCGCGCGTTCGACGGTCGTGTTGAAGCGGATGCGCTCGCGCAGGCCGAAGCGGTCCGCGTACTCGTGCAGGAACTCGTTGATCTGGGTGTGATGGGGGAAGTCGGGGTACCGCGAGTCCATCGGGAAGTCGGCGAAGCTGATCGCGTTGCGCGAGGTGTCGATGTGCAGCGAGCGGTACGCCGACGAACGCCCATTTGGATTTTGGAAATACCAGTTGCCGCCGATGTCGTCGGAGGCCTCGAAGCACGCGTGCGGCACCTGCCAGTCGCGCAGCGCCTTGAGCGCGGTGAGGCCGCTCACACCGGCTCCGATGACGGCCGCTACGGGGAGGTCCGGCATGACCTCCGCAGTGTAAGTGTCAGTTCGCGGGGCGCGACACGATCTCGACGGGTTTGATCGGGCGGCGCCCGCGGGGTTGAACCGACTATGCCGCGACGACGAGCTCGTCGGTGCCGATCACATGCCGGACCGGGACGCTGAAGCGGATACGGGCGAGCTGCACCAGGTCGTGCTCGAGCCAGTGCGACTGTTTCGGCGGCAGCGTTGAGACCACGATCTCGTCCGCGTCGAAGTGCGCGAGGGCATCGCCGATCGCGAGCAGCGGAACGCTGTCGCCGACCTCGACCGTGACCGGCAGGCCCTGCGACCGCAGTACCGCTTTCGCATCCTCGGCGCGACGGTGCGCGGCCGACACCGCGCCGTCGGTGTCAGAGACCCAGTGTCGCAGGCGCGTGTTCAACGCCGGCACGACCAGGTGCAGGCGGACGGGGCCACGGCTGCAGTGCTCTTGGAGCGCCGCGATCAGCGCGGGACTGGTCGCGGTTTGATTGGCGACGACAAGTATGCGTACGGCGGGTGAAGCGGGGACCGTGCGCAGGTGCGCACGACCGTGTGCGCCGACGGTGTCGGGCATGACCAGATCCTCCGAGGGGTTGAGTGTCGCGGGGCGGCCGGGTGGTGCTCGCGTGTTCCGGCCGGGTATCTGTCAGGACGCTCGGCCGGCGATTTCCTTCCCGGTCAGTCCGGCGGTGCCACGATCAGCGCGCCCGGCCGACTGCCCAGCGCTCGATCAGGTGGTGAGCGATCGAGATCGGGGGCGGCAGCACCGGCTCCGACGCCTCGCCGCGCAACGCCGCGCGGACGGTGTTGGCGTCGTACCAGGCCACCTCGGCGAGCTCGCCGTCGGTCACGGTCGGCTCACCGCCGTCGGCGATCGCATGGAACCCAAGCATCAGCGAGGCTGGAAACGGCCACGGCTGCGAGGTCACGTACACGGGCTCGCCGACGACGATCGAAGACTCCTCGCGCACCTCGCGGACGACCGCCTCCTCGGCCGACTCGCCCGGCGAGACGAAGCCGGCGAGCACCGACACGCGCCCGGCGGGCGCGCCCACGCGCCGGCCGAGCAGCAGCCGGCCGTCGTGCTCGACGCTCATGATCACGACCGGGTCGGTGCGCGGGAAGTGATCGGCGCCGCAGTTGGGGCAGTGGCGCGAATACCCGGCCTCGGCGACGTCGGTCGCGGCCCCGCAGTTGGCGCAGAAGCGGTTGCGCCGGTGCCAGTTCATCAGCGCGGAGAGGTAGGCGGCAAGCCCGGCCTCGGCGGCCGGCAGCGTAACCCCGGCCTCGCGCAGGGAGATCACCCGTTGCGCGTCGTCGACGACGCCGGCATCGGCCGCGTCGTCGCCGGCCGGCCCGCCCGAGGTCGGATCAGAGAGCCGGTCGAGGTCGGCCGCGAACAGCGGCACGCCGTCCTCGAGCCCGAGCAGGATCGGGTCGCGCAGCTGGCCGGGAGCGGGCTGCAGGCGGGCCAGCGCCGGGTGTGTCGCGTCGGCGAGCACCGTGCCCGGGCCGGCGGCCAGCACGCGCGCGTCCGCCCGCGCCGCCAGCTCGTCCACCCAGCGCGGGTCCTTGCGTGCGACGTCGGCGCGGTCGAGCGCCATCCCCGTGAACGGCTGCGCGGCGGCGGCCTGTGGGTGGCCGACTGTCATCCCCGGACAAGCGTAGTCGGGGCCCGCGCGTCGTCGGGGCGCGCGCCGTCAGGGATTCTGCTGCTGCTCCTCGACCGTCATCTCGGCCGTCGGCCGCGCCTCCAGGCGGGCGTCAGGGATCGGCTCGCCGCTGAGGACCGACAGCCCGTAGGTGCCGTCGCGCAGTCGCTGCTCGGCGCGCTCGACCGCCGCCAGTTGGTCCTTGAGCTCGCGCACGCGACCGGCGTCGAGCTCGTCCATATACAGCGACTCGTCGTCCTCGTCGCCGGGCTCGACATCGTCGTCGCCCTCCAGCGGCTCACCGGAGCGCATCCGCAGCAACTGCTCGATCCGCGCGCGCTCGCGGGCAAGCAGCTCCTTGGCTCTCTCAGGTTCCATTGCCGACGAGCCTACACACCGGCGCTCACGTGAGCACCAGCGGCTCGCGCGGCAGCCCCTGCGGATCAAACCCGTCAAGCAGCTCGCCCGCCTCGACGACCCCGTCGCGGTCTTCGGCGAGGCCGAGCGAGTGCGCCAGCAGCGCGAGCGTCGCGGCGACGGGCTCGTCGCGCTCGGCCAGGGTCGAGCCGCCGTGGCGCTTGGCCAGCCGCGCACCGTCTGGGCCGAGCACCAGCGCCACGTGCGCATAGCGCGGGATCGCCAGCCCCAGCAGCCGCGCGAGCAGGATCTGGCGCGGCGTCGAGCCGACCAGATCAGCGCCCCGCACGACCTCGCCGATCCCTTGCGCCGCGTCGTCGACGACGACCGCGAGCTGGTAGGCGGGCACGCCGTCGGCTCGGCGCACGACGAAGTCGTCGACGACCTGCGACCGCCGGCCCAGCAGCCGGTCCTCGAACGTCACGCGCTCACCGTCGGCCCGCAGCCGCAGCGCGTACCGCTGTCCCGCAGCGATCCGCCGGTCGCGCTCGGCCTCGTTCAGGCGGCGGCAGGTGCCCGGGTAGCCGCCTTCGATGTCGTCGCCGTGGGGCGCCGACGCCGCTTCGCGGATCTCGGCGCGCGTGCAGAAGCACGGGTACAGCCGGCCGAGCGCGTCAAGCGCTGCCAGTGCCCGCTCGTAGTGGACGATCCGTTCGGACTGCCGCACCACAGTGCCGTCCCAGTCGATCCCGAGCGCGCGCAGGTCGGTGAGCTGGCCGGCCTCGTACTCGCGTCGTGATCGTTGCGGGTCGAGGTCTTCGACTCGCACCAGGAATCGCGCCGACGCCGACCGCGCGAACAGCCACGCGACGAGCGCCGTGCGCAGGCTGCCGAGGTGCAGCGGTCCGGTGGGGGAGGGCGCGAACCGTCCATCCGACGGGGACGTCTGTCGGGCGAGGCGCGGCTGCATCGAGCTCACCGTAGCCCGCCCTCCGGGGTCGCCGTAGGCGGCCACCCCGTGCCAGGGTGCCGAGGCCTCGGCACCCGCGCTCGCGCCCCTCGTTGGCAGAAAACTCATGAAGTCCCACCTGCCCACGTCGACCAGACCGCTTGCCGGGGTCCCAGTCCCTTCATTGCGGCCGTTTGGCCCAACATCAAGGGCGGCCCCCGGGTCCAACCGACGCGCACCGCGGCCGTCCGCGAGCTTGCAAGACCGCCGCCGATCGCCACGGCAGTCCCTGCAAACGGGGTAGGTTTCAAGGTGCTGTGCTCGGGAAGCTGCTCAGATGGCCGTAAAGGCAGGCGACAGAGAGCTTGACCTGATCGACTCGGTCATCACGACGGTGACCGAACGGATCGGCCAGGAGCCGTCGATCGCCTGCCAGGAGTTCGTGCGCCAGCTGTTCCACTGGGTCCCCGCGCAGGACCTCAACGAGCGCGACACCGACGAGCTCGCCGGGATGGCGCTGGCGCAGTACCACCTTGCCGCGCATCGTGCGCCGGGCGAGGCCAAGGTCAACATCTACAACCCCGATCCCGAGCGCGACGGTTGGAGCTCGAGCCACACCGCGGTCGAGATCGTCTGCGACGACATGCCGTTCCTCGTCGACTCGGTGACGATGGAGCTCAACCGTCAGGAGGCGGCGATCGAGCTGCTCGTGCACCCGGTGATGCGGTTCGTACGCGAGGACGACGAGCTCGTCGACGTGCTCGCGCCCGATCGGACCGCGTACGGCGCCCAGGCCGAGTCGGTGATCCACGTCGACATCGCGCGCCAGGCCGACCCCGAACGGCTCGCGGTGCTGCGCGCCGGGATCGACGTCGTGCTCGAGGAGGTGCGGGCCGCGGTCGAGGACTGGGGCAAGATGCGCGCGCAGACGACGGTGCTTGCGACCGAGCTGCGCCGCCAGGCGCCGCCGTGCGACCACCACCAGCTGGATGAATGCGAGGCGTTTCTCGGCTGGCTGTCGGACGACAACTTCACGTACCTCGGCTACCGCGAGTACGAGCTGCAGGAATCGGGAGCGCTCGTGCCGATCGAGGGCACCGGCCTCGGCATCCTGCGCGGCACCTCGTCGCGTGAGCCCCATCTGCTCTCGGGCCGCGCGCTCGACGAGGCGCGCTCGCCCGATCCGCTGGTGCTGACCAAGGCGAACTCAAAGGCGCGCGTGCACCGGCCCTCGTACCTGGACTACGTCGGCGTCAAGCGCTTCGCGCCCGACGGCCGCGTCGTCGGCGAACGGCGCTTCCTCGGGCTGTACACGAGCGCCGCCTACCACGCCAGCCCGCGCACGATCCCGCGGCTCCGCGACAAGGTCGAATACGTGCTCGAGCTCGGCGGCTTCCCGCCCGACAGCCACGACGCCAAGGGCCTGATCGACATCCTCGAGTCGCTGCCGCGCGACCTGCTGGTCGAGATCTCGCAGGACGACCTGTTCGACCTCGCGATCGGGATCCTCGGCCTCGGCGAGCGGCCGCGGGTGCGGCTGTTTGTCTCGCCCGACCGGCTCGACCGGTTCGTCGCCTGCACGCTGTGCATGCCGCGCGACCGCTTCAACACGACCAACCGGATCCGCGCCGGGGAGATCCTCGTGCGCGCGTTCGGCGGCAGCCAGTTCGACTGGCGGTTGAACCTGTCGGAGTCGGTCAACGTCCGCATCAACTACATCGTGCGCTGCCCCGACGGGATCAGGCAGCGCGAGCCCGTGTCGGTGATCGAGGCGCGGATCACCGAGGTCACGCGCTCGTGGACCGACGAGCTGCAGGTGGCGTTGATCTCCAAGCTCGGCGAGGCCGACGGGGTCGAGCTCTACCACCGCTACGGGGAGGCGTTCTCGGCCGGCTACCGGGCCGACTCAGAGGCGCCGATGGCGATCGCCGACATCGTCCGGATCGACGAGCTGCGGCGCACCGGCAAGCCGGTGGTCGCGGTCTACCGCCGCGGCGGCGAGGCGCCGGAGATGGTCCGCTGTCGCCTGCTGTCGGCCGCGCCGGTGTCGCTCTCGGACGTGGTGCCGAAGTTCGAGCACATGGGCGCGACGGTCGTCGACGAGCGGCCGTATGAGATCGCGCCCCTAGACGAGGAGTCGGTGTGGGTCTACGACTTCGGGCTGCGCTGCGATCCGGACGGCCTGCAACGCGCCGGCGCCGAGTTCCCCGCGACGTTCCTGGGCGTGTGGCTCGGCGAGCTCGAGGACGACCGGCTCAACGCGCTGGTTATGCGGGCCGAACTGACCGGCCGCGAGGTGACGATCATCCGCGCGGTCCTGCGCTACCTGCGCCAGACGGCGATCGCGTTCTCGGACGCGTACATGATCACGACGATCCTCGCCAACCCGACGATCGTCGCGCAGCTGGCCGAGCTGTTCCAGGCGCGGTTCAACCCAGATCGCCCGCGCGGAGCGGAGGCCGAGCGCCTCGAGCAGGAGATCACCGAGGCGATCGACGGCGTCGCGAGCCTCGATGCGGACCGGATCCTGCGCAGCCTGCTGGCGGTCGTGCAGGCGATGCTGCGAACCAACTACTACCGGCGCGACGACGATGGGCGGCCGCCGACATACGTGTCGTTCAAGCTCGACCCGACGCGCCTGGAGATGCTGCCGATGCCGCGGCCGCGCTTCGAGATCTTCGTCTACTCGCCGCGGGTCGAGGGAATCCACCTGCGCGGCGGCCGGGTCGCGCGCGGCGGTCTGCGCTGGTCGGATCGCCGCGAGGACTTCCGCACCGAGGTGCTGGGGCTGATGAAGGCGCAGATGGTCAAGAACGCGCTGATCGTGCCGGTCGGCTCCAAGGGCGGCTTCATCGTCAAGCGTCCGCCGCCCGCCGACGACCGCGAGGCGACGCAGCGCGAGGCGATCGCGTGCTACCGGACGTTCTTGCGTGGCCTGCTCGACCTCACCGACAACTACGCCGGCGACGAGGTGATCGCGCCCGCGCGCGTGGTTCGCTACGACGACGACGACCCGTACCTGGTGGTGGCCGCCGACAAGGGCACGGCCGCGTTCTCGGACATCGCCAATGCGGTCGCCGCCGAGTACGACTTCTGGCTCGGCGACGCGTTCGCGTCAGGCGGCTCGCACGGCTACGACCACAAGCAGATGGGGATCACCGCGCGCGGCGCCTGGGAGTCGGTCAAGCGCCACTTCCGCGAGCTGGGGACCGACATCCAGTCAGAGGACTTCACGGTCGTCGGAGTCGGCGACATGTCGGGCGACGTGTTCGGCAACGGGATGCTGTGCTCGCCGCACATCCGGCTGCTGGCGGCGTTCAACCACGCCCACATCTTCCTCGACCCCGACCCGGACCCGAAGACGAGCTTCGACGAGCGGCGCCGGCTGTACGAGCTGCCGCGCTCGGCGTGGTCAGACTACGACCCGTCGCTGATCTCCGCCGGCGGCGGCGTGCACCGGCGCGACGCCAAATCGATCGAGATCACACCCGAGGTGCGGTCCGCGCTCGCGATCGAGGCCGAACGGCTGTCGCCCGCGGAGCTGATCGCGGAGCTGCTCAAGGCGCCCGTCGATCTGCTCTTCAACGGCGGCATCGGCACCTACGTCAAGGCATCCAGCGAGACCAACGCGCAGGTCGGCGACCGCGCCAACGACGGTCTCCGCGTCAACGGCGAGGAGCTGCGCTGCCGGGTCGTCGGCGAGGGCGGCAACCTCGGGCTCACCCAGTCCGGACGGGTCGAGTACGCGCTGCGGGGCGGGCCTGACCAGTCCGGCGGGCAGATCTGCAACGACGCGGTCGACAACGTCGCCGGCGTCAACTGCTCAGACCACGAGGTCAACATCAAGATCATGCTCGACGGGGTCGTCGCCTCCGGACAGCTGACGTTCGACGAGCGCAACGAGATGCTGGCGTCGATGACCGACGCGGTCGCGGACACCGTCCTGTACGGCAGCTACATGCAGACCCAGGCGATCTCGATCTCGCTCGCGCAGGCCGTCTCGATGCGCGAGGTGCACGCCCGCATGATCGGCCATCTGGAGGAGGTGGCGGGCCTCGATCGCGAGCTCGAGGGGCTGCCGTCAAAGGAGACCCTGGCGCAGCGTCGCTCCGAGCGCCGCGGCCTGCTGTCGCCCGAGCTTGCGGTCCTGATCGCGTACTGCAAGATCCACCTGTACGCGCTGCTGGTCGAGTCCGACCTGCCCGACGAGCCCTACCTCGTGCCGGACCTCGAGCGCTACTTCCCGCATCCGCTGGACCGCTACTCCGAGCAGATGCGCGGCCACCGGCTGCGCCGCGAGCTGATCGCGACGGTCGTCGCCAACCAGCTCGTCGACCGCGCCGGGACGACGTTCGCGTTCCGCCTCAACGAGGAGACGGGCGTCGCGGTGCCGCAGCTCGCGCGCGCGTTCGCGGTCGCGCGCGAGGTGTTCGAGATGCGCGAGTTCTGGCGCGAGGTCGAAGCGCTCGACAACCGGATCGAGGCGAGCACGCAGCTGTCGATGCTGATCGAGGGGCGCAAGCTCGTGGAGCGCTCGACCCGTTGGCTGGTGCGCTCGCGCCCGCGCGGCGAGATCGATGTCGCACAGACCGCCGCGCGCTTCGCCGGCCCGGCGCGGACGCTCGCGGCGGCGCTGCCCGACGCGCTCGAAGGCCACGACCGTGAGACGTTCGACGCGCGCGTCGGGGAGCTGCTCGGCGCCGGCGTCGAGCCCGCCCTCGCGACGCGCGTCGCGAGCATGAACGCACTGCTGTCGGTGTTCGACATCGTCGAGGACGCCGACCGCTGCAGCTGCGAACAGGAGCTGGCGACGACCGTCTACTTCGGGATCGGCTCGCGGCTGGGGCTGGACTGGCTGCGCGACCGGATCTTCGAGCTGCCGCGTTCGGATCGCTGGCAGGCGCTCGCGCGCGCCGCGCTGCGCGACGACCTGTACGAGCTGCACCGGGCGCTGACCCGCGACGTGCTCGCCGAGAACGCACTGCCCGACGCCGACGGCGAAGCGCTGATCGAGCGCTGGCTGGAGCGCAACGCCGCGCCGGTGCAGCGCACCGAGAACGTGCTGTCGGACGTGCGCGCGTCCGAGAACTACAACACGACGACGCTGCCGGTGCTGCTGCGCGAGCTCAAGAACCTCGTGTGATCGGTCGGCGGGGGCGCTCCGCCGCGGGAAGCTTGGCGTTCGCGTAACGGACGGGGTTACGCGAACGCCAACGTTGCCCTCGCGAGCGCCTACGCGCGCCCGTGCATCAGCGCCAGCCAGTGTTCGGCGCTGCCCGCACCACGCTCTGACGAGACGACCAGGCCCGCGTCCGCGACCCACGCGTGCAGCCGCTCCGGCGGGATCCGTACCCGCCGCGCCCCGCGCCGGTGCAGGCGCGGCAGCAGCGGATCGGGCAGCGCCTGGACGCATGCGACAACCCGCGACGCAGGCCGCGTGTCGAACTGCAGCACCGCGATCCCGCCGGGCACGAGCACGCGCGCCAGCTCGTTCAGATACGAGGCGATCACGCCACGCTCGGCGATGTGCTGGAACACCAGGTGCGAGAACGCGAGGTCGTACGCCCCGTCAGGCAGACCGGCGAGGTCGCGCCCCGAGCCGACGTGCAGCGACACGTTGTCGGGCATCCCGATCTGACGCGCCAGCGCGATCATCGTCGGCGACACGTCGACCGCGTCCACCAAAGCAAACCGAGACGCGAGCGCGACCGTGTAGCGCCCGACGCCGCAGCCGATCTCGACCGCGCGCTCGCGACCGGGCAACGGCGCCGCCCACGCCAGTGCCGACGCGACCAGCGGCTCGCCCGATGCGGCGAACTCCTCGATCGTCATCCCGCCGCTGAGGGCCGGGTCGATGAACCGCAGCGGGTCCTCCCGCGCGAAGCGCTCCCAGCGCGACTCGGCCGACACAGTGGTCAAGCTATCGTTGCCCGGATGCCGACCGTCACAACGAGCGTCACCGAACTGCCCGAGTCACGCGTGCGGGTGTCGGCCGAGGTCTCCGCCGAGGAGGTCGAAAAGCGCCTGCAACAGGCCGCTAAGCGGCTGGGCTCGACGATGCGGATCCCCGGCTTTCGCAAGGGCAAGGTGCCGCCCGCGGTCGTGATCCGCCGGCTCGGCCGCGACACGGTGCTTGACGAGGCCGTGCGCGAGTCGCTGGGCAACTGGTACGCGGACGCGATCGGCGAGGCCGGGATCGCGCCGATCGGCGAGCCCGAACTCGACCTGTCCGACCTGCCCGGACAGGGCAAGCCACTGGAGTTCTCGATCGAGATCGGGGTGCGGCCGAAGGCGACGCTCGGCGAGTACAAGGGAATCGAGGTCGGCCGCCGCGAGCCGCACGTCGACGACGCCGCCGTCGACGAGCAGATCGAGCAGCTGCGCGACCGCGTCGCGACGCTCGAGACCGTCGATCGACCTGCTGAGAACGGCGACCACGTCGTCGTCGACTACGTCGGCACGCTCGACGGCGAGGAGTTCGAGGGCGGCTCCGGCCGCGACCAGCTGATCGAGCTCGGCGCCGACCGCCTGATCCCCGGCTTCGAGCAGCAGCTGGTCGGCGTCTCCGCCGGCGACACGAAGACGGTCGAGGTGACGTTCCCCGACGACTACCCGTCCGAGGAGCTGCAGGGACGGCCGGCGACGTTCGCGGTGACCGTGCACGAGGTCAAGGCCAAGCAGCTGCCCGAGCTCGACGACGACTTCGCCGCCGAGGCGTCGGAGTTCGACACGCTCGACGAGCTGCGCGAGGACTTCCGCGTAAAGCTGACCGAGGCCGACGAGAACGCCGTCGAGCGCGAGTTCGAGCAGGCGGTGCTGCAGGCGGTGACCGACAACGCGCAGGTCGAGGTCCCGCAGCCGCTCGTGCACGCGCGCGCACACGAGCTGCTCGGGCAGATGCTGCACTCGCTCGAGCACCAGGGGATCTCCAAGGACGTCTACCTGCAGATCTCGGGCAAGACCGAGGAGCAGCTGGCGCAAGAAGCCGAGCCGGAGGCCGAGGCGGCGCTGCGCCGCGAGGCGGTGCTGGCCGCGGTCGTCGAGGCCGAGCAGATCGAGCCCTCCGAGCAGGAGCTCGAGGAGGCGGTCGCGCCCGTCGCCGCGCGCGACGGGGCCGAGCCCGCCGAGATCGTCGAGCGGCTGCGCAAGGGCGGACGGCTCGATCAGCTGCGCGAGGACGTCGCCACCAGGCAGGCGCTGCAGCGCCTCGTCGCCGAGGCAAAGCCGATCTCGGTGGAGCAGGCCAAGGCCCGCGACGCGCTGTGGACGCCCGGCAAGGACGAGCCTGAGGGCGAGGCCAAGCCCGCGGGCGCGGCCGGCGGCCGGCTCTGGACCCCGGGAAGCTGACCACTCACAGGGTCGCTGTCGCCCGGCCGATGGTCGCTACAGTCGGCAGGATTCAACTGCCTGAACACAAAGAAAGCAGCGTATGAGTCCACTGGTACCGATGGTGGTCGAGCAGACGTCGCGGGGCGAGCGAGCCTTCGACATCTACAGCCGCCTGCTCAACGAGCGCATCATCTTCCTCGGCACGCCGATCGACGACCAGATCGCCAACCTGATCGTCGCCCAGCTTTTGCACCTGGAGTCCGAGGATCCCGACAAGGACATCTCGGTCTACATCAACTCGCCGGGCGGGTCGGTGTACGCCGGCCTGGCGGTCTACGACACGATGCAGTTCATCAAGCCCGACGTGCAGACGATCTGCGTCGGGATCGCCATGTCGATGGGCGCGCTGCTGTTGGCCGGCGGCGCCGAGGGCAAGCGGATGGCCCTGCCGAACGCCAAGATTCTGATCCACCAGGTCTCTTCGAGCTTCCAGGGCCAGGCGACCGACATCGAGATCCACGCCCGCGAGATCATCGACATCCGCCAGCGCTTGGACGAGATCATCGCCAAGCACACGGGCAAGGATCTCGAGACCGTCAAGCACGACACCGAGCGCGACTACTTCATGTCCGCCGAGGACGCCAAGGAGTACGGGATCATCGATCGGGTGATCTCGCAGCACTGAGCCATTAGGCTTGTAGGCGGCAGAGCGCGAGAACCGACCGCAGGCGATCCAGGGGAGAGGAACCAGTGGCACGTCCGACCGACTCCAACGAGCAGCTTCTCTGCAGCTTCTGCGGCAAGTCTCAGCGGCAGGTCAAGAAGCTGATCGCCGGCCCGGGCGTCTACATCTGCGACGAGTGCATCGATCTCTGCAACGAGATCATCGACGAGGAGCTGACGGCACCGCCGAGCTTCGACATCGAGAACCTGCCCAAGCCGCGTGAGATCTACGACGTGCTCAACGAGTACGTCGTCGGCCAGGAGCAGGCCAAGCGCTCGCTCTCGGTAGCGGTCTACAACCACTACAAGCGCGTGCAGATGATGCAGTCCGATGACCACGACATCGAGTTGCAGAAGTCCAACATCCTGCTGCTCGGCCCGACCGGCTGCGGCAAGACGCTGCTGGCCGAGACGTTGGCCAAGATCCTCAACGTCCCGTTTGCGATCGCCGACGCCACCGCGCTGACCGAAGCCGGCTACGTCGGCGAGGACGTCGAGAACATCCTCCTGAAGCTGATCCAGGCGGCCGACTACGACGTCAAGAAGGCCGAGACGGGGATCATCTACATCGACGAGGTCGACAAGATCGCGCGCAAGGCCGACAACCCGTCGATCACGCGCGACGTCTCGGGCGAGGGCGTCCAGCAGGCGCTGTTGAAGATCCTCGAGGGGACGACCGCGAGCGTGCCGCCGCAGGGCGGGCGCAAGCACCCCCACCAGGAGTTCTTGTCGATCGACACCACAAACGTGCTGTTCATCTGCGGCGGCGCGTTCGCCAACCTCGACCGCGTGATCGAGCGCCGGATCGGCCACCAGGGCGTCGGCTTCGGGGCCGCGATCCAGTCCAAGGAGCTCGCCGACCCGGGCGAGATCTTCATGCACTGCTTGCCCGAGGACCTGATCCAGTACGGGCTGATCCCCGAGTTCATCGGGCGCCTCCCGGTGATGTCGGCGATCCACCAGCTGTCGCGCGCGGAGCTGATGAAGATCCTGACCGAGCCGCGCAACGCGCTCGTCAAGCAGTTCCAGCGGTTCTTCCACTTCGACGGGATCGAGCTCGTGTTCGCCGACGAGGCGCTCGCGTCGGTCGCCGACAAGGCGCTGGAGCGCGAGACCGGCGCCCGCGGCCTGCGCTCGATCATCGAGGAGGTGCTGCTCGAGGTCCAGTTCGAGCTCCCCTCCCGCCGCGACGTGCAGAAGTGCGTGGTCACGCGCGAGACGATCGAGAAGGGCACGCCGCCGACGCTGGTCACCGCCGCGGCGCCCGACGAGGAAGCGGCCGCCTAAACGGCTTTTGGGGGGCGGCTGACGCCGCCTTGTTTGGTTCGCGCGCCTGCGGGCCGGACCGCGGCGGCCATCCGACCCGATTCAGCGCGTTGACGACGCCCGCGGAAGCCGAGCTTCAGCTGATCGCGATCGTTTCGGGTGTGCGCGGACGGTCGCCCAGATCAGTCCTAGCGCCGGCCGGTGCGCCGCCGCAGCCGGCGGATCACCTCGATCTCCTCGAGATCGATCAGGTCCTTGGGCCGGCCGGCCGCGCGCTTCATTGACTCGAGGTCGTCGAGCGAGGCGACGAGGATTTGCATCCCGTCGGTCTCCACCCGGTCGGCGCGGCTGCGCAGCCGAGCGTACGCCGGGGCGCCGGCCGGCTCTCGCAGCAGGTCGATCTTGCCCGCATCGGTGTCGAGCGTGAGGATCGAGATCTGCCGCAGCGTGCGGCCGTCGGGGACAAACGGCACGTCCCCCGCGACCCCGTAGAGCGTCGCCCCGAGCTCGATCAGCGCCGCGCCGATTGCGTCGAGGTTGGCCTGATCATCCGCAAAGCAGATGTTGAGGTCCTGCGTCATCCGCCCAGACCCATGAAGGATCATCGCGATTCCGCCGACGACGACGAAGTCGACCCCATGGGCGACCAGCGCGCGGATCAGCGCGGTCGCCGAGAAGTCAGCCCAGTTCGCCATGCTCTCGCCGAACCGAGCCCGCGATCTTCTGCACCTCGACGTACGCGCGATCGAACCGCCCGAGCCGCTCATCGACTGGTACGCGCATCATCGAATGCACGAGCGTCGGGTCGATGCTCGACCGCTCGGGCTGCGAGCGCCGCACGTCGAGCTCGAAGCCGCACGCGTCGAGCGCGCGGCACATCGTGTCCCACGTCGGGTTCGAGCCGGGCCGTTCAAGCCGGGCGACGACCGACTGCGGCACGCCCATGCGCCTCGCGAGGCTCGCCTGCGTCAGCCCGGCGTTGCGCCGCGCGTCGGCGATCAGTAGCGCGGCGCGTGGACCTACACTCACCCCTGCCCATGTCCGAGTTGTCCGAACGCACGCGCTATGAGCCAGCCGAGGTCGAGCCGCGGATCGTCGAGCGGTGGCTTGAGTCAGGGCTGTTCTCGCCCGCGCCGGAGGGCACCGCGCAGGAGAACTACTCGATCGCGATCCCGCCGCCGAACGTCACCGGCGTGCTGCACATGGGGCATGCGCTCAACGGCTCGATCCAGGACTGCCTGGCGCGCGCGCACCGGATGCGCGGGCAGCGGACGAAATGGATCCTCGGCACCGACCACGCTGGGATCGCGACCCAGACCCAGGTCGAGCAGCAGCTCGCCGAGGACAACGTCAGCCGCGCGCAGCTCGGTCGCGAGCAGTTCGTCGAGCGCGTCTGGCAATGGCGCTCGCAGTACGGCGGCACGATCATCGAGCAGTTCAAGCGACTCGGTGCCTCGCTCGACTACCGCGGCGAACGGTTCACGCTCGACGAGCGCTACGCGCGGGCGGTGCTCAAGGTGTTCGTCGCGCTGTACGAGAAGGGCCTGATCTACCGCGACCGCTACATGGTCAACTGGGATCCCGGCTCGGGCTCGGCGATCTCGGACCTCGAGGTGGTCGAGCGCGAAGTCGACGACCAGCTCTACTACGTCGACTACCCGCTCGCATCGGGCTCGGGCTCGATCACGGTCGCGACCGTCCGCCCCGAGACGATGCTCGCCGACACCGCGATCGCGGTGCACCCCGACGACGAGCGCTACCGGCGCCTGATCGGCGAGACCGCGATCCTGCCGCTCGTCGGGCGCAAGCTGCGGATCATCGCCGACGACTACGTCAAGCCCGAGTTCGGCACCGGCGCGCTCAAGATCACGCCCGCGCATGACCCCAACGACTTCGAGATCGGCCGCCGCCACGGGCTTGCGCAGCCGTCGGTGATCGGCGAGGACGGCCGCATGACCGACGAGGCGCCCGAGCGCTTTCGCGGGCTCACCGTGTCAGAGGCCCAGCGCGAGGTCGTCACGGCACTGCGCGAGCAGGGGCTGATCAGAAGCGCCGAGCCCTATCGCCACACGGTGCCGTTCTCCGATCGCTCGGGCGCGCGGATCGAGCCGCTGATCTCGCTGCAGTGGTTCATGGCGATGGAGGAGCTCGCCAAGCCCGCGATCGACGCCGTCACCAGCGGCCGCGTGCGCTTCCATCCGGAGAACTACCGCAAGGTCTACCTCGACTGGATGCACAACATCCGGCCGTGGTGCATCTCGCGCCAGCTGTGGTGGGGCCATCAGCTGCCGGTCTGGTACCGCGACCTGGAGACCTACGTGGGCACCGAGCCGCCGCGGGGCGAGGGCTGGACCCGCGACCCGGACGTGCTCGACACCTGGTTTTCGAGCGCGCTGTGGCCGTTTGCGACGCTCGGCTGGCCGCAGCCGACGCCGGAGCTGCGCGCGTTCTACCCGACCGACGCGCTCGTCACCGCGCGCGACATCATCTTTTTGTGGGTCGCGCGGATGATCATGATGGGGATCGAGTTCACCGGCACCGAGCCGTTCTCTGACGTCCACATCACGTCGATCATCCAGGCCCCGGACGGGCGGCGGATGTCGAAGTCGCTGGGCACGGGGATAGACCCACTGGATCTGATCGGCGGCGGCGAGCGGCCACCGGTGTTCCCCGAGCGCGGCGCGTTTCCGGCCTACGGCGCCGACGCGGTTCGCTGGGGTCTGCTGGCGATGTCATCGGGCCAGGACGTCCGCTTCTCCGAGGACAAGCTCGCCCAGGGCCAGCAGCTCGGCAACAAGCTGTGGAACGCGGCGCGGCTGATCCTGCTCGGGGCCGCCGACGCTGGGGATGTGGGGGGCGGGGCGGCGGGCTCCATCCGCGCCGCCGCGACTCCGAACGCGGTCGAGGACCGCTGGATGCTGTCGCGCCTGGCGCTCGCGCAGCAGCGGGTCGGCGAGCTGATCGACGCCTTTGACTTCTCACACGCGGCGCTGGCGCTGTACGACTTCGTCTACGGCGAGCTGTGCGACTGGTACCTCGAGCTCGTCAAGCCGCGGCTGCGTGACGGCGAGCCCGAGCTGATCGCGACGCTGCTGCACGTGCTGACCGAGACGATCTCGATCGCGCACCCGATCATCCCGTTCGAGACCGAGGAGATCTGGTCGCTGATCCCCGGCACCGAGGGGCTGCTCGCGCAGCGGACGGTGCCGCGGCTGGCCGCCGCCGGCGCCGACGCCGACGCCGAGGCGGCCGTCGAGCGCGCGATCGCCGCGATCCAGGCGCTGCGGCGGTGGCGCAGCGAAGCGGCCGTGCAGGCCGGCGCCGTGCTGCCGGCGCGGCTGGCCGCGCCCGGCTATGAGCAGACGTCCGAGCATGTCGCACGGCTGGGGCGACTGACGCTGAACGGTGCCGGACCGGAGGAGACCGCGATCGCGAGCGTGCCGGTGCCGGGCGGCGTGGTCGAGATCCTCGGTGGCGCCGGCCTGGATCGGGGCGCGCAGGTCGACAAGCTGCGCGCGCAGCTGGCCGACGTCGATTCGGAGATCGCGCGCGCCGGGGGCAAGCTCGCCAATCGGGGGTTCGTCGCCAAGGCGCCCGCGCACGTCGTGCAGGCCGAGCGCGACAAGCTCGCGCAGCTGCAGATCGAGCGCGACCGCCTCGTGGCCGAGCTCGCGGCGCTCGGCGAGGATCTCACGTAGTGTCGTGGGAGCGGGGTAGCGGGTGGCGATGACAGGTCCCGAGGCGGAGCGGTACCTGCTGTCGCTGGAGCTGTTCGGGATGCGCTTCGGCTTGGAGCGCATGCGGCGGCTGATGACGACGCTCGGCCACCCCGAGCGGCAGTTTGACTCGATTCACGTGGTCGGCACCAACGGCAAGTCGTCGACGACGCGGATGATCGCCGAGATCCTCGCCCAGCACGGGCTGCGAACGGGCGCGTATTTGTCGCCGCACCTGCAGTCGTTCGCCGAGCGGATCCGCGTCGAGGACCCGTTCGGATCCGGCGGCGGCCACGACATCACCGAGGCGCAGTTCGGCGCCGCCGTCGCCCGCGCCCGGCATGCGGCCCAGCTCGTCGACCGCGCCGCCGAGCCGGGCAACGAGGTCACGCAGTTCGAGGCGCTGACCGCCGCCGCGTACTCGGAGCTCGCACGACAGCAGGTCGCGGTCGCGGCGATCGAGGCGGGGCTCGGCGGCCGCTACGACGCCACCAACGTGATCCCGTCCTCGGTCACGGTGCTGACGACCGTCGGCCTCGAGCACACCCGCTGGCTGGGGCCGACGATCGCCGACATCGCGACCGAGAAGCTCGACGTGCTGCAGCCCGGTACGACGCTCGTGCTCGGCGCAGGCCTGCACGACGACGCGATCGCGGTCGCCGAGCGGACCGCGGCTGAGCGCGAGGCGACGATCGTGCGCGCCGGGACCGACCCGGGCGTCCCGGTGGGCGCACCCGGCGCCTACCAGCGGCGCAACTTCGCCCTCGCGCGCGCCGCGGCGCAGGCCTACCTGGGCCAGCTCGACGACGACGCCGTCCGGGCGGCCGCGGCGATCGTGCGCGTGCCCGGCCGCCTGCAGCAGATCGACGCCGAGCCGCTGACGCTCGTCGACGGCGCGCACAACCCGGCCGGGACGGTCGCGCTGGCCGAGTCGCTGCCCGAGCTCGTGACCGGCGACCACCGCGTCGTCGCGGTCGTCTCGGTCCTCGACGACAAGGACGCCGCGGGGATGCTCGCGGGGCTGTTCGGCGGCGCGGTGACGATCGACGCGGTCGTGCTGACCTCGAGCCACAACCCCCGCGCGCTGCCGCCCGGCACGCTGCAGTCGCTGACGCGCCAGCTGCATGGCCCGGCGTCGGAGATCGTCGCCGACCCGATCGCGGCGGTCGCCCGCGCACGCGAGCTGGCCGGCCGTGACGGGGTCGTGGTCGTGACCGGCTCGATCTACCTGATCGCCGACATGCTCGCCGGCGGCCGACGCGCTCGCGCGTCGACGATGTGAGATTTCTCAGCAATTCCGATGCGCCGGTGTTCGTGAGAAACTCGCGGTCTGATGCCCCAGCCGCGTAGCCGCCCCAGGAGCACCGCTCGGCGCGACTCCGAGCCGAGCTTCCTGTTCATGATCGGCATCGTCGCCGTCTGCGTGGCGGTTGTGATCCTCGTGTTCTTCGGGCTCGGCTACCTGCTCGGTCGCGCGTTTTTGTAGAGGATCCTCAATGTTGACGGCGTATTGATATACGCCGTCACAAGCCCTTGCCCACTACACTCGGCCCTCCATGCTGCCATACGCAATCTTCGGGATCTCCAACAGCGCCCTGAATCTGGCCGTCGAACTGGTGATCCTGTTCCTGGTCGTGATCTGGCTCGCGCTGATCTTCTGGACGTATGCCGACGCGCGCCGCCGGATCGGCGATCCGCTGCTGGTTGGCTGCGCGACGATCGCGTCGCTGTTCCCGTACGTGGGGACGATCGTCTACATGATCGTGCGCCCGCCCGAGTACCTCGACGACGTGCGCGAGCGAGAGCTCGAGATGCAGGCCGCCGAGGCACGGCTGGCCGAGCTCGGATACCACCTGTGCCCGCACTGCGACTACGAGGTCGAGCGCGACTATCTGCGCTGTCCCAACTGCATGCGCAAGCTCAAGGACCCGTGCCACAACTGCGGCAAGCCGCTGGATCCGACGTGGAAGGTCTGCCCGTACTGCGAGGCCGAGATCGGCGCTCCCGCGCCGACGCCGCGGCGCTCCCGCCGCCGCTCGGCGGCAGCGGCCGCCGAGGCGACCGCTGCGACCGAGCAGCCGACGACCACCTGACCCATCGCCGCCCGGACCGGGGGGAACAAGCATCGACAGGAAGGACCTGCCGCCGTGGAGCGCACGCTGATTCTCGTCAAGCCGGACGCCTTCGCCCGAAACCTGACCGGCGAGATCCTCGCCCGCTTCGAGCGCAAGGGGCTGCGGATCGTCGCGCTGCAGCTGCGCACGCTCGATCGTCAGATCGCGGCCAGCCACTACGCCGAGCACGAGGGCAAGCCGTTCTACGAGGAGCTCGTCGCGTTCATCACCTCGGGGCCGCTGGTCGCGCTCGTGCTCGAGGGCGACGACGCGGTGCGCGCCGCGCGCCAGGTGATCGGCGCCACCAACCCGCTCGAGGCCACCACCGGCTCGATCCGCGGCGACTACGCGATCGCGGTCGGCCAGAACATGGTCCACGGCTCCGACTCGCCCGAGTCGGCCGCCCGTGAGGTCGCGCTGTTCTTCCCTGAGCGCGGCTGACCGTCGGGCGTTGATCGCGCCCACGCGCCCCGTCGAGCAGCCCCGGCTGATCCTGGCCTCGGGCTCGCCGCAGCGGCGGGCGATCCTGACGCAGCTCGGCGTTCCGTTCGAGGTCCGCGTCTCGGGCGCCGCCGAGCTAACCGGCGAGATGCCGCCGCGCAGGCTGGTCGTCTGCAACGCGCGTCGGAAGGCCGCCGCGGTGATGGCCTCCGAGCCCGCGGCGGCGCGGCTGCCGGTGTTGGGCGTCGACACCGAGGTCGTGCTCGACGGCGCCGTGCTCGGCAAGCCCGAGAGCGCCGCGCGCGCCCTCGCGACCCTGCGCGAGCTGTCGAACCGCGAGCACACGGTGATCTCGGGGCTCGCGTTCCGCCGCGGCGAGGACGAGACGGTCGCGGTCGCCGAGACGATCGTCCGCTTCCGGGCGTTGACCGACGCCGAGATCGCCGCCTACGTCGACACCGGCGAGTGGCGCGATCGCGCCGGCGGCTACGCGATCCAGGGCCGCGGCGCGCTGCTCGTATCCGAGATACGCGGCGACTACCTGAACGTCGTCGGGCTGCCGGTCGCCGAGCTCGTGCGCGTCGCGCCCGAGCTGTTTTGACCAATCGCTCCATCGCGCCGACCGTTGGTATAGGTTGTGCGCCGTACGTCAACGGACCGGATGGGAGAGGCTGTGTCCGACCAGACTGCGGAGCCGTCGGCGGCGGCCGGCTCCACGACCCCGAAGTTGTTCGTCCGGCAGTCGTCGGGCCTCGTTCGCAACGTCTCGGTCACGAACGCGTTGTTCTTCAACGTCGCGGCGTTCGTCGGCGTCGGGCTGACCCTCTATCCGATCTTCTACTCGCTGCCGGACGTCGCGATGTGGAAGGTCGGCCCGTTCTCGGCGTACGGTTGGGCGGCGATCATCGCCGGCCTGTTCTGCGTGCTGCTGGCGCTGATCTTCTCGTCGCTGACGTCGGTGATGCCGCGCTCGGGCGGCGACTACGTGTTCACGAGCCGGATCATCCACCCGTTCCTGGGGTGGATGGAGAGCTGGACGCTCGTGATCGCGTCGGTGCTGATCATCGCCTTCGAGGTTCCTCTGGTACTGCGCAACCTGCAGATCACGGCGCGGATCATCGGGATCGGGGCCGGCGGCCATTTCTTCACCCACGCCAACACGTGGTTCACGGACTCGACCGGCACGATCACCGGCACGCCCGGATTCATCGCATCGCTGGTCGTGCTGGCGATCATCGGCCTCGTCTGCGTGCTGCCGACGCGCTCGTTCCATCGGGTCGTGACGGCGCTTGCGGGTTACGGCGTCGCGTGCTTTGTGGCGATGTTCATCATCGGCCTGATCGCGACCCACAAGGGGAGCTTCATCGCCAACCTGCCGCACTACACCGGCGGCGTCAGCGCTGCCAAGATCGCCGCCGGCGGTCATGCCGCGGGCGTGCTCGGGGCGCCAAGCCAGAGCTTTATCGCGAGGATCTTCTCGACCTCGGTGTTCCCGCTGGTGCTGTCGGTGCTGCTGTTCCAGTACATCGGCTTTCAGTACTCGGCGTACATCGCCGGCGAGGTCCGCGGCAACGTCCGCCGCGGCGTTCTGATAGCGCTGCTTGGCTCGCTCGTGATCGGCGTGCTGGCCAACTCCGTCTACGTCGACGTCATCTCCAGCCATTTCGGGTTCGGGATGAACGTCAGCTGGGGCGCGAGCTACTGGGGGTTCTCGACGGCGCCGCTGCCGCTCGGCCAGCCCAACGCGATGCCCTTGCTGGCGGTGATCGCCAACAAGAGCCTGTGGCCGATCTGGGCGCTGATCAGCCTCGGCGGCACCGTGTTCCCGTTCCTGCTGTGCCCGGTGTACATCAACTTCATCAGCCGCATGCAGCTGGCGTGGTCGCTTGACCGGCAGATGCCCGAGTGGTTCGGCAACGTCTCCGAGCGGCTGCGTGCGCCGCTGAACGCGATCCTCGCCACGATCGCCCTGACCGCGCTGTTTTTGTTCCTGCAGAGCTACAAGGTGCTGCCGACGTTCCTGGCCACCACCGGTCACAAACTCAACCTCGCCGGCACCGCCTGGTTCTCGATCACGATGGCGGTGCTCACCTGGTGCTTGCCGGGCGTCAACGCGATGCTCGTGCGCGTCCGCCGTCCCGACCTCGTGCGCAACGCGCCGATGCGCCGGGCGCTGCCGTGGATCGGGCTGGTGTGGCTGGTGTTCCCGGTGTGGATCTACATCTTCGCGGTCATCAAGCCGATCGTGGACGCGCTCAAGGGCGGCGGCGCGCTCACCTACCTGGAGACAAACGGCATCATCGACGCGGGGATCTTCTACCTGATCGGGCTGCTCGTGTACCTGGCGATGCAGTGGCGCACGCACACATCGGGAATCGACTCCAAGATGCTGTTCACCGAGCTCCCGCCGGATTGAGGCCCGTTCGAGCCCACCGACATGGCAACCCGGATCTACATCGCGTCAGACCTGCACGCCGCCGAGAAGGCGTGGCGCAAGTTCATCAACGCGATCTCGTTGAACGTCTACAAGGCCGATGTGGCGCTGATGGCCGGCGACCTCACCGGCAAGGCGATCGCGCCGCTCGTGCGCCGCGGCGACGCGCTCGAGGCAGAGCTGCTCGGCGTGCACCGAGTCGCGCGCGACGGCGACGAGCTGGCGCAGCTGGAGCGCGACATCGCCGACGTCGGCTACTACTCGTTTGAGACGACCGCCGAGGACGCCGACCGCCTCGCCGGCGACGAGGGCGCGCGCAACCAGCTGCTCGAGCGGCTGATGTCAGAGCGCCTGCAGGCGTGGCTGGAGCTCGCGACCGAGCGGCTCGACGGCTCCTCGGTACCGCTGTACCTGATTCCCGGCAACGATGACGACTTCTCGATCGACGAGGTGCTCAACCGTCCCGGGTACGCGCCGGTGAACGTCGACGGCAAGGTCGTGGAGATCACCGGCGGCCTTGAGCTGCTCGCGTGCGGATGGTCGAACCACACCCCCTGGAACACCCCGCGCGAGGAGACCGAGGACCAGCTCTACGAGCGCCTCGACGCGCTCGCCCGCCAGGTGTCCGATCCGCGCCGCGCGATCTTCATGATCCACGTGCCGCCGCACGACTCCGGCCTGGACACGGCGCCGATCCTCGACGAGAACCTGCGGCCGACCGTCTCCGCCGGCGACGTCCTGCGCGGACCGGTCGGCTCGACCGCCGTACGCCGCATCATCGAGGACTACCAGCCGGTGTTGTCGATCCACGGTCACATCCACGAGTCCGGCGGCGAGCGCAAGATCGGCAAGACCCTCTGCATCAACCCCGGCTCAGAGGCCAACCACGGGATCCTGCGCGGCTACATCGTCGACATCGGTCGCAAGGGCGTCGAGTTGGCTCAGCGCGTCGAGGGGTGACGTCGTCAGCGGGCCGCTTGCCCGGGCCGGGAGCGGTCAGCGGCGCGTTTTGGGGTAAAGGGGGCGGGTCGGACGCCGTCAGCGGGGCGTTTTGGCGCTGAAAAGGGGAGGGTCGGGCGCTGTCAGCGGGGTGTTTTGCGATGAAGGGGGAGGGTCGGGCGCCGTCAGCGGGGTGTTTGCGGTGAAGGGGGCGGCTCGGGCGCCATCAGCGTGGTGTTTTGCGGTGAAGGGGAGGGCCGGGCGCCGTCAGCGGGGCGTTCCGGCGGTGAAGGGAGCCGGTTCGGGCGCCGTCAGCGGGGCGTTTTGGCAGTGAAGGGAAGGGCCGGCGGCGGTCATTGGGGTGTTCTGCAGTGAAGGACGGGTCGGGAGCGGTCAGTGGCCGTTTGGCAGCGAAGAGGAGCGGCTGATCGCCTTGGTGGACCGCCCGGTTCATGAAAAAGTCGCCAAACGAGCCGGCCAGATCGTCGGTTGGTCATCGACGCATGGCCCACACGCATCCGTCGCCAACTTGCCTCCGGAGGGGCCGAATTGGCAGAAATTTCATGTCGGACCCCGGCCGCAGCTTCGCGATGCCGCCCCGGGCGGCCCCGCCTTCGGTTCGGTGCCGC